>NZ_SDMJ01000002.1:392048-796667 GCF_004153645.1 Rhodococcus sp. Q1 | reverse complement strand
CGGTTGTCGGCGCGGTTGGGGTATCGGGTGGCGGTGCCGGTGGTGTTCGAGACGTCGTCGGTGCAGGAGTTGGCGGCCCGTGTCGATATCGACACCGCCGGTGCCGGTGCCGGGACTGTGGTGTTGGCGGTGCGGGAGCGTCCGGAGCGGGTGCCGTTGTCGTTGGCGCAGCAACGCATGTGGTTCCTCAACCGTCTCGATTCGTCTGCGGCCTATAACATTCCGGTCGTCGTCCGGTTCACCGGAGCGCTCGACGCAGACGCGCTCGGCCGTGCGATCGATGACGTCGTGGCGAGGCACGAGTCGTTGCGGACGGTCTACCCGGAGGTCGACGGCCGTCCCGTACAGCACATTCTCGGTGCGGACTCGGTGCGGTCCGGGCTCGTCCCGGTCGACATCTCGCCGGATGCGCTGGCCGGCAGGATCGAACGGGTCGTCTCCACTCGGTTCGATGTCACCCGTGAGGTCCCGTTCCTCGTCGAACTCCTCCGGACGGCGCCGGAGGAGCACGTGCTCGTCGTCGTGGTGCACCACATCTCCGCCGACGGCTACTCGATGGGACCGCTGACCCGGGATCTTGCGGCTTGCTACGTCGCCCGACTCTCCGGTTCGGAACCGCGGCTCCCCGAATTGTCCGTGCAGTACGCGGATTACACGCTGTGGCAGCGCGAGATCCTCGGCGACGAGTCCGACCCCGGCTCGATGTCCTCCCGACAGGTGGATTTCTGGCGTCGCGCCCTCGACGGGATCCCCGACCGGATCGACCTTCCCGCCGATCACCCGCGGCCGAAGGCGCAGTCGTATCGTGGTGCAAGCGTGGATGTCTCGATCGGTACGGAGGTCCACACGGCGCTCCGGGCACTTGCGCAGGATCACGGCGCCACGCCGTTCATGGTGGTTCACGCGGCGTTCGCGGTGCTGCTCTCCCGGCTGTCCGGCATGCGCGACATCGTGGTCGGTACTCCCGTCGCGGGACGGAACGACCCGGCACTGGACGACCTCGTCGGAATGTTCGTCAACACCATCGTCTTCCGGGCCGAGGTAGATCTCGTGGAGTCGTTCTCCACTCTGCTCTCCCGGGTCCGGAAGGCGGACCTCGCCGCGTTCGCGCACGCCGATGTGCCGTTCGAGCGACTCGTCGAGGTGCTCGATCCGGTGCGGTCTCTCGCGCACCACCCGTTGTTCCAGGTCGGATTGTCCTTCCAGAACCTGTCGCGCGCGTATCTCGACCTACCGGGTCTCGAGGCCGAAAGTCTCGCAGCGGAAAGGAACGTCTCCCAATTCGATCTGCACCTGATCCTCGCCGAACGCTACGACGGCGAGGGCGTGGTGGACGGGTTGGCCGGTGTGCTCACCTACGCGACAGATCTCTTCGAGGAGTCCACCGCGCAGGCACTCGCGGGCATGTTCGTGCGCCTGGTTCGCGACCTCGTGACCGACCCCACGCGGCCGGTGGGCGAGGCACAGATGCTCGACCCCGCGCAACGCACCCGCCTCCTGCACATCTCGGGCGGCCGGCGACACCCGGCCGACGCGCAGACGCTACCGGAGCTCTTCCGCAGAAACGTATCCCGTGTCCGGGAGGCCACCGCGGTGGTCCACCCCGGCGGACGAGCGTCGTACCGGGAATTCGCTGCGCGGGTGAACCGTACGGCACGCGCACTCGTCGCAGCAGGTGTCGGACCCGAGACCCGGGTAGGACTTCTGATGCCGAACTCTCTCGAGCTCGTCGTCGCGATGTTCGCCGTCTCGACGGCAGGCGGCGCCTACGTTCCCCTCGATCCTTCTCTGCCGCCCGGCCGGATCGAACAGATCGTGGACACCGCCCGTCCCGCGCTCGTTCTCCGTTCGTCGAAGACCACCGGCGCAACCCGCACGGTCGATACCCGTGACGCGGTTCTGTTCGACATCGACGACCCGGCGTGGGAAGAGTTGCCGGCGGACGATTTCACCGATGCGGACCGGATTTCGCCGCTGTCACCCGACAATGCGGCCTACGTGCTGTTCACCTCGGGCTCCACGGGAACCCCGAAGGGGGTGGTCGTCCCGCACCGGGCGGTGGTGAACCAGCTGGAATGGATCCGTTCCCGGTTCGGAGCGGACGACCGTGAAGTGGCAGTGCTGCACACACCGCCGACCTTCGATCTGTCGGTGTGGGAGTTCTGGGGTGCGCTCACTTCCGGTGGATGCCTGGTCGTTCCGCCGCCCGGACGGTATCTCGACCCTGCGGCGATGCTGGCCTTGATGGATCGGGAGGAGGTCACCACCTTCCACTCCGTACCGACCATGCTCGATATGCTCACCGCGGCAGCGACCGGCGGATACCCCGCCTCGTTGCGCCGGGTGCTGTCCATCGGGGAAGCGCTGTCGCCCGCCTCGGCCGAGGGATTCCGGAAGTGCTCGGATGCCGTGCTGACGAATCTCTACGGTCCCACCGAGGCGACCGTCTCGGTCACTGCCCACGAGGTGCGGGAGGACGACCGGCATGTCGTTCCGATCGGTGTGCCCGCATGGAACACGACCGTGCGCGTGCTCGATGGGCGCCTGAACCCGGTTCCGGTGGGGGTCGTGGGCGAGCTGTATCTGGGTGGGGTACAGCTTGCGCGCGGATACCTCGGCCGTACGGCGGAGACCGCCGCTCGGTTCGTCGCGGACCCGTTCGGCGACGGACGGTTGTACCGCACCGGTGATCTCGTGCGGTGGGTGGAGACATCGGCCGGCACCGAACTCGAGTATGTGGGACGTCGGGACCAGCAGGTGAAGATCCGCGGTTTCCGGGTCGAACTCGCCGAGATCGAGGATGCGCTGCGTTCGTGCCCGGGGGTGATCACCGCCGCCGCGGCGGTGCAGAAGGACGCGGACCGGGGAGACCGGCTGGTGGCCTTCGTCGTGGCGGACGACGACACCGACCTCGACGTGGAAGCGCTACGACCCGCCCTCACCGAGCGGCTGCCGGGATACATGATTCCGACCGCGATCGGCCTGCTCGACCGACTGCCCCGGGGGACCACCGGAAAACTCGACCGCAATGCTCTTCCCGTTCTGCGGGCCGAAGCCTCTCGGTACCGTCCGCCACGGACGGACACCGAAGCAGCTGTCGCGTCGGCATTCGCTCGCACGCTCCGGATCGAGCGAGTGGGACGGGACGACGACTTCTTCGCACTCGGCGGTACGTCGTTGCTCGCGATCGCCGTCAACGGCGAGTTGGCGGCTGCGGTGGGGCACACCGTGCCGGTCGAGTGGATCTTCGACAGTCCTGTGGTCGCCGATCTCGCGGAACGGATCGATCGCACCGACCCGACCGGCGAGGACGGACGCAGCGCGGCTTTCGACATCGTGCTACCGCTGCGCACACCGGATGCCGATGGTCCACCGGTGTTCTTCGTGCATCCCGTCGTCGGCCTGGCGTGGAGTTTCGCCGGGCTGGCCGAGTATGTGGAGGACGGACGCCCGGTTTACGGACTGCAGTCACCGGCACTGTCGGGTGACGCGCCGCTACCCGGGTCCATCGAGGAATGGGCGGCCGTCTACGTCGAGGCCGTTCGTGAAGTCCGGCCCGCCGGTCCGTATCACCTCGTCGGTTGGTCGATGGGTGGCGTCATCGCCCACGAGATGGCGGTCCGGTTGCAGCGTGCGGGATCGATCGTCTCGTCGCTGACCCTCCTCGACGCGCACGTACGGATCGTCCTGACCGATCGGGTCGATCCGGCGGAGGTCGCGATGGCAGGCCTGATGGGGGCCGGGCAGGGTGGCGACACACCACCCGCAGGTGTGTTTCGTTTCACAAACAACCCGGCCGACGACAACGGGCCGGCGCTCGGGTCGCTTCCCCTCGACGGGATTCTGCGCGGCATAACCCACTCCTTCGAGGTGCTCGAAGGTCACACACCGGGCCTGTTCGACGGGAACATGTTGTTCGTCGAGGCCGGGAAATCCTCCCGCCGGGAACAGCCTTCGCTTCGGGAGTGGGATCCGTTCGTCACCGGTCGCGTGGTGCGGCACATCGTGGACGTCGATCACTGGGGCATCACCTCCGATGAAGGATGCCGTGAGATCGGGCCGATCCTGGCGAAGTTCACCTGCGGTGAGAATGTCCGAATTGCCCAGTCGGGCAACCGGCGAGACGGAGTCGGTCCGTCCGTTCGAGTGGAGCCCTAGCCCGGCCTGTGCCAGACTCGATCACGATCGGCAGGTGTGGACCGGTAGTCGGGGACCAGTCCACACGGATGCTCGATCGATGGGCGCCGCGAACTCTCGCGACGTCTGGTTCTGCGTACCCCCGGCGAGATCGGGGAGGGCATGACCACCAGTGCAATCGGGCCGGAATCGAGTCCGGCGGTGTCCGCAGACGCTCACCGACAGCGCGGTTCTCGCCGGTGGAAGCACCGTCTACGCCGCCGTCCCGCGACCGCGCTTCTCCCGCATCTGCTGGCCGCGGCGGTCGAGCGCGATCCTTCCGGTATCGCGATGCTCTCCGAATCGGGATCGACGACCTACGCGGAACTCGACGCCGCTTCGTCACGTCTGGCGCGACTGCTGATCGGCCGTGGTATCGGCCCCGAGGACGTCGTAGCGCTGGCTTTCGTCCGGTCGCCGGAATCGGTGGTCGCCACCTGGGCCGTCGCCAAGACGGGCGCGGCCTTCGTACCCGTCGACCCCACATACCCGCCCGATCGGGTCGAGCACATGGTGGTCGACTCCGGCGCTGTTACCGGACTGACCCTTTCGGACACCGCTTCCTCGTTGCCGGAGACCGTCGAGTGGCTGCGGATCGATGCACCGGACGTGTCGTCCGAAGCGGAGGCGCTGGCCTCGACCCCGGTGGGCTTCGACGAGCGACGCGGTCCGCTGCGACCGGACAACGCCGCCTACGTCATCTACACGTCCGGTTCGACCGGACGGCCCAAGGGTGTGGTCGTCACCCACACCGGTCTCGCGAACTTCTGTGCGGAGCAGGTCGAACGCTACGGCCTGACGGCCGATTCGCGCACCCTGCACTTCGCATCGCCGAGTTTCGACGCTTCCGTCCTCGAACTGCTCCTGGCGATCGGGGCGTCGTCGACCATGGTCGTGACGCCGCGCTCGGTCTTCGGCGGTGGCGAATTCGCAGAATTCGTTCTGCGACACGGGGTCACCCACGCCTTCGTCACTCCGGCCGCGTTGTCCTCGGTGGACCCGTCCGGGCTCGGCGTGCTGGACACGGTCGTCGTCGGTGGTGAGGCGTGCCCGCCCGAACTGGTGACGCGATGGGCTCCCGGACGCCGATTCTTCAACGGCTACGGCCCCACCGAGACGACGATCATGTCGAACATCTCGGACGAACTCGCTCCCGGCGACCGGGTGACGATCGGGCCCCCGATCCGCAACGTGTCGGAGTCCGTGCTGGACTCGCGTCTGCATCCGGTTCCCGCAGGTGTCGTGGGGGAACTGTACGTCTCGGGTCCGGGCGTGGCCCGCGGCTATCACGGACGTCCCGGATTGACGGCGACACGATTCGTCGCGGCTGCCGGAGGCGCACGGATGTACCGCACCGGTGACGTCGTACGCGGACCCGAAAGCGCCGATGCGGGCATCGTCTACGTGGGCCGCAACGACTTCCAGGTGAAGGTGCGCGGATTCCGCATCGAACTCGGGGAGATCGACGGGGCGCTGTCGTCCTTCCCCGGAGTGGATTTCGCCGTCACCCTCGGCCGCCCGACACCTGCCGGGGAGACACGTCTCGTGGCGTACGTGCACGGGGCCGGCGCGGCGCTCGATGCGGATGTCCTCACCCGCCACGTCGCAGACCTGCTTCCGGCGTACATGGTTCCCGCAGCCGTCGTCGTCCTCGACCGGATTCCCCTCACCCCGTCCGGCAAGGTCGACCGCGCCGCCCTGCCGGAACCCGAGATCACGGCCACCGAGTTCCGTTCCCCCGCCACGGTATCGGAACGGGCGATCGCCGAGGTGTTCGCCGACGTGCTCGGTGTGGACCGGGTCGGGCTCGACGACAACTTCTTCGATCTCGGCGGCAACTCGCTGCTCGCGACCTCCGTCACCGGTCGTCTCCGGACACGTCTCGGAGTCACGGTCGGTGCCGCGGCGCTGTTCGAGGAACCGACCGTCGCGGGGCTCGCGGGCCGTCTCGACGCCACCTCGTCCGGCGGAACGGTGCCGCTCGTCGCACGGCCCAGACCCGCACGCCTGCCGCTGTCCTACGCCCAGCAGCGCATGTGGTTCCTCAACCGCCTCGATCCCGAGTCCGCCGTCTACAACATTCCGCTGGCGGTCCGGCTCGCGGGCACGCTCGACATCGACGCGATGCGTACGGCGTTCGCCGACATCGTCGAACGTCACGAGACCCTGCGCACGGTCTACCCGGAGGTCGACGGCACCGGGGAACAGCGCATCCTCGAACCCGGGAGGGTCGCGGTCGACGTGCCGGTGGAGCAGATTCCGGCAGAGGCACTGGTCGAGCGGCTCGCGGCCGTCGCCGGACGTGGATTCGACGTGACCGCGGAGGTGCCGGTCCGCGCGGCCCTGTTCGAGACCGGAACCGACGACCACGTGCTCATGCTCGTGATGCACCACATCGCCGGTGACGGCACGTCGCTCGCGCCGCTCGTGCGCGATCTCGTGACCGCGTACACCGCCCGCGCCGGAGGCCGTCCGCCGGCGTGGACGCCGCTGCCGGTGCAGTACGCCGACTACACGCTGTGGCAGCGCGAGGTCCTCGGCAGCGACGACGATCCCGGCTCCGTCGCCGGCCGGCAACTGGCGTACTGGACCGAAGCGCTCGCCGGTATCCCCGACCACCTCGACCTCGCCACCGACCACGTCCGCCCCGCCATCCTCGGCTCGGGCGGCGGCACCGTGCGCACCGAACTCGACGGCGACACCTACGAGTCGATCACCGCGCTGGCACGCCGCACCGGGACGACGCCGTTCATGGTCGTCCACGCCGCGCTCGCGGCGCTGCTGGCGCGACTGTCGAACACCCACGACGTGGTGATCGGGACGCCCGTCGCGGGCCGATCGGCACCCGAACTCGACGACCTCGTGGGCATGTTCGTCAACATGCTCGCCCTGCGCACCGACGTCGACCTCGGCGCGTCCTTCACCGAACTGCTCGACCAGGCGCGCCGGGTGGACATCGCGGCCTTCGACCACGCCGACGTCCCGTTCGAGCGGCTCGTGGAGGTGCTCGACCCGGTTCGGTCGCCGGCGCGCCATCCCCTCTTCCAAGTGGGCCTGTCGTACCACAATTTCACTCTCGACGCGCTCGAGTTGCCGGGCCTGCGGGTCGAACCGCTCGACGCCTCGTCCTCGTCGGTCCGGTTCGACCTCCACGTCACGATCGTCGACCGCGGCGTGAACGGCGGACCCGGTGGGTTCGACATCGAATTCGGTTACGCCACCGACCTGTTCGACGAGTCGTCCGTCCGCCGCATGGTCGACCGTTACCTGCGGATCCTGTCGGTCGTCGCCGACGACGCGGACGTCGTGGTCGGCGACATCGACCTGCACGATCCCGACCAGCTCGCCGCCATGCTCGAAGCATGGGAGGCCGAGCAGGTCGCGGTGGGCCCCGGCCGGACCCTCGCCGACCTGTTCGCCGACCAGGTCCGCGCAACACCGTCGGCCTGCGCGCTCGTCGATGCGAAGGGCGAACTCACCTACGGTGAATTCGCCACGCGGGTACGCCGTCTCGCACGGATGCTGATCGAACACGGAGTCGGCCCCGAGACGGTCGTCGCCCTCCCCATCCGTCGTTCGATCGATCTCGTCGTCGCGATGTATGCCGTCGTCGAGGCCGGTGGAGCGTACCTGCCGCTCGACCCCGACCATCCCCGCGAGCGGATCGAGTACATCGTGGAGTCGGCCGACCCGGCGTGTGTGCTCACCACCGGCCGCGACCGGATCGACCTCCCCGGTGACCGCCCGACGATCGAGGTCGACACGGTCGATCTCGCCGCGTACGACGGTCGCGCCCTGCGGAACTCCGACCGTCTCGCACCCCTGCGCGCCGGGAACGCGGCGTATGTGATCTACACCTCGGGCTCGACCGGCCGTCCGAAGGGAGTCGTCGTCTCGCACGAGGCGATCGTCAATCAGCTGGTCTGGAAGAAGAACGAGTACCGGCTCGGCGAGGGGGACGCGGTCCTCCTCAAGACCGCCGCGACCTTCGACCTGTCGGTGTGGGAGTTCTGGTCGGCGCCGACCTCGGGTGCGAAGCTCGTCGTCGCGTCGCCCGACGGACACCGTGACCCCGCCTACCTCAACGACTTGATCCGCCGCGAGAACGTGACGACCCTGCACGTCGTCCCCTCGATGCTCGATGCGCTGCTCGACGACGCAGAAGGAGAACTGCCGGGTTCGCTGCGACGCGTCCTGGCGATCGGCGAGGTACTTCCGGTCGACACCGCGGAGCGCACCCTCGAGCACTCCGACACGGACCTCGTCAACCTCTACGGTCCGACCGAGGCGGCGGTCTCGGTGACGGCTCACCGAGTCACCGAGACGGCGGACACATCCGTGCCCATCGGGGCGCCGATCCCCAACACGCAGGTGTTCGTCCTCGACGACCGCCTGCATCCGGTGCCGCCGGGTGTCGCGGGAGAGCTGTATCTCGCCGGTGCCCAGCTCGCTCGCGGTTACCTCGGGCGTCCCGAGCTCACCTCCGAACGGTTCGTGGCGAACCCGTTCGGTGCACCCGGTACGCGTCTGTACCGCACCGGCGACGTCGTGCGCTGGCGGTTCGACGAGGACGGGCTGTCGGGCACGCTCGAATACCTCGATCGCGCCGACTTCCAGGTGAAGGTGCGGGGTTTCCGCATCGAACTGGGGGAGATCGAATCGGCGTTGCGTGCGCTTCCGCAGGTTCGTGACGCCGTCGTCACCGTGCAGAACGGCGATCGGATCGTGGCATTCGTGGTTCCCGTCGCCGAATCGCCGGACATCGCGTCGATCCGCGCCGCGCTGACCCGGACCCTGCCGTCCTACATGGTCCCCCAGGGCTTCGTCACGCTCGACGTGCTGCCGCTCAACGTCAACGGCAAGGTCGACCGCAAGGCTCTTCCGGAAGCGGAGGTCGCCTCGGCGCCGTATCGCGCCCCGCGCAGCCGCACGGAGACGGTCGTCGCCTCGATCTACGCGGAAGTGCTCGGTACCCGGGACCGCGTGGGTCTCGACGACGACTTCTTCGGAATCGGGGGCAACTCGCTCAGCGCCGTGAAGGTCGCCGCACGCCTGCGGGACGTCCTCGACGCCCACGTCGAGTTGCCGTGGCTCTTCCTTCATCCGGGCGTCGAGGAACTCGCCGCCCGGATCGATGCGCACGGCGACTCGGCGCGAGACGCACTCGGCGACGCAGGCCTGGATCTCGTTCTACCCCTGCGTGCCGGTGGGGAGGGTGCGCCGGTGTTCTGCATCCATCCCGTGACGGGACTCGCATGGGGTTTCGCCGGTCTCGTCCCGTATCTGGGCGACCGTCCCGTCTACGGCCTGCAGTCGCCCGCCCTCGGGGCGAGTGGCGCTCTCCCCTCGAGCATCGATGCGTGGGCGGACGAGTACGCCCGGCGTATCCGGGAGATCCACCCTCACGGTCCCTACCATCTCGTCGGCTGGTCGATGGGAGGCATCCTCGCCCAGGCCGTCGCGATACGACTGCGCCGCGCCGGGCAGGAGGTTCCGACCCTCGCGCTGCTCGACGCCTACCCGGAGACACGAGGCGCTGCGGCTCCGGAGCGGGCGACCGCACCCACCGTCGCCGAGGTCCTCGGTTTCGGCGGGGACGTCCCGGAGGCCTCGGTGCCCTTCACCGAGCTCACCCCCGAGAACGCGCAGAAGATCGTCGAGGGTCTACCGGCCCCGTTCGACGTACTCACCCCGGAGCGGATCGAACGGATCGTCGAGGGTGTGCGTCACTCCTACACCCTCCTCGCGTCACATCGACCCGAGGTCTACGACGGGGACCTGACGGTCTTCGTCGCCGAGGCCGACCGCTCCGCGTCATCCGCGGAGACGTGGTATCCGTTCGTGAACGGACTGGTGACCACGCGCGAGGTCCCCGTCTCCCACTGGGACCTCGCCACCCGGAAGGCCTGGGCCGTGATCGGTCCCGCCCTCGGCCGACGGCTCGATTCGGGGCGCTGACCGGCAAGAACTCGATATCTCTGCCGCATGGGGCGAACCGCCGAGGGTCGCCCCATGCGGGCGTGCCCGAGGCTCGCCGTAACATGACGCCTTGCCCCGCGATGCTCTAATGGGGCAACTGACCACCCGGTAACAACGGGTGGTCGCGGCCGAAACGGGACGTTCGAGGGAATCGGTACCAGTGGTGAGTGAGTTCTCGCGCGAGGTCGGCGGGCAGCAGGGGGACGGGGCTCGGACGAACCTCGACGACGTCCGGAACGCCGATCCGGCACGGACGGACCGCGGCAGCCGGCCCCGTCGGCGCCCCGCCCGGCGGCGCGGACCGCGTGCCGTGCTCCTTCCGCAGTTGCTGGCGGCTGCCGTGGAACGAGACCCGGCGGCCACGGCCGTGGTCTTCGGCGACCGTTCCCTGACCTACGCCGAACTCGACGCCGCGTCGTCGCGAACGGCTCGTCTCCTGATCGACCGGGGGATCGGCCCCGAGGACGTGGTCGCGGTATCGCTCGCCCGTTCGATCGAGTCCGTGCTCGCGGTGTGGTCGGTCGCCAAGTCGGGCGCGGCATTCGTTCCCGTCGACCCGAACTATCCGGCAGACCGCATCGAGTTCATGATCGCCGACTCCGGCGCACGCCTGGGTCTGACCCGGGCGGCCTCGGTTGCCGCGCTGCCCGAGACCGTCGACTGGATCGCGCTCGACGATCCGCAGACGATCACCGATGCCGACGCTCTGCCGTCCGCTCCCGTGAGCTTCGACGAGCGGGTGCTGCCGCTGCGGGCCGAGAACCCGGCCTATGTCATCTACACCTCGGGTTCGACGGGCCGGCCGAAGGGCGTCCCCGTCACCCACACGGGCCTCGACGACCTCGCGCAGGAAGTCGCGGCACGCTTCGATCTGACACCGCAGTCGCGCGTGCTGCACGTGGCGTCGCCGAGCTTCGACGCGTCGGTCTTCGAATGGCTGATGACGATCTCCGTCGGCGCGACCATGGTCGTCGCACCGCCCACCGTGTTCGGCGGGGACGAGCTCGCCGAACTGCTACGCCGCGAGCGCGTGACGCACGCCGTGATCACCCCGGCCGTGCTGACCTCGATCGACCCGAGCACTCTGACCGATCTGGAGATGGTGCTCTCCGCTGGTGAGGCATGTCCGCCGGATGTCGTGGAGCGCTGGGCACCCGGGCGCCGATTCTTCAACGGTTACGGACCGACCGAGTCGACGATCATGACGCACTGCAGCGGGCCGCTCGAACCGGGACGGCCTGTGACGATCGGTACGCCGGTTCGCAATCTGAGCGCGTCCGTCCTCGACGCCCGCCTGAATCCGGTCGCTCCCGGCGTGGCCGGTGAACTGTACGTGTCCGGGACGGCTCTGGCCAGAGGCTATCGGGGACGCCCCGGTCTGACCGCAGAACGATTCGTCGCAGGACCGGGCGGTACCAGGCTCTACCGTACCGGCGATCTCGTCCGTACCTCCCGCGGCACGAACGGCGAATTGATCTACCTGGGACGCAACGACTTCCAGGTCAAGATCCGCGGTTTCCGAGTCGAACTCGGTGAGATAGACGCAGCGCTCGCCGCCTGTGACGGAGTCGATTTCGCGATGACGGTGGGTCGCGAGACGCCGGCGGGTCAAGCGCAGTTGGTGTCCTACCTGCACTCCTCGGAGGGGGTGGGGATCGACACCCGCGTGGTTACCGAAGAGATATCGAACGTTCTCCCGTCGCATATGGTTCCGTCGGTGATCGTCGTACTGGACGAGATCCCGCTGACGCCGTCCGGCAAGGTCGATCGCGCGGCGCTGCCGGACCCCGATCCGGTGACCGTCGAGTTCCGCCCGCCTGTCACGGATACCGAGATCGCTGTCGCCGAGGAGTTCGCGACGCTGCTCGGCCTGGAACGGGTGGGTCTCGACGACGACTTCTTCGATCTCGGCGGCAACTCGCTCGTGGCGACCCGGGTGGCGGCCCGGCTCGGTGAACGCCTCGACACCCGTGTGCCGGCCCGACTGTTGTTCGAGGGCTCGACCGTGGCTGCGCTCGCCGCGCTGATCGAACCCCTCGGCACCGGCGGCCGTATCCCGCTCACCGCCGGTACGCGGCCCGAGACGATTCCGCTGTCGCTCGCCCAGCAACGGATGTGGTTCCTCAGCCGGTTCGACACCGGCTCGGCAGCGAACAACATCCCCGTCGCGCTCCGGTTGCGCGGGGCGCTCGACGTCGACGCGCTCCGCGCGGCGATCGCCGACCTCGTGGATCGGCACGAAACGCTCCGCACCGTCTACCCCGATCGCGACGGGGTGGGCAGTCAGGTGATCCTTCCCCCGTCGGCGGCCACCCCGACGGTGCGTGTCGAGGACGTCCCGGTCTCCGAAGTGGAGAACCGCGTCCTGCGCACCGTGTCGGCCGGTTTCGACGTGACGACGGAGGTGCCGCTGCGGCTCGAACTCCTGCGGGTCGCGCTCGACGAGCACGTCCTGGTCATCGTCGTTCACCACATCGCCGCAGACGGGGCGTCCACCGAACCGTTCGTACGCGACCTCGTCACCGCCTACCTCGCCCGCACCGCCGGAGCGGTCCCCGGGTGGCAACCGCTCGCCGTGCAGTACGCCGACTACACCCTGTGGCAGCGTGCGGTGCTCGGCTCCGAGGACGATCCCGATTCTCCGGTGGCGAAGGAGATCGCGTACTGGACGTCAGTTCTCGCCGACCTACCGGACCGGCTCGAACTCCCTACGGACCGGCCCCGGCCGGTCGAGGCGTCGGGTCGCGGCGCCACCGTCGATTTCGAGATCGATCCGGCACTGCACGCGGCCGTCGCCGAACTCGGCCGGGCAGCGGGATGTTCGCCGTTCATGGTCGTCCACGCAGCCTTCGCGGTGTTGTTGTCGAGGATCTCGGGCGCACGCGACATCGCTATCGGCACACCCGTCGCCGGGCGTGGCGAACAGGCCCTCGACGACCTCATCGGCATGTTCGTCAACACCCTTGTGCTGCGCACCGACATCACGCCCGACCTGAGCTGCGCCGAGCTCCTGCACCGGGTCCGCGATACCGACATCGACGCATTCGCGCACGCCGATCTGCCGTTCGAGCGGCTCGTGGAGATCCTCGATCCGGTCCGCTCCGCGGGGCACCACCCGCTCTTCCAGGTCGCCCTGTTCTTCCAGAACATGGCGCAGCCCGAACTCGCGCTGCGCGATCTCGAGCTCGTACCGGTGGATCTCGGCGGAAGCATCGCCAAGTTCGATCTCCAGCTCACGGTGACCCCCCGGGAGGTGGACGGACGCCCCGCCGGAATCGGAGCCCAGTTCACCTACGCCACCGATCTTTTCGACGACTCGACCGTTCGCGCCCTGGCGGAGCGCCTCGTGTCGGTGCTCGGAGCCTTCGCGAGCGACGCCGACATCCCGGTCGGGGAGATCGACCTGCTGACCCCGCACGAGCGTCATGCACTCACCGTCGGGGTCAACGCGACCGACCATCCGACGGACACGGGGACACTGCTGTCACGCTATCGGGCCCAGGTCGACCGCGTCCCGGGAGCCACCGCGGTCCTCTTCGGCGACGAGTCGCTCACCTATGCCGAGTTCGACGCACGCGTCAACCGACTCGCGCGGCACCTGATCTCGTCCGGGGTCGGACCGGAATCGCTCGTGGCCCTGGGGATCCGGAGGTCGATCGATCTCGTGGTCGCCATGTACGCGGTCGTCACCGCCGGCGGTGCCTACGTGCCGCTCGATCCCGACCATCCGGCCGACCGGATCGGTCACATCCTCGACACCGCCCGACCGGTGTGTGTGCTCAGCACGAGCGCGGACACCGGCGACCTCCCCGAGGGAATCGCCCCGATCCTCCTCGACACCCTGGAGACGGATGGGTACGACGCGCATCCTGTCCGGGAGGACGAACTGCGCGGCACCGTACAGCCCGCATCACCGGCCTACGTGATCTTCACGTCGGGTTCGACGGGACGGCCGAAGGGTGTGTCCGTCCCCCACGAAGCGATCGTCAACCAGCTCGAGTGGATGGCTGCCGAGTACGACATCGCCGGGAGCGATGTGTACCTGCAGAAGACCGCCACGACCTTCGACGTCTCCCTCTGGGGCTACTTCCTGCCACTGCGCACCGGGGGCACCCTCGTCGTGGCGCCGCACGACGCCCATCGCGACCCCGCCTGGGTGGCGGATGCCGTCACACGCCACCGCGTCACCCTCACCGATTTCGTCCCGTCGATGCTCACCGTCTTCGCCGCACAGGCACCCGCCGGCAGCTGCGCGAGCCTGCGGCACGTGTTCGTCATCGGAGAGGCACTGCCGCCGGAAACGGTGTCGGCCTTCCGCCGGCTCGGCGATGCGGCGCTCCACAATCTCTACGGCCCGACCGAGGCGGCGGTCTCGGCGACCTACTGGCCGGCCGACGGCGACGGTCACGCCGTGCCGATCGGTGTGCCCGAGTGGAACGTGCAGGTCTACGTCCTCGACTCGGGCCTGGCTCCCACACCGGTCGGGACGCCGGGCGAGCTGTATCTCGGCGGGGTTCAACTCGCTCGGGGTTACGAGAAGCGCCCCGACCTGTCCTCCGACAGGTTCGTCGCGAGTCCGCTCGGACGACCGGGGAGCCGGATGTACCGCACCGGCGACCTCGTGCGGTGGCGTCGTACCGCTGCGGGAGAGCTCGTCCTGGACTATCTGGGTCGCACCGACTTCCAGGTCAAGTTCCGCGGCCAGCGCATCGAACTCGGCGAGATCGAGACGGCTCTGCTCGGCTGCGCCGAGGTATCGCAGGCAGTCGCGCTCGTCGTGCCCACCTCCACCGGTGAGCAACTGGTCGCGTACGTCGTGCCGGCACCGGGACACACCGTCGACCGGGCGGCGCTGCTCGATGCGGTGAAGAAGACGTTGCCTTCCTACATGGTGCCCTCGGCCGTCGTCGCGCTCGACGAGTTCCCCTTGAACACCAGCGGAAAGCTCGACCGCAAGGCCCTGCCCGCACCGGTCTTCGAAGCACGCGAGTTCCGTGCGGCCCGTACCCCGATCGAGGAGATCGTGGCAGGTGTCTACGCCGACGTGCTCGGCGTGGCCCGGGTGGGTGCCGACGACGACTTCTTCGAACTCGGCGGCAACTCGCTCGTCGCGACGCGCGTCGCATCACGGATCTCCGACGCACTCGGCACGCGGGTCCCGGTTCGGGAACTGTTCGAATCGCCCACGGTCGCGGCGCTGGCCGTGCGCCTCGAATCGCGCGGGACGGGTGAGGACCGGCCCCGTCTCGAGGCCCGGCCCCGTCCCGAGCGCGTGCCACTGTCGCTCGCACAGCAGCGCATGTGGTTCCTCAACCGATTCGATCCGGACTCGCCGGCCTACAACCTGCCGGTGGCGCTCCGGATCACGGGATCTCTCGACGCCCGGGCTCTCGAAGCCGCGGTCGCCGACGTGATCGATCGGCACGAAATCCTGCGCACCGTCTACCCGGAGTCCGAGGACGGTCCGGTGCAGGTCGTGCTGCCGGCGGCCGGGGCCGTTCCCGACCTGACACCGGTCGAGGTCGTCCCCGGCGATCTCGAGGCCGCCGTCACCGCGCTGGCCGTCGCCGGATTCGACGTCACAGCCGATGCCCCGCTTCGTGCCAGGCTGTTCCGCTTGGATGCCGACGACCACGTGCTCGCGTTCGTCGTCCACCACATCAGTGCCGACGCGTCGTCGATGGCGCCGCTCACCCGCGACCTGATGACCGCGTACATGTCGCGACTCGCAGGTGAACGTCCGTCGTGGACGCCGCTGCCGGTGCAGTACGCCGACTACAGCCTGTGGCAACGCGAGGTGCTCGGCTCCGAATCCGATGCGGATTCCGTCGCGGCAGCGCAGATCCGGTACTGGGTCGAGACCCTCGACGGTCTTCCCGACCAGCTGGAACTGCCGATCGACCGTCCCCGCCCACCGGTGCAGTCCCTGCGGGGCCGCCGCGTTCCGTTGCGGATCCCGGCGGACGTGCACTCCGCGCTGTCGTCTCTCTCGCGCGAGCGCGGGGCGTCGCTGTTCATGACGTTCCATGCAGCGCTCGCGGTCCTCCTGTCACGATTGAGCGCGAGTTCCGACGTCGCGGTCGGCACGCCGATCGCGGGTCGCGGCGAGGCCCGGCTCGACGACGTCATCGGCATGTTCGTCAACACGCTCGTGTTCCGCACCCGAGTGGACGACGACGCGCGATTCGGCGAGCTCCTCGACCGCGTGCGGGAGATCGATCTCGACGCCTACGCCAATGCGGACCTGCCGTTCGAGAGGATCGTCGAGATCCTCAACCCCACCAGATCGCAGGCGCGGCACCCCCTGTTCCAGGTCGGCCTGTCGTTCCAGAACGTCGAGCGGTCGAGCCTCGAACTGCCGGGCCTGACGGTCACGGGTCTCGACATCGAGACCGAGATCTCCCAATTCGACCTGCACTTCATCGTCGCGGACCATTACGCCGAGGACGGATCGCCCCTCGGTGTCGGCGGTTTCGTCACCTACGCCACCGACCTGTTCGACGAGTCCACGGTCGTGCGGTTCACCGAACTGCTCGAGACGGTCCTGCGCGCGGTGACCGCCGACCCGCACGTGGTGGTGGGCGACATCGATCTGCTCGGGGAGGCCGATCGGCGACGGCTCGCCGAGCTCGACGACACCGACCGGACCACGGACGGTTCCGCCACATTGGTGACCCTGTTCGACGAGCAGGTCGCACGCCGACCGGACGCGGTGGCTCTCGTATCGGGTGACAGGCACTGGACCTATGCGGAGCTCGACACCGAGGTCAACCGGCTCGCGCACATGCTGCTCGAGCGGGGTGTCGGTACGGAGGATCGTGTCGCGCTCCTCCTGCCGCGTTGTGCGGAGCTCCCCATCGCGATGTACGCGGTCGCGAAGACGGGTGCGGCATACGTACCGATCGATCCCGCGATGCCCGTGGCCCGCGTCGAGTACATCCTGGAGACGAGCGCCCCCACGGTCGTCCTCACGAACGGCGACGCTCGCCGGACCTGCGCCCTCGATCTGCCGAAGATCGTCGACCTCGACGAGATCGACACGGCCAGGTATCCGTCCGGTCCGGTACTCGACGCGCATCGGAGCTCACCGCTGCGGCCCGACGATCTCGCATACGTGATCTTCACGTCCGGGTCGACCGGCCGGCCGAAGGGCGTCGCGGTCGGCCACCGCGCCGTCACCAACCAGTTGCTCTGGAAGGCCGAGGAATTCGATCTCGGCCCCGACGACGTCGTGCTTCTCAAGACCGCCTCGACGTTCGACCTGTCGGTGTGGGAGTTCTGGTCGGCGCCCACCACAGGCGGCCGGTTGGTCGTGGCACGACCGGACGGTCATCAGGACCCGGACTATCTGCTTGCCACGATGCAGGAGCAGGGTGTCACCGTCGTGCACCTGGTGCCCTCGATGCTCGAGATGCTCATGACCGCCTCGGAGGGGTCGCTCCCCGAATCCGTGCGCGCCGTCCTCGCGATCGGTGAAGCGCTGCCGGCCACGACCGCTCGCGCGTTCCGCCGCACCCACCGTGCAGCACTGTTCAACCTCTACGGCCCGACCGAAGCCGCCGTGTCGGTCACCTCGCACGAGGTCGACGACGCGGACGAGCACGTCGTGCCCATCGGCACACCCGAATGGAACACCCGCGTCCACATCCTCGATCGGCGCCTCCATCCGGTGCCCGCCGGGGTGATCGGGGAGCTCTACCTCGCCGGTATCCAGCTCGCACGCGGCTACCAGGATCGACCGGCCCTGACGGCGGACCGCTTCGTCGCCGACCCGTTCGGACCGGCCGGGACGCGCATGTACCGCACCGGTGATCTCGCGGTGCTCCGCACCGACGGCGAGATCGAATACCGGGGCCGCTCCGACTTCCAGGTGAAGATCCGCGGTTTCCGCATCGAACTCGAGGAGATCGAATCGGCACTCCGTCGCCTCGACGACATCGCTGCGGCCGTCGTGACCGCGCACCACGATGCGCGTCTCGGTGATCGGCTCGTCGCGTACCTGGTTCCCGCTGCCGGTGCGGTCGTCGACACCGGCCGGGTTGCCGAGGCTCTCGCCCGGGAACTGCCCGGATACATGATCCCCGGGGCGTTCGTCGTTCTGACCGAGCTTCCGCTGACCGCCAACGGAAAGCTCCACCGCGCAGCACTTCCCGCGCCCGTCTTCGAGTCCACGGAGTTCCGCGCCCCGACCACGACGATCGAGCAGACCGTGGCCGGTGTGTTCGCGGATGTGCTCGGCGTCGACCGCATCGGTCTGGACGACGACTTCTTCGATCTCGGCGGCAACTCGTTGCTCGCCACCCAGGTCGTCGCGCGTCTCGGTAAGACGTCGGGACTGCGCGTTCCCGTCCGCGCACTGTTCGAGGCCCCCGGCGTGGGTGCGCTCGCTGCCCGCCTCGAGCAGTTCTCCGCGGTCGAACACCACGAACCTCTCGTCCCGGTGATTCGCCCGGTGGAGATTCCCCTCTCGCTCGCGCAGCAGCGGATGTGGTTCGTCAACCAGTTCGACACGTCCTCGCCCGCCTACAACGTCGCCGCGGCGGTGCGGCTGTCCGGATCGCTCGACGCCGAGGCCCTGCAGCACGCCGTCAACGACGTCGTGGCGCGACACGAGACCCTCCGTACGCGATATCCGCGCGGGACGGAAGGTCCGATCCAGCAGATCCTCCCGGCAGTGGAGGCCACCGTTCGCCTCGAACCCGTCGACGTGACCGAGACCGACCTGCCGGCCCGGGTACACGACATCGTCGCGCGCGGCTTCGATGTCACCACCGAGATCCCGGTCCGGCTCGCGCTGTTCCGTCTCGCCGCGACCGAGCACGTCCTCGTGACGGTGGTGCACCACATCAGCGCCGACGGCTGGTCGGTCGGGCCGCTCACGCGAGACCTCGTGGTCGCCTACAGCGCACGCTCGACGGGCGCGGTGCCCGCCTGGGCGGCACTCCCGATCCAGTACGCCGACTTCGCTCTGTGGCAGCGACGGATGCTCGGTTCGGAGGACGATCCCGCCTCGGTCCTCGCCGGACAGGCGGCCTACTGGAAGAACGCCCTCGCCGGGATCGCCGACGAGATCGCCCTGCCCACCGATCGTCCGCGCCCGCCCGTGCAGTCGATGCGAGGTGGCAAGGTGCGCTTCGTCGTCGACCCGTCGACCCATCACGGGCTCACCGAGGTCGCCCGCACGCACAACGCGACCCTGTTCATGGTGCTGCACGCCGCACTCGCCGGCTTCCTGCACCGCATCACCGGTGACGTCGACATCGCGATCGGTACGCCCGTCGCCGGCCGCGGACACGAGGAACTCGACGACCTGATCGGTATGTTCGTCAACACTCTCGTGCTGCGGACCGCGCCGCGTGGCGACCGGTCGTTCGCCGACCTGCTCGCCGAGGTACGTGAGACGGATCTCGATGCGTTCGCACACGCCGATATCCCGTTCGAGAGACTGGTCGAGATCCTGGCGCCGGAACGGTCCACCGCGCGGCAGCCACTGTTCCAGGTCGCACTCTCCTTCGAGAACCTGGGCCGGACCGGTTTCGATCTGCCGGGCCTGAGTTTCGGCATCGTGGATTCCGATATCGACGTCGCCAAATTCGACCTGTCGCTCACCCTCGCCGAACAATTCGATCAGGCCGGCGAACCGGCCGGTATGGCAGCCGAGTTCTCGTATGCGCGAGACCTGTTCGACGAGAACACGATCGACGGCTTCGCGCGTCGCTTCGTGCGTTTCCTCGACGGTGTCCTCACCGACACCGACCGGGCGATCGGCGACGTGGACATCCTCGACGCCGACGAACGTGCACGTCTCGCGGGAGTGCGTGGCGCCGAATCGGTCGAGCCGCAGACCCTGTCACGGCTCCTGTCGCTCGCCGTGGCGGGGGGGCCGGACCGCACCGCCGTGCGTTGCGGCGACGAGGCACTGACCTATCGCGAGCTGGACGAGCAGACGAACCGTCTCGCCCGGGTGCTCCTCGACCACGGTGCCGGTCCGGAGACGTTCGTCGGCCTCGCCTTCCCACGCTCGATCGACATGATCCGGGCGGTATGGGCGGTCGCCAAGACGGGGGCGGCCTATGTGCCCATCGACCCCGACTATCCGGCCGACCGTATCGCCTACATGCTGGAGGATTCGGGAGCACGTCTCGGCGTCACCTCCTCGGCTCACGCCGGCAGGCTCCCCGACGCCGAGTGGCTCGTGCTCGACGACGACGAGTTCCGGGACAGATGCGACCGGATGTCGTCCGAACCGATCGAGGCGACGGAACTGCACGGCGCGATCCGCGTCGGCAACGCGGCCTACGTCATCTACACTTCCGGCTCCACCGGCCGGCCGAAAGGTGTCGTCTCGACCCATGCGGGCCTGGCGAATCTCGCACGCGCGCAATGCGAGACCTTCCGAATCACGGCCGACGCACGCACCCTGCAGTTCGCTTCACCGAGCTTCGACGCGTCCGTGCTCGAGATGCTTCTCGCGGTCGGAGCGGGAGCGACGATGGTGATCGTGCCGCCCGCGATCTACGGCGGCGAGGAACTTGCGGCCGTCCTGCGGCGCGAGGCCGTCACGCACGCCTTCGTCACTCCGGCCGCGCTGGCCACCGTCGATCCGTCCGGCCTCGGTGAACTCGAGGCGGTGATGGTCGGCGGCGAGGCGTACTCCTCCGATCTGGTGACCCGGTGGGGAAGCGACCGTCGGTTCTACAACGTGTACGGCCCGACCGAGACCACGTGTATCACCACCAGCTCCGAACCGCTCGTGCCGGGAGGCGCGATGCCTATCGGTCATCCGTTGCGCGGTGTGGGTGCGCACGTGCTCGATGCCCGGCTGCATCCCGTCCCGCTCGGCGTCACCGGCGAGCTCTACCTCTCGGGACCGGCGCTGACCCGCGGATATCACCGCCGGGCCGGGCTCACCTCGGAACGGTTCGTCGCATCCCCGTTCGGCGACGGGCAACGCCTGTACCGCACGGGCGATCTCGTCCGCTGGGCCGCAGGCGGAGAACTCGAGTACGTCGGACGTGCCGACCAGCAGGTCAAGATCCGCGGGTTCCGGATCGAGCTGGGGGAGGTCGACGCGGCCTTCGTCGCACATCCGGACGTCGACTTCGCGGCTACTCTCGGGCACGAGACCGCAGCCGGCGCCGTAGTTCTCGTGACCTACGTCAAGCCGTGCGAAGCGCGGACCGTCGACACCGACGAACTGCTCGGGTTCGTGGCCGGGTCACTGCCCGACTACATGGTGCCCACGGCCGTCGTCGTCATCGACCGGGTGCCGTTGACCCCGGTGGGCAAGCTCGACAAGAAGGCCCTGCCGGAACCGGTGTTCGCTTCCACGGAGCGTCGCGCACCGTCGACTCCGGCGGAGACCGCGATCGCCGGGATCTTCGCCGAGATCCTCGGTGTCGACGAGATCGGCGCCGACGACTCGTTCTTCGCCCTCGGTGGCGACAGTATCGTGTCCATCCAGTTCGTCGCCCGAGCCCGGGCGCTCGGATTCGAACTGAGCCCGCGCGACGTCTTCGAACGGAAGACGGTCGCGGCGCTCGCCGAACTCGTCGATGCCGGGGCTGCCACGGAGGCAGGGGAGGCGGAGGCGGATCCTGCAGCCGAGGACACCGCTCCTCGGACACCCGAGATCGCGCGTGTTCGCGCAGGCGGGCACCCCGGTGTCACGAGTGTCGTCATCGAGATGCCGGGCGGAGTCGACGACGACGGGCCGGCCGAGTGCCTGACCGCTGTACTCGCGGCGCATCCGCTGCTACGTCTGGTCGTGCCGCGCGAGGTCGACGAGTCCCCGCGGGTCGTTGCCGCGTCGGCCCTCGATATCTCGAAGGTGTTGCGGCACCAGGTGATCGAAGGCCCCCTTGCGCTCGAGGAGATCGTCGACCGCGTCGTGTGGGAGGCCGCAGACCGGCTGGACCCGGCTGCCGGCATCGTCGTGCAATTCGTCCGGGTGTCCGCCGGTGACTCCGATCTGCTCGTGGCCGTCGGCGACGCGGTCGCCGTCGACGGAGTGTCGTGGCAGGTGCTCGCCGACGATCTGGCCGCCGCCTGGACCGCCCGTGCCGCCGGTCGCACCCCCACCGTGGCGGCCGAGAAGGTCTCGGCGCGGGCATGGTCGAACACGTTCGCGACGCCTCCGGCCGCGCCGGTGACGAGAGTCACGACTGCGGATTCGGACGAGCGGGCTCCCCTCGGGGCCACCGTCCGTCATTCGGCCTCGGACACCGCATCCGTCTTCGCCGATCTGGCTGCGGCCTTCCGCGCCGAACCGATCGACGTGCTCGTCGCGGTCGCTGCGGTCGCGGTCACCGGCACCGGCGGGTCGACACAGGTCGATCTCGTGGTGGGCGCCGACGGGCGACGACTCGCATCTGCGGCCGGTACGTCCCGGACGGTCGGCGGCCTGCAGGTGCAGTATCCGGCGCGCATTGACCTGGACGGGGTCGGGGAACTCACCGGGCCCGAAGGGGCGGCCCCACTCGTCAAGGCCGTCAAGGAACAACTCCGTGCGGCGCTGCGCCGGTCGCCCGACGACGCGGTGACGGCTGGTCCCGACACGATGGTGACCCTGCACGGCGAACCACGCGCCGGGGACATGCGTGAGGCCTGGCGGTTGTCCGCCGAGTACGGGATCCGGCCCGTCTTCCGTACCGCACCGGAACATCGGCTCGAAATCCACGCCTCGTCGGTTGCGGGGGAACTCGCCGTGACCCTCACCGCCGATCCCGCGCGCGTCCACGAAGACGAACTCGCCGACGTGGTCCGGACATGGACCGCGACGGTGGACGCACTCGCCCGGTACGCGGCACAACCCGGTATCGGCGGACTCACCCCCTCCGACCTGCCCCTCGTCGACGCGGATGCCGACGACATCGAGATATGGGAGCAGCGGTACCCGGGCCTCGAGGACGTGTGGCCGCTCACCCCGCTGCAGCAGGGCATGTTGTTCCACGCCCTGCTCGCGAGCGACGGCGTCGACGTGTACACGACCCAGTTCGTGCTCCGTCTCCGCGGTGATCTCGACACCGCCCGCTTGCACCGGGCCGCACAGACCCTGCTCGACCGTTACCCCAACCTGTGCGCGGCGTTCACCACGACGCGCAGCGGTGTGCCGGTGCAGGTCGTGCAGCGCGGGATCGAGGTTCCGTGGCGTGAGGTGGACGTCACCGAGGCCGGCGACCCGGACGCGATCGACGCGCGCATCGAGCAGGCGAAAGCAGAGGATCTCGCAACGCATTTCGTGATGGACCGCGCCCCGCTGCTGCGGTTCACCCTGTTCCGTGCCGCCTCGGACCGTGTCGATCTGCTCGTCACGAGCCATCACATCCTCATCGACGGCTGGTCGATGCCGCTGCTGATGCGCGACATGCTCGTGCTGTACGCAGCCGACGCGGATCCGGCCGTGCTGCCGCCCGTCGCTCCCTATCGGGACTATCTCGAGTGGCTGCACGCACGGGATCACGCCGAATCGAGGGAGGCATGGAAGCGCTCGCTCGACGGCCTGGACGGTCCCACGACGATCACCACGCTCGACACCGCTCGCGGGATCGAGGCGGGCATCGGCGAAGCCGGTTTCGAACTCACGCCGGACACCACGGCGAAGCTGTCCGCGACGGCGCGCCGACTCGGCGTCACCCTCAACACCATGGTGCAGACGGCATGGGGGCTGTTGCTCTCCCGGATGACCGACCGCGACGACGTCGTCTTCGGCGCCACCGTATCCGGACGTCCGCCACAGCTACCCGGTATCGAGTCGATGGTCGGCCTGTTCCTCAACGCCGTCCCCGTCCGGGTGCGCATCGACCCGGACGAGACCGTCGCGAACCTGGCGTCGACGGTGCAACGCGAACAGGGCGCGCTCCTCGACCACCACTATCTCGGGTTGGCCGAGATCCAGGAGTCGGCCGGTGCGGACGCACTGTTCGACTCGCTCGTGGTCTTCGAATCGTTCCCGGTGGACGCGGCCGCCCTGTCGGAGGCGCGTTCCGGCATCGGTCTCGACGTCGCCGCCGTGGACGCGGCCAGCGGCACACACTATCCGCTGACACTCATGGTGGTCGCCGACGACCGGGTTCGGGTGACGGTGAAGTATCTGGAGGACGTGATCGGCGGGACCTTCGCGCGCGACGTGGCCGGCCGGCTGGAGGTCGTGCTCGACGCGTTCGCCGAGTCGGTCGACCGGCGGATCGGGCAGCTCGACGTGTCGACCGGACACGATCGGGCGCGTCTCGACCGATGGAATGCGACGGACGTCCCCGAACTGCTCGACGAGGCGACGCTGGTGTCGTTGTTCGAGGAGCAGGCGGCCCGCACCCCACAGGTGCCGGCGCTCGTGTTCGAGGAGACCGAGTGGGACTACGCGACCTTCGACGCGGAAGCCAACCGGCTCGCCCGGCACCTCGTCGCACTGGGCGTGGGGCCGGAGACGCTCGTCGCGGTGGCGATGCGGCGCTCGCTCGAACTGCCGCTCGCGATCTACGCGATCGTCAAAGCCGGTGGTGGGTACGTACCCATCGACCCGGATCATCCCGCCGATCGCACCGCGCTCGTACTCGACGGGGCGCGTCCCGCATGCGTCCTCACCACGAGCCGTGACGGTGTCGACGTCGCGACGACCGTTCCGGTGATCGACGTGGACCGCCTCGACCTCGGTCACCTGCCCTCTCACCCCCTCGACGACTGCGAACGGCTCGGCTCCCTGAGGCCCGACAACACGGCCTACGTGATCTACACGTCGGGGTCGACGGGCCGTCCCAAGGGCGTCCAGATCACCCACCGGCAGGTCGCCAACCAGTTCCGCTGGGCGCAGCGCACATTCCCGCATTCCGTGGGGGATGTGGTCCTGCACAAGACTCCCGTCACCTTCGACATCTCCACATGGGAATTGTTCTGGCCGTTGCAGACCGGGGCGACGGTCGTGGTGGCCCGGCCCGACGGGCACCGCGACCCGCAGTATCTCGCCGAGACGATCCGTCGCCGGTCGGTGAGCTCGGTGCATTTCGTGCCGTCCATGCTCGATGTCTTCTGCGAGTCCGCGGATGCCGGCGACCTCGCATCGCTGAAGTACGTCTTCGCGGCCGGGGAGGAACTGACCGCCGACACCGTCGACGCCTACCGGGCGATCGGCACGGCGGCACTCGTCAACTGGTACGGCCCTGCGGAAGCAACCGTGGTCACCAGTGTGGACACGGCCCGAGTGCACGGCCGGCCGGTGCCGATCGGTGCACCGGTCGCCAACACGACGGTGCACGTACTCGACAGCCGGCTCCGGCCGGTGCCGGTCGGAAGCGTCGGCGAACTGTACGTCGGGGGAGTGCAACTCTCCCGCGGATACGCCCACGCAGCGGTTCTCACGGCGGAGCGTTTCGTCGCCGATCCCCGCAACACCGGAGCGCGGTTGTACCGCACCGGAGACCTCGTCCGGTGGAGGGAGGACGGCAGACTCGACTACCTCGGCCGGTCCGATTTCCAGGTCAAACTGCGCGGGCAGCGCATCGAGCTCGGTGAGATCGAAGCAGTGCTCGTATCGCGACCCGAGGTGGCGCGCGCCGTGGTCACCGTCGTCGCGGGACCGGACGGAGGCGACCGTCTCGCGGCCTATGTCGTCGCTGCCGAAGGATCGTCGCTGGATGTCGGCGAACTCGCCGTGCATGCGCGGCATTCGCTGCCGTCGTACATGGTGCCTGCGGTCCTCGTGCCCTTGCGCGAACTGCCGCTCAACGCCAACGGCAAGCTCGACCGGAAGGCGCTGCCCACCCCGGTGATCGACACCGTCGCGTACACGGCGCCGCGTACTCCGCTCGAGGAGCTCGTCGCAGGCGTCGTCGAGGAGGTCCTCGGCGTCGAGAAAGTCGGTGTGGACGACGACTTCTTCGCGCTCGGCGGCAACTCGTTGAATGCGACGCAGGTCGCGAGCCGGCTCCGCGACAGCGTGGGCGCCGACGTCCGCGTCCAGTGGTTGTTCACCGACCCCACCGTCGCTGCACTGGCAGGACGCATCTCGGCCGAACGCGACGCCGGCGAGGAGTTCGATCCCTTCGCCGACAGTGCGATGCAGGTGCTGCTCCCGCTCCGGGCACGCGGTTCCCGGGCCCCACTGTTCTGTGTCCATCCGATGTACGGACTCGCGTGGACGTACTCGGGCCTGACCCGCTTCGTGCACGATCGGCCGATCTACGGCATCCAGTCGAAGGCGCTGTCGGAGGACGGATACCTGCCGGACTCCCTGGCCGGGATGGCGGCGCGATACGTCGAGGAGATCCGGACGGTGCAGCCACACGGTCCGTACAACCTCATGGGCTGGTCGCTCGGTGGTGTGCTCGCGCACGAGATGGCCGTGCAACTGCAGGCGGCGGGGGAGAGCGTCGACTGCCTCGCCATGCTCGACAGCCATCTGAATCTCGATGTCGGCGACTTCCGGGGAGCGATCCGCGACGAGCTCGAACAGATCGGCGTCGTCCTCGACGACTCGGCCGACGTGACGAGCCTGTCGGACGAGCACCTCCAGCGCGTGATGGAGACCGTTCCGCAGGAGATGGTCACGCTCACCGCGGAGCGTTTCCGCAATCTGTACGAGAGTGCGCTGCGATCGGCGGAACTCATCGCGTCGCACACCCCAGGGGTGTTCGAAGGAGACCTGATGTACTTCAGCGCGGCCGATCATCCGCCCGCCCAGGACGGTGCCGCGGGACGCTGGTCGCACCTGGTGACCGGCACCATCTCGGACGTTCCGATCGACTGTGTGCACGGCGCGATGACCACACCCGAGTCGCTGGCAGCGATCGGGCCGGTGCTCGAGGAACACCTCCACAGGGAGTGGATGTAACGAGTTGCTCCCGGACGACGACGCATGTAACTGTACGTAGGCCGCCATCGGGTAGGTTCCGTTCGAGCATCGGACCGCACCGCGCCCGACGCCGACCACCACTGCCTATTCGAAAAGGTGAGAGAACCGTATGAGGCATCCGATGCGAGGATCCGGACGACTTCGCGTACTGACCGTCGGCGCGGCATGCGCAGTTTTCTCGGCTGCGTTGTCGGTGGCTCCGGCAATTGCCCAGCCGGCAGACCCTGTGGCCGAGAGCCAACAGCCGCTCCAGTCGGTGACCAGCGAAAACGGCTCGAAGATCACCCGTATCGAAAACTACGGCGAGCAGCAGCTGCTCGTCTACGTCTACTCCGCCTCGATGGACAAGGAGATCCTGCTCGACGTCTGGCGTCCCGCCGACACCAGCGAGCCGCGCCCGACGCTGTATCTCCTCAACGGAGCCGGTGGTGGCGAGGACAGCGCGACCTGGCGCTTCCGCACCGACGCGATCGAGTTCATGAAGGACAAGAACGTCAACGTCGTCTCCCCGGTCGGTGGCAAGTGGAGCTATTACACCGACTGGAAGGAAGAGGACCCGGTTCTCGGTGTCAACAAGTGGGAGACCTTCCTGACGAAGGAGATCCCGCCGCTGATCGACGCGGCGCTCGGTACGAACGGTATCAACGCGATCGCGGGTCTGTCGTCCTCGGGTACGTCGGTCCTGCAGCTGCCCATCGCTGCACCCGGCCTGTACCAGGGCGTCGCGGCGTACAGCGGCTGCGCCCAGACCTCCGACCCGATCGGGCAGCAGTTCGTCAAGCTCGTCGTCGAGACCTGGGGTGGCGGCGACACCCGCAACATGTGGGGTGAGTTGAACGATCCGGCCTGGGCCGAGAACGATCCCTACGTGCACGCCGAGGAGCTGCGCGGTCTCGATCTCTACATCTCCAACGGCACGGGCCTGCCGGGGCGCTACGACACCCTGAACGGTCCGGAGATCGACGGCCAGGTCGACGTGCTCGCCAACCAGATCGTGGTCGGCGGCGTCATCGAAGCGGCGACCAACTACTGCACGCACAACCTCCGTACCCGCCTCGACGAGCTGGACATCCCCGCCACCTACAACTTCCGCGACTCCGGCACCCATTCGTGGGGTTACTGGCAGGACGATCTGAAGGACTCGTGGCCGGTGCTGCAGAAGGCCCTCGGCCTCTGACCGTCCTCGTCGGTCGGTTCGTGTGACCGACCGGAAAGGCCCCTACCGCTTCCGGGCGGTAGGGGCCTTTCCGTGTCGACGAGCGAATCGCCGGGTGGCCGTGGCGACCGAGGTCGCCGACGCTATCCGTTCTCGGGTAGGTCGCACGGCACCGCGTGGGCCGCAGCGTATCCGGGGTCGAGCGCCGACTTCACGAGGTGGAGTGATTCGGGTCGTACGAGGATCGTGGAGTGGTCGGCGGGCGAAGCCGGGCAGCCGTCCTGAACCCACACGTTGTGGACCTCGGCGTCCGGTCCCGGGCGCAGGAACGAGCTCTCGGGCGGTGTGACGATCTGATCGTGGCGCGTCGCGATCGAGGTGTAGGTCACGCCGGGAAGCGTGTCGCCACCCTCGTTGAGATTGCTGAGCATGCGCGACCCGATCAGCTGCTGCTGCCCGGCCGCGCCGAGATTGCTCCCGCGGAACAGCAACTCGGCCACGGCATCGTTGCCGTTCGTCACGCCGAGCACCGCGAGCACCGTGTACAGCTGCTGCAGGCCGTTGAAGGTGGTGCCGTGATTCGTCGCGCCCAGCATGACGAGGTTCCGGACCCGGTTGCGGGAGGGATCCGTCGCGTCCGTCCCACCCTCGAACTTGAGGTACTGACGGGAGACGACGCCGCCCTGCGAGTGGCCGACCAGATCCACCTGTTCGGAGCCGGTGTGCTCGCGAACGGCATCGACGAACGTTCCGAGTTCCACGGCGGACCGTTCGATGTCCGAGACACCCCAGACCGTGCGCTCGGGATCGAAGTATCCCTGCGCAGCGCCGTAGTTCAACGCGTATACGCAGTAGCCGAGCCGTGCGAGTTCGGGAGCGACGTAGACCCATGTGGGGTACATGCCCGTCCCGGTGCCGTGCACGAGGACGACCGGCCGGGGATGGTCCGGCGACGGGACGCAACCGAGGTCGTTGGCTCCCTCGACCCCCTCGCCCATCGTGCTCAACAGGGTCGCGAGGGGGCTCCCCGGAGCGTCTGCCGAGGTGGGCAGGGGAACCGGATCGGGCACGGTGATGGTAGGCGCCGGCTCGGCCGGCGCGGCAGGGGCAGGATCGGCCGCCGATATCGCCGGGGTGGCGAACATCGACGACGCAAGGGCGAGGGCAGCAGTGGCTGTGGCTACGACGCTGCGACGCGCACGGATCATCGGTACTCCTCGACGAACATGGGGATCGTATGTTCGTGCTGGTTGGGGGATCGCCGAGTAGGTTAGCAGCCCGTCGGGGGACGTTCCGGGCAGCGGAAGATCAATTCTGTTCGGCCGAGCGCCGGTAACCGACGACGGCGGGGACCACGAAGACCGCCACCATCCCCACCGACCACGCGACCGTCTTCAGGAAGGGCTCGGCGACAGGCCCTCCCATCGCCAGCGCGCGCATCGTGTCGATCGCGCAGGACATCGGCTGGTTCGCCACGATGGGTTGCAACCAGCTCGGATACGCCATGACCGGCACGAACCCCGAGTTGAAGAACATGAGCAGGGTGCACAGGATCGAGACGGTCTCGACCAGGGGTGTGCGCCCCGGCAGGGTCGCCAGGGCGGTCACCATCATCGCGAAGCCCAGACCGAAGATCAGTGGGACCACGAGGATGAGCAGGGTGGGACCGAGGCCCTGGGTGAACCGGAAGCCCAGCGCCATGCCGGCGGCGAAGATCACGAGAGAGGTGACGAACACGCGCACCATCTCGGCCGTCAACCGGCCCACGAGCCCCGCCGAACGATGAACGGGCAGCGTGTGGAATCGGCTCAGCAGGCCGGAATCACGTTCGGTGCGCAATCCCACCGCGCTGACCACCGAACCGAACATCGCGCCGACGAGCACGATCATGGGGACGGTGCCGAAGATCGACGAATATCCGGTCGCGGCAGTGATGCTGTCACCGAGCACGATACGGAACATCACGAGCGTCAGCGCCGGATAGACGAGCGCCTGGATCATCGTGGCGGGATCGCGGGCCCACCTCAGCAGCAGCCGTCCGCACTGGAGACGGCTGTGCTCCCACAGGGCACCGAGCGAACGCTCGCCGCGGATGCGATCCGGCTCCGGGTAGGCGAAGCCGTGGCCCGGCCCCCGCGACGTCTCGACGGTTCCGCTCATCGCCTCACGCCCGTCTCGTCGCGGCCCATACGGCCCCCGGAATGCAGATCACGGCCAGCCCGATCATCCAGAACAGACTCGGGCGGAAGACCTCCCAGGTCACCCCGTCCTGGGCCATGTCGCGCATCGCGAAGGAGAACTGGGAGATCGGCTGGTTGCGGACGAACGGCCTGATCCACTCGGGGAACCCTTCCTCGGGCACGAAACCGCACGACAGCATCCCGAGGATCAACTGCGGCAGGGTCAGCGCCTGCGCGGTCGCTTCGGGGCTCCGGGACAGACAGCCGATCGCATCGGCGCCCAGGCACAACAGCACGCTGATGATCAGTGCGGTCGCGCAGAACAACACCGCCTGCCCGAGCCCTGCGGAGAAACGGAAACCGATCAGATAACCGAATCCGATCGCGGCCGCCAGGGAGATGACCGATCGCACCGTGCTCGCCGTCATCCGCGACGCCAACGGCGCCGCGGCGGCGACGGGCATCGTCTGCAGGCGGGAGGTCACACCGGTCGTGCCCTCCTGCGCCGCCAGCTGCGCCGCGGAGATGGCGGTGAACGCCATCGACTGCAACACGATGATGGGCATGAGGAACTGCGCGTAGTCGATGCCCTGCAGCTGCATGACGAACTTGAGCGGCAGGTAGAAACCCAGGCCGAAGACGAACGGTGCCAGGACCGCGAGGACCAGCTCGCCGTATCTGGCCATCGTGCGCAGCGAACGGACCGTCAGCACCCACCACTGGTCGAGCGAGGACGGGGTGATCCGGCGGTGCGCGCCGCCCCGGCGTGACGGAGGAGCGAACGAGGAGGACTCCGGTGAGCTTGCCACCGTCACCTCGTCGGTGCGGGCGGTCACGGTCGTTCCCCTGCCGGGGCAGGTCCCGCTCGCTCGGACGGAGGCGCAGCGGTTCCCTGGGCGAGCGCGGTCGGGTCGGTGTCGGACGCTTCCGGATCACAGCCGTCCGGGGTGGACGCTCCCGGAGCGTGACCGTCCGGAGTGGACGCCGAGTGCCCGGTGAGCCGGAGGAAGACGTCGTCGAGGGAGGGCCGCCGCAGGCCGATGTCGGCGAGCTCGACACCCAGGGGTTCGATACGCCGCAGCACCTCGGTGAGGGTCGCGGCGCCGCCGGGCGCCGGAACGGACACCCGATCCGTCTCGGGGACCGTGCCCTTCCTCGGATCCCGCGGGAGGAGACCGTCGAGTGCCCGGAGGAGCTCGGGTATCGCGCGCGGGTCGACCGGGACGATCTCGCAATGGGTGCCGCCTGCGGACGACTTCAACTGGTTCGCGGTGCCCTCCGCGATCACCGTCCCCTTGTCGATGACGATGATGTTGTCGCTCAGCACATCCGCTTCTTCGAGGTACTGCGTCGTCAGCAACACCGTGATGCCCTGCTCCTTGAGTGCCGCCACCAGCGACCACACACCCTGCCGGCTACGCGGGTCGAGTCCGGTGGTGGGCTCGTCGAGGAAGACCACCTTGGGGCGGACCACGAGGCCGCACGCGATGTCGACCCGTCGGCGCATGCCGCCGGAATAGCCCTTCACGGGGCGGCGACCGGCGTCGACGAGATCGAACTCCTCGAGCAGTTCGTCGGCCCGTCGCGTGGCGGACTTCTTGTCGAGCCCCATCAGGCGACCGAACAGGATCAGATTCTCGCGACCGGTGAGGGTGTCGTCGAGCGCGGCGAACTGACCGGTCATCATGATCGAACGCCGGACCGCAGCGGCCTCGGTCACCACGTCGTGCCCGGCGACCACGGCGCGACCCGAGGTGGGCCGCAGGAGGGTCGACAGCACTTTGACCATCGTGGTCTTGCCGGCACCGTTGGGGCCGAGAATGCCGAGGACGCGGCCCGGCGGTGCGGAAAAACTGATCCCGTCGAGCGCGTGGACCTCGCCGAAGGACTTGTGGACGTCCTCTACGAGAACTGCCTGGTCGTGATCGCTCACATCACACCCCGCCGTAGATCTCGGTCCCTGTCGGGGACGGGTCGGTCCGTCACCGTCGGAATCGTACCGGGACGCACGGTTCCGGGAGGTGCGGACGGACACGCTCGTCCGCGTCCGCAGGTCAGGACTGGACGCCGAGATCGTCGCGATGATCGACGAGGCGGCGGGCCCGTCGGTGAGGTGCGCGCGCCCGGCGGCTTCGACGTCGTCGCGGCGCAGTGCCTGCAGCAGCCGCTCGTGGGACGCGACCGCCTCCGTTCCCCGACCGCGATCGCGCAGGCCCCTCCCGACCCCGGTCCCGTCCCGGCGGATACGATGGAGCGGCTGCGCCGGTACGGACACTGCCGAGGAACCCATCGGCCAGGCTCGATCGCGCAGACCCGACCGCGCGGCGTGCCCTGTGGAGGCGCACATCACGCACCGTCGTGAGTTGAACTCTCGGCCGTGCTCCTGCATACTGGTCGGGTTGCCTTGACCGGGCCATGGATGTTTCGCGGCTCGGATCGGGAAAGACGTGACAGTCGCGGATCGAGCCTCACGGCCTGGTCGCGGCCACATGCAAGACGGAAGCAGTACCCCTGTGTGCTCCTGCGAGCACAGCCGGTTCCGTTCCTTGCGGTGTCGAAGCCTACGAGTCTCGACGCCGGGGAATGAGCGGCGGGCCGACACGCCCGACCGCGTGGGCCGGAGAACAATGACAGATGAACAGCGGCAAGCGGATCGGATACGTCCGGCTCGCACTGTGTTTCGAGTGCTGTTCTCGGTCGCCGTTCCTCGGGGAACTGTGCAGACGAGGTGATTTCCCGGCTCCGCCGGGGATCACGAAACGCGGCAAGAAAAGGACACTAAGCGTGGCGGGACAGAAGATCCGCATCAGGCTCAAGGCCTATGACCACGAGGCGATCGACGCATCTGCGCGCAAGATCGTCGAGACGGTGACCCGTACGGGTGCCCGCGTGGTCGGCCCGGTGCCGTTGCCCACTGAAAAGAACGTGTACTGCGTCATCCGCTCGCCGCACAAGTACAAGGACTCGCGCGAGCACTTCGAGATGCGGACGCACAAGCGGCTCATCGACATCCTCGACCCGACGCCGAAGACCGTCGACGCGCTCATGCGCATCGATCTCCCGGCAAGCGTCGACGTCAACATTCAGTGACATTCGATTACAGCGAGCTTGTGAAAGACGCAGCGGAGACAACACATGACTAACCAGATCAAGGGAATCCTGGGCACCAAGCTCGGCATGACCCAGGTCTTCGACGAGAACAACCGGGTCGTCCCGGTGACCGTCGTCAAGGCCGGACCGAACGTGGTCACGCAGATCCGTACCGAGGAGCGCGACGGCTACAACGCCGTGCAGCTCGCCTACGGTGCCATCGCGCCGCGCAAGGTCAACAAGCCGGTTCGCGGCCAGTTCGACAAGGCCGGCGTCACGCCGCGCCGTCACCTGGTCGAGCTCCGGGTCGAGGACGCCTCCGAGTACGAGGTCGGCCAGGAACTCACCGCGGAGGTCTTCGAGGACGGCGCCTACGTCGACGTCACCGGAACTTCCAAGGGCAAGGGCTTCGCCGGCACCATGAAGCGTCACGGCTTCGCCGGCCAGGGCGCGTCGCACGGTACGCAGGCCGTGCACCGCCGTCCGGGTTCCATCGGTGGCTGCGCCACCCCGGGCCGCGTGTTCAAGGGCACGCGCATGTCCGGCCGTATGGGCTCCGACCGCATCACGACGCAGAACCTCTCGGTCCACAAGGTGGACGCCGAGAACGGGCTGCTGCTGATCAAGGGCGCGATCCCGGGTCGCAAGGGCGGCCTCGTGATCGTCAAGACCGCAGTGAAGGGTGGTGCACGGGCATGACCAGCACCGAGACCGCAACCAAGCTGACCTTGGACGTCAAGGCCCCCGGTGGCCAGACCTCCGGCTCCGTCGATCTCCCCGCCGAGATCTTCGACGCTCCCGCGAACATCGCGCTGCTGCACCAGGTCGTCACCGCGCAGCTCGCCGCGGCTCGTCAGGGAACGCACTCCACCAAGACCCGCGGCGACGTCCGCGGTGGTGGCAAGAAGCCGTACCGCCAGAAGGGCACCGGCCGCGCACGTCAGGGCTCGACCCGTGCGCCGCAGTTCGCCGGCGGTGGCGTCGTCCACGGCCCGCAGCCGCGCGACTACAGCCAGCGCACCCCCAAGAAGATGAAGGCCGCCGCTCTGCGCGGTGCCCTCTCCGACCGGGCGCGCAACGAGCGCATCCACGTGATCACCGAGCTCGTCGCGGGCCAGACCCCGTCGACCAAGGGTGCCCGCACCTTCCTCGCTGAGCTGTCGGATCGCAAGAACCTGCTGCTCGTCGTCGGTCGCCAGGACATCGCGGCGTGGAAGTCCGCGCAGAACCTGCCGAACGTCCACGTGCTCGCGCCGGATCAGCTGAACACCTACGACGTGCTCTACAGCGATGACGTCGTGTTCAGCGTCGAGGCGCTCAACACGTTCATCCACGGGCCGGCCGAGTCCGGCCAGGAAGTGAAGGAGGAGAGCAAGTGAGCACGATCGCCGATCCTCGCGACATCCTGCTGGCTCCCGTCGTCTCCGAGAAGTCCTACGGGCTGATGGAAGAGGGCACCTACACCTTCCTGGTGCACCCGGACTCGAACAAGACGCAGATCAAGATTGCCGTCGAGAAGGTCTTCGGCGTCAAGGTGAGCAGCGTCAACACCGCCAACCGTCAGGGCAAGCGCAAGCGGACCCGTTTCGGTTACGGCAAGCGCAAGGACACCAAGCGCGCGCTCGTGACCCTCGCGGCCGACAGCAAGCCCATCGAGATCTTCGGAGGCCCGGTCGCCTAGCGATCGGAACTCTCGAGAGATAGAGGACGAGAAGACTCATGGCAATCCGTAAGTACAAGCCGACTACGCCGGGCCGCCGTGGCGCCAGCGTGTCGGACTTCGCCGAGATCACTCGGTCGACGCCCGAGAAGTCGCTGATCCGCCCGCTGCACGGTCGCGGTGGACGTAACGCGCACGGCCGCATCACCACCCGTCACAAGGGTGGCGGACACAAGCGCGCCTACCGCCTGATCGATTTCCGTCGCAACGACAAGGACGGCGTGCCGGCCAAGGTCGCTCACATCGAGTACGACCCCAACCGCACCGCGCGCATCGCGCTGCTCCACTACGTGGACGGCGAGAAGCGCTACATCATCGCTCCCAAGGGACTCGTGCAGGGCGCCGCGATCGAGTCGGGCCCCAACGCCGACATCAAGCCGGGCAACAACCTGCCGCTGCGCAACATCCCGACGGGTACGACCATCCACGCGGTCGAGCTGCGTCCGGGTGGCGGCGCCAAGATGGCCCGTTCCGCCGGTGCGAGCATCCAGCTCCTCGGTAAGGAAGGCACCTACGCCACGCTGCGTATGCCCTCCGGTGAGATCCGTCGCGTCGACGTGCGCTGCCGCGCCACCGTCGGCGAGGTCGGCAACGCCGAGCAGTCGAACATCAACTGGGGCAAGGCCGGCCGTATGCGCTGGAAGGGCAAGCGCCCGACGGTCCGTGGTGTCGTGATGAACCCGGTCGACCACCCGCACGGTGGTGGCGAGGGCAAGACCTCGGGTGGTCGCCACCCGGTCAGCCCGTGGGGCAAGCCCGAGGGCCGCACCCGCAAGAACAAGGCGTCCGACAAGCTCATCGTCCGTCGTCGCCGTACCGGCAAGAAGCGCTAGTCAAGGAGGGAGTTAGAGAATGCCACGCAGCCTCAAGAAGGGCCCGTTCGTCGACGACCACCTCCTGGCGAAGGTGGACACGCAGAACGAGAAGGGCACCAAGCAGGTCATCAAGACCTGGTCGCGCCGTTCCACGATTCTGCCCGACTTCATCGGTCATACGTTCGCTGTCCACGATGGACGCAAGCACGTGCCGGTGTTCGTCTCGGAGTCCATGGTCGGTCACAAGCTCGGTGAGTTCGCGCCGACCCGTACGTTCAAGGGCCACATCAAGGACGACCGGAAGAGCAAGCGTCGATGAGCACTGAAACCACCACCAACAGCGCTCGGGCTGTTGCGCGCCACGTGCGCGTGACCCCGATGAAGGCGCGCCGCGTCGTCGACATCGTTCGCGGTAAGTCCGTCGAGGAGGCCCTGGCCATCCTCAAGTTCGCGCCGCAGGCCGCGGCCGAGCCGGTCGCCAAGGTGATCGCGTCGGCCGCTGCGAACGCGCAGAACAACTACAACCTCGACCCCAGCACGCTCGTCGTCGCGACGGCGTACGTGGACGAGGGCGCGACCCTGAAGCGGTTCCAGCCGCGTGCCCAGGGCCGTGCGTTCCGCATCCGCAAGCGGTCGAGCCACATCACCGTGATCGTGGAAAGCGTCGGGTCGGCTTCGACTCGTAACCGCCGGAAGGGAGCTCAGTAGTGGGCCAGAAGATCAACCCGCACGGCTTCCGTCTGGGCATCACCACCGACTGGAAGTCTCGTTGGTACGCCGACAAGCAGTACGCGGACTACGTCAAGGAAGATGTCGCGATCCGCAAGTTCCTGGCCTCCGGCCTCGAGCGCGCCGGCATCGCGAAGGTCGAGATCGAGCGCACCCGCGACCGTGTGCGTGTGGACATCCACACCGCTCGTCCGGGCATCGTCATCGGACGCCGCGGCGCCGAGGCCGATCGCATCCGCGCCGAGCTGGAGAAGCTGACCGGTAAGCAGGTCCAGCTGAACATCCTCGAGGTCAAGAACTCGGAGTCCGAGGCTCAGCTCGTGGCGCAGGGCGTCGCCGAGCAGCTCTCGAACCGTGTCGCCTTCCGTCGTGCGATGCGCAAGGCCATCCAGTCGGCCATGCGTCAGCCGAACGTCAAGGGCATCCGCGTGCAGTGCTCGGGCCGCCTCGGTGGCGCCGAGATGTCGCGTTCGGAGTTCTACCGCGAAGGTCGCGTCCCGCTGCACACGCTGCGCGCGGATATCGACTACGGCCTCTACGAGGCACGGACCACCTTCGGTCGTATCGGCGTGAAGGTCTGGATCTACAAGGGCGACATCGTCGGTGGCCGTCGTGAGCTCGCTGCTGCTGCAGCCGCTCCCGCCGACCGGCCGCGTCGTGAGCGTCCGAGCCGCCCGCGTCGTTCCGGCGCGTCGGGCACCACCGCGACGAGCACCGAGGCCGGCCGCGCCGCATCGAGCGACGCTCCTGCCTCGACCGAGAACAAGGAGGGCTGACGCAATGTTGATCCCCCGGCGGGTCAAACACCGCAAGCAGCACCATCCGAGCCGTACGGGTGCCGCCAAGGGCGGAACCCAGGTGGCCTTCGGTGACTACGGCATCCAGGCTCTCGAGCCGGCCTACATCACCAACCGGCAGATCGAGTCCGCTCGTATCGCCATGACCCGGCACATCAAGCGTGGCGGCAAGATCTGGATCAACATCTTCCCGGATCGTCCGCTCACGAAGAAGCCCGCCGAGACCCGCATGGGTTCCGGTAAGGGTTCGCCGGAGTGGTGGGTCGCGAACGTCAAGCCCGGTCGCGTGCTGTTCGAGATGAGCTACCCCAACGAGGAGATTGCGCGCGAGGCCCTGCGTCGTGCGATGCACAAGCTCCCCTGCAAGTGCCGCATCGTGACGAGGGAGGAGCAGTTCTGATGGCTACCGGTACCCCCGCCGCAGAACTCCGCGAGCTGAGCGACGAGGAGCTGACCGACAAGCTCCGCGAGGCCAAGGAAGAGCTGTTCAACCTCCGCTTCCAGATGGCCACCGGCCAGCTGGACAACAACCGTCGGCTTCGCGTCGTGCGCAACGAGATCGCCCGTATCTACACGGTGCTGCGCGAGCGCGAGCTCGGACTGGCCACCGGCCCGAATGCGGGTGACGTGGCATGAGTGAGGAAAAGGCAGTGAGCAACCAGGAACAGCGCGCGAGCCGTAAGGTCCGCATCGGCTACGTCGTCTCCGACAAGATGGAGAAGACCATCGTCGTCGAGCTCGAGGACCGCGTGAAGCACCCGCTGTACGGCAAGATCATCCGCCGTACCACCAAGGTGAAGGCGCACGACGAGAACGGTCTGGCCGGCATCGGCGACCGCGTTCAGCTGATGGAGACCCGTCCGCTGTCCGCGTCGAAGCGCTGGCGTCTGGTCGAGGTGCTCGAGAAGGCCAAGTAGGCCTCCTCGTCCTCGACGGAACGAGATCATGCAGCACCCCACCGCCCGCATCACGGGTGGTGGGGTGCTGTGCGTCCGGTAGGCACCGCCGCTCGCGACACGCCCGGTTCCGGGGTGGGGAGGGGCATCACAATTCGCGAATTTGCCCTGCGTACGGTATATGGCCTACTCTGGACGGGTTGCTTACAGGACCCGTGTGTGATTCGCACGTGCGTCGTGTGCAGCCGACGACCGCGTACGTCCAGGTCGGAAATCTGACGTACACACCAATCCAGGTCAAGGAGAAGTAAGTGATCCAGCAGGAGTCGCGACTGCGTGTCGCCGACAACACGGGTGCCAAGGAGATCCTCTGCATCCGCGTTCTCGGTGGCTCGTCCCGTCGCTACGCCGGAATCGGTGACGTCATCGTCGCCACCGTCAAGGACGCGATCCCCGGCGGCAACGTCAAGCGCGGCGACGTCGTCAAGGCCGTGATCGTGCGCACCGCCAAGGAGCGCCGCCGGCCGGACGGCTCGTACATCAAGTTCGACGAGAACGCTGCCGTCATCATCAAGGGCGACAACGATCCTCGCGGCACCCGCATCTTCGGACCCGTCGGTCGCGAACTCCGCGACAAGCGGTTCATGAAGATCGTCTCGCTCGCTCCGGAGGTGCTGTGATGAAGGTGCACAAGGGTGACACCGTGCTCGTCATCTCGGGCAAGGACAAGGGCGCCAAGGGCAAGGTCATCGCGGCCTACCCGGCGACCGGCAAGGTCCTCGTCGAGGGCGTGAACCGTATCAAGAAGCACACCGCCGTCTCTGCGAACGAGCGTGGCGCCTCCTCCGGCGGCATCGTGACGCAGGAGGCCCCGATCCACGTTTCCAACGTTGCGGTCGTCGACTCGGACGGAAACCCCACTCGCGTGGGCTACCGCACCGACGAGGAAACCGGCAAGCGCGTTCGGATTTCCCGGAAGAACGGGAAGGACCTCTGACATGACTTCCACCGAGAACAAGACCCAGCCGCGCCTGAAGGCCCGCTACCGTGCCGAGATCAAGGACGCGCTGAACGCGGAGTTCGACTACGCGAACGTCATGCAGATCCCCGGCGTCGTGAAGGTCGTCGTCAACATGGGTGTCGGCGACGCCGCCCGCGACGCGAAGCTCATCAACGGAGCCGTCAACGACCTCGCGCTCATCACCGGTCAGAAGCCGGAGATCCGCAAGGCCCGCAAGTCCATCGCACAGTTCAAGCTGCGCGAGGGCATGCCGATCGGTGCGCGCGTCACGCTGCGCGGCGACCGCATGTGGGAGTTCCTGGACCGTCTCGTGTCCATCGCGCTTCCCCGTATCCGGGACTTCCGCGGCCTCAACGGCAACCAGTTCGACGGCAACGGCAACTACACGTTCGGCCTGAACGAGCAGTCGATGTTCCACGAGATCGACGTGGACAAGATCGACCGCCCGCGCGGCATGGACATCACTGTCGTGACCACCGCTACCAACAACGAAGAAGGCCGTGCCCTGCTCAAGCACCTCGGCTTCCCGTTCAAGGAGAACTGAGCCCATGGCTAAGAAGGCACTGGTCAACAAGGCCAACAAGAAGCCGAAGTTCGCGGTGCGCGCCTACACCCGCTGCCAGCGCTGCGGGCGCCCGCACTCGGTCTTCCGCAAGTTCGGACTCTGCCGCATCTGCCTTCGCGAGATGGCACACCGCGGAGAACTTCCGGGAGTTCACAAGAGCTCCTGGTGACGTGAGCGGTGGGCGGAGGACCGAGTAGTTCTCCGCCCACTGTCACGCTGTCATGGGTTCGTCGCCGATCCGTCGACGAATCCGCTATCGAAACCGAGTTTCGATGTAGGCCCACGGCCGGCATGTTCCGGCGTTGCATGGGAACCGCATCGAGAAAGGTGAACAGGTCAGCCATGACCATGACCGACCCCATCGCAGACTTCTTGACGCGTCTGCGTAACGCCAACACGGCGTACCACGACGAGGTCAAGCTCCCGTCCTCGAAGATCAAGGTGAACATCGCCGAGATCCTCAAGCGCGAGGGCTACATCTCCGACTACCGCACCGAGGACGCCGAGGTGGGCAAGACCCTCATCGTCGACCTCAAGTACGGACCTTCCCGTGAGCGCAGCCTTGCCGGCGTGCGCCGCGTGTCGAAGCCCGGCCTGCGCGTGTACGCGAAATCCACCAACCTGCCCAAGGTCCTGGGCGGCCTCGGCGTGGCGATCATCTCCACGTCCTCCGGCCTGCTCACCGATCGCCAGGCGGCCAAGCAGGGAGTGGGCGGGGAAGTCCTCGCCTACGTCTGGTAAAGGGAGGCCACCACAATGTCGCGAATCGGAAAACTCCCCGTTGCAGTTCCTTCGGGCGTCGAGATCACCATCGACGGCCAGGATGTTGCAGTCAAGGGCCCCAAGGGCAACCTGTCCCTGACGATCGCCGAGCCGATCGCCGTCGCCAAGGGCGAGGACGGGGCAATCAACGTCACGCGCCCGAACGACGAGCGTCGCAGCCGCGCGCTGCACGGCCTGTCGCGGACGCTCGTGCAGAACCTCATCGTCGGTGTGACCGAGGGTTACACCACCAAGATGGAGATCCACGGCGTCGGCTACCGCGTGGCCCTCAAGGGCAAGGACCTCGAGTTCTCGCTCGGCTACAGCCACCCCGTGCTGATCGAGGCGCCCGAGGGCATCACGTTCGCCGTCGAGAACCCCACGCGCTTCTCGATCTCGGGCATCGACAAGCAGAAGGTCGGCCAGATCGCGGCCAACATCCGCCGGCTGCGCAAGTCCGACCCCTACAAGGGCAAGGGCATCCGCTACGAGGGTGAACAGGTCCGTCGCAAGGTCGGAAAGACGGGTAAGTGATCATGAGCCAGACCGAGAACCAGAAGGCCAAGCGCATCCCGCGCGGCAAGGACGCCTCCACCACGCGTCGCCTTTCGAAGACGCGTCGTCACTTCCGCCTCCGCAAGAAGATCTCCGGCACCGCCGAGCGTCCCCGCCTCGTCGTCAACCGGTCGTCGCGTCACCTGCACGTGCAGCTGATCGACGATCTGACGGGCACCACCCTCGCCGCAGCGTCGTCCATCGAACCCGATGTGCGCGCTCTCGAGGGCGACAAGAAGGCTCGCGGCGCGAAGGTCGGTCAGCTGATCGCCGAGCGCGCGAAGGCTGCCGGCGTGGAAGCCGTGGTCTTCGACCGCGGTGGCCACACCTACAGCGGACGCATCGCGGCCCTCGCGGACGCGGCTCGCGAAAGCGGGTTGAAGTTCTGATGACCATTTTCTCGAACGGAAGGAACGCCTGATGCCGGGACGTCAGCGGCGTGACGGCGGCAACGGCCCCGCCGGACAGAACCCCAACAGCGGTGACAACCGCGGCGGTCGCGACCGCCGCGACCGCGACTCGCGTGGCGGCAACGCTGCCGAGAAGTCGAACTACATCGAGCGTGTCGTCTCGATCAACCGTGTGTCGAAGGTCGTCAAGGGCGGTCGTCGCTTCAGCTTCACCGCTCTGGTGATCGTGGGCGACGGCAACGGTCTGGTCGGCGTCGGCTACGGCAAGGCCAAGGAAGTTCCCGCGGCCATCCAGAAGGGTGTCGAGGAAGCTCGCAAGAACTTCTTCCGCGTCCCGCTCATCGGCGGAACCATCACCCACCCCGTTCAGGGAGAGGCTGCAGCCGGTGTCGTCCTGCTGCGTCCGGCTTCCCCCGGTACCGGTGTCATCGCCGGTGGCGCTGTGCGCGCGGTGCTGGAGTGCGCGGGTGTCCACGACATCCTGTCGAAGTCGCTCGGCTCCGACAACGCCATCAACGTGGTGCACGCGACGGTTGCGGCCCTCAAGGGTCTGCAGCGTCCCGAGGAAGTCGCGGCTCGCCGTGGCCTCACCCTCGAGGAAGTTGCCCCCGCCGGCATGCTGCGCGCACGTGCACAGGCTGCTGGGAGCGTGAAGTAATGGCAGAGCTGAAGATCACCCAGATCAAGAGCACCATCGGGGCCAAGTCGAATCAGCGCGACAGCCTCCGGACCCTCGGTCTGCGGAAGATCCGCCAGTCCGTCGTCCGCGAGGACAATGCGCAGAACCGTGGCCTCATCAACGTGGTGCGTCACCTCGTCACCGTTGAGGAGGTCTGAGAATGACCATCAAGCTGCATCACCTGCGCCCGGCTCCGGGTGCGAAGACGGACAAGACCCGCGTCGGACGCGGTGAGGGTTCGAAGGGCAAGACCGCCGGCCGCGGTACGAAGGGCACGAAGGCACGCAAGAACGTGTCGCCGGCCTTCGAGGGTGGCCAGATGCCCATCCACATGCGTCTGCCGAAGCTCAAGGGTTTCAAGAACGCATTCCGTACCGAGTACCAGATCGTCAACGTCGGGGACATCGCTCGCGTGTTCCCCGAGGGTGGACAGATCGGTGTCGCGGACCTCGTGGCGAAGGGTCTGGTTCGCAAGAACCAGCTCGTCAAGGTCCTCGGCGAGGGCGAGCTGACGGTGGCCGTGCAGGTCACCGCCCACAAGTTCTCCGCCTCCGCTCAGGAGAAGATCGCTGCCGCCGGTGGCAGCGCGACCGTCCAGGCCTGACCTGTACTTTCGCGTGTGAGTCACGGCTGTCGAACGGCCGCGGTGCAGATCCCTGCACCGCGGCCGTTCGCGCGTTCGCAGCGGTGACATAGGCTACCGGGCTACCCCTCTCCTCGGGGGCCACTGTTAGAGTTTCAGAGTTGTCTACCGTCCGACGGATCCTTCTCGATCCGTCGTCCCCGATCGGCCCGCCAGGAGGATCTTTGCTTTCCGCCTTCGTCTCGGCCCTCAGGACACCGGACCTGAGGCGGAAGATTCTCATCGCCCTCGGGCTCGTGGCGCTGTACCGCCTCGGCGCTACCGTGCCGTCCCCGGGCGTCGACTACGGCAACGTCCAGGCCTGTGTCGATCAGCTCGCCGGCAGCGAGCAGGCCGGTATCTACTCGCTGATCAACCTGTTCTCCGGCGGCGCGCTGTTGCAGCTGTCGGTCTTCGCGATCGGCATCATGCCGTTCATCACCGCGAGCATCATCGTGCAGCTGCTCACCGTGGTCATTCCACGCTTCGAGGAACTGCGCAAGGAAGGCCAGTCCGGCCAGGCCAAGATGACGCAGTACACGCGTTATCTCGCCGTCGCGCTCGCCGTTCTGCAAGCGACCGGCATCGTCGCCCTCGCCGCCCGAGGGCAGCTGCTGCAGGGCTGTTCGGAACCGATCCTCGCCGACGACAGCATCTTTGCGATGGTCGTCATCGTGCTGGTGATGACCGCGGGCGCCGCCGTCGTGATGTGGTTCGGTGAGCTCATCACCGAACGCGGGGTCGGCAACGGCATGTCGCTGCTGATCTTCTCGGGTATCGCGGCCGCGCTGCCGAGCGAGGGCCGCATGATCCTCGAATCCCGCGGTGGTCTCGTCTTCGCGATCGTCTGCGTCGTGGCCCTGGTCCTCATCACGGGTGTCGTGTTCATCGAGCAGGGACAGCGCCGGATCCCTGTCCAGTACGCCAAGCGCATGGTCGGCCGGCGCATGTACGGCGGGTCGTCGACCTACCTGCCGCTGAAGGTCAACCAGGCGGGCATCATCCCCGTCATCTTCGCGTCGTCGCTGCTGTACCTGCCGAATCTCGTCGCGCAGCTCACCGGTGCCACGACGAACCCCGATCCGAGCTGGTGGCAGCGGATCATCAACGAGTACCTGGTCAACCCGAACAACCCGGTCTATATCGCGATCTACTTCGCGCTGATCGTGTTCTTCGTCTTCTTCTACGTCGCCATCACCTTCAATCCGGAGGAACGAGCCGACGAGATGAAGAAGTACGGCGGGTTCATCCCGGGCATCCGGCCCGGGCGGCCGACCGCCGAATATCTCAGTTTCGTGCTCAACCGCATCACGGTTCCGGGCTCGATCTACCTCGGTCTCATCGCGACGCTGCCGAACTTCTTCCTGTCCGGCAGCCAGACGGCCTCGAGCATCTTCGGTGGCGCCGCGGTTCTCATTCTCGTCAGTGTCGCGCTGGACACTGTCAAGCAGATCGAAAGTCAATTGATGCAGCGCAACTACGAAGGGTTCCTCAAGTGAGACTTGTACTCCTCGGTCCTCCCGGTGCCGGCAAGGGCACGCAGGCCGCGATTCTGTCCGAGAAGCTCGGCGTCCCCGCCATCTCGACGGGCGATCTCTTCCGCGCGAACATCGGGCAGGGCACCCCGCTCGGCGTCGAGGCCAAGAAGTACATCGACGCTGGGGAGCTCGTCCCCGCCGAGATCACCAACAACATGGTGCGGGAGCGTCTGGCCGAGCCGGACGCCGCCAACGGCTTCCTCCTCGACGGTTTCCCGCGGAGCGTGGAGCAGGCCGAGGAACTCCGGAACATCTTGAAGGATCTCGGTGTCGAACTCGACGGCGTGCTGTCCTTCGTCGTCGACGAGGACGTGGTCGTCGAGCGCATGCTCGCCCGCGGTCGCGCCGACGACACCGAGGACGTGATCCGCAACCGCCTCCGGGTCTACCGTGAGGAGACGGCACCGCTTCTCGACTACTACACCGATTCGATCATCACGGTCGACGCGATCGGCGAGGTCGAGGAGATCAACGAGCGGGCTCTGTCCGCACTCGGAAAGTAGACGGGTAGTACGACATGGGTTTCGGGCGCAAGCGCTCAGTGGTTCCGTTCCGCACCTCGGGTGAACTCGACGCGATGGCGGCGGCCGGAGCCGTGGTCGGTTCCGCACTCGTCGCAGTGCGTGAGGCCGCCGAGCCGGGCGTGAGCACCCTCGAACTCGACCAGGTGGCGGAATCGGTCATCCGTGACGCGGGGGCCGTTCCGTCCTTCCTGGGCTACCACGGTTTCACCGGTTCGATCTGCTCGTCGGTCAACGAGGTCGTCGTCCACGGCATCCCGTCGACGTCGGTGGTCCTCGCGGAGGGCGATCTCGTCTCGATCGACTGCGGTGCGATCCTCGACGGCTGGCACGGCGACTCGGCGTGGACCTTCGGCATCGGCGAGCTGTCGCAGGCCGACATCGACCTCAGCGAGGCCACCCGCCTGTCGCTCGAGGCCGGCATCGCGGCGATGCTTCCGGGGAACCGTTTGACCGACGTCTCGCACGCGATCGAGCAGGGCACACACGCCGCGGAGAAGCTGCACGGCCGGTCGTACGGCATCGTCGACGGCTACGGCGGGCACGGTATCGGACGCGAGATGCACATGGATCCGTTCCTCCCCAACGAGGGCAAGCCCGGCAAGGGCCCGAAGCTCGTCGTCGGCTCGGTGCTCGCAGTCGAGCCGATGCTCACCCTCGGCACCTACGAGACCGAGGTCCTCGACGACGAGTGGACGGTCGTGACCGTCGACGGCAGCCGGGCCGCGCACTGGGAGCACACGGTCGCGGTGACCGAGGACGGCCCGCGGATCCTCACGCTCCGCCCCGAGTGACGAACCGGGTCACACCTCGACGAGGAGCGTGACGGGGCCGTCGTTGACGAGGCTCACTTCCATGTGTGCCCCGAACTTCCCCGTCTCGACGCTCGCGCCGAGATCGCGCAGGGCGTTCGCGAAGGCATCGACGAGAGGCTCGGCGACCGCACGTGGAGCGGCGGCCGACCAGGACGGGCGCCGGCTCTTCCTCGTGTCGGCCATGAGCGTGAACTGGCTGACCACGAGGATCGGAGCGTCGACGTCGGAAGCGGATCTCTCGTCCTCGAGGATGCGCATCGTCCACACCTTCCGGGCGAGCGTCGCGGCCTTCGCCTCGTCGTCGTCGTGCGTGACGCCGACGAGCACGAGAAGGCCGTGACTGCCGCCGGCCGGGATGATACGGGCCACCTCGACTCCGTCGACCGACACTGCCGCCGTGGTCACCCGTTGAATCAACGCCCGCACGCGACGTCCTCCTCGTAGTTGCAGGCACACGTGTGCCCGAGCTCATTTGTCCTGGACGGTCAACTTCCCGTACCATTGATCGGTGGTGCGCGCTGCGCTCCGATCGGTCCCGTGTCGATTTCCTGTCGAATGTCGGTTCGTGTCCGGTTCCGGAGTTGCCGAGCGTCACGGTAACGGATGCCGATGCAACCACAACGCCGAACAACGGATCGCGGAGGATATGGCTAAGAAAGACGGGGCAATCGAGGTCGAGGGCCGGGTAATCGAACCGCTGCCCAATGCGATGTTCCGCATCGAGCTGGAGAACGGGCACAAGGTTCTCGCCCACATCAGCGGAAAGATGCGTCAGCACTACATTCGTATCCTTCCCGAGGACCGCGTTGTCGTGGAGCTTTCTCCTTACGACCTCACGCGTGGACGCATCGTCTACCGCTACAAGTAACGAAGCTTCCCCGGCCACACGGTCGGGGGGAATCATGTCGCCGGGCCGGCTTCTGCCGTGTCCGGCGGCGCACATACAGGAGATCGGACTTACGTGAAGGTTCAGCCTAGCGTCAAGAAGATCTGCGAGAAGTGCAAGGTGATCCGCCGTAACGGGCGGGTCATGGTGATCTGCGAGAACCTGCGTCACAAGCAGCGTCAGGGCTAGATCCACCTTCGTCTCGAAGATCTGCTTGGCAACAAGCACGAAGACCTTCCAGCACCAGTCGCGTGGTTACGATCCTCGATCCGTCGAGGAGCTGCGCGATCAACCCCCGGTACGGAGGCCGGGGCCCCACTGTGTTCATGATCTACACAGTTCTTCGACGCAGGGGACGGGCTGGGAGCAGACCTCCGCACACCGAATAGGAATGCCACATGGCACGTCTCGCAGGTGTCGATCTTCCCCGCGAAAAGCGGATGGAGATCGCACTCACGTACATCTACGGCATCGGCCGTACCCGCTCCAAGGAGATCCTCGAGGCCACCGGCGTCAGCCCGGACCTGCGCAGCAAGGATCTGACGGACGAGGACCTCGCCAAGCTCCGCGAGTACATCGAGGAGAGCTACAAGGTCGAGGGCGACCTCCGTCGCGAGGTTCAGGCGGACATCCGCCGCAAGATCGAGATCGGCTGCTACCAGGGCCTGCGACACCGTCGTGGTCTGCCCGTGCGTGGACAGCGCACCAAGACCAACGCCCGCACCCGTAAGGGTCCGAAGCGCACCGTCGCAGGAAAGAAGAAGTAATGCCTCCCAAGTCACGCAGCACCGGTCCGAAGAAGACCCAGAAGGCACGGCGCAGGGACAAGAAGAACGTTCCGCACGGCGCCGCTCACATCAAGAGCACGTTCAACAACACCATCGTGTCCATCACGGACCCGCAGGGCAACGTGATCTCCTGGGCGTCCTCCGGCCACGTCGGCTTCAAGGGCTCGCGCAAGTCGACCCCGTTCGCCGCGCAGCTCGCCGCCGAGAACGCCGCCCGCAAGGCGCAGGAACACGGTGTCAAGAAGGTCGACGTCTTCGTCAAGGGCCCGGGTTCGGGTCGCGAGACGGCGATCCGTTCGCTCCAGGCCGCAGGCCTCGAGGTCGGCACCATCTCCGATGTCACCCCGCAGCCGCACAACGGTTGCCGTCCGCCCAAGCGGCGTCGCGTCTAACGGGAAAGGAAGGTAAAGAATAATGGCTCGTTATACCGGTCCCGTCACCCGTAAGTCGCGTCGTCTCCGTGTCGACCTGGTCGGAGGCGATCAGGCCTTCGAGCGTCGCCCCTACCCGCCCGGCCAGCACGGCCGCGCGCGGATCAAGGAGAGCGAGTACCTGCTCCAGCTGCAGGAGAAGCAGAAGGCCCGCTTCTCCTACGGTGTCATGGAGAAGCAGTTCCGCCGCTACTACGAAGAGGCCGCAAGCCGTCCCGGCAAGACCGGTGAGGTTCTGCTGGCCATCCTCGAGTCGCGTCTGGACAACGTCGTCTACCGTGCCGGCCTCGCCCGCACGCGTCGTCAGGCCCGCCAGCTGGTCAGCCACGGCCACTTCCTGGTCAACGGCAAGAAGGTCGACATCCCCAGCTACCGCGTCTCGCAGTACGACATCATCGATGTCCGCGAGAAGTCGCTGAGCACGCTGCCCTTCCAGGTCGCGCGCGAGACCCAGGGCGAGCGCCCGATCCCGGGTTGGCTGCAGGTCGTCGGTCCGCGTCTGCGGGTGCTGGTCCACCAGCTCCCCGAGCGCGCACAGATCGACATCCCGCTGCAGGAACAGCTGATCGTCGAGTACTACTCGAAGTAAGACACCTCGGTGTCGTGGTGTCCTCCGGTCCGCCCGGACGGGAGGACACCACTCCATTCCACTAGGGCGTCATATGGCGGACGCCCACAAGGAGGCAACAGATGCTCATCTCTCAGCGACCCACACTGACCGAAGAGGTCATCGCTGACAACCGCTCGAAGTTCGTCATCGAGCCGCTCGAGCCTGGCTTCGGGTACACCCTCGGCAACTCGCTTCGTCGCACCCTGCTCTCCTCGATCCCGGGCGCAGCCGTCACCAGCATCCGCATCGACGGCGTGCTCCACGAGTTCACCACCGTTCCCGGCGTGAAGGAGGATGTCACCGACATCATCCTGAACCTCAAGGGTCTCGTGGTCGGCTCGGAAGAGGACGAGCCGGTCACCATGTACGTCCGCAAGCAGGGACCGGGCACCGTCACGGCCGGCGACATCGTGCCCCCGGCCGGTGTCACCATCCACAACCCGGACCTGCACATCGCCACCCTGAACGACAAGGGCAAGCTGGAGATCGAGCTCGTCGTCGAGCGCGGTCGCGGCTACGTTCCTGCCGTGCAGAACAAGGCGTCCGGCGCCGAGATCGGCCGCATCCCGGTCGACTCGATCTACTCGCCGGTGCTCAAGGTGACGTACAAGGTGGAAGCGACCCGCGTCGAGCAGCGCACCGACTTCGATCGGCTCATTCTCGACGTGGAGACCAAGAACTCGATCAGCGCGCGGGACGCGCTCGCCTCGGCGGGCAAGACCCTCGTGGAGCTCTTCGGTCTGGCTCGTGAGCTGAACGTCGAAGCAGAAGGCATCGAGATCGGTCCCTCGCCCGCCGAGGCCGACCACATCGCCTCCTTCGGACTTCCGATCGAGGACCTCGACCTCACGGTCCGGTCCTACAACTGCCTCAAGCGCGAGGGTGTTCACACCGTCGGCGAGCTCGTGGCACGCACGGAGTCCGACCTGCTCGACATCCGCAACTTCGGCCAGAAGTCCATCGACGAGGTCAAGGTCAAGCTGCACTCGCTCGGCCTGTCCCTCAAGGACAGCCCGGCATCGTTCGACCCCAGCACCGTCGCCGGTTACGACGCCGCGACCGGTACCTGGAGCGACACCGACGCCGGCTCCTTCGGTGACAACGACGGCAACGAGGACTACGCCGAGACCGAGCAGCTGTAGCAGCTCACGGTCCGTTACTAGGAGAAAATCATGCCCAAGCCCAAGAAGGGCGCCCGCTTCGGCGGATCGGCCTCGCATCAGAAGGCGCTCATGGCCAACCTGGCCACCGCGCTCTTCGAGCACGGCCGCATCACCACCACCGAGGCCAAGGCCAAGGCCCTGCGCCCGTACGCCGAGAAGCTCGTCACGCACGCCAAGGCCGGCACGCTGGCCTCGCGTCGTGAGGTGCTGAAGGTCATCCGCAACAAGGACGTCGTCCACTCGCTGTTCGCGGAGATCGGTCCCTCCTTCGAGGACCGCAACGGCGGTTACACCCGCATCATCAAGACGATGCCGCGCAAGGGCGACAACGCCCCCATGGCCATCATCGAACTGGTGCGCGAGAAGACCGTCACCTCCGAGGCCGACCGCGCACGTCGCGTCGCCGCCTCGCAGGCACCCGCCGAGGACAACGCGGTCCAGGCCGTCGAGGCCGAGGCCACCGACGCCGAGGTCGCGAACGCCGACGCCGTCGTCGAGGGTGTCGAGGACACCAACGCCACGGCTGCCGACGCACCCGAGGCCGACGAGGCCAAGAAGGACTAGTCCACTTGGTTTCGGCATCTGCTGAAGCTCACGAGCCCGCCGTCCCTTCCGAGGGCGGCGGGCTCGTGGCTTCTCACGAGACGACACGTCTGCGACTCGACATCGCCTACGACGGCACCGACTTCTCCGGCTGGGCACGGCAACCCGGTCGCCGCACGGTGTGCGGGGAGATCGAGGAGAAGCTCTCCGCGATCGTCCGGACCCCCGTGCTGCTCACCGTCGCCGGTCGCACCGATGCCGGCGTGCACGCTTCCGGGCAGGTCGCACACGTGGACGTACCCACCGCGGCGCTGCCCGACGATCCGTCGCGCTGGGTCCGGCGTCTCGCGCGGTTCCTGCCCCGCGACGTGCGTGTCACCGGGATCTCCGTCGCCCCCGAGCATTTCGACGCGCGCTTCTCGGCGATTCGGCGTCACTACGAATACCGCCTCACCACAGCGGTGTACGGCGCCGAGCCGCTGCGGGCGCGCGACACCGTTTCGTGGCCGAAGGCCGTCGATCTCGATGCGATGCGACGCGCCTCGCACTCACTGCTCGGTCTCCACGACTTCGCCGCCTTCTGCAAGCGTCGCGAGGGTGCGACGACCGTACGCCAACTGCAGCGATACGACTGGACCCGCGAGGACGACATCCTCACCGCCTACGTCAGCGCCGACGCCTTCTGCTGGTCGATGGTGCGCAGTCTCGTCGGAGCGGCCCTGGCCGTGGGGGAGGGGCGCCGCAGCGTCGAGTGGATGACGGCCCTGCTCGAGGCGCGCGAACGCGCGGCGTCCGTTGCGGTGGCACCGGCTCACGGCCTGTCATTGGTCCGCGTCGACTACCCTGCTGACGAGGAACTGGCCGCGCGCAACGCTGCGACGCGGGAGATGCGCGGGCCCATCACGCCCGGCTGCTGCGGATGAAGGGAACGAATGTGCGCGCACGACGGTTTGCGTTGATGGGGACGATCGGGGCGCTCGCCGTCTCGTCGCTGGTCCTGCCCGGTGCCGCGGTTGCCCACGCCGACGAGTCCCCGGCTGCCGCGACCGGCGAGACCCGGTCGCAGAGCGCGACTGTCGAACGCATCGAGAAGCACACGGACCGCGACTGGTCGTTGTTCGTGTACTCGCCGTCGATGGATCGCACGATCGAGTTGCAGGTGCTGCGTCCGGCCGACACGAGCGCTCCGCGACCGGTCTTCTACCTGCTCAACGGTGCCGGCGGGGGACAGGACCGGGCGACCTGGCGCGAGCAGACCGACGTCGTGGAGTTCTTCGGCGACAAGAACGTCAACGTCGTCACCCCGATCGGTGGCGCGTTCAGCTACTACACCGACTGGCTCGAGGACGATCCCGTTCTCGGACGCAACAAGTGGACGACCTTCCTCACCGAGGAGGTCCCGTCGGTGGTCGACGCGACGCTCGGGGCGAGCGGCCGGAACGCGATCGCGGGTGTGTCGATGTCGGCGACGTCGGCGCTGGCCCTCGCCCAGCACGCGCCGGATCTCTACCAGGGTGTGGGGTCGTACAGCGGATGCGCCGAGACCGCCACGGAGACCGGTTCGCGTTACGCGGAGATCGTCGTCGGGTTCGGGGGCGGTGAGGCCGAGAACATGTGGGGACCGGTCGCAGGCGAATACTGGAACGAACAGGACGTCGTGCGCAACGCGGAGAAGTTGCGCGGCAAGGCCGTCTACGTCTCCACGAGTAGCGGTGTCCCCGGTCCGTACGAACTGAAGGCGTGGGAGCAGTCCGGTGTCGCCGTCCTTCCCGACGTGGCTCTGCTGGGGCTCATCGAGGCCGGTGTGAGCGACTGCACGACGCGGCTGCGTGGTGCGCTGGACGCAGCCGGCGTCGAGGCGACCTATTCCATCCGGTCCGAGGGCACCCATACCTGGGGTTACTGGCAGGAGGCCTTGCACGAGTCGTGGTCGGTGCTCGGCGAGGCCATCGCCGCCTGACACGACAACACTGCGCGGCACGCGCCGAGGGGGTGAGGTCCGCGACCTCGCCCCCTCGGGCGTTCTCATGTGCTCGTCGGATCAGCCGGTCCGGGAACTCGGGGACGTTGCCGATGAGCGCATCGAGCGAACCGAGAAGCATGTGATCGTCTCCGTGTATGCGTCGATGCGCTAGAACCGAGGGGCGAGCAGGAGCCTCGCGATCATGCGATGGCCCTCGGCCTCGTAGGAGTCGTCGCCCACATGGAAAGCCCACACCGCGACCGCGACCGCCGCGCGCACGCGCTGACGGAACCAGGCCTCCGCCTCCCGCGGATCCTCTCCGTAGCCGCGCAGGAAGGCCTGCTCGGCGCCCGGAACCCGGAGGAACTCGCGCACCGCGAGCCGTTCGAAGTCCTCACCCGCGGGACGCAGGGCGGCGCGGCCGAAATCGATCACCTTCACCACTCCCGCGTCGTCGGCGAGCCAGTTCCGGCTCTGCCAATCGCCGTGGGTGGGCACCAGGGTGGCCGTCGGTGTCGGCCATCCTTCGACCATCGCCCGCAGCCGGCCGGCGGCCTCGGGACCGATGCGGTGCGCCGCCGCCAGCCACCGCAGGGTCTTCGCGTTCGCCGATCGCTCGTACCCCTCGTCCACGATCCGCTCCTGGCGGTGGAACTGCGCGAGCAGCGCCCCGGCCTGCTCGTAGACATCGAGGGACGACGAGGCTGCCGTACCCTGGATCAACCGGCCCGGAAGATACTCCGTCACCACGAGTTTCGTCGCCCGGTCGGCGAACACCATCCGGGCGGCCCGCCCGCACCCCACCCACGGACCGGTCCAGCGCTCGTGGGCGCTGATCTCGCGTCCGATGTGGCGATCGGGCGCCCCACCGGCCTTCACGACGAGCCGACCCTCGGCGGTGTCGATCGCGAGGACGGTGGTCGACACCAGTCCCCAGCTCATGTCGGCGACCACGACCGTGCGGCCGAATCGCTGCGTCAGCAGGTGACGTTGCTGTGGGGTGAGCCGCTCCAGGGCGTCCGGCATGAAGGCACTCTAGCGACCTTCGTGCCGTGCGGCTGTCGTCCGATCGGTTATCCCGCCAGCGACCGCGCGATCACCAGCCGCTGAATCTGATTGGTGCCCTCGAAGATCTGGGTGATCTTCGCATCGCGCATGAAACGCTCGACCGGGAAGTCGCGGGTGTAGCCGTATCCACCGAGGACCTGGACGGCATCCGTCGTGACCTTCATCGCGGCGTCCGTCGCGACGAGCTTGGCCACCGACGCCTGCCGCGAGTAGGGCCGACCGGCATCCTTGCGCCGGGCGGCGTCGAGATAGGTGGCGCGGGCGGAGTCGACCGCGGCGGCCATGTCGGCGAGGACGAACCCGAGGCCCTGATGGTCGATGATGCGCTTGCCGAAGGCCTGCCGTTCCTTGGCGTAGGCCGTCGCCTCGTCGAGAGCGGCCTGGGCCAGGCCCGTCGCGACCGCGGCGATCCCCAGGCGTCCGGAGTCCAGCGCGCTGAACGCGATCGGCAGCCCCTGCCCCTCGGCGCCGATCCGGCGTTCGGCCGGGACGAAGGCGTCGTCGTAGTGGGCGGAGGTGGTGGGGATCGCGTGCAGGCCCATCTTCTCCTCGGGCTTGCCGAAGGACAGGCCCTCGGTGCCGGCGGGCACGAGGAAGCACGAGATGCCCTTGCTGCCGGTGTCGGCCGTGCGGGCGAACAGGGTGTAGAAGTCGGCCTTGCCGCCGTTGGTGATCCACGCTTTCGAGCCCGTGATGCGGTAGCCGCCCTCGACGGGCTTCGCGCGGCACGCGAGCGCCGCGGCGTCGGAGCCGGCCTGCGGCTCGGACAGGCTGTATGCACCGATGGTGTTGCCGCCCAGCATCTCCGGAAGCCACGTGTTCTTCTGCTCGTCGGTGCCGTGGGTGGCGAGCGCGAAGCACGACAGGCCGTGCACACTCACCGCGACCGCCACTGCGGCCCAACGGGCGCCGAGTTCTTCGAGGACCTGCAGGTACACCTCGTACGGCTGGTCGCCGCCGCCGAACTCCTCGGGGTACGGCAGGCTCAGCAGTCCGGCGGCGCCGAGTGCGGGGAACACGCCTTCGGGGAAGGTCTCCGCGCGTTCGTGCTCGTCGACGCGCGGCGCGAGCACCTTGTCGGCGACGTCGCGGGTGAGGTCGATCAGGTCGTAGGCCTCGCGGGTGGGAAGCAGACGCTCGACGGGCACGGTGGTTCCTCCTGGAAGGCTGGGACCGAAAGTAGTACTGACCATGATACTGCAGTACTGTTTTCCGTATGGCAAGAGTCGGTAGCCGGCGACCCACCGCCCGGCAGGCCCAACTGTTCGACGATCTGGTTGCGTTGTTCCTGGCAGAAGGCTTCGCACACCTGACCCTCGACGACGTCGCCGCGCGCCTGCGCTGCTCGAAATCCACGCTCTACGCACTCGCGGAGAACAAGAACCGGCTCGTCCACGCGGCAACCGTGCACTTCTTCAAGGGTGCCGCCGAGCGGGTCGAGGCCGACGTCGCACAGGCCGCGGACGCACAGGCACGCATCGGCACTTATCTCGAGGCCGTGGGACGCGAACTCGAACCGGCGTCCTCCCGATTCATGGAGGACATCGCCCACACGCCGGTCGCGCGCGAGGTGTACGAACGCAACACCCGCTTCGCTGCCGACCGGGTCCGCCAGCTCATCGCCGACGGCGTCACGTCCGGGGAACTGCGCGACGTCCACGCCGCCTTCGTCGCCGATGTCGTCGCGTCGGTCATGGTCCGCATCCAGCAACGACAGGTGGCCGAGGCGACGGGACTCGAAGACGCACGCGCCTACCGCGAACTCGCCGCACTGCTCGCACACGGACTGTCCGCCGCGCCCCACCTACGATCGACCCCATGACCACGGCAGCACCGAACGAACCGATCCGTCTCGAGGTCGTCGTCGCGAGTGTCCGTGCCGGTCGCATCGCCCCGATCGTCGCCGACTGGTTCGCGGCCACCGCGCGGAGCCGCTCCGAGTTCGACGTCGGCGTTCTCGATCTCGCCGAGACCCCGCTCCCGCAGGACCTCTCGGGCGGGCCCGGCGCCGACGCCTTCACCCGTCGTATCGGTGCCGCGGACGCCTTCGTGGTGGTGACCTCCGAGTACAACCACGGCTATCCCGCCGCACTGAAGACGGCCATCGACACCGTCAAGCACGAATGGCGCACCAAACCGGTCGGATTCGTCTCCTACGGCGGCCTGTCCGGCGGCCTGCGCGCGGTCGAACAGCTGCGGCAGGTCGTCGTCGAGGTCCACATGGTGCCGGTGCGGCAGTCGGTGAGTTTCCACCGCGTCAAGCACGCCTTCGCTGCCGACGGCACCACCACGGACGAGGCCGCGATCGACGGCGCGGAACGCATGCTCGACCAGATCGTATGGTGGGCGCGCACCGTCCGTGCCGGAAGCGCCCTCGACCGTTATCCCGGCTGAGGCGCCGGATCCGCCATGCGCGACCGGCCGAGATGGGTGCTCTCCGCCGCGATCGTCACGAGGGTGAGGGGTGTGCGTTCGTCGCCCGCCGTGAGCATGACGCGGTCCCCGGCCGCCCCGGGCTGCAGCAGCGACACCGTGGGACGCTCGCGCGGCCATCCGTCCGGGTGGATGTGCACGTGGATCGCGGTCGCGTGCGGCATGGACGAGGTGGGCGGGACACCGTCGTAGACGACCGTGTCGAAATCGCGGTCGCCCGCGTACTCGCCCGCCAGCCGCAGCCGGTCGGGTCCGGCGGCGGATCCGACCAGGCCGCGCCACGCGCCGGGGCGGTCGGTGTGGACGACGACCCGCGCCCCCACCGCGACGGCCCGGAAGACCACCTGCCGGGCGAGGTACAACTCGCCCGCGATATGGACCGAGCGGATGCCGGGACCGGTGAGGCGGGCGGTGACGGCGCGACCGGCGTCGTCCGATCCGACGAGTTGCCCGCACCCGCCGGCCGGCAGGGCGAGGGCATCGAGTTCCTCGGCGTCCGACTCGCGCAGGGGAACGAGCTCCTCCAGATGGGGGACACCGAGTGGCAGTGCTGCTGTGAGAAGTTCGGCGTGACGCCCGTAGGCCGGAAGCAGACCCGCAGCGGACGGGACGTCCGGCTCGCGCGTGGTGAACCGTGCCAGTGCCCCGAGCCGGACCGAACCGCGGTCGCCCGGCCGCAGCCGGAGTACCAGCGTCGACGCCGACGTCGGATGTGCCCACACCGCGGCGGTGTGGTGCCGGTCGATCCGTCGGGGTTCGAACATCCCTCCGGAATCGAAGGCGGAGGACAACGTGACGTGCCGGTGCGTCGGTACCCATTCCGTCGCCGGCACACCGTGGGAGATGCGCAGTGCCGCCTGTTCGATCTCGTTCGCGTTCAGCAGCCGCGCGGCGTATCCGTCGTCGCCGAGTGCGCGGATCACACGCCGCCCCGCCGCGACGACCGTGCGCGCGGCGCCCTCGGAGCCGCCGCCCCGGCGGGCCGCGGCGGCCGCACAGGACGTGACATCGAGGCGGAGCACCACGCGGACCGTACGTTCGGCAGCGGCAGGAAGCGGTCCGAGCAACTGCGCGTAGGCCTGTCCGGCGGGCGTCGAGTCGAGAACCCGGCGCCCCTGCACCACGACGTCGATCCCGTCGAGGACGACGTCGTGCCGGTACAGGCATGCGGCGATCGCACTCAGGGGGAGTGTTCGTCCCGATTCCTCGCTGTCACGGCCGAGCCTGGTGATCCTGCCGGCCGGTGGCGCGAGCTCGAGGACGACGGTCGCGTACGGGCCGTCCCATCGCACCCCCACCGGACCTGCCGCCCCGGCGTGGAAGTCGCGGAGGACACCCGACACGGGAACGCCGCCGGGGCGGCGCAAGACGGTCGCGATCCAGTCGGCTGTACCGCGTCCGCCGATCCGGAGGAGGCACGCCGCGGCGACCGGTACGGCGATCGCACAGGCCACCCACGCGGACGACCCCAGCGCCACCGCGAGCACCCCCATGGCGACGGCCACGCACTGCGCCCCCGTCAACCGGACTGCGACACGACTTCTCGCTTCACCTGCCGCGGTGACGATTCGCGCGTGCTCCGACGCGGTCACGAATTGCGCGTGCTCCGACGCGGTCACGAATTGCGCGTGCTCCGACGCGGTCACGAATTGCGCGTGCTCCGACGCGGACACGGTCCGTTGCATCGATCCCCCCGAACGACGGCCGGCAATCATTTCGACGCGGTACCGGCCTTCCCCTGTGCCGCGCGGCGCGCGTGCGATGAGCGCCCGACAGGACTGTACTGTGTTGCGCCAGAGAGCGTGCCGTACGGGGGGAGATCGATGGCAGCGCAACCGACCACACGGTGGCAGGTCAGTGGATACCGGTTCCTGGCACGACGCATGGATCATGCGTTGGTGCGGGGAGACGTACGGATGATCCACGACCCCATGCGTTCCCAGTTCCGGGCATCGGTCGTCGGAACGGTCGTCGCGTGTGTCGTGCTGGGAGGCTGTGCCGCACTCGCCCTGTTCCGTCCCCAGGACCGGGTCGGTGATGCCGCCGTCGTCGTCGGACGCGACTCCGGTGCGCTCTACGTCGCGATCGACACCACCTTCCACCCCGTCCTGAACCTGGCGTCGGCGCGGTTGATCCTCGGAGCTCCGGCCGAACCGGCGGTCGTGGCCGACGAGGAACTGACGAAGCGTCCGCGCGGCCCGCTCGTAGGGATACCGGGTGCGCCGTCCTCCCTGGTCCACGACGCGGAGGACACGCCGTGGACGGTCTGCGACGTCGCCGACCCCGACGGCCTGCAGTCCTCGACCACCGCCGTGCTCGCGGGCACCCCCGATCATCGGACGGGATCGGTGCTCGACGACGACGAAGCGCTCCTCGTGACGGCGGACGGCAGGTACCACCTGCTCTACGAGGGCAGACGCGCCGAGATCGATCCGAACGACCGGTCGCTCGTGCGGCTGCTGGGCATCGACATCTCCCGCGCACGACCCGCGAGTACCGGACTGCTCGCCGCCGTCCCGGAGGTGCCGAGGCTGACCGCACCTCCCATCGCCGGAGCCGGGGGTCCGCCGGTCGTGCCGATCCCGGGTACGCGCATCGGGTCGGTCGTCGCGGTGTCCGAACCCGACGGCCAGAGTTTCCACGTGGTGCTCGGGAACGGTGTGCAGGAGGTGTCACGGGCCACCGCGCACCTCATCCACTTCTCGGATTCGCAGGGGGCACCGGAGATTCCGGTGGTACCGCCCGACGTCCTCGCGGCCGCGCCGACGGTGCACGAACTCCCGGTCGACACCTTTCCCGAGTCCGTCCCGCGGATCGTCGACCCGGGGGAGAGCCCGGTGGCCTGCTCGACCTGGCAACCCGACGCGGGTGAGGACGACCGGCACCGGTCGTCGCTGCGACTGTCGGCGGGGACCGCGCTGCCCGTGGGGAAGGACGCCGTCCCCGTGACCCCGGCTCAGGCCGACGGTGCGGGACCACAGGTCGACGCGATCCACATCCCGCCGGGCCGTGGCCGATACGTGCAGGCCACCTCGCTGACCTCCGATACCGACCGACTCGGGTCGTTGTTCTACGTCGCCGACACCGGTGTGCGATACGGCATCACCGATGCGGCCGCCGCTGCGGCGCTCGGCTTCACGGATCCACCCGTCCGGGTCCCGTGGCCCGTCCTGCAGCTACTTGCTCCGGGACCCACGCTCGGCCGGGAGCAGGCGCTGCTCGCACACGACGGTGTCGCTGCCGATCCGGGAGCGGTCCCCGTACGGGCCGGCAACCGGCCGTCAGGTCCGTGACCGGGTGAGGCGTCGTGCCGGTGCGGTGAGGACGAGAACGAGGACGGTCACGGTGAGCACGGCCGCAGCCGAGACCAGCGCGATGCTGCGCGGCCGGTGATCCGGTACCGGGGGAGAGCTCGGTTCGTCCACGGACACCGCCGGCACCGGCGCCGCGCGATCGGCCGGCAATGGGGCGGTGACGGCCGCGAGCGGATCGACGACACCGTGCCCCACCCGTGGATTCCACCCTTCCGCAGGAGAGTGGGCGGTCCTCTCGATGCGCGCCATCACCTCCCGCGCGGACAACCGGGGGTGCCGGGACCGCACGAGCGCGACCGTCGCCGCGACGAGCGGTGCCGCGAAACTCGTTCCGGACACCGGCCTGCCGCCTTGCGGGCCGGGAATCAGATCGGCCAGTCCGTCGGTGCCGGGATCGAGCGACACGAGCCCGCTCCCGGGAGCAGCGACATCGACCCACGGCCCGGGAAGGCTGTATTCGGCGGGGGTACCGTCGTCCTCGACCGCGCCGACGGTGAGGACGTACTCGTCGTACCAGGCGGGAGACGCCAGGGTGACGACCGAATCCCACGGATCGGCACCGGGATCGGCCGGATCCACCGAGGACGGATTGCCCTCGCGGCAGGTGTCGGTGTTGCCGGCCGCCGCGACGACGACCGCGTCGTGCACATCGGTCGCGTACTGCACCGCCGCTCCCAGCGGACCGTCGGCGAGACCCTCGGCGACGGTCCGGCACGCGACCTCCGAGATGTTGACGACGGTGGCGCCGAGATCCACGGCGCGACGGACGGCCGCGGCGAGGGTCCGCACGTCGCCGTACCCGGATGCGTTGCGCGCAGCATCGTCGTCCGGCCGGGAGCGATCGGCGAAATGACCGCTGGACTGACGGATGGCGATCACCTCCACCTCGGGCGCGCCGCCGGCGAAGCCCGAGCCGGGTGCCGGGCGTGCCGCGATCAGTCCGGCGACGAGGGTGCCGTGCGCGTCGCAATCCTCGGTGCCGTCGCCCGTGGACACGTAGTCGCCGCCCGGCAGCGGAGCCGGCAGGCGCGGGTGCGGATGGACTCCGGTGTCGATGACGGCGACGACCTGTCCGGCCCCGCGTGTGATCGGCCAGACCGACGCGAAGTCGAGGATCCGTTGTGCCCGAGGGATCTGCGGCCCGTCGGGGGCGCGGGGAAGCTCCGCGCACAGCACCCGCAGTTCGGTGGCCTCGGGAGGTGCGGGCGTCGCCCCGGGAGGCAGTTGCGCGGGATCGGGTACCGGCGGCGCGGCGGCCGCGACACCCGTCGGGGCGGATGCCAGCAGGAGGGCCACGAGAAGGACCGTGAACGCCCGTAGCGGCTGCACCGTCACAGTCCGCGGATCGCCGCGTACACGCCGGCGACCCAGCACGCCAGTGGCACGACGGTTGTGATGGTCGCGTACTCGGCGAGTTCGGCGATCCGGCGTTGTACCGGAGTGAACGTCCGTCGCGGTGCGACCGCACCGAAGAGGAAGCCGGCAGACGCGAGTCCGGTTGCCGCCGTGAACGCCGCCCACGGTGGCAGCACCCCGGTCGCCGATGCACTCGCGAGCAACCCGAGCAGAAGCACCGCGCCGCCCGCTACGAGCGGAGCGGCCTGTGCGGCCGCGGTGTAGGTACGCCCCCGGAAGACCAGTACGACGGCTGCCGCAACGGCCAGTGCCACCGCGGGAACGAAGACCTCTCCGCCCCAAGGGAATGCGGCCCACCACGCCCCGGCCGCCGTGAGTACGACCACGGCGTGGACCATCCCGGTGAGTGCGCTCCGCGCGCGGTCGGCGCGGTGTTCGAGCTCCGCCGGTGACGGCAGTCCCGATATGTTCCCGTCCTCGGACGTCTCCGATTCGGGCGGTGCGCCGGGTGCGGGGACCGGTGGGATGGGAAGTTTCGCGAGCATTCCCGCGAGACGAGGCGCCATCCCGGCGAGCAGCAGTGCGGCCACCACCGTTCCGGATCCGAGGGCACGCGCCTCGAGATCGGTGGTCGAGGCGAGGACGGCGTTCACGCCGGCACCCGCAGCGATCACGGCGACCGCCGTGCACGACGCGAGGCCGATGCGGGCGACGCGCACGGCGATCACCGCGATCGTGCCGGTGAGTGCTGCCGCGAGAACGAGGCGAGGTGCCGGCGAACTCCCCGGGACGAGCAGCGCGCCGGCGGTCGACGCGAGTGGGAAGGCGCACCACAACAGCGCTGTGGCGGTGCGTCGATCGTCGTGCAGTCGCGCGAGGATGCCCGCGGCGAGCAGCAACAGAAGCGGCAGCACCGCGCACAGCCCACCCAGGACGAGACGGCTCACGCCGTCGGGCAGGGACAGCAACGGCAGGCATCCCGCAGCGAGGGCGACCGGGCCCAGGACCGCTGCCAGGAGACCCGCCGGACCCGCACCCCACGGCGTCGCCGTCCGGTCCGAGGATGCGACGCTGTACATGACGTCGTCGAACAACGGTGGAGGAGCGGGTGATCCGGCGTCCTCCAGGACGAGGATCTCGCCGTCGCGGACGCCGTGTTCGTCGAGGCTCAGCGCACCGGGCAGAGGAGCCCGGCCGATGCGTGCGAGCGCCCAGCCGTCGGGTTCCGTACGTTCCGGCGTCGCGTCGAAGTCGTTGTCCGGCCGGTGCCCGGCGACGAGATCCACGATCCCCGGCAGCAGCAGCGCCACCGGAACGTCGAGGGGCAGAGCGAGATCGACCTCGGTGTGGCGGGCGAGTACGGTGATCCGGCACAGATCCGGGGCTCCCACCTGCCCCGGGGTCTCGGATCGCGCACGCACAGATGTCATCGGCCTCGGTTCCCCCCGTCACTGCAGTCCGAACGACGCAGACCATACGACATCGTCCCGGGCGATGTCCCGTCCGAGTTCCCCGTCGAGGTACCGGCGGACGAGGAGGGGTACGGAAGGCCGCAGCGGTAGGTTAGTCTTCCACGACCGTGGGGCCGTAGGGGGCGGCCGACGGCGTTCCGGGGGGTGGCGAACGTGAGTACCGTACGTTTCGTGCGGAGAGCACGGCGGGAGGCGCCGCGCGTGCCCAGTGGCGAGGTGAGTGTCCAACCGCCGCCCGACATTCCCCGTGCCACACCCGGCAACCTGGTGACCAAACTGCTCCCGCTCGTAATGGTCGCGGCGATGATCGGGATGGTCGCGCTGATGTTCGGCACGGGAGCGGCGCGCAGCCCCATGGCGATGATCTTCCCGCTCATGATGGTCGTGTCCCTGGTGGGCATGCTCGCCAACGGTGGTCGCAGCGGTGGGACGAAGACCGCCGAGGCGAACGAGGACCGCAAGGACTATCTGAGATATCTCGACCGACTCCGGCGCGAGGTCACCGAGACGGCGCACGAACAACGTCGGGCGCTCGAATGGACGCATCCCGATCCGGCCCTGCTGTGGACCCTCGCCGGCACCGTCCGGATGTGGGAGCGGCGCAGCACCGATCCGGACTTCGGTCATCTCAGGGTGGGGCGCGGAGGCCAGCGACTCGCGACCCGGCTCGTGCCACCCGACACGGGACCGGTCGAGGATCTCGAACCGGTCGCCGCCGTTTCTCTGCGCCGGTTCGTGCGCGCGCATTCGGTGGTGCCGGCACTGCCCACGGCCGTGTCGCTGCGAGGTTTCGCCGCCATCGGTATCGACGGACACCGTGAGACGGCACGTTCGCTCGCGCGGGCGATGCTCGCGCAGGCGTGCACCTTCCACGGACCCGACATGCTGCAGGTCGCCGTCGTGTGCGGGCCCGACACCGCTGCGGAGTGGGAGTGGATCAAGTGGCTGCCGCACGCGCAGAACCCGGTCCTGCGCGACGGTGCGGGTAGCGCACGCACGGTGTTCGGCTCGGTGCTCGAACTCGAGACGGATCTCGCGACGGTGCTGGCCGGTCGCAGCAGGTTCGTCCGGAACGCCCCGGCCGACGAGGGCGCCGTGCACCTCGTCGTGGTCGTCGACGGCGGAGTCACGGGATCGGGTTCGGGTGTGCTCGACGACGGTCTCGACGCGGTGACCGTGCTCGACCTCTCCGGATACGCCGCACGGCTGAGCGCGACACGCGGTCTGCGTCTGGTGGTCGAGGAGGGGCGGGTCGGGGTCGCGACCGGCACCGACGTCGACGTCTTCGCCGATACCGACTCCATCGACGCCGCACAGGCACAGACCCTGGCGAGGCGGCTCGCCCCGTATCGGGTGACGAGCGGCGCGGTGGACGACAGCGCCGGCGACGACCGGCCGTCGAGCTGGCAGGAGTTGCTCGGGCTCGGGGACGTGGCGCGATTCGACCCCGACCAGGCGTGGGTCCCGCGCCGTGGACGCGACCGTCTGCGGGTTCCCATCGGCGTGGGCATCGACGGTGCGCCCGTCGAACTCGACCTCAAGGAGGCCGCCGAGAACGGGATGGGTCCGCACGGATTGTGCATCGGCGCAACTGGATCGGGAAAGAGTGAGTTCCTGCGGACACTGGTTCTGGGCCTCGTGGCGACGCACCCACCCGAGGCGCTCAACCTGGTCCTGGTGGACTTCAAGGGCGGCGCGACCTTCCTCGGACTCGAGCAGATCGCACACGTCGCGGCGGTGATCACCAATCTCGCGGACGAGATCGCGATGGTCGACCGTATGAAGGACGCGCTCGAAGGTGAGATGAACCGCCGGCAGGAGCTCCTCCGGACCGCAGGGAACTTCGCCAATGTCGGCGACTACGAGAAGGCCAGGGCGGCGGGCGCCCCGCTCGACCCGCTGCCCGCGCTGTTCATCGTGGTCGACGAGTTCTCCGAACTGCTCTCGCAGCAACCCGAATTCGCCGATCTCTTCGCGGCGATCGGGCGGCTGGGACGGTCGCTGCACATGCACCTGTTGCTGGCGAGCCAGCGACTCGACGAGGGCCGGCTCCGCGGCCTCGACAGTCACCTGTCGTACCGCATCGGTCTGAAGACGTTCTCCGCCAACGAATCGCGGAGCGTCCTCGGCGTCCCCGACGCCTACCACCTGCCGTCGACGCCCGGCGCGGGATACCTCCGGACCGATTCCGCAGACATCCAGCGGTTCTCCGCGGCGTACGTCTCGGGACCGTACGAACCCGGCCCTCCCACCCGGCGCATCCGGTCGGCGGCGCCGACCGGCGCGTCCCGGCCCCGCATCTTCACGGCCCGGACGGTGCCGGTCGAGTCCGGTCCGCCCGCTCCGGTCGCCGAGCCGCTCCCGGTCCCCGCCGCAGGCGACGGACGGAGCGTTCTCGAGGTGGTCGTCGACCGGATCCGGGGGCACGGCACACCGGCCCACGAGGTGTGGCTGCCCCCGCTCGACGAATCCCCGTCGCTGGACATACTCCTGCCCCGGTCGGTGCTCGCCGGCGACGTGCCACGTCATGCTGCGCTGCGCACCGTCGTCGGTGTCGTGGACCGGCCGTTCGAGCAACGCCGCGACCCGCTGGTGGTCGACCTGTCGGGGTCCGCCGGCAACGTCGTGGTCGTCGGTGGCCCGCAGTCCGGCAAGTCCACCCTGGTGCGCAGCCTCGTCCTGTCGATGGCACTGACGCACACCGCCGAACAGGTGCAGTTCTACGCTCTCGATTTCGGTGGCGGCACGTTGTCGGGTCTGGCCGGCCTGCCGCATGTCGGTTCCGTCGCCGGACGGCACGACACCGATCGGGTGCGCCGGACCGTTGCGGAGATGATGTCGCTGCTGCGCCGCCGCGAACGATCCTTCGCCGAGAACGGCATCGAGTCCATGGCCCAGGTGCGACGGATGCGCGCCGACGGAAACGCGCTCACCACCGACGATCCGTTCGGCGACGTCTTCCTCGTCGTCGACGGGTGGCCCAGCATCCGGCAGGATTTCGAGTCGCTGGAACAGACGATCGGGATCCTGGCGGCCCAAGGCCTGTCCTACGGCATCCACGTGGTGCTCAGCGCACCGCGCTGGGGCGACGTCCGGCCTGCCATGCGCGACCTGCTGGGTACGCGGCTCGAACTCCGACTCGGCGATCCGTCCGACTCCGAGTACGGCCGCAAGAGAGCGGCGACGGTGCCGGAAGGGCGACCCGGACGCGGCATCGACCGCGACGGACTGCACATCCTGGGCGCGTTGCCCCGGGTGGACGGAAGCTCCGATCCGGCCGATCTCGCGGCCGGTGTCGCCGCGGCGGTCGAGGCCGTCCGCGCTACCGCGTCCGGACGGTCGGCGCCGCCGGTCCGCATGCTGCCCGAGCACATCGACAGGTCCGACCTGCTCGCGGCAATGCCCACCGGATGGCCGCCGCCGGCCGATGCCTCCCGGTCCGCCCGGCTCCGTATCCCGATCGGCATCGACGAATCCGAACTCGCGCCCGTGTCGGTGGATCTCGCCGACAGTCCCCACCTGTTGATCTTCGGCGACTCGGAATGCGGCAAGACGAACCTGCTCCGGGGACTGTGCCGCGGATTGACCGAGTCCGGCAGCGGCGCCGAGATCAGGATCGTCATCGGCGACTACCGCCGGACCATGCTCGGCGTCGTCGGCGGTGGCCATCTCGGCGGATATGCGCCGTCGGCCACGGTCCTCGCGGCCATGATCCGGGAACTCGCCGCCATCTGCGAGCGTCGGCTGCCGGGCCCCGACACGACACAACAGCAGCTGCGCGACCGGTCGTGGTGGACCGGGCCCGAGGTGTTCGTGGTGATCGACGATTACGACATGGTCGCGACGTCGGGTCAGAACCCGGTGCTGCCGCTGCTCGACTACCTCCCACAAGGGCGGGACATCGGGTTGCACCTGGTGGTCGCGCGCCGTTCGGGCGGAGCGGGACGTGCGATGTACGAACCGATTCTGGGGCGCCTGCGGGAGCTGTCGAGTCCGGGTCTGATCATGAGCGGAAGCCGCGAGGAGGGAGCGCTCGTCGGCGCGGTCCGTCCGTCACCGATGCCACCGGGCCGCGGCACGCTCGTGCGACGCGACGGCACGTCGCTCGTCCAGACGGCATGGGCGCCGGAGGCGTGATGACGAGCCGGGACGAGGCGGTGGTTGCTGCGGTCGCGTTCACGATGACATCCGGGTCGATTCACATCGGATGGCCCGGAACGACGCGCAGTGTGCCGGCTCTGACGGCAGATGTGGGCGAGCGCCGGGTATTCGGAGCTCCCGCCGGTGAGGTGGCGGATCCGCTCGACGTCACAGAGTTCGCGGATATCGCCGCGGTCGGAACCGAACGCGAACTCGGGGAGTTGCTGACCGGACTCGTCGCGTACGGCGCGGCGACCGCGGGTGCGCCCGACACGGCCGGGCCGGCATGTGCGATACACCCCACCTGGTGGAACGAGCGGCGCCGCGACCTTCTCCGGACCGCCGTGCGGCAGGTCGCGGGCGACACGATCCTGCTCCCGGTCGCGGTGGCCGCCGCACGCGCCGCCGACACCGCTCCGCACGAGCGGTGCGCGGTGCTCGAATTCGCCGCCAGCGGAGTCACCGCGGTGAGTGTCGCCGGGTTCGCCCCCGACGGGCCGACCGTCCAGCGCGTCGCGCGGGATCCGGATCTGTCGCTGTATTCCCCGGACGCCGCGGCGCGTCTCGAGAGCCTGCTGACCTCGGTGTGCGGCGGGTCCGGACCGGAGGTGGTGGTGGTGACCGGCGGGCCGGGCGAACCGTCCGGTGTCGAACCGCTGGCCCTCGCGGTCGATCTCGTGGGTCCGGGCCGACGGGTCGTGCCCGTCGCGGCCTCGGAGATGCTCGTCGCGGTGACCGGTTCCCCCTCGGCGCCGACCACCCCGGGATCGGGTGCGCGGGGCGCACCTACCAGGTCGACGATCGACGGACCCGACCGGACGCTGCCGTGGCTGAACGAGGTACGCGCACGCCCGGATGCCGGCCGCCCCGGGCGGGACGGCCGGGTGCGCACATTGTTCGTGGCCGGCGCGGTGGTCCCGGCCCTGCTCGCCGGCGCGATATTCCTGTGGCCGCTCCTCGCAGGAGGAGACGACGCGGACGTTCGGAATCTGCCCGAAGTCGTTGCCGCGGAGGAGATGCCGAACACCGTCGAATCGCCCTCGGTGGTGCCCACCGGCGACCCCGGACATCGGGCGTCGACTCGGGTCGACGTCGGTCCGCTGAATCTCGAACTGCCCGACGGCTGGCGCATCCGGGACCCCGAGACCGTATCTGCGGGTCGTGCGGAACTGATACCGCTCGGCGGGGCCGATCGTCGGATCCTGGTCGTGTACCGGGATCTTCCCGACGGGACGGACGCGGGTTCCGTCGCATCCGCGTTGGTTGCGCGGGCGGCCGAACGTGCACCCGTCATCCGCGATCTCGACGCCGACACGACCTTCGCCGACCGCAAGGTCGTGGCGTACACGGAGGTTCCCGACGACTATTCGGTGGTGCGGTGGTCGGTGCTCGTCTTCCCCGGACTCCAGGTCTCGGTGGGATGCCAGTACCTCGAGGAGGATTGGACTCGTATCCGCAGTGAATGCGAGCAGGCCGTCCACACCCTCCGGCTCGGCTGACGACGAAGATTCGCGAATTTTCCGGACACGGCGGAACCGATACCGCACCGGGCGCGTCCAACCACATGTAAGAGCGAAGACCGGCTCGACGCCGAGCCGGGTGATCCACGCACGAGCGAAGGAGTACGCCGTTGAGTCAACCGACCGGCAATTCGAATCAACTCACCACCGATGTGGCGACCATGGAGGTCGTCGCGGGACAACTCCAGGACTCCCGCGCCGAACTCGACGCGATCCTCGGACGGCTGACGGGCGTGGTGCAGTCCGCGCCGGCGGTCTGGCGGAGCCGCTCGGCGGAACAGTTCGCCGGAATCATGGAGCGCTGGAACGTCAACCACACCAAGCTGTCGAACGCGTTGGACGAACTGGCCGAGGCCGTCCGCACCAGCGGACGGTCGTACGCCGCCGCCGAGGATCACCAGGCCCGGTCCCTGTCGGCGATCGACCCCGACGGCGGTTCGGTTCTCAACGGCTCGTTCACCTGATCCCCGGTCCTTCCGGCACACATTCGAGAACAAGGAGAACGATCCGTGTCCGAGATCTATCAGAACTTCGCCGGCGTCGCCGACCTGCACGCCCAGCTCGTGTCCGGTCAGAAGGCGATCGAGGCGACGCTCGACCGCATCGAGGGGCAGGTCGCGCCTCTCGTGGCCAGCTGGGACAGCGACGCGAAGGAGCGTTACGCCGCCACGCAGGCCCGCTGGAACGAGGCCGAGGCCGGTCTCATCCAGGTGCTGCACGACATCGGCCGGGTGGTCTCGACCGGTAACGACAACATGCAGGAGGTCGAGCGACTGAACCAGCAGCGCTTCCCGGGCTGATCCGGGTTCGTCGGATCCGACCGGTCCGGCGCTGTCACGTCCCGGTGGTGGAGAGGCCACCGGGACGTGACATGTCTCGGCGGCGCGTGCTCCCTGCACGGAGGCCGAGCACAGGAGCCTGCCGAGGCGCTTTGACCCGTCCGGTCTCGGCCCGGTAGAGTGTCCCCTCGGCGTGTCGCACGTCGTCGTGCCCTGTGGCGCGAGGAACATCTCTCCCGGGTCTCAACTGGCCGCCGGGCGTGACCATCGTCGACATGCAGGCCAGCAGCGAAACGATAGACGAGGAAGATCTGTGTCTACGTACACACCGAAGGCCGGCGACGTGACCCATCAGTGGCACGTCATCGACGCCACCGACGTGGTGCTCGGCCGCCTCGCGGTGCAGGCGGCAAACCTGCTCCGCGGCAAGCACAAGCCCACATTCGCGCCGCACGTCGACGGTGGTGACTTCGTCGTCATCATCAACGCCGACAAGGTTGCCGTCTCCGGCAACAAGCGGACCGACAAGTTCCTCTACAGCCACTCCGGTCACCCGGGCGGTCTGCGGGCTCGTTCGGTCGGCGAGGTTCTCGAGAAGAACCCCGACCGCCTCGTGGAGAAGGCCGTCACCGGCATGCTCCCGAAGAACAAGCTCGGTCGCGCCATCGCGAAGAAGCTGAAGGTCTACGCGGGCCCGAACCACCCCCACGCCGCGCAGCAGCCGGTGCCGTTCGAGATCAAGCAGGTGGCACAGTGACGACGCCCGAGGAACAGAACGTGAACCCCGAAGAGTACGTCGAGAACGTCGAGGTCGCTGCCGAGGAGTACGTCGAGGACGTCGTCGAGGCACCTGCTGCCCCGATCGTCTTCGACCGTCCGGTCCAGACCGTCGGTCGCCGTAAGGAGGCCGTCGTCCGCGTCCGCCTCGTGCCCGGCACCGGCAACTTCACCCTCAACGGCCGCACCATCGAGGACTACTTCCCGAACAAGGTGCACCAGCAGCTCGTGAAGTCGCCCCTGGTGACGGTCGAGCGCACCGAGTCGTTCGACATCCACGCACGCCTGCACGGCGGCGGCCCGTCCGGCCAGGCCGGCGCGCTGCGTCTCGCCATCGCGCGTGCACTCACCGAGGTCACCCCCGAGGATCGCCCCGCGCTCAAGCGTGCCGGCTTCCTCACGCGTGACCCGCGTGCCGTCGAGCGCAAGAAGTACGGCCTGAAGAAGGCCCGCAAGGCATCGCAGTACTCCAAGCGCTGATGTGCCGCCGACGCTGATTTCGTCAGAGTCGGCACCTGTTCCACCACGAGAGCAGGCGTCGGTAGACATTTCCTACCGGCGCCTGCTTTCGTGCATTCTGTCCTCTATCGGCACCCGCGGCGGGGGCCGCACACGACTGGGAGGCTGTGTACATGGGTCGGTTGTTCGGCACCGACGGAGTCCGGGGCTTGGCCAATGCCGAGCTCACAGTGGAGCTGGCAGTGCGCCTCGCAGGCGCTGCCGCAGCGGTGCTGGCCCCGCAGGGTGCCGACCGGCGGCCGGTTGCGGTCGTGGGTCGCGATCCCCGCGCGAGCGGCGAGATGCTCGAGGCGGCCGTCACGGCCGGACTCACCGCCGCCGGAGTCGACGTGCTGTCGGTGGGCGTGCTGCCCACCCCGGCCGTCGCATTCCTCACCGGTGACTACGAAGCCGACCTCGGTGTGATGATCTCCGCGTCGCACAATCCCATGCCCGACAACGGCATCAAAATCTTCGCGGCCGGCGGGCGCAAGCTCGACGACGAGGTCGAGGACCGGATCGAAGCGGTGCTGCACGGCGACGCCGCGACGGCCGCACGCCCGACCGGCGCCGGCATAGGCCGCGTACGCGCCGTGTCCGACGCACTCGACCGTTACCTCGCGCATCTCGCGGCTGCCGTGCACCGGCCCCTCACGGGTACGACCGTCGTGGTCGACTGTGCGCACGGTGCCGCCTCGACGGCCGGCCCGGCCGCCTACGCTGCCGCAGGCGCGACGGTGATCGCGATCAATGCCGAACCCGACGGACTGAACATCAACGACGGGTGCGGCTCCACGCACCTGTCCGTGCTGCAGCAAGCTGTGCTCGAGCACGGCGCCGACCTGGGCCTCGCGCACGACGGCGACGCCGATCGCTGCCTCGCGGTCGACGCGACCGGCACGGTGATCGACGGCGACGCCATCATGGCGATCCTCGCCCTCGGCATGCACGAAGCCGGCGAACTTCCCGACGACACCCTCGTCGCCACAGTGATGAGCAATCTCGGTCTGCACCTCGCGATGCGCGCGGCGGGGATCGAGGTGCGCACGGTCGGTGTGGGCGACCGCTACGTGCTCGAGGAGCTCCGGCGCGGTGGCTACGGCCTCGGTGGTGAACAGTCGGGTCACATCGTCCTTCCCGCGCACGGCACGACCGGCGACGGCGTGCTCACCGGTCTCCGCCTGATGGAACGGGTCGCGACGACGGGTCTGCCCCTCGCGAAGCTCGCCTCGGTGATGACTTCGCTCCCGCAGGTTCTCGTGAACGTGCGGGTCCACGACAAGGTCGCGGTGGCGAACGATCCTGCGGTGGCGGCTGCGGTCGCGGCCGCCGAGAGCGAACTCGGTGAGACCGGCCGGGTGCTGTTGCGTCCCTCGGGCACCGAACAGCTCGTGAGGGTCATGGTCGAAGCCGCCGACGACGATCACGCTCGCGCCGTCGCCGACCGTCTCGCGGAAGTCGTCGCCGCCGTCTGATCGCGAGCGGAACCGGATCGCCGCGCGCTGCGTCCAACCCCTTCGAGAGGGTTCGTCGGGACGGAGAGCGGACATGGACATACGGCAGGGCACGATCCGGTTCGACGGCGACGCGGTGCACGCGGTCGCGGCACGGCTGGCGGAGGTGGCCGAGGACGCCGACCGCGAGATCCGTCGCGGATTCGGCGGTCTCCGATTCGACGGGTCCGGCACCGGAGCGGCGCACCGCTCGGCCGGCGTCTGCGCCGAGACCGGATATCGCAGGGTGCGCGCCGCGTGCGAGACCTGGGTGGCCACCGTACAGGCGCATGCCGATGCGCTGCGCGCCGTGGCGGACGGCTACCTGGACCAGGACCTCACCATCGAGGTCGCACTCGCCGATGTGGCGGCCCGTGCCGCACTCGACCATTCGGGAGACCGCCGGTCGTGAGGAATCCTCCTGTGGACGTAGGCGACATCCTGGACGCCGGAGCGCCCGGCCTGGCCCGTCTGACCGACGACCTGCGATGCCTGCACGCTCTCGGCTGCACGACCGGAAGTACCGTCGCGGATGTCCGCGCCCGCTACGACGAGCACCGTGCCCTCTCCCTGCCGTCACTCACCGACGACGCGGCCGGAGCGCGCTCGCTCGCGGCATCCCTCGGCCGTCGGACCGACGAACAGCGTCGCCTCCTGCTGCGGCTCGACGAGGCATGGGACGGCTCCACCGCGGAGCACGCCCGCACGGCCCTGACGTCCACCATCGCCGGGGGAGTCGGATTGTGTGCGTCGCTGACCGATCTCGCGGGAGCGCTCGAGACGGCTGCTTCCGCGATCGCCGACGCGCTGCGTGAGAAGGCCCGCGTCGTCGGGGGTCTCGCGGAGCGGCCCGTGGACGGCCGGACGAGGGACGAGATCGACACGATCGTCGCCGGGGCGAGCGGCGGCCCGCACGGACCGACCCCGGAGGAGCGATCACGCTGGTTCGGCGATCCGCCCGGTGGGGGAGCAGCGGCAGACCCTGCCGTCGAGTGCCGGAGATGGGTCGAGGAACGACTGGTGCCGGCCGTCCGCGACGCCGTCGACGCACTGGTGCAGGCGTGCGACGACGCCGGTCGCCGGATCGCGGACAGTCTCACCGAGCTGTCGACCGCCACGGAACGCGCCGCGGACGGTGCCGAGGCGGCCGCAGATGCGTCCGGTGCCGAGACGGCCACAGGCGCCGAGGGCGGGTCCGTGCAGGACGTACCGATGACGCAGGACCGCGCCGATCACGGTGCGGCCGTGTCCGTTCCGGGTGTCCGGCCGGGCGAACGCAAACGCGAGCACCCACCCGGATCCGTCCAGGAGGTCCGCCCGCAGGACGAGAGCGACGAGAGCGACGACGACGTCGTACTCGCCGAAGCCGGACCGCTGTGACGCGAACGACGAGGCGCCGCGCTGTCAGCGTCCGAGGAGCAGATTGACCTGCGTGCCGAGATCGCGGTCGACGGCGTCGGGATCGGCGATCACCGTGGACCCGGGCAGTTCGGTGGTGGGATCGGAGAAGATCGCGTACGTCTTGTCGCCGGTCAAGCGATGGAGCAGGAAGCCGGTGAGCACGGCACGGGTGCGTTCCTGCGTGCGCCGCTCCGCACCGCCCACACCGAGGGCGCCGAGCAGGCGGCGACCCTCGACGAGCCCTTCGTCGTCGGCCTTGTCGACCACGCGCAGCTGCACGTCGTCGCTGCCCCAGCCCCGGGCGACCGCGACGGCGTCGCTGGTCATCGACCCGATGCTCTTCTCTCCGACGAGGACGAGGCCCGGTGCCCGGACTCGGGCGGCCGCCTCGGACGCGGCGGGGGAGACGGGCGAGGGGTAGAGCGCAGCGACGGTCGCGACCTCGCGTCTCGCGGCGGCGAGCACCGCCGCACCCGCACCGGAGCCGTGGCCCACCAGCGCGAGCTTCGACGGGTGGACACTGATCCGCCCGGTGCCGAGACGCACGCCGGCGCAGATGTCGAGGGTGGTGAGCAGGTCGGTCGACAACCCGATCGCCGATGGCACCGGTCCGCGCTCGGTGTTGGGAGCCCCCACCACGATTCCCCAGGACGCGAGGTGCTCGAAGAGTTTCGTGTACTTGGTCACCCCGGTGAGCCAGCCGTGCCCGAACGCGATCGCGGGCAGGTCGAAACCTTCCGCGGGGGTGTACACCACACCCGGCTGACCGGCGAGCGCCAGGTCGCCGCGCAGCACCGTGTGCGGGCCGCGCCGGGAGAGTTCCTGAGCCAGTTTCTTGGGGTTCGCCGCCACGGCCTGAACGTTAGCGGATGGCGCCGCCCGCCGGGGTCGGTGCGTACCGGACGGCGTGCCTCGATGCAGGTGCGCGGCCCCACCGGTGTGTTGTTCCCGGGCGGGGGTCGACCAGTACCCTGCTAGGCATGTGCGGAATCGTGGGCTATGTCGGGCACCGTCGTGCTCTCGACGTCGTGGTGGAGGCGCTGCGGCGGATGGAGTACCGGGGTTACGACTCGGCGGGCGTCGCCATCCTGGACGGCAAGGGTGGTCTGGCCGTCGAGCGGAAGGCGGGGCGGCTGGTCAACCTGGAGGCCGAGCTCGCCGAGATCGGCGAAGAGCATTTCGCCGGGACCGCGGGGATGGGGCACACCCGGTGGGCCACCCACGGGCGTCCCACCGACCGCAACGCGCACCCGCATCGCGACGCGACCGGCAAGGTCGCGGTGGTGCACAACGGCATCATCGAGAACTTCGCGCCGCTGCGCGAGGAGCTCGAGAAGTCGGGTGTGGAACTGGCCAGCGACACCGACACCGAGGTCGCGGTGCACCTGGTGGCCCGCGCCTACGCGGAGGGCCCGACGGCGGGCAACTTCGTCGACAGCGCCCGCAGTGTGCTGCGCCGTCTGCAGGGTGCGTTCACGCTGGTCTTCGCCCACTCCGATCATCCGGGCACGATCGTGGCGGCCCGCCGGTCGACGCCGCTGGTCGTCGGGGTCGGCGACGGCGAGATGTTCATCGCCTCGGACGTCGCGGCGTTCATCGAGTTCACCCGTGACGCCGTCGAGCTCGGTCAGGACCAGGTGGTGGTGATCACCAACGACTCCTACGAGGTCACCGACTTCGAGGGCGACACCGACGTGGCGACACGTCCGTTCACCATCGACTGGGATCTCGCCGCCGCCGAGAAGGGCGGCCACGACTACTTCATGCTCAAGGAGATCGAGGAGCAGCCGGCGGCGGTCGCCGACACCCTGCGCGGTCACTTCGTCGACGGCTGCATCGTGCTCGACGAGCAGCGCCTGTCCGATCAGGAACTGCGCGACATCGACAAGGTGTTCGTCGTCGCGTGCGGCAGCTCGTACCACTCGGGCCTGGTCGCCAAGTACGCGATCGAGCACTGGACCCGGCTGCCCGTCGAGGTCGAGCTGGCCTCGGAGTTCCGTTACCGCGACCCGGTGCTCGACCGGTCCACGCTGGTCGTGGCGATCTCGCAGTCCGGGGAGACCGCCGACACGCTCGAGGCGGTCCGCCACGCCAAGGACCAGAAGGCGCGCGTGCTGGCGGTGTGCAACACCAACGGCGCGCAGATCCCCCGCGAGGCCGACGCGGTGCTCTACACCCGCACCGGCCCGGAGATCGGGGTGGCGTCGACGAAGGCGTTCCTGGCGCAGATGGCCGCGAACTACCTGGTGGGTCTGGCACTGGCGCAGGCGCGCGGTACGAAGTATCCCGACGAGGTGGCTCGCGAGTACCAGGACCTGGCGGCGATGCCGGAGAAGATCGCCGAGCTGCTGACCGGGATGGAGCCCGTGCGGGCGCTGGCGCGGGAGCTGTCGGCCTCGCCGGCCGTGCTGTTCCTCGGCCGGCACGTGGGTTATCCGGTGGCGCTCGAGGGCGCCCTCAAGCTCAAGGAACTGGCGTACATGCATGCCGAGGGCTTCGCCGCCGGTGAGCTCAAGCACGGCCCGATCGCGCTGATCGAGGACGGCCTGCCGGTCATCGTGGTGATGCCGTCGCCGAAGGGCCGCGCCGTACTGCACAGCAAGTTGCTCAGCAACATCCGGGAGATCCAGGCCCGCGGGGCGGTCACCGTCGTCATCGCCGAGGAGGGCGACGAGACGGTCCGGCCGTTCGCCGACCACCTCGTCGAGATCCCGTCGGCGCCGTCGCTGATGCAGCCGCTGCTGTCGACGGTGCCGCTGCAGGTCTTCGCCGCGGAAGTCGCACAGGCCCGCGGATACGACGTCGACAAGCCCCGCAACCTCGCCAAATCGGTCACCGTCGAATAGCGGCCCACCTGCCGCCGGTGCAGGAGGGCGGTGCAGGAGGAACGATGCGCAGTTATCACCCGTCCGAGGTGGTCCGTGGGGCGGAGGCCCCGCTGCTGGCGGCCCTTCCGGAAGGGACGCTCATGCGGCGGGCGGCCTACGGGCTCGCACGGGTCGTGGCCTCCGAGTTGCGCGAACGTACCGGTGGGATCGCCGGTCGGCGGGTGAGCCTGCTCGTCGGATCGGGCGACAACGGCGGCGACGCGCTGTGGGCGGGCGCCTTCCTGCGCCGCCGCGGCGTGTCCGTCACGGCGCTGCTGCTCGACCCCGACCGCGCCCATCCCGCAGGCCTGCGGGCGCTGCGGCGGGCCGGCGGCCGGGTCGTGCCGGCGACGAGCGACCACCTCGGCGATCCCGACATCGTGCTCGACGGGATCGTCGGCATCTCGGGCCGCGGGTCGCTGCGACCGGTCGCTGCCGCCCTCGTCGACGCGATCTCCGCGCCGATCGTCGCGGTCGACACACCCAGCGGCGTCGACCCCGACACGGGGGCGACGGACGGACCTGCGGTGACGGCCGCGGTGACCGTCACCTTCGGCGCCTGCAAACCGGTGCATGCCCTCGCTCCGACACAGTGCGGACGGGTCGAGCTCGTCGATATCGGACTCACCCTTCCCGAAGCGCGGCTGGTCGCGGCCGAACCGTCGGAGGTCGGCGCGATCTGGCCGGTTCCCGGCGCCGACGACGACAAGTACAGCCAGGGCGTGGTGGGTATCCGCGCGGGCAGCGCGAGATATCCGGGCGCCGGCGTGCTGTGCACGGGCGCGGCCGTCGCCGCGACCTCCGGCATGGTGCGCTACGCCGGGTCGGGTGCCTCCGAGGTGCTCGCGCGGTTCCCCGAAGTCGTCGTGTCACCCTCGGTGGCCGAGACCGGACGAGTGCAGGCCTGGGTCGTCGGCCCCGGTGCCGGTACAGACGACGAGGCCTGCGCGACCCTGCGCGACATCCTCGCCACCGACCTGCCGGTGCTCGTCGACGCCGACGGGCTGACTCTGCTCGCCCGCGTCCCCGATCTGGTGCAAGGACGGTCCGCGCCCACCCTGCTCACCCCGCACGCCGGCGAATTCACACGTCTGACCGGGAATCGTCCCGAACCGGACCGAGTCGGGGCGGTCCGTTCCCTCGCCGCCGACTGGGGTGTGCACGTGCTGTTCAAGGGCCGCGCGACGCTCGTGGCACGACCCGACGGGCATGTCTTCGTCAACGACGCGGGCGGCTCGTGGGCGTCGACCGCGGGCGCCGGCGACGTGCTGGCCGGCATCATCGGGTCTCTGCTCTCGTCGGGCATGCCGGTCGACCTGGCCGCGGCCGCCGGTGCACGGGCCCACGCACTCGCCGCGAACCTCGCCGCGCAGGACCCGAGCGGCTCCGGAGCGGCACCGATCTCGGCGAGCGCGATCCTCTCGCGCATCGGCGACTCGATTCGCCTGCTGCGCACCCATATTGCCGAATCGTGACGTGGCACACGGGGACGCGACGTCGGCGTCCGGCGGCGCAGTGGCAGGATCGACAGACGTGACCACGACCCAACGCACCCCGCGACCTGCACGTACCGTCCTTCCCCAAGCGGAAGCGGTCATCGATCTCGATGCCGTGGCGGAGAATGTGCGAGCGCTGCGGGAGTACGCGGGTCCGGCCGCGGTCATGGCCGTGGTCAAGGCCGACGCCTACAACCACGGAGCCGTTCCGGTGGCGCGGGCCGCGCTCACCGCGGGCGCCCGCGAGCTGGGTGTGACGACGCTCGGCGAGGCCCTCGAACTTCGCGCCGCGGGCATCGAGGCACCGATCCTGTCGTGGCTGCACACCGCGGACTCCGACTTCGCTCCCGCGGTGGAGGCCGGGATCGAACTGGGTCTGTCCTCACCACGGCACCTCGCGGCCGTCGTCGAGGCGGCCCGGCGGGTCGGCATCACTGCGACCGTCACCGTCAAGGTCGACACCGGCCTGAACCGCAACGGTGTGGCGGTCGACGAGTGGGGCGACATGCTCCGCGATCTCGGCCGGGCACAGGCCGAGGGTGTGGTGCGCCTGCGCGGTGCCTTCTCCCACCTCGCTCACGGCGACGAGCCCGAGCATCCGGGTAACGCCGAGCAGCGCGACCGGCTGAGCGAGGCCGTCGCGGATCTGCGGCGGCATTCCCTGGCACCGGAGGTGGTGCATCTGTCGAATTCCGCGGCCACCGTCACCCGCTCCGACCTGCGATTCGACATGGTTCGGCCCGGAATTGCGATGTACGGATTGACACCGATCCCGGAACTCGGCGACATGGGCTTCCGGCCGGTGATGACCGTACGGGCGAGGGTGGTGCTGGTGAAGAAGGTGAAGGCGGGGGACGGCGTGTCCTACGGGCACACCTGGACCGCTCCCGCGGATACGACGGTGGCGCTGTTGCCTCTGGGATACGCGGACGGCGTCCGCCGCAATCTCAGCGGGCGCATCGAGGTGCAGCTCGGCGGACGCCGGTGCCCGCAGATCGGGCGCGTGTGCATGGACCAGGTCGTCGTCGACCTCGGTCCCGACGGCGCCGGAGTAAGCGAGGGCGACGAAGCGTTGTTCTTCGGTGACGGGCGTCACGGAGAGCCGAACGCCCAGGACTGGGCCGACAAACTGGACACGATCAACTACGAGATCGTGACCGGGATCGGCGGACGGACGGTCCGGACCTACGTCGGGAGCGAAGGGAGCGTGACGGCATGTCCCTCGTGAGCAGGATGGGACTCCTCGGTGCGAGCCTCGTGACGCTCGCATCCTCGGCGGGTCTGTACGCGGTCAGGACTGCGGGAGCGCCTGCCCACGAGATCTACCGGAACGAGGACTTCGACGAGATCCTCCGGCTCCCGCGCCGGATCGTCACCACCGAGGACGGTGTCAGGCTCGTGGTCCGCGAGAGCGGCTCGGCCCTCGCTCCGCTCACCGTCGTGTTCGTCCACGGCTACTGCCTGCGGATGCAGTCCTGGCACCTGCAGTACCGGCATATGCGCGAACAATGGGGACGCGACGTGCGCGCCGTCTTCTACGACCAGCGTGGCCACGGTGAATCCGGCTTCTCCGGTTCGTCGAAGTGCACCATCGCGCAGCTGGGCCGCGACCTGGGCCGGGTGATCGACGAGGTCGCGCCTACCGGTCCGGTGGTCGTCGTGGGCCACTCGATGGGGGGCATGACCGCGATCGCCCTCGCGTCCCAGCGACCCGAACTGTTCGGCGACCGCATCGTGGGGGTCGGACTCCTGGCGACCACCGCGGCAGGCCTCAGCAAGACCGGTATCGGACGCAATCTCGAGAATCCGGTGATCGACGCGTTCCGTTATGCGGCGCGCACCGCCCCCGGTTTCGTGCAGTTCGCGCGCGGCGCCGCGCGTGCCGTCGTGACGCCGATCCTGCGGGCGGCGTCCTACGGCACGGTGGTGAGCCCGCGCCTGGCGCAGTTGTCCGACCGGATGCTCGACGAGACGTCGGTGCCGACCATCGTCAACTTCCTCCGCACCCTCGAACTTCACGACGAGTCCGCGGCACTGCCCGTCCTGGGCACCGTTCCCGTCCTGGTGCTCTCGGGGGACGCCGACATGGTCATCCCGTACGCGAGTTCCGAGGCGCTGGCGGACGAGCTGCCCGACGTCGAACTCGAGCGGGTGCGCGGTGCCGGGCACCTGGTCCAGCTCGAGTTCCCCGAGGTGGTCGACCGTGCGCTCGACCGTCTGATCCAACGCAGTTTCACGCGGGAAGCGACCGGAAGGCAGATCGCAAGTGGGTGAGTTGCAATCGAATGGGTCGTGGGTGGGTGAGCAGAGCATCGAACTGCCGACCGTGGAGGACACCGAGGCCTTCGGCCGCCGGCTCGCAGCGGAGTTGCGTGCCGGCGACCTCGTGGTGCTCGACGGCCCTCTCGGCGCGGGCAAGACGGCACTGACCCGGGGAATCGCCGCCGGTCTCGGAGTCGAGGGACGCGTGACGTCGCCGACCTTCGTCATTGCACGCGAACACCGGCCGGGCAGTCCGGAGGGCCGCGAACCGGTGGGGCTCGTCCACGTCGACGCCTACCGTCTCGGCGACGGGCCGGACGCCCTCGACGAACTCGACGCGCTCGACCTCGACACCGATCTGACCGACACGGTCGTGGTGGTCGAATGGGGTGGTGGCCTGGTCGAACAGCTCGCCGAACGGCATCTGCGGGTCCGGCTCCGGCGCGATCCGGGCACCGACGTCCGGCGTGCCGCCTGGGAGTGGGTGGGCTGACCCTCCGGAAGCCTCCGGAGCGCACTGCCTGTCGGTGGCTTCGGTCACTGCGCACCGACCGGGCAGTTCGCGCGGGGTAGGCTGATACATCGTGCTCGTGCTCGCCGTCGATACCGCCACCCCCGCCGTGACCTCGGGAGTCGTCCGTCTCGACCGCGGTCGAAGCGACGCCCGGCCCGAGGTGGTCGCCGCACGGGTCACCGACAATCCTCGAGCGCACGCCGAAGTCCTCACGCCGCAGATCCTCGAGTGCCTCGCCGAAGCCGGTGCCGCACCCTCGGATCTCGACGCGATCGTCGTCGGCATCGGTCCCGGCCCGTTCACCGGTCTCCGCGTCGGCATGGCCACCGCCGCCGCCTTCGGCGATGCTCTCGGAATCCCCGTGCACGGTGTGTGCAGCCTCGATGCGATCGCCGCCGACGTCCACCGCGAACACGGTGCGGACGACGATCTGCTCGTGGTCACCGATGCCCGTCGTCGCGAGATCTACTGGTCGCGCTATTCCGGCGGTCGCCGGATCGATGGACCCGAGGTGCGCAAGCCCGCCGACGTGCCCGCGGAGCCGTCGGTGCGTGTCGCCGGATCGCCGTCGCATGTCGCGCTGTTCGACCTTCCGGAGGTGGACGTGCAGAGCCCGTCCCCGGCAGGACTGGTGGCCGTCGCCGCCGACGCCCTGCGCGCGGGTACCGAACCGGCTCCGCTCGTTCCCCTGTACCTGCGCCGGCCCGACGCGGTGGAGACCGCGAACCGTCGAGCATGAACGCGACCCCCGAGGAGAACACGGCCGCCGGCGACGCGGTCGTCATCGATGCGCTGCGTCCGGAGGATGCGCCGCGCTGCGCCGAACTCGAGCAGATCCTGTTCCCCGGCGACGACCCGTGGAGTGCGGATGCCTTCCGTTCGGAGCTGGCGTCGCCCCACAACCGCTACTTCGCCGCGCGCGACCCGCAGGGGCGCCTGATCGGTTACGCGGGGCTCGCGCGCCTCGGTACAGCGATCGGACCCGAGTCCGAGGTGCACACCATCGGCGTGGATCCCGCGGCGCGCCGCCGGGGGATCGGCGGGGCCCTGCTGGACGAGTTGCTGGCCGTGGCCGACCGCTGGGGAGGGCCGGTCTTCCTCGAGGTGCGCACCGACAACGACCCGGCGATCGCCCTGTACCGGCGCGAGGGCTTCGAGATCGTCGGAACCAGGAAGCGTTACTACCAGCCGAGCGGCGCGGACGCGTACACGATGCGTCGTCCGGATCCGCGAGAGGAGTCACCGGCGTGAGCACCACCAGTTCCCGATTCGAGCTGCCCGAGTGTCCCGTCGTGATGGGCATCGAGAGTTCGTGCGACGAGACCGGTGTCGGCATCGTCCGCTGGGTGGGCGACGGCACCCTCGAGCTGATGGCCGACGCGGTGGCGTCGAGTGTCGACGAGCATGCCCGATTCGGTGGTGTGGTGCCGGAGATCGCGTCGCGCGCCCACCTCGAGGCGATGGTGCCGACCATGCGGCGTGCGCTGGACGAAGCGGGGCTCGAGAAGCCGGACGCGGTGTGCGTGACGATCGGCCCCGGTCTCGCCGGGGCACTGCTCGTCGGTGTCGCGGCGGCCAAGGCCTACGCGGCGGCATGGAACGTGCCGTTCTTCGCGATCAACCACCTCGCGGGTCATGTCGCGGTCGACACCCTCGAACACGGGCCGATGCCGCCCTGCGTGGCGCTGCTCGTCTCCGGTGGCCACACCCATCTGCTGCACGTCGAACATCTCGGCAAGCCCATCGTCGAACTCGGCACGACCGTCGACGACGCCGCCGGTGAGGCCTTCGACAAGGTCGCCCGTCTGCTGGGGCTCGGCTACCCGGGGGGTCCCGAGGTCGACCGGCTGGCCCGCGAGGGCGATCCCACCGCGGTCGTCTTCCCCCGGGGTATGACCGGTCCGCGCGACGCACGCCACGACTTCTCGTTCTCCGGTCTCAAGACCGCGGTCGCCCGGTTCGTCGAAGCCAGGGAACGCGCGGGCGAGCCGGTGCCGGTCGCCGATGTCGCCGCGGGTTTCCAGGAGGCGGTGGCGGACGTGCTCACCATGAAGGCGGTACGGGCCGCGCAGGATCTCGGTGTCGACACGCTCGTCCTCGGTGGTGGAGCGACAGCCAACAGCCGACTGCGCGAGCTCGCCGAGGAGCGTTGTGCCGCCGCCGGGATCACCCTGAGGGTGCCCCGACCGAAGCTGTGCACCGACAACGGCGTCATGATCGCGTCGCTGGGTGCGCACCTCATCGCTGCGGGGGCGCAGCCCTCCTCGCTGGGAGCCGCGACGGATCCGGGTCTGTCGGTGTCGGTCTCGCAGGTGGTGGCCTGAGCCTTCCGATCGGGTCGTCCGGGCTCAGGTGGGGGCGATCGCCGAGGTGCCTGCTCCTGTCGTGGTCTCCGCTGACGTGCTCTCCTCCGTGACCGGCGCGATCGTCGAGGACGGCGACGCACCGGTGAGGGACGCGGCCGGCGACTCGACCGGTGACGTGCTCGACGGTGGCGTCGGGCTCACCCCGGTCCCCGGTTCGGTGGTCTCCGGATCGGTGGGAGCCGGGCTGGGGGTTGCCGGCGGAGTGCTCGGTTCGGTAGTGACCGGGGCCGGGGTGACCGGAGCTGTCGTGTCGGGGGCCGAGGTGTCGGGTGCCGTCGTGTCCGGGCTCGGCGTGGTCTCGGAACCCGGCGTCGTCGACGGCCGCGTGGTGTCGAATTCCTCCCCCGCGGACAATCCGGGTGTCGGCACCTGATCGATCGGCGTGGGCGTCACGGTGGTGCTCGGCGACTCGGGCACGGTGGGCCACGTCTCGCGGGTGGCCGGAGCGGTGTGCTCGACGGTCGGCAGCGGCCACGGGACCGTCGTCGGCGCGAGGATGTCCTCGGCGTCGCGGGACGTCACGGGTTCGGGCGGCGGGTCGTGGGACGGGATGCCCGTCTCACTCGGGCCGGCCTCCTGTGTAGGGACGGCTCCGCTGGTGAAGCGCGGCGACACCCGGGCGTCGGTGCTCTCGCGGCCGGTGAAGTGCTGGGTGGCGAAACCGGCCATGATCGCGCTGAGTACCAGCAGCCCGGCGACCGCGCCGGAGACGCGGCCCGAGGATCTGTTCCCGGTGTTCGGCAGTGCGCCGACCACGGCGTATCCGGTGGAGGAGGGGGAGTCGCCCGACAGCGCCGCGCCGATCGCGGCGGCCGCTGCCGGCTCGGGGACGGTGATGATCTCGCCGTCGAAATCCGCCGAGACGGCTGTGGCGAGCGCGGGGGAGGCGGCTGCGCCGCCGACGAGTGCCATCGTGTCGGGCACCGGATCGGTGCTCGAGCAGATGCGCCGAGTGAAGACTGCGGCCTCGGCCGCGAGTTCGGCGGTCAGTTCGTCCAGTTCCGCGCGGGTGAGGGTGACGGACGCGTCGGGGCCGGCCTCGGCGATGTCGATGCGGGTCGACGACGCGGTGGCGAGAGCCTCCTGGGCGCCCTGGCACCGGGCGGCGAGCAGTTCGGGGTCGATCTGCCGACGGGTGCGCATCCGTTCGGTGGCGGTGCGGACGTGATCGAGAACACGGGCGGCCAGGGCGTTGCCGCCGACGGTCTCGGTGCGTGCGGACCGCAGCAGGGTGCCGGTCTCCCGATCGAGAACGGAGACGGTCGTGCCGGTGGCTCCCATGTCGACGAGCGCGATCGCGCCGGGTTCGCGACGGACCCCCACGGTGTAGAGGTATTCGAGTGCGGCGGTGGTCTCCGGAACGAGGCGGACCATGTGGCCCGTCCGCTCCGCAGCCATGCGGATCTCGGTCGCCTGTTCCTCGGTGCGGTATGCGACGGTGACGGTGTCGGGGGTACCCGACCCCCGGGAGGACGTGAGCGAGACGGCGTCGAAGACGAGATCGCCGAGATCGCGGCCGGGCTGGGCTTCGGCGGCGAGTCTGCGGAATTCCGTTGTGGGCGCGGTTGCAGCGTCGACGCGCAGGGCCGAGCCGACGCCGGAGGCGCCGACAGAGATGCCGAGCGACGTGGGCATTGTTCACCTTCCGTGCGTGATCGACGACCAGGCGGTCGGCGCCCTACCTCAGCTGAGGTCACCGAACGATCACGCTCATCGGTTTCCGTTATTCAACCGTAACATAGCGTCGGGTTTTGTGCAGGTCGGCGTGTTTGCACCCGTTGCCCTTGAGCGCTGGCACTCGCGTGTATAGAGTGCTAGTGACACCGAGCGCCGGCCCGGCACCCGCGACGACGGGACGCGTGCGGAGTCACCGTGATGACTGAACACACCCGTGTTCGAGAACAACGATTCTCGGACCCCAATACCCCTGAAAGTGGAGGGCTCATCGTGGCGAGCGTGAACATCAAGCCGCTCGAGGACAAGATCCTCGTCCAGGCCAACGAGGCCGAGACGACGACTGCCTCCGGCCTGGTCATCCCGGACACGGCGAAGGAGAAGCCCCAGGAGGGCACCGTCGTCGCCGTCGGCCCCGGCCGCTGGGACGAAGATGGCGACAAGCGCATCCCGCTGGACGTCAAGGAAGGCGACGTCGTCATCTACAGCAAGTACGGCGGAACCGAGATCAAGTACGCCGGCGAGGAGTACCTGATCCTGTCTGCGCGCGACGTCCTGGCTGTCGTCGCCAAGTAGGCCGCTTGCATTCCGCCCCGGTGTCCCGTTTCGGACCCGGGGCGGAATACGTTGGGGAACATCCGAGTCCAGGAGTAGTCGCAGAACATGTCCAAGCAAATCGAGTTCAACGAGACCGCGCGGCGGGCTCTCGAGCGCGGCGTCGACCAGCTGGCCGACGCCGTCAAGGTGACGCTCGGCCCGCGTGGCCGGCACGTCGTGCTCGCCAAGGCCTTCGGTGGTCCGACCGTCACGAACGACGGTGTGAGCATCGCCCGGGAGATCGAGCTGGAGGATCCTTTCGAGAACCTCGGCGCCCAGCTCGTCAAGAGTGTCGCGACCAAGACCAACGACGTTGCGGGTGACGGCACCACCACCGCCACCGTTCTGGCGCAGGCACTGGTCAAGGCCGGCCTGAAGAACGTTGCCGCAGGCGCCAATCCGATCTCGCTCGGAGCCGGTATCGCCCAGGGGGCGGACAAGGTGAGCGAGGCCCTGCTCGCGGCCGCCACCCCCGTCGAGGGCAAGACCGCCATCGCGCAGGTCGCCACCGTGTCCTCGCGCGACGAGGAGATCGGCGAGATGGTCGGCGAGGCGCTGACCCGAGTCGGGAAGAACGGTGTCGTCACCGTCGAGGAATCCTCCACGCTGCACACCGAACTGGTCGTCACGGAGGGCGTGCAGTTCGACAAGGGCTTCCTCTCGCCCTACTTCATCACGGACATCGAGGCGCAGGAGGCCGTCCTCGAGGACGCGCTCGTCCTGCTCTACCGCGAGAAGATCACCTCGCTTCCCGATTTCCTTCCGCTCCTCGAGAAGATCGCAGAGTCCGGTAAGCCGGTTGTGATCATCGCCGAGGACATCGAGGGTGAGCCGCTGTCGACTCTCGTGGTCAACGCGATCCGCAAGACCCTCAAGGCCGTTGCCGTCAAGGCTCCGTACTTCGGTGATCGCCGGAAGGCGTTCCTCGAGGACCTCGCCGTCGTCACCGCGGGCACGGTCATCAATTCCGATCTGGGTCTGTCCCTCAAGGAGGCCGGACTCGATCTGCTCGGTTCGGCCCGCCGCGTCGTCGTGACCAAGGACAGCACCACGATCGTCGACGGTGCCGGCACGGCCGAGGACATCGAGGCGCGTGCGGCCCAGCTGCGTCGCGAGATCGAGGCCACCGATTCCGACTGGGACCGCGAGAAGCTCGAAGAGCGCCTGGCGAAGCTCGCCGGTGGCGTCGCCGTCATCCGCGTGGGTGCGGCGACCGAGACGGATCTGAAGGAACGCAAGTTCCGCGTCGAGGACGCCGTCAACGCTGCGAAGGCGGCCATCGAGGAGGGCATCGTCCCCGGTGGCGGTTCGGCTCTCGTGCAGGCCGCGCGTTCGCTCGAAGAGCTCCAGGCCTCTCTCTCCGGTGACGCCGCGACGGGCGTCGCCGCCCTGCGTACCGCGCTCACCGCACCGCTGTACTGGATCGCCGCCAACGCGGGCGTCGACGGTGCGGTGGTCGTGAGCAAGGTGGGGGAGAGCGGACAGGGCTTCAACGCCGCGACCCTCTCGTACGGCGACCTCGTAGCCGAGGGCGTCGTCGACCCGGTGAAGGTGACGCGCTCGGCCGTCGTGAACGCCGCGTCGGTGGCGCGCATGGTGCTCACCACCGAGAGCGCCGTCGTCGACAAGCCGGAAGAAGCAGCCGAGGCCGGACACGGCCACGGACACGCCCACTGAGCGACCGGGCACGCCTACGGGCCCGTCGTCCGGGCCCGTAGGCCGCACCGGACGTGGAAGCCGTTCCGGGTGGTACGAACACAGCGAGGCCCCGCAAGGAATGTTCGCATTCCCTGCGGGGCCTCCGTCGTGTCGGCGCATGCTCGCAGTCGCATCGTCACGGTCCTGTCACCGCACGGTCACGACCGTGCGGGCGTTGTCACGGGACCGGTGACGGTCTCACACCGCAACCTTCCGCCGCCGTTGCCTCGTGTACATCTCGCGCTCGGTCTCCGACATGCCACCCCAGATCCCGTACGGTTCGGCGACCGCCAAGGCGTGGTCGCGGCAGCGGGCCAGCACGGGGCAGGTGCGGCACAGCTCCTTCGCGCGGTTCTCCCGCTGGGCACGTGCACGACCGCGCTCACCGTCGGGGTGGAAGAACACGGAGGAGTCGACACCACGACACTTGCCGTGCATCTGCCAATCCCAGAGGTCCGCGTTGGGGCCGGGCAGTGTGTGTGGTGCAGGCATGGAGCACTCCTTTGCAGCAAGCTCGCGTGTGTGGGCGAGCGGACCGTGGACACATCGGTATTCCCGCTGTGATCCGAATCAAACAAACTCACCGTAGGATCTGTATCGATTCGTCGTCAATATTTTCGATGAGTGGGATAGTCCATAACCGGAAGTCCAAGATTTAACTGCGAGAATATTTACTTTCGCCAGAAGTCATGCGTGGGCCCCGTGAAACGGGAGCAATCGGAGGCGCCCTCCGTGCCGGATGTGGGTCCAACGGCTCTTACTCGCTGGTAACAGGGCTTCCGAGGGTGGGTGAGGCCCTTTCTTGCGCTCGGGGCGCCGCGACTGCACGCTACATGCAGCACGTATGTTTAATCCGATGTTTAACAAAATGTTCGGAAATCGCTTCGGGGGAGCGCTGCGTTCCAATAGTCGAGACTATTTGCGCTCCCGGTGAGAATTTCTCCGGCAAATGCCCGGCTCTGCCTCGGCAGCCTCTGCCTTCCACCGGGATCCGGGAGTGCGATGATTCCGCGATGGCATCTTCCGACCGCCGGTCGTATACGACCGCGAGCACGTCCGACCGCCACGCGGTCCTGGTTTCTGCGGCCTTCGGCCCCACGCCGGGACTGCATCCGTTGCCGGCCGCCCACGGGCCGGAACAGAGCTGGTTGCGCGCTGTCGCACTGGGTGGGCAGGGACGCTATGCCGCTGCACGCGCCGAGCTCGCCCGGGTACGGGGAAGCGGTGGAGTGTGGTCGTCGTCGGCAGCAAGCACCGAGGCCTCCCTGCTCCGGCAGCTGGGCGGTCATCGCCTCGCCTCCGCATCGGACGGGCGCGCACTCGCTGAGGCGAGTGCGCTGCGGCGCGGGTCCGAGCGGGTCCTCGGCGTGTGGTGCGATGCCGCGACCGGGCTTGCCGCCGATGCACTCGGGCGAGGTCGCCTCCCCGTGTGCGGATACCTCCTCGACCGATGCGCATCCGCCCTGGACGCCGCCGAAGCGGAGGCCGGTGAGCGGGCCTTCGTGCGGCAACGGATCCGGCTCGCATGGGTCGGGGCCGAATCCGCTCTCGCCGCAGGGGACTTCACCCGTGCCCGCAGTCACGCGGACCGCGCCGTGGAACTGGCGGACGGATTCGGGTCGATCCGGCACGGGGTGAAATCCGATCTCGTCAGGGCGGCCTCGCTGACCGGACTGCCCGACCGTGGCCCGGCGACGACGCTGGCCGCCGATGTTCTCGCGCGCGCGGAGGAACACGGGCTGATCCCGTTGCAATGGGCGGCGGCGATGCTCCTCGTCGGACTGGGCACCGGAGACGATGCGGGTCGTGGCCGTGGCGTCGATGCGGGTCGTGGCCGTGACGTCGATGCGGGTCGCGTCCGTGACTTCTGCGCGACCGTCATCGGGCGGCGTGGTGGCCGGTTCGTGACCCCGTCCGCTCGCTGAGTTCCGTTTGCGCGCGGGGGGTGGCCCGATCGGTCGGTCACTGTAGTTACTCTGGGGGTGTTCCACGGTCAGGTGGAATCCCGCCCGGGGGGGTGGTGCCGACTGTAACGCCAGGACTTGCGCAATCGATGACTGTTATGGGTGAGGAGCTGGACTCCGCGGTTGCTGCGGCTGCACAGGGCGACCGGGCGGCTCTCGCTCAGGTTCTTGCAAGTGTCCGGCCCCTCGTCGTGCGGTATTGCCGCGCTCGGGTCGGATCTGCAGAGCGCGGCCAGCTCTCTGCAGACGACGTTGCACAGGAGGTGTGCCTGGCTGTGATGACCGCTCTGCCGAGATATCAGGACCAAGGCCGCCCTTTCATGGCCTTCGTATACGGAATTGCTGCTCACAAGGTCGCCGATGCGCACCGTAGTGCAGCCCGCAACCGTGCGGAACCGGTGGCGGATGTGCCGGAGGTGATGTCGCTCGACGACAGCCCGGAGGAATACGCGATCAACTCCGAGGCGGGCCGGCAGATGAAGCAGTTGCTGGCCATCCTGCCCGAGAAGCAACGCGAGATTCTCATCCTCCGTCTCGTCATGGGGTTGTCGGCCGAGGAGACGGCCGCAGCGGTGGGCAGTACTGCAGGAGCGATCAGGGTGGCCCAGCACCGGGCCATCGCGAGACTCAAGAAGGAAGTCACGAGAGCAGGTGAGCGGAATGGGTAGGGGGCGTTTTTCGGGCGACGGCTTCGACGACGAGTTTCCCGACGACGAAACCTCCGTGGACCTCGCCGCCGTGCGTCGTGACGACACGCTGATCGATGCGATCGCGGGCAACGGGCTGGTCGAGACGAAGGACACCGAGGAGTACGAACTCGCCACTCTGCTCGCCGACTGGCGTGCGGAGATCTTGGCCGATCCGATGCCTGCCGGCCCCGACCTCGACGAAGTGGTGGCCGCCGTCCATCGCGAACTGGGGACGCGGGAAACGCTCACCGCAGCGCCGGAGGTACCTCCGCTGCGCCCGAGATCGAGGGGGCAACTGCGGTTGCTCCGTCCCCTCGCAGGTGCAGCAGCGCTCGTCGCCGTCGCCGTCGGCGCCGCGACCGCGGTGTCCTACGGAGCCGAACCCGGCGACCCCTTGTGGGGCGTCAAGCAGGTCGTCTTCAGCGAGCAGGCGCAATCCACCGAGGCCCGGATCGACACCACTTCGACCCTGCAGCGTGCCGAGCAGCTGATCGCCGAGGGCAATGCGGAAGAAGCTCGCGAGTTGCTGACCTCAGCGGAGTCCCGCTCGGGCGACGTCCGGGACGCCCAGGAGCGCGACGCGCTCGGAGACTGGCTGCACCGTCTCGCCGATGAACTCGGCAAGATGATGCCGCAGCTTCCTCCACCGCCGGTCCCCGCGGTGCCCGCGGTGCCGGCGCCCGGTGTTGTCGTTCCTCCGCCGGCCACGGCTCCCGGCACGGAAGGGCAGCTGCCTGCCCCGTCGACCGGTGCGGAAAGCGGCACGACCGTGCCGCCCACTACCACGACGGTGCCTCCGACCATCCTGCAAGCGCCGCCGCCGGTGTCGAACACCACGACGCCGTCGCCGACCGCGCCGCCGCCACCGTCGAGCACGCCGGCTCCGTCGGTGCCCAGCGAGCCTCCTCCGCCCACCTCCGCTTCTCCGACTTCCGTTCCGACGACGACGGCATCGTCGCCGCGTCCGACGCAGAACGGACCGGGAACAGATCTCGCTCCGGCGTCCGTGACCTTCTCGGAAGGCGGCTAGAAGTACGAACGAACCCGGGCCCGGCAGCACATGCTGCCGGGCCCGGGTTCGTTCGTGGAAGTGCCGTGATGCGTGGTCCGCGTGGGACGGGGTAGGTCAGGAGTCCATACCGTAGGGATCGACGGGCAGGGCCTCGTTCATGGACGCGTCCGCGTACCCGCGGCAGTAGTCCCAGGTGACGTAGGCGTCGGGAGAGGGATCGAAGGCCGGCTCGTGCGGTCTGACGGTGCCGTCGACGAGCAACTGGAGCAGGTTGGCTCGCAGCATGTCCCAGTCGTGGTAGTGGTCCTGGTGGCAGTCCTCGCAGCACACCACGAGTCCGCGGACGCCGCGGGGAGCCAGCAGCGCCTCGTAGACGGCCAGGTCTGCGAGGTCCTCTTCCACCGCGAGTCGCTCCGCAGGATCCAGGGGCTGGCCCGGCTCGATCGCGTCCAGTGCTGCGGACGGATCGTCGGGGTCTCCTGCGAACGGGTCCGGTGGGAGTCCGGGAGGCAACTGATCACGCACGACTCCACGGTACGCAGACCGAGGGGGTCTGCGCCAGCGGTCGCCAGGGGACACGCCGTGAAATCACAGGACGTGATGTGACGAACATCGGGGAACAGGGTGGTAGCCGAGCTTGTTCCCAGGAACAGATAACATGGACAGGTGCGTGCCGCTCTCCATCCGCCCGTCGGTGCGACGAGCGCGCACAGCCTTCATTCATTCCTGCTGCCGGACGGTTCTCCCGTCCGCTCCCATCGACTGTCACGGAGGGTCCGAACCGCATGAGTAGTACCGGAGGGCGCGTGCACACCGGCGGTGACGACCCGAACAAGGTCGCGATGCTGGGTCTGACCTTCGACGACGTGCTGCTGCTTCCCGCGGCTTCCGACGTCGTCCCGAGTCAGGTCGACACGTCGAGTCAGCTCACCCGTGAGATCCGTCTGCGGATCCCGCTGGTCAGCTCGGCAATGGACACCGTCACCGAGTCCCGCATGGCCATCGCGATGGCGCGGGCCGGCGGCATGGGCGTGCTGCACCGCAACATGCCGGCCGAGGTGCAGGCCGCGCAGGTCGAGACCGTCAAGAGGTCGGAGGCCGGCATGGTCACCGACCCGGTCACCTGCAAGCCGAGCGACACGCTGGCCGAGGTCGACGCGAAGTGCGCGCGATTCCGCATCTCGGGTCTGCCGGTGACCGACGACGCGGGCCAGCTCGTCGGCATCATCACCAACCGCGACATGCGGTTCGAGGTCGACCAGAACCGCCCGGTCGCCGAGGTCATGACGAAGGCCCCGCTCGTCACCGCCCGCGAGGGTGTCACCGCGGAGGCCGCGCTCGGTCTCCTGCGTCGCCACAAGATCGAGAAGCTGCCGATCGTGGACGGTCAGGGCAAGCTCACCGGTCTGATCACCGTCAAGGATTTCGTCAAGACCGAGCAGCACCCCAACGCCACGAAGGACCGCGACGGCCGCCTGCTCGTCGGCGCCGCCGTGGGTGTCGGCGACGACTCCTGGACCCGCGCCATGACGCTGGTCGATGCCGGAGCCGACGTCCTCGTCGTCGACAGCGCCCACGGCCACTCGGCAAACGTGCTGTCGATGATCTCCAAGCTCAAGAGCGAGGTCGGCGACCGCGTGCAGATCATCGGCGGCAACGTCGCGACCCGCGCGGGCACCGAGGCGCTCATCGGCGCCGGTGTCGACGCGGTCAAGGTCGGTATCGGCCCCGGCTCGATCTGCACCACGCGTGTCGTCGCGGGTGTCGGCGCGCCGCAGATCACGGCGATCCTCGAAGCGTCCACGGTGGCGCGCGCCCACGGTGTGCCGGTCATCGCCGACGGCGGTATGCAGTTCTCCGGCGACGTCGCCAAGGCCCTGGCGGCCGGTGCGTCCACCGCGATGCTCGGTTCGCTGCTCGCCGGCACCACCGAGTCCCCGGGTGAGCTGATCCTGGTCAACGGCAAGCAGTTCAAGAGCTATCGCGGCATGGGTTCGCTCGGCGCGATGCAGAGCCGCGGCGAGGCCAAGTCCTACTCGAAGGACCGCTACTTCCAGGACGACGTGCTCTCCGAGGACAAGCTCGTGCCCGAGGGCATCGAGGGACGCGTGCCGTTCCGCGGTCCGCTGCAGCAGGTCACGCACCAGCTCATCGGTGGTCTGCGCGCAGCGATGGGCTACACCGGCGCGACGACGATCGAGCGGCTGCAGGAGGCGCAGTTCGTGCAGATCACCGCCGCCGGCCTCAAGGAGAGCCACCCGCACGACATCACGATCACCGCCGAGGCACCGAACTACGTGGTCCGGTAGTTTTCGCGTCCGCAGCAGGGTCCCGTTCCGAGTAGGACGGGAGCATCGTCCAAGAGGAGAAAGGGGCGCGCGTGCGCGACCTCGTTGAAATCGGCATGGGTCGCACGGCCCGACGTACGTACGAACTGAGTGACGTGGACATCGTCCCGTCGCGCCGGACGCGTTCGTCGAAGGAGGTGTCGACGGCCTGGCAGATCGACGCCTACCGTTTCGACATCCCGGTGCTGGCTCACCCCACCGATGCGCTGGTGTCGCCCACCTTCGCGATCGAGCTGGGCAAGGCCGGCGGTCTCGGCGTCATCAACGGTGAGGGCCTGTGGGGTCGTCATGCCGATGTCGACGCCGTCGTCTCCCGTCTCGCGGAGGTCGCGAGCACGGATCCGCGCGCGGCCGTCCGCTACCTGCAGGAACTGCACGCGGCTCCGCTGCAGGGCGATCTGCTGGCCGCCGCCGTCGCACAGGTGCGGGATGCGGGTGTCACCACCGCGGTCCGCGTCAGCCCGCAGAACGCGCGCACGCTCACGCCCGAACTCGTGAAGGCGGGTATCGATCTCCTCGTCGTCCAGGGCACCATCATCTCGGCCGAGCACGTGGCCCACGGTGAGGACGAGCCGCTGAACCTCAAGACGTTCATCTCGGAGCTCGACGTGCCGGTCATCGCCGGTGGTGTCAGCGACCACCGCACCGCGCTGCACCTGATGCGCACGGGTGCGGCCGGTGTCATCGTCGGCTTCGGCTCCACGAAGCAGGCGACCACCACGTCCTCCTCGCTCGGCATCGGCATCCCGATGGCCACCGCCATCGCCGACGCCGCTGCGGCCCGGCGCGACTACCTCGACGAGACCGGGGGGCGCTACGTCCACGTGCTCGCCGACGGCGACATCGAAACCGCGGGCGACCTCGCGAAGGCGATCGCGTGCGGCGCCGACGCCGTCGTGCTCGGGGCACCGCTGGCCCTCGCCGAGGAGGCGGCCGGCCGGGGATGGTACTGGCCGTCCGTGGCCGGACATCCGTCGATGCCGCGCGGTGCTGCCGTCCGGATCGCCCAGGACGGACGCCCGGGCCTCGGCCGGGTGCTGTTCGGTCCGTCCGACGATCCGTCGGGCTCGCTCAATCTCGTCGGTGGTCTGCGTCGCTCGATGGCGAAGGCCGGATACTCGGACCTGAAGGAATTCCAGAAGGTCGGTCTGTCGGTCCGCGGATAGAGCGGACTCTCTTCTCGGCACTTCCTGGTGGCCGGTCACAGCGTCGGACGACGCGGTGACCGGCCACCGGCGTTCGTGCAGTTCTTTTCGTGCAACTTCCCGTAACGGGTAGAGTCGGGTCTGTGCCTGTAGTCACACCGCCGAGGTGCATACTGGCCGGTAACAACTCTCGTCGCTGGAGGTTCCATGGGTAGGCAACGGGTCACGGACTACGACGTCCTGATCGTCGGTTCGGGTTTCGGTGGGAGCGTCACGGCGTTGCGCCTCGTCGAAAAGGGCTACAAGGTCGGCGTTCTCGAGGCCGGTCGCCGCTACGCCGACGCCGACTTCGCGAAGACGAGCTGGGACCTGCGACGCTTCTTGTGGGCTCCGAAGCTGGGCTGCTTCGGCATCCAGCGCGTCCACCTGCTGCGCGACTGCCTGATCCTCGCCGGTGCAGGCGTGGGCGGTGGGTCGCTGAACTATGCCAACACCCTCTACAAGCCCCCGATGCAGTTCTTCGAGGACCGTCAGTGGGCCCACATCACCGACTGGCACGACGAGCTGAGCCCCTACTACGACCAGGCGAAGCGGATGCTCGGTGTGGTGCAGTACGGCCGGATGACCGACGCCGACAAGGTGATCAAGTCGGTGGCCGACGACATGGGTGTCGGCGACACCTTCATTCAGACGCCCGTGGGCGTGTTCTTCGGCGAACCCGGCCGCACGGTGGCCGACCCCTACTTCGGTGGCGCGGGCCCCGACCGCACCGGCTGCATCGAGTGCGGCGAGTGCATGACGGGATGCCGTCACGGGGCGAAGAACACCCTCGTGAAGAACTACCTGGGTCTTGCCGAGCGGGCGGGAGCCGAGATCCTCCCCTCGACCACCGTCACCGACCTCCGCCAGGCAGCCGACGGCACGTGGGACGTGATCACCGAACGTACCGGCGCCTGGGTCCGCAAGGGGCGGCGCACCTACACGGCCGCGCACGTCGTCCTCGCGGCCGGAACGTGGGGAACGCAGCATCTGCTGCACCATCTCAAGGACACCGGGGCGTTGCCCGAGCTCTCCGACAAGGTCGGCGAACTGACCCGCACCAACTCCGAATCCATCGTCGGCGCAGGCAAGATGAGTGTCGATCCCGATATGAACCTCACCGACGGGGTGGCCATCACCTCCTCGTTCCACCCGACGCCCGACACCCACATCGAACCGGTGCGTTACGGCAAGGGCTCCAACGCGATGGGGTTGCTGCAGACGCTCATGACCGACGGCGACGGGCGCACCCCGCGCTGGGTGAAGTTCCTCGGGGAGGTCGTGAGGAACCCGGTGAAGATGCTCCGGATGCTCTCGGTGCACCGGTGGAGCGAGCGCACCATCATCGCTCTGGTGATGCAGAACCTCGACAACTCCATCACGACCTACACGACCAAGGGTCTGTTCGGTCGGCGCAAGGTGACCAGCAAGCAGGGGCACGGACAGCCGAACCCCACGTGGATCCCGGCCGGCAACGAGGCGACGCGCCGCATGGCCGAGAAGATCGACGGTGTCGCAGGCGGAACGTGGGGTGAGATCTTCAACATCCCGCTCACCGCGCACTTCCTCGGCGGCGCGGTGATCGGGTCCGATCCCGAACACGGGGTCATCGATCCCTACCAGCGCGTGTACGGCTATCCGACGCTGAGCGTCGTCGACGGCGCGGCGGTCTCCGCGAACCTCGGTGTGAACCCGTCGCTCACCATCGCGGCGCAAGCCGAACGCGTTGCGGCGTTGTGGCCCAACAAGGGTGAGGACGACCAGCGTCCCGCGCAGGGGCAGCCGTACCGTCGCGTCGCGCCGGTCGAACCGAAGAACCCCGTGGTGCCCGTCGACGCGCCCGGTGCGTTGCGTCTGCCGGTCGTCGGGATCACGCACAGCGGCGTCGCGTAGCGACCAGCAGAGAGACCGGATGAGCGGCCGCGTCGGGATCACCCGGCGCGGCCGCTTAGACTGTTCGAGTGTCGTCGCAAAGCCAGCAGTCCAGACCGGTCGTCGTCGTCGATTTCGGAGCCCAGTACGCGCAGCTGATCGCTCGCCGCGTACGTGAGGCCAATGTCTACTCGGAGGTCGTGCCGCACACGGCCGGTGTCGAGGAGATCGCAGCGAAGAACCCGCGCGCAGTGGTGCTGTCCGGCGGCCCTGCGAGCGTGTACGAGGAGGGCGCACCGCGCCTCGATCCCACACTGTTCGACCTCGACGTCCCCGTCTTCGGCATCTGCTACGGCTTTCAGGCCATGGCGCAGGCGCTCGGCGGCACGGTCGCGCACACCGGTTCGCGCGAGTACGGCCGCACCGAACTGTCGGTGGCCGGTGGCGTGCTGCACGACGGCCTCCCCGAGACGCAGCCCGTCTGGATGAGCCACGGCGACGGTGTCACCGAGGCGCCCGAGGGCTTCGAGGTCACGGCGACCAGCGCCGGTGCTCCGGTCGCGGCATTCGAGGACCGGGCCCGCCGCCTCGCCGGCGTCCAGTACCACCCCGAGGTGCTGCATTCGCCCCACGGCCAGCAGGTGCTCAGCCGGTTCCTGCACGACATCGCCGGCATCCCGGGCGACTGGACCGCCGCGAACATCGCCGACGCGCTCGTCGAGCAGGTCCGCGAGCAGATCGGCGACGGTCGTGCCATCTGCGGTCTGTCCGGTGGTGTCGACTCCGCCGTGGCCGCCGCGCTGGTGCAGCGTGCCATCGGTGATCGCCTGACCTGTGTGTTCGTCGACCACGGCCTGATGCGTGAAGGCGAACGGCAGCAGGTCGAGAAGGACTTCGTCGCCGCGACCGGTGCCCGTCTGATCACCGTCGACGCGTCCGAGACGTTCCTGCGCGAGCTCGCCGGCGTCACCGACCCCGAGACCAAGCGCAAGATCATCGGCCGCGAGTTCATCCGCTCCTTCGAGGGCGCGGTCGCCGAGGTGCTCGGTGAGGGTGCCGACAAGGGCGAGACCGTGAAGTTCCTCGTGCAGGGCACCCTGTATCCGGACGTCGTGGAGTCCGGCGGCGGTTCCGGCACCGCGAACATCAAGAGCCACCACAACGTCGGTGGGCTTCCCGAAGACCTCGAGTTCGAGCTCGTCGAGCCGCTGCGCCTGCTGTTCAAGGACGAGGTGCGTGCGGTCGGACGTCAGCTCGGTCTGCCCGAGGAGATCGTCGGACGCCAGCCGTTCCCCGGCCCCGGTCTCGGCATCCGCATCATCGGCGAGGTCACCCGCGAGCGTCTCGAGATCCTGCGCCGCGCCGACTCGATCGCCCGGGAGGAGCTCACCTCCGCCGGTCTCGACGGGCAGATCTGGCAGTGCCCGGTCGTGCTGCTCGCCGACGTCCGCAGCGTGGGCGTGCAGGGCGACGGCCGCACCTACGGTCACCCGATCGTGCTGCGTCCGGTGTCGAGCGAGGACGCGATGACCGCCGACTGGACGCGCCTGCCCTACGAGACCCTCGAGCGGATCTCCACTCGCATCACCAACGAGGTGGCGGAGGTCAACCGCGTGGTGCTCGACGTGACGAGCAAGCCCCCGGGAACCATCGAGTGGGAGTGATCCCCGCTCGTGTGACCGAGTGGGAGTGATCCCCGCTCGTGTGACCGAGTGGGAGTGATCCCCGCTCGTGTGACCGAGTGGAAGTGATCTGCGCTCGTGTGACCGAGTGGAAGTGATCTGCGCTCGCCGGAAGCGGCGAAACGGCGACGTCCCCCGGACCGATTCGGTCCGGGGGACGTCGCGTGGATGGGGTCGCTATCTCCGGCGGTTGGGGAGGAAGACCAACACCGCTCCGATCAGCAGTGCCGCGCCCACCAGGACCCACCCGAGGTCGACGGCCGCGAGGAATTCGACCGAGAACGGTCCGATCATGGCCCATCCGCTCACGACCAGCGCTGCCAGTGCGGCCAGCAGGAGCAGGAGCGACGGTCCCGTGCGCATGCGTTCGGCCCGACCCTCGGTGTGTGTTCCGGTTTCGTGATCAGCCACGACGCACCTCCAGAGATCCGAATTCCATGTTCGCCTTCAGGTTCAGGACCGGCCCGTCGTCCACTCCGTCCGCACCGCCGTCGATGCCGGGGCCGGGGCATCCTTTGATCTCACCCGGGCCGATCGTGCAATCGGCGCGGACGTCGAGGTTCTCCGGCAGCAGCACCTCGACGCTGCCGAACCGGCCGTCGACCTGCACCGTGCGGTCCTCGGTGAGTTCGAGTCGCCGGAGGTCGAGGGTCATCGCGCCGAACTGGGAGCTGTACTCGGCCTGCAGCTGGTCCCCGTTCGCCGGCGCCCAGGTCCGGCTGCCCCAGTTCGAGGTATCGACCGGTCCGGCGATCGAGGCGAGGACGACGAATCCGAGCAGGGGCCCGGTCACCACGAGAAGTCCGTGACCGCGGTGCAGGAACGCGCCGATCAGCAGGCCCAGACCGATGACTGCGAGGGCCACGGCACCTACGCGGGCCGGGGTCACCCAGGCCAGGTCGGCGGCGGCACCGAGGGCGCCGGTCACGGCAGCGGCGATGACGGCCAGACCGAGGACCGTGGTGGTCAGGCGCGAACGGCGGTTCGTGACGACCGCAGGTTGGTGTGTCGGTGTGGGTTCGGGCAGGTCCCACGCGAACGGGGCGACCCCGAGGGGATCCCATGCCGGCGGTGACGGCCGTCGGGGCGAGAGCGCGTCGGCACCCGGAAGCGGAGCGTCGGTGTCCTTGCGTAGGTCGGGCATCGGGGACGTCTTCCTCTCCGTGGTGTCCGTCGTGTCGGTTGCGCCGGTGGTGTTCACGACCTCTGTCGCGTCGGTGGTCTGCGAAGGCGTGGCCGTCTCTGTGCCGCTCGTCTCCGAGCGGGTTGTTTCTCCGGCCGGTGTCTCCGTGGCCGCCGGGCCCGCGTGCATGTTCCATGCACCGGTGTGTGCGCTCCACGGGGAGTGGTACGGGTTCGTCACCGGAGGCTGAGGAAAGGCCGGTTGGTTCGAGAAGGACGATCCGTCCGTTGCAGGCAACAGGGGCGGCTCGGGACGCCGCTGGTAGAGCAGCCACCATCCGCCGAGCATGAGCAGTGTTCCGATGAACCCGGAACCACCCGAGCCCGCGCCCACCGGTCCGATGGCCCCTGCCGCGATGGCCAGGGCCACGAGGATCACGACGACCTTGGTGGTCGAGTCCGAGCTCGCGCCTCGCCCGACGAGTGATTCGAGTGAGGAGACCTGGTCGCCGTGACGGGGGAACAGCAGCCAGGCCGCCAGGTAGAGGACGAGACCGCCACCGCCGAACAGCGCCGAGGCGACGAACACGACACGGATCAGCACGGGATCGATGCCGTATCGCACTCCGATACCCGAGCACACACCCGCGATGTGCCCTTCCTTCGGCAGGCGCACGGGACGGGTCCGCCACATGTCCGCCACCTGGTCCTGAAAGCTCCTCGTGTCCATGGCACCCATCCTGCTGGGCTTCCGCGCGCGGCACATCAGGGACCAACCCTGATTTCCGGGGACCCGATCGGAACCCGGACATCAGGGTTCGTCCCCGATGCCGGGCCGGCGATCTCCGTGCCAGTATCGAGGTGTGCAACCGGTACCTGGATTACCCGTGACCGTTCCCCGCCTCGAACGGCGGGTGGGCGGTCGCATCGTGGGTGGCGTGGCCGGCGGTGTCGCCGACCACCTCGGCATCGACGCCACCAAGGTGCGGGTCGCGTTCACGGTGCTCGCCGCTCTCGGCGGATTCGGGATCGCGTCCTACGGCCTGCTGTGGATGTTCGTGCCCCCGGGCTCCGACACCGACCGTCCCACCGGCCCCGAACGCCGTCGCGCCATCGGCCTCGCCTTCATGGGTGTCGGTCTGGCAGTGGGTCTTTCGTGGCTGTTCAGCGGTGGTGCCGCCGGCGTGGTGTTCCCGATCGTCGTGGTCGTCGTGGGTGCGGCGCTCGTATGGCGCGAGTTCGACATCGAAGGGCCCAGATCGGTACTCGGTCTGCCCGCCCACCCGACGGTCCTCACCTGGGCTCGCGTGCTCGGTGGACTGACCCTCGTCGTCACCGGACTCGGGGTGATGGTCATCGCACAGGTCGACGTCGCGGCGCTGCGCTCGTCGCTGGTGGCGGTGGTGGTCACGCTGGTCGGTGCCGCACTGCTGTCGGTGCCGTTGTGGATCCGGATGTGGCGTGCGCTCGAGACCGAGCGCGCCGCCCGGGTGCGCAACGAGGAGCGCGAGGAGATCGCGTCGCACCTGCACGACTCGGTGCTCCAGACACTCGCACTCATCCAGAAACAGGCAGGCGACCAGCAGGAGGTCGTGCGTCTGGCACGCAGCCAGGAACGCGAACTGCGCCGCTGGCTGTTCGGTGGGGACGAGACGCCGAGCACCTCGCTCGCCGAGACGCTGCGCACCATCGCAGGTGAGGTGGAGGACCAGTACGGCCTGTCGGTCGAACCCGTCATCGTCGGCGACATCGCGCCGGACGACAGCGATCTGACCCCCGAGGTCGCGACCGCCGTCCTCGGCGCGACCCGCGAGGCGCTCGTGAACGCGGCCAAACACGCCGGGGTGGAGAGTGTGGACCTGTTCGCGGAGGTGGAACCGCATCAGGTGAGCGTGTTCGTGCGCGATCGCGGCGTCGGATTCGATCCCGACGAGGTTCCCGCCGACCGGCAGGGGCTGGCCAGGTCGATCCGGGCGCGGATCGAACGTCGCGGTGGCCGCACCGTCGTGAAGTCGAGTCCCGGAAAGGGAACCGAGGTGCGCATCCACGTGCCGCGCGCGGGCCGGACGGATGCCGAACGCGAACAGGACACCGAGTCGACCTTAGAGTGGGGGGTGACCGACCCCCACCCCGAGGAGCAGACACAGTGACTTCGATTCCGGCGACATCGTCCGATGCCACCGAGAACAACCGTCCCTATCGTGTCTTCCTGGTGGACGACCACGCCGTCTTCCGCTCCGGGGTGCGCACCGAACTGGGACGCGAGACCGACATGGAGATCGTCGGCGAGGCCGGGGGAGTTGCCGAGTCCGTCGCCGGGATCGAGGCGACCAAGCCGGATGTCGTGCTCCTCGACGTCCACATGCCGGACGGCGGCGGTGTCGCCGTCCTCCAGCGGATCCCCGACGGCCCGGTGTGCCTGGCGCTCAGCGTGTCCGACGCGGCCGAGGACGTCATCGCCGTCATCCGGGCCGGGGCGCGCGGGTACGTGACGAAGACGATCTCCGGTCCGGATCTGGCCGACGCCGTGCGACGGGTCGCCGGGGGAGACGCCGTGTTCAGCCCGCGCCTGGCCGGTTTCGTGCTCGACTCGTTCACCGGCCGGTCCTCCGCCCCGGAACCGCCCCTCGATCCCGAACTCGACTCGCTGACCCCGCGAGAACTCGAGGTGCTACGTCTGCTGGCTCGCGGGTACACCTACCGCGAGATCGCCGAGGAACTCGTGATCTCGGTGAAGACCGTCGAAACGCACGCGTCGAACGTCCTGCGCAAGACGCAGCAGTCCAACCGCAATGCGCTGACACGCTGGGCGCACCGGCGGCGCATCGACTGAGCGTGGCGTCGGATCAGACGAGCAGTGCGATGACGACGGCGACGAGCAGCGCCACCAGGATCACCGCGACCATCGCCGCCATCGCCAGGGGTGCATAGGCGACGATGCGGTCCTGCGGGTTGTCGGGCACCGGCCCCTTCGGGAGCAGACGATCGAGCAGGTCCGCCGGGGCGAAACCCTTCGCCGGTCTCTTCGCGCCGCCGGAGGCCTGCGTCGCGGCGCCGAGGGACCGGTCGACGAAGGAACTGCGGGGGCGCGAGGGCTCGACGAAGGGGGTGGAACGTTGCGCCCACGACGGGATCGTGCCGTCCTCGTTCTGGATGGGACGGCCGCGCAGGGCTGCCGCGGACCCGTTCGGTCCGAGGGCCACACGGGCGAGCAGATCGCGGGCCTGCGCCATCGTCGGGCGCCGCGACGGGTCGGGCCGGAGCATCTCGAGCAGGGGTTCGGTGAGCGGACCCGTGTGCGTGGGCATGATGATCTCCGCCCGGGCGACCCGGTGCAGCAACGCGATCGAGTCGGCCTCGAAACCGAAGGGCGGCTGCCCCTCGACCGCGGTGTAGAGGGTTGCGCCGAGCGAGAACACGTCGCTGGCCTCGGTGGGGTCGTTGCCGCGCGCGACCTCGGGAGCGAAATAGGCCGGGGTTCCGATGATCACGCCCTCGGGGTCGTTGTCGCCCTTCGCGCGGGCGATACCGAAGTCGCTGATCTTCACGATGCCGGCGTCGCGGCCACGCTCGGCGATGAGGATGTTGCCGGGTTTGACGTCGCGGTGGACGATTCCGGCGGCGTGCGCGGCGGTGAGGGCGTCGGCGACGTTCGCGCCGATCTGCGCCACCACGTACGGCGGGAGGGTGTCGACGACGTTCATCACCTGGGCCAGACTGCGGGACGGCAGGTGTTCCATGACGAGCCACGGTTCGCCGTAGTGCAGTGCCATGTCGTACATCGAGATGGCGTGCTCGTGGGCGAGCTGGGCGGCCGCCCGGCCTTCCCGGAGTGCGCGGCGACGGAGATCCTCGGCCTCGTCGGGATCGAGGTCGGCGGTGGAGATCACCTGTTTGACGGCGACGTCCCGGCCCAGGCGGTTGTCGCGCGCAAGCCAGACGGCACCCATGCCGCCACCTCCGAGCTTGGAATCGAGCCGATATCGACCGGCCACCAAGTGATCCGGCCCTACGGCCCGTCCTGCCCACGCCTGCTCCGCCACTCGATCGAGAGTAGTCGATCGGAGGTGATCGGCCCGGCCGAAAGGCGTGTGAGCTGCACTGTAGTCCTCGCTCGGAAGGGTGGCGTGTCGACTTGACGGAAGGAAGGGAGGTCGGGTCTACTTGATAAAGATCGAAAGTATGTTCGAATAGAGTTCGAGCCGGGCCACGACTTCCCCGTGGTCGGCCGGTCGTGTGTGTCAGGCGGCAGGCGGATGACAGGGGTGACAGTGGGCGAGGTGGCCGAATTTCCGGTGGGCGACGAGGAAGCGGGTCGCGCGGAACGAATCGAGGCGTTGCGGCGTCGTATCGCGGCGGTGCCGGCACGTGGCGAGGGGCAGTCCGTCGCGCGAGGCGGGGTCGGAACCACGTCCGACCGCATCCTGCCCGTCCCGGATCCTCTCGCGGAACTGTTACCGCAGGGCGGCCTGGCGCGGGGGAGCGTCGTCTCCGTCTCCGGTGCCACCTCGATTCTCCTCGGGATGCTCGCGTCCGTGACGGCCTCCGGCGGATACGCCGCCGTGATCGGTCAGCGCCGGTTGGGTCTGCTCGCCGCCGCGGAGATGGGCGCCCGATTGCACCGGTTGGCGGTGATCCCCGATCCGGGACCGGATCCCGTGGAGATCGCCGCGGTGCTGCTCGACGGGATCGACCTGGTGGTGCTGGGGCTCGGTGGGGCGTCGGTGTCCCCGTCCCGTGCCCGCGCGGTCGCCGCCCGGGCGCGGAGCAAGCAGTCCGTCCTCGTGGTCACGGACGGTCGCTGGGAGGGGGCCCATGTGCGCCTGGAGGCGCGGATCGACGGATATCGGGGGGTGGACGGTCCCGGCAGGGACCGGCTGTGCGCGACCCGGCTGTCGGTCCGGGCCCACGGGCGGGCGTTCCCCCCGCGCATCACCCGCGTCGAGGTGTGCGCCGACCGCAGTGCCGTCGAGTGGGCGAGCGCGGAGCGGAACCGGCTGGAGGACGGGCGTTTCCGTAAAGCGATCCGGTGAACGATTCGTCCCCTCGATGGGCGCCCGTGCGGGTCGTGGCCCTCTGGTGCCCCGACTGGCCCGCGGTCGCCGCCGCCACCGCCGCGGAGTTGCCCGCGACCGTCCCGATCGCGGTGGTCTCGGCGAATCGCGTCGTCGCCTGTTCTGCCTCGGCGCGGGCCGCGGGGGTCCGGCGCGGCCTGAGGCGGCGTGAGGCCCAGGCCCGCTGCCCGGAACTGCATGTGGCCCGCTCGGATCCGGATCTGGAGGCGAGGACGTTCGAGGCGGTGGTGGTCGCGATCGATGCGGTGGCCCCGGGCGTGGAGGTGCTGCGTCCGGGTCTGGTGGTGCTCGCCGCGCGCGGTGTGGTCCGGTGGTTCGGTTCGGAGGAGGCCGCCGCGGAGGCCCTGATCGACGCGGTCGCGGCGACCGGAGTGGAATGCCAGATCGGTATCGCCGACGAGTTGTCCACCGCAGTGCTCGCCGCGAGACGGAATGCGCTGGTGCCGACAGGGCAATGCGCCGAGTTCCTCGCACCGCTGCCCGTCTCGTATCTCGCGGTGGAACCGGCGCCGGCGGCTCCCCGACGGGTCGACACGGTGGACCTGTTGCGTCGCCTCGGTATCCGCACCATCGGAGCGTTCGCCGCGTTGTCCCCGGTCGACGTGGCGTCACGCTTCGACGCGGACGTCGTCGCTGCGCACCGGAGCGCGCGGGGACTGCCCGAACGCCCCCCGTCGGGGCGGCCGATCTCTCCGGACCTGACGGTGGAGCATCCCTGCGACCCGCCGCTGGAACGGGTCGACGCTGCGGCCTTCGCCGGTCGCGCACTCGCCGAACTGCTCCACACCAGGCTCGCGGCAGCGGGAGTCGCGTGCACGCGGCTGCTCGTGACGGCACGTACCGGGGCCGGGGAGGAACTCGCACGCACCTGGCGCTGCGCCGAGCCGCTCACCCCCGAGGGCACGGCCGATCGTGTGCGGTGGCAGCTCGACGGGTGGCTCACCGGTCGCGCCACGAACCGGCCCACGGCGGGAATCGTGTTGCTGCGGCTCCAACCGGTCGAGGTCGTGGCCGCCGGCGCGCTGCAACTCGGGTTGTGGGGCGGTGTCGGCGACGAGGGCGAACGGGCACGTCGGGCGCTCGTCCGGGTGCAGGGTCTGCTCGGTGGGGACGCCGTCCGGATCGGCGTGCTCGGCGGCGGCCGAGGGCCCACCGAACGGATCGTCCTCGTGCCCGTCGGCGAGGAGGCGATACCGCACTCCGACCCGGACGCGCCCTGGCCGGGCCGGCTGCCGCCCCCGGCCCCCGCGCTGGTGTTGCACACCCCTCCCGCGATCCGTGTGGACGACGACGTGGGAAATCCGGTCTCGGTGACCGAGCGCGGTCTGCTCAGCGGATCACCTGCTCGGCTGCGATGGGGAAGTCGCAGCTGGACGGTGATCGGATGGGCAGGCCCGTGGCCGGTCGACGAGTACTGGTGGGATCCGGCCGCCGCCCGGTGCGCCGCCCGCCTGCAGGTGCTGCTCGAGGAATCACGGGCGTTGCTGGTGTTCTTCGGTGCCGACGGCTGGCGGGTGGAGGGCGTCTACGACTGAGTAGGCTCGAACATCATGAGATCTCCGGTCCTCACCGCCGCGCCGAACGGGGTCACCGTCGCCTATCGCGACTTCACGACGTCCGCCGCCGCTCGTTCCGTCCCCGTGCTGCTGGTGCACGGTCTGGGTGGCGACGGGCGCACGTGGAGCCGCTTCGCCGGATCCCTGGCGAAGGCGGGCCGGCGGGTGATCACCGTCGACCTGCGCGGACACGGACGTAGTGGCCGGGCCGTCTCGTACCGTTTCGGTGAGTTCGCCGCCGATGTCGCCGGACTGTGCGCCCATCTCGGCGTCGATGCCGTCGACCTCGTCGGGCACTCGTTGGGCGGTCACGTGGGATCGCTTGTCGCGCAACAGCATCCGGGCCTCGTCCGGCGGCTGGTCCTGGAGGAGACACCCCTTCCGTTGCGGGAGGGCGATCCGGTGCCGGAGGTGCCCGCGCACCGTCCGACTCCTGCGGAGTTGTGGCACGCCGCGACCAGCATGGCACTCAACCCGCGCGCGGTCACCGCATTCGACCGTTCGATGACGCCCTCGGTGGTCGCCCAGTTCCACACGCCGAATCCGGCGTGGTGGCAGCGCCTTCCGTCCGTCGCCGCCCCGACCCTGCTGTTGCGCGGTGTTCGGCGCGGCAGCATGGTCGACCCGCGACTCCTGAGGGCGGCAGTCGAGGCGCTGCCCTCGGCCTCGGTGCGGGAGATCGGATGCGGGCACAGCATCCACCGCGACCGTGCCCGCGATTTCGCAGCGACGGTCGTCCCGTTCCTCACGGATCGAGCGGTTGCCTAGACTGAACGATCGTGCGCATCGCGACCTTCAACATCAACGGAATCCGTGCCGCACAGCGACGCGGGTTCGAGGACTGGCTACGTGAGCGCAACCCCGATGTGGTGGCCCTGCAGGAGGTCCGCGCCCCGGCGGCCGCGATCCCGCAGGGTGTCTTCGGCAAGTATCACCTCGCCTACGACGAGGGCACCCTGCCCGGCCGCAACGGTGTCGGGATCCTGACCCTCCACGAGCCGGCCGCCGTGCGCACCTGGAGCGGCACGGCTCTGCTGCGGCTTCCCGGTGAGGAACACGTCGACCGGATCGAGTTCGATCGGGGACCGCTGGCACGCGGACTGGCCGAATTCGCTCACGAGGGACGGTACGTCGAGGTCGACCTTGCCGACGCGCCGATCACCGTCGCGTCGCTGTACCTGCCGAAAGGCGGCCTCCCGGCACACCTTCAGAAGCCCGGGCGTATGCGCGACGAACCGGACGGCGGAGTGCGCTACCAGCGCAAGATGCGGTTCCTGTCGGCCTTCGCCCGGCAGCTGACCCGCACCCGGCTCGCGGCGCGCGCCCGAGGGCGGGAGTTCCTCGTCATGGGCGATTTCAACGTCGCCCACACCCGTTACGACGTGCGCAACTGGCGGCGTCGCGGGCAGGCCGAGGGCTTCCTGCCGGAGGAACGCGCCTGGTTCGATTCGCTGTTGTCACCGCGTACCCTCGTCGACGTCGTCCGCCGGCAGCATCCCGAAGCCGACGGCCCCTATTCGTGGTGGTCGTGGCTGGGGGAGTCGTTCGCATCCGATTCGGGGTGGCGGATCGACTACCACCTCGCCACCCCGCAGCTGGCCCGCACCACGATCTCGGCGGGGACCGACCGTGATCCGGCGCCGGACCGGAGGATCAGCGATCACGCGCCGGTGGTCGTGGACTACGACATCTGAACTACTACCGACAGGGAATGGATGCTCAGTCCATGGTGAGGATCTGACGGAGGGCGGTTCCGTCGGCCAGGGCGTCCATCGCCTCGTTGATCCGGCCCAGCGGCAGACGGTCGGTGACGAGCCGCTCGACCGGCAGTCGTCCCTCGCGCCACATGTCCACGAACCGGGGGATGTCGCGGGCCGGGACGGCGGAGCCGAGATAGCTGCCCACCAGCGAGCGGCCCTCACCGACGAGAGCGGTGGGCGAGATCTCGAGCCGGGCGTCGGGTGCGGGCAGTCCGACGGTGATCGTGATGCCTCCCGGCCCGGTGAGCGCGACCGCCGTGGTGAGCGCGGGCACGCTCCCCGCGGCCTCGATGACCAACCGTGCCTTCACGCCCTGCTCGACGGCCTCGTCCGGTGAGAGGACGCGTTCGGCTCCCCACGAACGTGCCGTGTCGCGCTTGTCGGGGGAGGTGTCGACGGCGATCACGGTGACGTCGTCGTGGGCCAGCGCCACGAGCAGCGCGGCCATGCCCACTCCACCGAGACCGACGACGACGAGCGTGTCTCCGGCCCGGGGCCGGGCGGCATTGACGACCGCGCCGCCGCCGGTCAGCACGGCACAGCCCATGAGCGCGGCGACCTCGGCGGGTACGTCGTCGCCGACACCGACCAAGGACCGCGTGTCGACGACGGCGTGGGTCGCGAAGGCCGATGCTCCCAGGTGGTGGTGGACGTCGTTCCCGTCGCGGTGCAGCCGCCGGGCGCCCGACAGCAGGGTCCCCGCAGCGTTCGCGGCCGATCCCGGGATGCAGGGGCGGATGCCGTTGCTCGCGCAGCCCTCGCACTCGCCGCAGCGGGGCATGAAGGTCATGACCACCCGCTCGCCGACGGAGAAGCCGGAGCTCTCGTCACCGAGTTCGACGATGCGTCCGGCCGCTTCGTGCCCGAGGAGCATGGGCACCGGGCGGGGCCGGTTGCCGTCGACCACGGACAGATCGGAGTGGCATACGCCGGCGCATTCGATCTCGACCAGCGCCTCACCCGGTCCCGGCGGGTCGAGTTCGAGAAGGTCGACGCTGAGCGGGGTGGACTCCTCGTACCGCCGTCGACGTCCGATCTCCTCCAGGACTGCTCCGGTGATCTGCACGGCTCTCCCTTCCGTAGGGTCGCGGATTCTCTGCCCCTAGCATCACGAGCATGACACTCACCCGGGCGGACCGCTTCCTCATCGGTGCTGCCGCCGTCTTCCTCGTGTCCCAGGCGAACATCGGCCGGGTTCTCGGCTCCACGGCGCCGACGGTGGGCGCCGTCCAGACCACCTTCTCGGCCTCGAGGTACCGGAAGATCCTCGACGATCTCGGTCCCGACGAGATCGAGCGATATCGGCGGCACTACCACTGGGACATGGTGCACCCGGCGACCTTCGCGATCGCCCTGCGAGCCGGAGCACGATCACTCGACGAGCACCGTCCGCTGTCACCGAGCACGCGCCGGATCCTGATGACCGCGCCGGTCGTCGCCGCGGCGGGAGACTACGTGGAGAACGTCGTCGGCCTGTACCTGCTGGATCACCGCACGCGGATCGACGACCGGACGGTCCGGGCCGCCTCGACCGTCAGCGTCACCAAGTGGGTGCTGGCGTTGGGCAGCTTCGCATACCTGTCGCAGGGATTCCTGCGGATGTGGGGTGGTGCGGCACGGCGGTGTTTGCGCCGCGGCTGACCGTTCACCGCGGGGTGCCGAGCCGTCGCGGGAGTATCCGGGCCACAATGTCCGCGTGACCACCATTGCCGCTCCCACCTGCTCCGCACTGTCCGCTCTCGATGAGCCGCTGCCCGGCACAGCCGCCACCTCGCCGGGCTACGTGTGCCTCGAGGTGCCGTCGGGGTGGGGCCGTGACGTGCTGGACGGCACCGCCCTCGGCCCCGAGTTGTCGGACGAGCTGTCCGCCCGGGCGAAGGCCGCGGACGTGCGGATCCTGTTCATCCGCAGACCCGGCCGCGACGTGGAGCGCGAGACCCGGACGGTCCTGCTGGCCCGCACCGAACCGGAGGACACCTGGTGCGAGCGGCTCGAGATCACCGATCCGGCGGAGTTGCTCGACATCGTTCCTCGCGTGGTCGCGGGTCCGGCTCCCGGTATCGGCGCTGCGGTGCAGGATCCGATCGTCCTGGTGTGTGCTCACGGCAAGCGGGACCGGTGCTGTGCTGTGCTGGGGCGTCCGATCGCGGCCGCTCTCACCGCCGAGTTCGGGCCGGACGTGTGGGAGTGCTCGCACACCGGCGGGCACCGTTTCGCGCCGTCGATGATCATGCTGCCCACCGGCTACACCTACGGACGGCTCGACGAGGACGACAGCCTCGCCGCGGTCCGTGAGGCCCGGAAGGGACACGTCTACGCGGGCGGTTTGCGGGGTCGCAGCACGTGGAGTGCGGCCGGGCAGGCCGCCGAGATCGCGGTACGCGAAGAGCTCGCCGGCTTCGCGATCGGCGCCGTGACGGTCGAGGACGGCGACGAGCCGATCGTGCGTCATCGCGACGGCCGGGCATGGCGGGTCGGGGTGGAGACCTCGGAACTACCGGCCCGGCCGGCAAGCTGCGGGGCCCCCGCCAAGCCGGCGCGTCCCGTCGTCGCGACGACGATCACGCCGCTGTAGTAGACGCCCCGGGCAACGATCCAGGGATCTGCGGTCTCAGTGACCCAGCCCGACCTTCGCGTGCACGCGCTTCATCCACGCCGGTGCCCACCAGTTGGCCTCGCCCATGAGCTTGACCAGTGACGGCACGAGCAGCATGCGCACGATCGTCGCGTCGATGACGAGCGCGACGATCATGCCGACGCCGAGGAACCGCATGATCGACAGGCCGGAGATGGTGAAGGCCCCGGTGACCACGATCAGCAGCAGTGCAGCGGCGGTGACGACACGTCCGGTGCGGGCGATGCCGTACTCGACGGCTTCTACCGTCGTCGCTCCGGCCGCGCGGGCCTCCATCATGCGCGACATGAGGAACACCTCGTAGTCGGTGGACAGACCGAACACCACCGCGAGGATGAGGACGACGAAGGTCGGCTCCATCGCCGCGGGAACGACGTGCAGCCACGAGGCGCCGTGCCCCAGCTGGAACACCCAGGTCAGCACGCCGAAGGTCGCGGCGAGGCTCAGGGCCGCCATGAGCACCGCCTTGATCGGCAGGGCCACCGACCCGAATGCCAGGAACAGCAGCACCAGGGTCGAGAGCACCATGATCGTGATCATCCAGGGCAGCGAATCCGAGACGGCCTGGTTGGCGTCGTCGACGAGGGCCCGGCCACCGCCCACGAGCAGGTCGGTGCCGTCCGGCACGTCCAGGGCACGCAGTTCGCCGGTGATCTCGCTCGCTCGTGCGGTGCCGTCCACGCCCTGCGCGTAGAGCGCTTGCAGGACCACGACGTCGGATTCCTGCCCGACGATGACGGTCTGCGAGATGCCGTCGACCTTGGCGACCTCGGTGGACACCGTGCGCACGGCAGTGCTGTCCGGCGCCTGGCCGTTCTCGCCGCGTAGAACGAGCGTCGCGCCGTTGCCGGTGCTCGGGAACTCGTCGAGCAGGGTCTGGGTGGCCGCGCGGGCCTGGCTGTCCTCGGGCAGCGCGGTGTATTCGATCTCCCCGAACCGGGCCTCCACCACGGGCGACGCGAGCACGAGCAGACCACCGGTGATCACCACGGCGATCAGGGCGGGACGGCGCACGACCTTGCGCACGACTCCACCCCAGAAGCGGCGCGCCCGCGCTTCGGCGCGGGTGGAGGTCTCACGGTCCCAGGTCCACGCGTTGATGCGGTGACCGAGCATTGTCAGCAGCGCGGGGACGGCGGTCAGCGACAGCACGGCGGCACCGAGCACGGCGGCCATGGCGCCGAGGCCGAGCGACCGCAACACCGTCTGAGGAAAGACGAGCATGCCCGCGAACGCGCAGACCAGCAGGGCGGCGGAGAACATCACGGTGTGACCGGCGGTGGCCATCGTCCGCTTGACCGCCGACGTGACGTCCGAGCCGGCGGCGAGTTCCTCGCGGTAGCGGCTGACGATGAACAATCCGTAGTCGATGGCCAGACCCAGGCCGATCAGCGACGTGATGTTCAGCGCGTACGACGACACCTCGGTGAAGTTCGACAGCAGGCGCAGGGTGGCGAGGGACGAGAAGATCGCGAGCACACCCACGAAGACCGGGACCGCGGCGGCGATGACACCGCCGAAGATGAACACCAGCAGCACCAGCGTGATGGGTATCGCGATGAGCTCGGAGCGGACGAGATCGCTCTCGAGGGTGTCGGTGAACTCGATCGCGACCACGGTGTTGCCGGCGAACTGCGACTCCACGCCGGGCACCTCGAGCAGCTCGAGTGCCTCGGGGAAGGTCGCGGCGGTCAATCCGGAGTTCGCGCCGAGGGTGATCGAGGCGGCCACGCTGCGCTGGTCGGTCGACAGCAGCAGCTGGTTCATCGGCGGGGGAGCGGTCCAGTAGGTCCGGATCGACTCGGCGGGGACCGCGTCCTGGAACCCGGCGAGGGTTCTCTCGATGTCGGGACGGATGTCGTCGATCGTGCGTCCCTCGGGCGCGGTGTACAGCGCGATGATGTCCGCGGCCTGCGACCCGAAGTTCTCGTAGATGATCTGCTCGACCTCGACGGCCTCGCTGTTCGGGTCGTAGTAGCCCGTGCCGGTCAGCTTGCCGAAGATCCCGACGCCCCACGCGCCGGCGAAGAGCACGACGAGCAGCACGATCGCCAGTACCCATCGGCTCCTGGTGACGACGATCTCGGCCCAGCGACTCATGCCCACTCCCGGTTCCGCTGACGATTGTGACGATCGGCAACTGTACTGGCGTGGAACGGGCGGGCTTCACCCTGCTCGGCCGGACCGGGGCCGGAGTGCAGGGAAAGAAGTAGGTGGACCGACGCGCCGGATGCCTCACGGCACGGTGCGCAACGTGGCTCCAGCCGGACGGTATTCCACGAAGGCGGTTTCTCATCGGCTCCGGGGCGTACGCGACGCGCCGATCCACACTCCTCAACAGGGCCGGCCGCCGATCCATTCCCGACGCGGTGGACGTGACGGGGTTCACTCGCCGTTGTCCTCTCGGGAAGCACTGTGCAGGCGCGCCGCCTGCCGCACGAGATGGTCGCGTTCGGGGATGCTGGTCGCCAGGTGCGCGGCTTCCGCATACAACCGGGCCGCCGTCGCCGTATCGCCGGCACGTTCGTGGAGATACGCCGCGGCGGCCGTGTACCGGGGCAGACCGGGATCGAGTTCGGCCAGGGCCGCGAGACCGGCGTGCGGTCCGTCGGCCTCCCCGAGAGCGACGGCACGGTTGAGGCGGGCCACGGGATTGTCGGTGAACCGCAGGAGTTCGTCGTACCACTCGACGATCTGCACCCAGTCCGTCTCTTCTGCGGTACGGGCATCGGCGTGCAGGGCGGCGACGGCCGCCTGCGCCTGGAATTCCCCGAGCCGATCGCGGGCGAGTGCGGCCTGCAGGATCTCCACGCCTTCACCGATCATCTGCGTGTCCCACGATCGGCGGTCCTGTTCGGCGAGGGGGACGAGGCTGCCGTCCGGTCGGGTGCGTGCCGGGCGCCGGGCGTGGTGCAACAGCATCAGCGCGAGCAGACCCGACACCTCCTCGTGATCGATCACCGCTGCCAGCCGGCGCGTGAGCCGGATGGCCTCGGTTGCCAGATCGACGTCGCCCGAATAGCCCTCGTTGAACACGAGATAGAGCACCCGTAGCACCGTCGCGACGTCCCCCGGCCGGTCCAGCCGGACGTCCGCGATCGTGCGCTTGGCCCGGCTGATGCGTTGGGCCATCGTCGCTTCCGGGACGAGACAGGCCTGCGCGATCTGCCGGGTGGTCAACCCACCGACGGCCCGCAGGGTGAGCGCGACCGCCGATCCGGGCGTGAGCGACGGGTGGGCACACAGGAAGTACAACGCGAGCGTGTCGTCCACCGGTGCGCCCGGACCGGGCCGGGGCTCGGCGTCGACGAGGATCTCGCGGCGTCGACGGGAGCTGTCGGCGCGCACGGTGTCGAGAAACCGGCGCCACGCCACCGCGACCAGCCAGCCCTTCGGATCGCGCGGCGGGTCCTCCGGCCACACCCGCAGGGCTTCGACGAGCGCGTCCTGCACGGCATCCTCGGCCGACGCGAAATCCGCTCCGCGGCGGACGAGGATGCCGATCACGGTGGGGACGAGCGTGCGCAACAGCGCCTCGTCCATATCTCACTCCGTGACGGTCGGCGGCTCGGACATGAACGGGCGCACCTCGAGCCATTCGTGGATCGGCTTCCCACCGGCTCCCGGCGCGGCCGACAGTTCGGCGGCCAACTCCAGTGCCCGGTCGTAGCTGTCGGTGTCGATCACCATCCATCCGGCGATGAGATCCTTCGTCTCCGGGAACGGCCCGTCGGTGACCGGTGGACGTCCCTCGCCGTCATAGCGGACGAAGGTGCCCTCCGGGGAGAGCGCCTGCGCGTCGACGAATTCGCCGGTGCTTTCGAGACGAGCGGCGAAGTCCTGCATGAAACGGATGTGGGCCGACACCTCCTCCGGCTCCCACTGATCCATGGGTACGTCGTTCACCGCTGCCGGGGCGCCGCGGTAATGCTTGAGCAGCAGGTACCTGGCCATGATGTTCTCCTCTGTGCGGTACGGCCCATTGTGGCCGCGTTCATGGAGGAGACGGAACCGCTTCACGATTCTCGACATCCCGTCCCCGCCCGTTCGCGGTTAGGGTCACGGTATGCGTGTTCATCTCGGCCCCGGCCACGACGACCACCTCGCCGCAGCGATCGTCTCCGGCGGCGGAACCCTCTCCGAACTGCACGACGCCGATGCCCTGGTGTGGGACGGCAGCGCCGAGGAGTTCCCCGACCTGCCCGACACCGTGCGGTGGGTGCAGCTCACCTATGCCGGCATCGAACCGTTCTTCCGGGCCGGTCTGATCGACGACCGGCGGGTGTGGGCGAACGCGTCCGGTGTGTACGCCGACAACGTGGCCGAATATGCGGTGGGAGCGCTGCTCGTGGGGTTGCGCCAGTTCCACGCCTCGGTCGCCGCGAAGCGGTGGACGAAGGATGTTCTCGACCCGCGGGTGCGGACCCTCCACGGATCGACCGTGGCCATCGTCGGATGCGGCGGTATCGGCCGGGCGATGATTCCGCGTCTGCAGGCCCTCGGCGCGCACGTCGTCGCGGTCAACCGTTCGGGCCGACCCGTCGACGGCGCGAAGGTCACGTTGCCGGCCGACCGCACGTCGGAGGTGTGGTCGATGGCCGATCACTTCGTCGTCGCCGCACCCGCGACCGCCGAGACCGATCATCTCGTCGACGCCGCCGCGCTCGCGGCGATGCCCGGGTCGGCATGGCTCGTGAACGTCGCGCGGGGCAACCTCGTCGACACCGACGCGTTGGTGGAGGCGCTCGGGGACGGTGCGATCGCCGGGGCGGTCCTCGACGTGACCGATCCCGAACCGTTGCCCGAGGGTCATCCGCTGTGGGATCTCGACAACGCCGTGATCACACCGCACATCGCCAACACGCGCAGCCGGCTGACGCAGACGTTCGCGCCGACCCTCGAGGAGAACGTGCGCCGGTTCGTCGCGGGTGAGGAGTTGATCGCCCGGGTCGATGCGAACGCGGGTTACTGAGGCCGCTCGGCCGCCTTCTTGATCGCGGACAGGCGACGGTCCCAGCCGGTCCCCACCGCGTCGATCGCACGCCCGACCGCGCTCAGCCGCGATCCGGCGGCGGAGAAGCGGATTTCCCGCCCGGCGCGCTCGGAGGTCACGAGACCGCACCGTTCGAGCACCGCCAGATGCTTGGCGATGGCCTGACGGGAGACCGTGAACTCGGCCGCGAGCCCGGACGCCGACGCCGGGGATCGGCCCAGTCGCTGCAGGATGCGCCACCGGGTGTCGTCGGCCAGGGCCGCGAAGACGGGATGCAGGTCGGCGGAGAACTCAGCGTCGGGCAACGCTTCCGTCTTTCTCGAGATGTCGCTTGGCGATCTCCAGTTCGGTGGTCCAGCCGCGGGAGTTCTCCTCGAAGCGGGTGCGGCGTTCGCTCGCGTCGCCGGGCAGGGAGTCGAATCCGGTTTCCGTGACGCGTAATTCGGTCATCCCGGTGTCGAGGGTGGTGAGCCGGAACTCGACGAGGGTCGACGGACTGTCGGGATCGGTGTGGTCGGCGAGCCAGCGGAAGGCCGCGTAGTGCGGTTCGTCGAGGGTCACGGTGCGGAAGACGAAGGCGCCGTGGACCGGATCGTGCACGGTGGTGAGGTCTCCGTCGTGTTCGAGGCGATGCGCGGTCCACTCGTGGTCGTTGATGTACCAGCCGGGTTCGGCCACGAGTGTCCACACCCGCTCCACGGGGGCGTCGATGGTGATGTCGCGTTCGATGCGGTCGAGTTCGTCGGTCATGACTGTCTCCTCCGATGGGAATGCAACTCCAGGGTTGCATCACATCGCTCATGATGCAACCGCCTGGTTGCAGTCGATCGCGCAGTTCTCGTCGGCGGCTCCCGGTGTGACGCGACGAGAACTGCATGTGTTCGAGCATCGTGTTCGAACGCATGTGCGATACTGAACCGGTCGAGGAGGTGTCGGAGTGGGATGGGGAAACGGGCCGCCGACCTGGTCGGAGATGGAGCGTGTGCTCTCGGGACGACCCGGCACTTCCCGCCGCGATGCCGAACATCCCGGCGACGGGGGCGACAGCCCGGCGTGGTCGCGTACCCGCGCCGAGTACGGGGCGCGGGTCCGTCGTCCGGAGGGACCGGTCGTGCCCTACGCCGAACTGCACGCACACTCCGCGTTCAGCTTCCTCGACGGTGCCTCCACACCGGAGGAGCTCACCGAGGAGGCGGCACGGCTCGGCCTCGAGGCGCTTGCGGTGACCGACCACGACGGACTGTACGGAGCGGTGCGATTCGCCGAAGCCGCACGCGAACTCGACATCCGCACCGTCTTCGGAGCCGAACTGGGCCTCGGCGATGCCCACCTGCTCGTCCTCGCCCGCGGGCAGGAGGGCTATCGACTCCTGTCGCGGCAGATCGCCCACGCTCACCTCACGGGAGGGGAGAAGAACAACCCGACGTACGACTACGACGCACTCACCGACGCCGCCGGTGGGCACTGGCAGATCCTCACCGGCTGCCGTCGGGGGCACCTGCGGCAGGCGCTCGCCACGGGCGGGATCCCCGCCGCCGAAGCGGCTTTGCTCGACCTCGTCGACCGGTTCGGCGCCGACCGCGTGACCGTCGAACTCACCCCGCACGGATATCCCGACGACCACGAACGCAACGCCGCCCTCTTCGACCTCGCGTCACGGCACGGCATCCCGTATATCGCAAGCACGGGCGCGCACTTCGCGCACCCCCGGCGGAGACGTCTGGCGATGGCCGTGGCGGCGATCTCCGACCGGCAGAGCCTCGACGACGCCGCCGGCCGGATCCCGCCGGCCGGCGGCGGGCACCTGCGGTCGGGGGAGGAGATGACACGGCTGTTCGAGGCCTTTCCGGGCGCCGTGCACAACGCCGCCGAGCTCGGTCGGGAATGCGCCTTCGACCTGCGTCTCGTCGCCCCGAAACTGCCGCCCTTCGATGTTCCCGAGGGTCACACCGAATTCACCTGGCTGCGCGAACTCACCTACGACGGGGCGCGTCGTCGTTACGGTCCGGTCGAGCGCCGTCCCGACGCCTATCGGCAGATCGAACACGAACTCGACGTCGTCGGCCGATTGGGGTTCCCGGGATACTTCCTCGTCGTCCACGACATCGTCGACTTCTGCAAGCGGAACGACATCCTCTGTCAGGGAAGGGGATCGGCCGCCAATTCGGCGGTCTGCTACGCCATCGGCATCACCAATGTCGACCCCGTCGGCAACAAGTTGCTGTTCGAACGCTTCCTGTCGCCCGAACGCGACGGTCCGCCCGACATCGACCTCGACATCGAATCCGACCGGCGCGAGGAGGCGATCCAGTACGTCTACCGCAAGTACGGACGGATCAATGCAGCGCAGGTCGCGAACGTCATCACCTACCGCGGTCGATCCGCCGTCCGCGATATGGCCCGCGCTCTCGGATATTCGCAGGGACAACAGGACGCGTGGAGCAAGCTCATCGGCCGGTGGGGTGGTGTGCGGGCCGAGACCGACGAGCGGATCCCGGAGACGGTTCTCGACCTCGCCGAACAGATCGAAGGTCTCCCGCGGCATCTCGGCATCCATTCGGGCGGAATGGTGATCTGCGACCGGCCCGTCGCCGACGTGTGCCCCGTCGAATGGGCACGGATGGAAGGTCGCACCGTCCTGCAATGGGACAAGGACGACTGTGCCGCAGCAGGTCTCGTGAAGTTCGACCTGCTCGGCCTCGGTATGCTCTCCGCGCTGCACTACATGATCGACCTCGTCGACGAACACGAAGGCGTGCGGGTCGATCTCGCGCATCTCGACCTCTCCGAGCCGGGGGTGTACGAGATGCTGTGCCGTGCAGACTCGGTGGGCGTCTTCCAGGTGGAGTCGCGGGCCCAGATGGCCACTCTGCCGCGGTTGAAGCCGCGCTGCTTCTACGATCTGGTCATCGAGGTGGCCATCATCCGGCCCGGCCCCATCCAGGGTGGTTCGGTGCACCCCTACATCCGGCGGCGCAACGGTCTCGAACCCGTCACCTACGACCATCCGTGCCTCGAGAAGGCCCTCGAACGTACCCTCGGCGTTCCGCTCTTCCAGGAACAACTCATGCAGATGGCCGTCGACGCCGCGGGATTCAGCGCGGCGGAGGCCGATCGGTTGCGTCGCGCCATGGGATCGAAACGATCGACGGAGAAGATGGAGCGTCTGCGCGGACGCCTCTACCAGGGGATGCGAGACCTGCACGGCATCACGGGCGACGTTGCCGACCGCATCTACGAGAAACTCTACGCCTTCGCGAATTTCGGTTTCCCCGAGAGTCATTCGCAGAGCTTCGCCTCGCTTGTGTTCTATTCGGCGTGGTTCAAGCTGCACCATCCCGCAGCGTTCTGCGCGGGTCTGCTGCGTGCTCAGCCGATGGGTTTCTACTCGCCGCAATCGCTGGTCGCCGATGCCCGACGTCACGGTGTGGTCGTCCACGGCCCCGACATCGCGGCGAGCCTCGCGCACGCCACCCTCGAGAACAAAGGCCGGGAGGTCCGGATCGGCCTGGCCACGGTGCGGAACATCGGCGACGACCTCGCCGAACGCATCGTGGCCGAACGTCGCGACCACGGCCCGTACACCTCACCCGCCGATCTCGCCGCCCGCGTCGGTCCCACCACGGCGCAGATCGAGGCGCTGGCCACCGCGGGAGCGTTCTCCTCGTTCGGCATCACCCGCCGCGAAGCTCTCTGGGGTGCGGCTCCGGCGGCGGCGCAACGCCCCGGGCGGCTTCCCGGGGTCGGGACGGTGCCGACTCCGGCCCTGCCGGGGATGAGCGCTCTCGAACTCGCCGCCGCCGACGTCTGGGCCACGGGAATCTCGCCCGACAGCTATCCGACGCAATTCCTGCGCAAGAGGCTCGACGAACTCGGGGTGATCCCGGCCGCGGAACTGCCGCAGGTCCCCGACGGGACGCGCATCCTCGTCGGCGGGGCCGTGACCCACCGGCAGCGACCTGCAACCGCCGCCGGTGTCACCTTCCTCAACCTCGAGGACGAGACCGGGATGGTGAACGTGGTGTGCTCGGTGGGGTTGTGGGCGCGCTACCGCACCGTGGCCCACACCGCACCCGCCCTGCTCGTCCGTGGTCGGCTCCAGAACGCCGAAGGGGTGGTCGCCCTCCTCGCCGATCACCTCGATCCCATGGATCTGCGGATGCCGAGCAGATCACGCGATTTTCGTTAGCATCCCCGAGTGTGAAACGCCTGTCGGTGATGTCGTTGGCTCTGTTCGCGTTGGTCGTCACAGGATGCGACGAGGGTGGGGGAGGTGAGGGCTCGTCGGCCTCCGCGCCCGCGATCTCGGCACCCGCGATCACCGACGGCGGCCTCCGGGAGTCGCAACCCGTCGAGGAGCCCGACCGCAAGGAGGTCGTCACCGGCTACCTCCACATGGATGCCGGCGATCCCGTGGCGACGGGCCGCCGGGTCGCGACGGTGGTCGAGGAGGCCGGTGGACGCGTCGACTCCCTCACCGAGCAACCCGAGGCGAGCAGCGTGCTGACCGTGCGGGTGCCAGCCGGCCGGCTCGACGAGGTCGTCGACGAGATCCGCACGCTCGGTCGCATCACGAGCCTGAGTACCACCCGCGACGACGTGACCATGCAGTACACCGACCTCGAAGCGCGGGTGGGTGCGCTGCGGGCCTCGGTCGACCGCCTGCGGGCATTGCTCGAATCGTCGGCGGACGTCGAAGCGCTGATCGCCGCCGAGACCACCCTGGCCGAACGCCAGGCCGAACTCGACAGCCTCGAAGCGCAGCGACGGCAGCTGGGCGACAGGATCGAACTGTCCACGCTCACCGTCGACATCACCACCGATCGCCTTCCCTCGGAGCAGGACAGCTTCTGGGACGGGCTGGTCGCGGGATGGAACAGCCTGTGGGCCGCATTGGGGGCCGCGGTGGTCGGTATCGGCGCCGCGCTACCGTGGGTGGCGTTCCTGTGCGTGTGTGCCGGTGTCCTCTACCTGGTCATCCGGCTCATCACCCGACGGGGACGTTCGTCCGGAACCACCGGGACGCCCGACACCGAGAGGACCGACAGCGATGCGTGAGGTCGACCTGGCCGCACTCGAATCCGCACTCACCGACGGAGCCACCGTCATCGACGTGCGGGAACGCGACGAATACGCCCAGGTACGTGTACCCGGCGTCACGAACATCCCGCTCAGCGAGTTCGTCGCGCGGATCGACGAGATCCCCACCGACGGCACCGTCTACGTCGTCTGCGCCGTGGGTGGCCGCAGCCTGCAGGCCGCGCAGTATCTCGCCGCTCGCGGTGTCGACGCCGTGTCCGTCGCGGGCGGCACCGACGCATGGGCCGGCTCGGGTCGTCCGGTGGAGAGCGACGCCTAGACCGCGCCGGGGAAACCGTGCTGCCGCCACGCCTCGTAGCAGGCGACAGCGGCGGCGTTCGACAGATTCAGTGAACGCCGCCCGGGCAGCATGGGGATGCGGACCTGCTCGGTGACGTGCGGGTCGGCGAGCACCTCGGGCGACAGCCCGGTCGGTTCGGGTCCGAACAGCAGCACGTCGCCCGCCCGGTACTCGATCTCGGCGTAGCTCGACGTGCCGTGCGCGGTGAACGCGAACACCCGCTCGGGGGCAAGCGCCGCCCACGCGGCCGCGAGACTGCTGTGCACGGTGACCGACGCGAGGTCGTGGTAGTCCAGGCCCGCGCGGCGCAGTTTCGGCTCGGACAGGTCGAATCCGAGGGGTTCCACCAGGTGCAGTTCCGCGCCGGTCGCGGCGACCATGCGTATGGCATTGCCGGTGTTGGGGGGAATGCGCGGCTCGTGGAACATCACTCTGAACACTCGATCCAGCTTGCCAGAGGCGCGTCGGCGTCCCGCACGCGCGTAGCGCCGATCTCGGCGTAGTGAGGGCACGCGTGTTTTCATTCTCGTGTCGTGGTTCGACATATCGACCGCTGGGGGATGCATGGAGTCACCGGTAGCGACGTACGTCTCGGCGGTACGCAGCTTCTCGGAGCTTGTCGGTGCCGTGCCGGAGGACCGGTGGGACGGTCCGGGCCTGGGCGAGTGGGACCTCCGATCGTTGATCGGACACACCTCACGCTCGTTGACGACCGTCGCGACGTATCTCGACAGTCCTGCCGACACCGAGGACCTCGCGAGCGCGGAGCAGTACTACGTCCACGTCGAGGAACCGACCTCGGCCCTCGGCGCGGGCGACATCGTCGAACGCGGGCGGCGTGCCGGTGCCGACCTCGGTGACGACCCGGTGGCGACGATCGGTGCCCTGTCGGCTGCGGTGATCGAGCGGCTCGGTACCGGGGAGGATCGTCTGATCCGGGTGATCGGAGGATCGGGGATCCGGCTGCATTCCTACCTCCCGACACGCACCTTCGAACTCGCCGTCCACGGTCTCGACATCGCCGCCGCCGCGGATGTTCCCTACGAACCTCCCGCCGAGGTTCTCGAGCAGGCCACCCTGCTGGCGGCGAGAATCGCGCTGGCACTCGGCGACGGCACGACCGTGCTGCGGGCATTGACCGGTCGGATGGAGTTGCCGAGCGGCTATTCCGTCGTGTGAGCGGAGAGGTTCAGCGCGACCGGGACCGGAACATCGAATCCTCCAGCAGCGCAAGCACGGATGCCGGGGGAGGCAATCGCGCGATCTCGTCGCGCAACCGTTCGGCGCCGGGGCGGAGAGAGCCCGAGGACAACGCATCGAGGGTGATCTCTCCGATCTCCGCCGAGGTTGCGGTGACGGGATCGACCGTGGTCCCTGCGCCCAGCGCGACCAGCCGTCGGGCGTTGAGTTCCTGGTCCGCGCCCATCGGAAGCGCGACGACCGGAACGCCGTGGGCGAGCGCACCGACGACGCTGCCCGATCCGCCGTGGTTGACGACGACATCGACGTGCGGGAGCACGGCCGACTGGGGCACGAACCGCTCGATGCGGACGTTGCCGCCCGGTGACGGCAGGGTGGCCGGGTCGACGTCGCGGCCGACGGTGACGAGCACGCGCGCAGGTAGTCGGTGCAGCCCCCGGAGGAGACGGACGAAGAGATCGCCGGACTCGGTGTTGAAGACGGTGCCCAGCGTGACGTACACGCGGTGGGGCTCCTTGCCGCCACGAAGCCAGTCGACTGCGAGATGTCCGTGGGGCGCGGGTGATGGGCCCGGCCCTGTCGAGACGGCTGTGGCAGGCAACGGGACGTCAGGATCGCGGAACGACGGTGGGAACGGTGAGATGACCAAATCCTGTGTCAGGAAAGAGCACTCGTGATCGGAAGGGAGGTCGTGGGCGGCCCGTAGTCGTCGCAGCGGCTCACGGATGCGGTCGATCCGGACGAGCGCTCCGGAGGCGATCACGTCGACCACCACGCGGGGAACGGCGGCGTGCTCGGCCGCCGTCATCGCACCGAAGTCCATCTCGTCGCAGATCAGCAGATCCGGATGCCAGCGGTCGACGACCTCGCGGACCAGGTCGAATCGTCGCGATGCGAGCACATCGGCGAAGTGGGTGCCGATCACCGAGTACTCGTGGTCGAGATCCGGAGGAGCGAGCGTGCCTATGGACCGGCCGGAAGCGGATGTCGTGTCTCCCTCGGGGAAGTACGCGTCGAAGCCTCGAGTGCCTGCGAGGACGTCCGCGTCCCCACACACGCCGATAGGATGGCCGGCTCCGCGCAGGACGTCGGCGATCGGGAGCATCGGTGCGAGATGGCCGAGGCCGCCTGCGAACGCGAACAGGACGTGACGCGCGGCCCGGCCTCGTGTGCTGCCGGTCGTCGATCCGACTCGGTGTGCCATGGCCGAATTACACCGCGCGAGGCTCGTGTTCGCGAATCGCCGATCGGGTGTGGCCCCGAGCGGTACCTGGTTCAATCGACAGGGCATCAGCAGCGGGCGACCCGGGAGAGAACCATCACGATGACACGCCGACGCGGAATCCGACTGGCCGCGCGGGACGCACTCCACGTCTTCGTGGAGGACGCGGACCCCGAGGCTCCGCCGTCGACCATGGTGAGTGTCTACGTGTTCGACGCCCGAGCGGGCGACGCTCCCATCCGCACCCGTGAGGACGCCGTCACCTGGATCGGACAGCGCCTGCACCGCATACCGGCGCTCACCCGCCGTCTGCACCGGGTGCCGGCGAACCTCGACTTTCCCTTCTGGGTGGAGACGGACGTCGATCCGGACCGTCACGTCCGGTACGAGACGATCGGTCCGACCTCACGCAGCGAGGTGCATCGGCTGCTCGCCTCGATGAAGGAACGCCGTCTCGATCTGTCCGCACCCCCGTGGGAAGTGCACGTCCTGGCCGACATCCGTGGTGTCGACGACCTCCCCGACGGCGCCACCGTCGTCGCGCTGCTCCTCCACCACTCGGTGACCGACGGACTCGGAGCCGTCGATATCGCTCGTGCGTTGTTCGACGATCCTGCGGCCGCCCCTTCGGCCGGAGGACGCGTCGTCGCCGTGCCCGGACCGGTCCGCGCGGCGGTCTCGCTGCCCTTCCGGTACGCGAGGATGCTCCCGGCTCTGGTCGCAGCACGTCGCGCTCGACGAGCACTGGGTGGTCTCACCGCATCGGGGGAGATCACCGCCCCCCGGCCGCAGCGTCCCCGCACCCGCTTCGACACCGACACGAACGGACCCTGCCGGCTCGGCGTCGTCCGTATGCCCCTGCCGGAGGTGCGTGCCGTCGCGCGCGCCACGCAGACCTCGGTGAACGATGTGATCCTGACCGTCGTCTCGGGCGGATTGCGCTCCTACCTCGGTTGCTACGACGAGATTCCGGCGGTCTCGCCGGCGGCGGTCGTTCCGGGATCGCTCCGCGACCGTGTAGGGACGGAGTCGGAGAACAAGGTGACACTCCTGTATATCGACCTGCACATCGATCGGACCGGCCCGCGCGAACGACTCCGCCGTATCCACGAGTCGGCAGCGCTCGAGAAGCACCGGATCCGGCGTCCGGAGTCGGCCGCATCCGTTGCTGCAGTGGATGCAGCGCCCGCGTTCGATCTGGTGATGTCGATCCGACGTGCACACCGCGGACCGGTAGGGCCCAGGGGAGAAGTGGTACCACTGGCCAACACCACGGTGACGAATGTCCCCCGCGGCCCGGTCGAGGGACTCCGATTCGGTGACAGTCCGGCCGTCGAGGCGATCGGTACTCCGATGCTCAACCGGAACTACGGCCTCGTCCATTCCGCGACGTCGCTCGGCGAGGTCCTCACCTTGTCCTTTCTGGCATCGGAATCCTGCATGCCCGACCCGGACGAGTACGAGCGGTATCTCGTCGCCGCCTTCGCGGAACTGTCCCGGGACTGCCTGCCTCCACACGGGCGAGCAGCCGCCGCTACCGGCCGCGCTTCGACGTCGGACGGGCGCCTGGAAGAATGAGCGATGTGACTGCGACGATCCTGGACGGCAAAGCAACCCGCGACGAAATCTTCGAGGACCTGAAGGTCCGCGTGGAAGCACTGAAGGACAAGGGCGTCACGCCCGGCCTCGGGACGATCCTCGTCGGAGACGATCCGGGATCCGCGGCCTACGTGCGCGGCAAGCACAACGACTGCGCGAAGGTCGGCATCACGTCGATCCGCAAGGATCTGCCTGCCGACATCACCCAGGAGCAGCTGTTCGAGGCGATCGACGAGCTCAACGCCGATCCCGCCTGTACCGGCTACATCGTCCAGCTCCCGCTGCCGAAGCATCTCGACGAGAACGCGGCGCTCGAGCGCATGGATCCGGGCAAGGACGCCGACGGTCTGCACCCGGTCAACCTCGGCCGTCTCGTCCTCGGCAAGGAGGCCCCGCTGCCGTGCACGCCGCGCGGCATCCTCCACCTGCTGCGCCGCTACGACGTGGAGATCGCCGGTGCGCACGTGGTGGTGGTCGGCCGTGGCGTCACCGTCGGTCGCCCGATCGGGCTGCTCCTGACCCGTCGTTCGGAGAATGCGACGGTCACCCTCTGCCACACCGGCACCCGCGACCTCGCCGCCGAGGTGCGTCGCGCCGACATCGTCGTCGCGGCCGCGGGTGTTCCCGGCCTCGTGACGGCCGACATGGTCAAGCCCGGCGCTGCGGTGCTGGACGTGGGCGTCTCCCGCACCGAGGACGGACTGCGCGGCGACGTCGCCGCGGATGTGCGTGAGGTCGCGGGCTTCCTGTCCCCGAACCCCGGCGGTGTCGGCCCGCTCACCCGCGCGTTCCTGCTGAGCAACGTCGTGGAGCGGGCCGAGCAGCTCGCCGCCCGGTAACGGGTCGACAACCCCGGGAGACGAGATGGCTCAGGCTCTGCGATTCACGCGTCTGAACCTGCCGCTGCTCGCGGTCACCCTGGTGATCGCGGCAGCGGTGATCCTGGTGCTCGCCGACCGATGGCGACGCGGAGCGTTCGTCTTCGGCGGCGCGACGATCCTCGCCGGTCTGTTCCGCTGGGTTCTCGACGAAGACAAGGTCGGTGTCCTCGCGGTACGCAGCAAGGGATTCGATGTTGCGTCGATGATGATCGTCGGCGGCATCGTGGTGGCGCTCGCCGCGTCGATCGACCCGCTGGGAACCGACTAACCTTCGGCGAGCTTCATGAGTTCGGCGAGGAGCTTGGCGACCTCGTCGGCCTCGGTGAGGAAGCCGTCGTGTCCGTCGCGCGAGACGAGTACTCGCAGTTCACCCGATCCCGGGAGGAGATCGGCGATCTCCTGCTGCAGGCGCAGCGGGTACAGCCGGTCGGAATCGACGCCGGCAACGATCGTCGGAACCGGGGTGGACCCGAGGGCGGCTTCGACACCGCCGCGTCCGCGCCCGACGTCGTGCCGGTTCATCACGTCGGACAACAGCACGTAGGTACCGGGATCGAAGCGCGCGACGAGTTTGCGCGCCTGGTGTTCGAGATAGCTCTGCACGGCGTACCGGCCGCCTCGCCACGGATCCTCACCGTCCTGGGGGAGATTCCCGAAGCGGGTGTCGAGTTCGAACTCGGTTCGGTAGGTGAGGTGCGCGATGGTCCGGGCAATGGCGAGCCCGGCTTCGGGGCGCCGTCCCGTGTCGTAGTAGTCGCCACCCTGCCAGTCGGGGTCGGCCGTGATGGCCGTGATCTGCGCACTCTGGGTGCCGATCTGGTCGGCGGTGGCGCGGGCGCCGGTGGCGAGGACGAGCGACGCCCGTACGCGCTCGGGATGGGTGATGATCCACTCGAGGGTGCGCATGCCGCCCATCGAACCCCCGGTCACGGCCGCGAGAACGTCGATGCCGAGCTTGTCGAGCAGGGACGCTTCGGCGGCTACCTGATCGCGCACGGTGATCAGGGGAAAGCGGGAACCCCACGCCTTGCCGTCGGGTGCGGTGCTGCCGGGGCCGGTGGTTCCGCGGCAACCGCCGAGGATGTTGGTGGAGACGACGCACCAGCGATCGGTGTCGATGGGCGCGCCGGGGCCGACCATGCCCGACCACCAGCCGGGGGACGGATGATTCGGCCCGGCGGGGCCGGTGACGTGCGAGTCGCCGGTGAGGGCGTGTTCGACGAGCACGACGTTGTCGCGAGCGGGGGACAGCTCACCCCATCTCTGCACGGCGACCGTGACGTTCGGCAGTGTCTCACCGCTCTCGAGGACGAGATCTCCGATGTCGATGTTCTCGAGGCGTCCGTCCGCCGGGGGCAGTTCGACACGACGACGCTCGGTGCCCGCCGTCAAGAGGTGACCGCCTCGACGCTCGGGCAGTGGTGGCAGCGCCGGCTGCGGATGTCGGTCATCGTGTCCTTCCGGCGGTGGTGGGAGGGTCGATCGTGGTTTGCGTGCGACAGCACATCATCATGTCCATCCTCCCGACAGCAGGCTTGTCGGCGGGGGCCCGCCGACCGTGTCCTCACCCGGAGCACCCCACCCCGGTCGGAGGGTTGCCGGCCAGCAAGCCGGGGCTTGACGCTGGCGCTCATGACTATCCGGGCAGTCTAGCGACTCTCCGCCGCAGGGTCTTATGCACCCTCTGAACAGGCCTGACCAGCATGAAAGTTACCGACCGGTAAGGCGCAGGGGTGGGGCGGGGCGCTTTGCGGACGCCACGAATAGCAGTACGCTTGTCATGTTTGGCCGGGGTTCAGGACGTGGACACGGCCATGCTCGCGCACAGCGAGCCGACGGCGATCGCACCCACAAAGTGCGGTCGATTGGGGACCACAGAAACGTCCTAGGAGGACACGAAGCGCATATGTCCAAGATCAAGGTTGAGGGTAAGGTCGTCGAGCTCGACGGCGACGAGATGACCCGCATCATCTGGCAGTTCATCAAAGACAAGCTGATCCACCCGTACCTGGACGTGGATCTCGAGTACTACGACCTCGGCGTGGAACACCGCGACGCCACCGACGATCAGGTGACGATCGACGCGGCGAACGCCATCAAGAAGCACAACGTCGGTGTCAAGTGCGCCACCATCACTCCCGACGAAGCGCGTGTCGAAGAGTTCGGTCTGAAGAAGATGTGGCGGTCGCCCAACGGCACCATCCGTAACATCCTCGGCGGCACCATCTTCCGTGCGCCCATCATCATCTCGAACGTGCCGCGTCTGGTACCGGGCTGGACCAAGCCCGTCATCGTCGGCCGCCACGCGTTCGGCGACCAGTACCGCGCCACCGACTTCAAGGTCGACCGCCCGGGCACCGTCACCATCACCTTCACGCCGGAGGACGGCAGCGAGCCGATCCAGCACGAGGTCTGCCGGATCCCCGAGGACGGCGGCGTCGTCATGGGTATGTACAACTACAAGAAGTCCATCCAGGACTTCGCGCGCGCCTCGCTCTCGTACGGCCTGCAGCGCAACTACCCGGTCTACCTGTCGACCAAGAACACGATCCTGAAGGCCTACGACGGCATGTTCAAGGACGAGTTCCAGCGGATCTACGAGGAAGAGTTCAAGGCGGAGTTCGACGCCGCGGGCCTCACCTACGAGCACCGCCTCATCGACGACATGGTCGCGTCGTCCCTCAAGTGGGAGGGCGGCTACGTCTGGGCCTGCAAGAACTACGACGGCGACGTCCAGTCCGACACCGTTGCCCAGGGCTACGGCTCGCTGGGCCTGATGACCTCCGTCCTGATGACCCCGGACGGCAAGACCGTCGAGGCGGAGGCCGCACACGGCACCGTCACGCGGCACTACCGCCAGCATCAGCAGGGCAAGCCGACGTCGACCAACCCGATCGCGTCGATCTTCGCCTGGACCCGCGGCCTCGAGCACCGCGGCAAGCTGGACAACACCCCCGAGGTCATCGAGTTCGCGCAGCAGCTCGAGGACGTCGTCATCAAGACCGTCGAAGCCGGTCAGATGACCAAGGACCTCGCACTGCTCGTCGGCCCGGAGCAGGGCTGGCTGACCACCGAGGAGTTCCTCGGCGCACTCGACGAGAACCTGCAGAAGGCTCGCGCCTGACCTTCGGCTCGTTTCTCGGCAGCACGAACACGGGACGCCCGCACCGGGCGTCCCGTGTCGTGTTTCCCGAGCACTCCGGGCACGGGTTACCGTTCCGTGTACCACTGTCAGTCGCATCACCGCCGTAGTGCCCGGGAGGAGGACGGCCGTGACCACCACTGGTGCCGACTCCGAAGGTCGCGGCGGGGCGCATGCCCGCCGGCACTTCTGGACCCGGGTGTGGACGCTGATGTTCGGCTCGGCGCTGGCCTACCTGCCGGTCGCCCTCGCCCCGAACATGATCCACGCGATCGCCCGCCGAACCGACGAACTGGCCTACGACCGGTCCACGCCGGTGCGCAGCGGCGTGCTCACCACCCTCACGATGGGCGAGGCCGCCGCCGTTCTCGGGGTCCTCGCCGCCCTCGTCATCGCGCTCAATCTCATCGCCTGGTCGCTCGGGCCGGCCGTCACCTCCGACGGTGCGCCCCGCGCGACCGAGGCCCTGCGTCTCGAACACCTGGAACTGTGCGGGTCGGTCTTCGGAGTGGGAGCGACGATGACCTTCGTCGCAGCGCTGCTCGACGGCCTCCCATACTCCGTGGATCTGGCGGCGCTGCTGCTGTTCCCCGCCGTGTTCGTGATCGTGGTGCTCAGCCAGGACCTGTTCCTCGCGACCCAGCGCGGTGTCGGTGCCCGTCGTCTGCTGCGGAGAGAGGCCTCGCTGCTGCGCCGACGCGAGCTGCTCGCCACGGCGGCGAGACTCCGACCGCGCGACCCACGGGCATCCGTCCACCCCTTCGCGGCACTCGCCGTCGAACTCGTCCTGCTGGCCGTCGTCACGGTGGCGACAGGACTGCTCATGATCATGGTGTTCGACGAGGAACGGGGCGCTGGGCCGGCGCTGGACTCCTCCGACGTCGTCTTCGTGGTCGTGACCTCGGCGCTCACGATGTTCACGGCGGTCCTGCTCGTGCTGTGGACGGTCCGCTGCTGGCTGCTCCGCCGGTACGTCGGCGCGGTCCTGGCCGCGGCCCTGGGCGGCATCCTCTACGTCGTGGTCGGAGCGGGAATCGTCTGGGCGGCGCTCGACGAGGACGCCGTCGCCGAAGCGGTCGCGTCCGCCGCCGTCCTGTACGCCTGGATCCTCCTGCCGGCGGCCGTTCTCCTCGTCGGCACGATCGGGATCGGCAGGCGGGGTCGGTTTCCGGGTGTCACCGCCACGCTGCGTGCCGCGCTACTGCGCGAGCGGTACCGGCTACGGCGCGCCGACGGCGACGGTGGCCGGAGGAACGGTCGCGCAGGCGGTTCCGCCCCGACGCTTCGTCATCTGATCGGGCGGGCGCGCACCGTCGCCCGTGCGGCTGCGCGACAGCCGTCCCGGTGCGAGCCGGACACCCGATTCGGGACTGTTCGTTCCGGACGTCGCCCTCGCCGCATCCGGTGACGGCGAACCCGGCCACGTCGCCGATGTCGGTTACGGTGACCCGGTGCCTCTCGTCATCACCACCGTGAACGTCAACGGCGTGCGCGCCGCCGCAGCCAAGGGTCTCGTCGACTGGCTCGCCTCGTCGGCCGCCGACATCGTGTGCCTGCAGGAGGTGCGCGCCACCGAGAAGCAGTTCCACGCCGCCATCGCTCCGGCGATCGAGACCGGCTGGCACTGCGTCGGCGCGGAGTCCTCGGCCAAGGGCCGCGCCGGGGTGGCGATCCTCTCGCGCGCACCCGCGGATGCCGTGCGGGTCGGGTTCGACGTCGACGAGTTCGCGTCGGCCGGTCGCTACATGGAGGCCGACTTCGGCGACGTGACGGTGGGAAGCCTCTACCTGCCGACCGGGGAAGCCCGGACCCCGAAGCAGGACGAGAAGGAACACTTCATGAAGAGCTTTGCGGCCTACCTCGCCGAGCGGTACGCCGCGGTGACGGCCGCCGGTCGCGACATGGTGGTGTGCGGCGACTGGAACATCGCCCCCACCGAGCGGGACATCAAGAATTGGAAGGGCAACGTCAAGAAGTCCGGCTTTCTGCCGGAGGAACGTGCCTGGGTCGGCGACCTGCTCGAGGCGGGCTGGCGCGACGTGGTCCGCGATCTCCACGGCGACGTCGCAGGCCCCTATTCGTGGTGGTCCTACCGCGGCAAGGCATTCGACACCGACGCGGGCTGGCGTATCGACTACCACCTCGCGACCCCGGCTCTGGCGGCCCACGCGACCGAGGCCGGTGTCGAACGCGCGCCGAGCTACGACCGGCGTTGGTCCGACCACGCGCCGGTGACGGTGACCTTCGATCGCTGACCACTTCTGCGGCATGCCGCAGAAGTGCCCACCTCGCTCGCAGGGCGGTGCGGGCTGCGTGGAATCATCGACGGCATGTCGAGCACTGCAGAACAGAACGCCACGAAGCCGAAGGCCCGCCCCCGTGTGCTGTCCGGCATCCAGCCCACCTCGGATTCGTTCCATCTCGGGAACTTCCTCGGGGCGCTGGCGCAGTGGGTTCCGGCGCAGGACGAGAACGACGCCTTCTACTTCATCCCCGATCTGCACGCGATCACCGTTCCACACGAGCCGAAACTGCTGCGCAAGCGCGTGCTCGTCTCCGTGGCGCAGTTGCTCGCCATCGGTATCGATCCCGAGAAGTCCGTCCTGTTCGTGCAGAGCCAGGTGCCCGAGCACGCCGAACTGTCCTGGGTCCTGAGCTGCATCACCGGCTTCGGTGAGGCCAGCCGGATGACGCAGTTCAAGGACAAGGCGGCCAAGCAGGGCACCGAGCACGCCGGTGTCGGCCTGTTCACCTATCCGATCCTCATGGCGGCCGACATCCTGCTCTACCGTGCCAGCCACGTGCCGGTGGGGGAGGACCAGCGTCAGCACCTCGAACTCACGCGAGATCTCGCGCAGCGCTTCAACTCCCGCTTCGGCAAGACCTTCGTCGTCCCCGAACCGATGATCGTGAAGGAGACCGCGAAGATCTACGACCTGCAGGATCCGACGTCGAAGATGAGCAAGTCCGCGGCGACCGACGCGGGTCTGATCAACCTGCTCGACGATCCGAAGGTCTCGGCGAAGAAGATCCGTTCGGCCGTCACCGACAACGAGCGCGAGATCCGCTTCGACCGTGAGAACAAGCCCGGCGTGTCGAACCTGCTCACCATCCAGTCGGCGCTGTCCGGTCGCAGCGTCGACGAACTCGTCGCCGGCTACGAGGGGAAGGGCTACGGCGATCTCAAGGCCGACACCGCCGAGGTGCTCACCGAGTTCGTCACCCCGATCCGCGCGAAGGTCGACGAGTACCTCACCGATCCCGCCGAGCTGAACCGCATCCTCGCGGGCGGCGCGGACCGTGCCCGTGAGGTCGCGTCCCGCACATTGGCGCAGGTCTATGACAAGGTGGGTTTCCTGCCGCGGACATAGACGAAGGAGCACCCGGATGGCCGGCGAACCCGACGAGAAGCCGGGATTTCTCGATCGTCAGCGGGCGGCACATCCGGTGCTCGACCGCATCTTCCGGGCCGGTGTGCGGTACCAGGACAACAAGGGCGACTACTACGCCGCCGGTCTGACCTACTTCACGGTGCTTGCCGTCGTCCCGATCATCATGCTGGTGTTCTCGGTGGCGGGCTTCGTGCTCGCCGGGCGGCCCGAACTGCTCGATCAGATCCAGCAGATCATCGCCGAGAACATCCCGGGCCAGCTCGGCGGCACCGTGCAGAGCCTGATCGACTCGGCGATCGAATCCCGCGGCGCGGTCGGTCTCATCGGTCTGCTCACCGCGTCGTATGCGGGCCTGGGCTGGATCACGAATCTGCGCGAGGCCCTCACGGCCATGTGGGAACATCCGCGCGACAAGGGCAACTTCTTCGTGGTCAAGCTGAGGGACGGCGGGGCTCTGGTGAGTCTCGGGCTCGCTATGGCGGTGTCGTTGGCCCTGTCGGCGCTCAGCAGCGGTTCGGTCGCGCACCGGCTCGTGGAGCTGTTCAACATGGAGAACCTCGTCGGCATCGGCGTGGGGCTACGGGTGCTGGCGTTGGTCATGGCGATCACCGCCTCGAGCCTGGTGTTCACCTGGGTGATCGCGCGCCTGCCGCGCGAGCCGGTCCCGTTCCGCAGTGCGCTCGTCGCGGGGGTGATCGCCGCGATCGGTTTCGAACTGCTCAAGCAGACCGGTTCGCTCTACCTCGAACGCGTGCTCAACGGGCCGGCGGGCGTCGCCTTCGGCCCCATCCTCGGCATCCTCGTGTTCGGGAACCTGACAGCGCGTCTGGTGCTCATCTGTACCGCGTTCGCTGCGACGTCACGGGCGAGCCTGGCACTCGCTCACCATCCCGCCCCCACAGGAGCGGTCATCACGCCCCGCCTCGAAGTGCACGAGGGCCTCGACGCGCGACGCGGCGCCGCTCTCCTGGGTGCCGGTCTGCTCGGTGGTCTCCTGGCCGGACGGCGACTCCGGAGGAAATGAGCGAACTTCCGGGGTGAAAACCCCTGATTCGGGGTGCCGATCCTGCTGCGGACGGACGACGATGGAAGCGTGGGAAAACAGACGCGATCCGGCGCGCCCCGACGCTCGTTCCGTGTGACTCCGCGCAGAGTGCTCGCGGCCGTCCTGGTCTTGCTCGCCGCGCTGTTCGTCCTCCAGAACCGGAACAGTACGAGCATCGATCTCTTCTGGATCTCGCTCCAGGCGCCACTGTGGCTGGTGCTCGTCGTCATCTTTGCGGTCGGGTGGCTGGCCGGCTTCCTGTTCGAGCGCGGCCGCTGAACCCGTTCCGTCGAACGGCGCAGCTCCGCCGGATCCGAGCGGTGAGCACAGACGAGAGCAGGCCCATCCCCGAAGGGACGGGCCTGCTCACGTGCGAGGTGATCAGCGAGCGAACATGAGCGCGCGCTTGACCTCCTGGATCGCCTTCGTCACCTGGATGCCACGGGGGCACGCGTCGGTGCAGTTGAAGGTGGTGCGGCAGCGCCACACACCTTCCTTGTCGTTGAGGATGTCCAGACGCTCCGAAGCACCCTCGTCACGCGAATCGAAGATGAACCGGTGCGCGTTGACGATCGCGGCGGGACCGAAGTAGCTGCCGTCGCTCCAGTACACCGGGCACGACGTGGTGCAGCACGCACACAGGATGCACTTGGTGGTGTCGTCGAACCGGGCACGGTCGGCCTGCGACTGGATACGCTCACGGGTCGGCTCGTTGCCGGTGGTCATGAGGAACGGCTTCACGGCGCGGTACGCGTCGAAGAAGGGTTCCATGTCGACGACGAGGTCCTTCTCGACCGGCAGACCACGGATCGGCTCGATCGTGATCGTGACGTCCTTGCCGTTCTTGTCCAGCAGATCCTTCATGAGGATCTTGCAGGCCAGACGGTTGACGCCGTTGACACGCATCGCGTCCGAGCCGCACACACCGTGAGCGCAGCTGCGACGGAAGGTGAGCGTGCCGTCGAGGTAGCCCTTGACGTAGCCCAGCAGGTTGAGCAGACGGTCGGACGGCAGCGCCGGCACCTGGAACGAATCCCAGTGCTGACCCTTGTCGTCCTCCGGGTTGAACCGAGCGATCTTGAGGGTGACCATCGTCGCGCCCTCGGGCACGGGTGGCAGGGTCGAAGCGCCCGCGTCGGTCTTCTCGATGGTAGTCATCAGTACTTACGCTCCATGGGCTCGTACCGGGTCTGGACCACCGGCTTGTAGTCCAGGCGAATGTCGGAGATCAGGTCCTCGCCCACCTTGTACGCCATGGTGTGCTGGAGGAAGTTCTCGTCGTCGCGCTTCGGGTAGTCCTCGCGGGCATGGCCGCCACGCGATTCCTTGCGGTTCAGAGCGCCGACGACCGTCACCTCGGCCATCTCGAGGAGGAAGCCGAGCTCCACGGCCTCGAGCAGGTCGCTGTTGTAGCGCTTGCCCTTGTCGTGGACGGTGATCTCCTTGTAGCGCTTCTTCAGCTCGTGGATGTCGTTGAGCGCCTGCGTCAACGTCTCCTCGGTGCGGAACACCGACGCGTTGTTGTCCATCGTCTGCTGCAGCTCGGTGCGGATGTCGGCGACCCGCTCCTTACCACCCTGATGCAGGATCAGGTCGAGCCAGTCGTCGACGTACTTCGTCGGCTGCTCCGGCATCTCGACGTGCTTCGTGCTGTTGGCGTACTCCGCAGCGGCGATACCCGCGCGGCGACCGAAGACGTTGATGTCGAGCAGCGAGTTGGTGCCGAGACGGTTCGCGCCGTGCACCGAGACACACGCGCACTCGCCGGCCGCGTACAGGCCGGGCACGACGTTCTCGTTGTCGCGCAGGACCTCGCCGTCGACGTTGGTCGGGATACCGCCCATGACGTAGTGGCAGGTCGGGTACACGGGCACGAGCTCGGTGACGGGATCGACGCCGAGGTAGGTGCGGGAGAACTCGGTGATGTCGGGCAGCTTCTCCTCGAGGACGTCCTCGCCGAGGTGGGTCACGTCGATGTAGACGTAGTCCTTGTTCGGTCCGGCGCCGCGGCCCTCGAGCACCTCGAGCACCATCGACCGGGCGACGATGTCGCGCGGTGCGAGGTCCTTGATGGTGGGGGCGTAGCGTTCCATGAACCGTTCGCCGTCGGCGTTGCGGAGGATACCGCCCTCACCACGCACGGCCTCCGAGATGAGGATGCCGAGACCGGCCAGACCCGTGGGATGGAACTGGTGGAACTCCATGTCCTCGAGCGGCAGGCCCTTGCGGAAGATGATGCCGAGGCCGTCACCGGTGAGGGTGTGGGCGTTCGACGTCGTCTTGTACATACGGCCCGAGCCGCCCGTCGCGAAGACGATCGCCTTGGCGTGGAAGACGTGGATCTCGCCGGTCGCGAGCTCGTACGCGATGACACCCGTCGCGACGGGACCGTTCTCGGTCTCGGTCAAGGTGATGTCGAGCGCGTAGAACTCGTTGAAGAACTCCACGTCGTGCTTGACGCAGTTCTGGTACAGCGTCTGCAGAATCATGTGGCCGGTGCGGTCGGCGGCGTAGCACGCGCGACGGACCGGAGCCTTACCGTGGTCGCGGGTGTGACCACCGAAGCGGCGCTGGTCGATCTTGCCCTCGGGCGTCCGGTTGAACGGAAGGCCCATCTTCTCGAGATCGAGAACGGCGTCGATGGCCTCCTTGGCCATGATCTCCGCGGCGTCCTGGTCGACCAGGTAGTCGCCACCCTTGACGGTGTCGAAGGTGTGCCACTCCCAGTTGTCCTCTTCGACATTCGCGAGGGCGGCGCACATGCCACCCTGAGCGGCGCCGGTGTGGCTGCGGGTGGGGTAGAGCTTCGTGAGCACTGCGGTGCGCGCACGCGGGCCGGCTTCGATGGCCGCACGCATGCCGGCGCCGCCGGCGCCGACGATGACTACGTCGTAACGATGTTCCTGCATGAAGGTTCGGCTCCCCTAGCTCGCCGTGATGTTCGGGTCGAAGGTGAAGATCACGTAGGTGCCCAGGCCCATGATCAGGATCATCGACACGACGAGGATCGTGTTGAGCCAGAACCGGGTGGAGTCCTTACGTGCGTAGTCGGCGATGACGGTGCGCAGACCGTTACCGCCGTGGAGCTGTGCGAGCCACAGCATCGACAGGTCCCAGATCTGCCAGAAGGGGCTGGACCAGCGGCCCGCGACGAACGCGAAGTTGATGCGGTGCACGCCCTCGTCGAGCATCAGCATGATGAACAGGTGACCGAGGACCAGGATGATCAGGGCGAGGCCGGACAGGCGCATGAACAACCAGGCGTAGAGCTCGAAGTTGTTCTTCGCGGCACGTCGCGGCGAACGTGGGTTGTCCAGACCGGCGGGCCGGTCGTATTCCTTACCGAGGGTCTTCGCTTCGGTCATGTCAGTGCCCCGCAAAAGTGTTGAAGAGGATGCGAACGGTCGCGGGAATCATCACCACGAACCAGATCGCAAGGATCGTCCAGAGCATCACGCGCTGGTACTTCGGGCCCTTCGACCAGAAGTCGACGAGCATGACCCGCAGGCCGTTGAGCGCGTGGTACAGGACCATCGCGACCAGGCCGAGCTCCATGAGGCCGACGATCGGATTCTTGTAGGTGTCGATCACCGCGTCGTAGGTCTCGGGGTTGACCCGGACGAGTGCGGTGTCGAGGACGTGGACGAAAAGGAAGAAGAATGTCGCCACGCCGGTGATCCGGTGCAATACCCAGGACCACATGCCGGGGTCTCCCCGGTAAAGCGACCGTGTGCGCCCCGCCTTTGCGGGGGCGGCTTCAGTCGTGCTGCTCATCGAGTGCTGTGCCTCCAACGTCAATGGTGGACGCGTCGAGCTGCTCCTACCTGTGGGGGATTCCGCAGTACGGGCCCGACGTGAACCTGAACCGACTTGGATCGACTCTAGACCCATCCCAAACTCGGGAACTAATCTCCCGCCCCATTCGTACAGCCCCCAAAAGCGAAGTTAGGTTTGCCTTTCCAATTGTGATCTGGCGCGGCAGGGTCCGTCCACCGTCGTCCACGCCACCGTGACAGGATGATCAACCATGCCGGACATCGACTGGAAAATGTTGCGCGCCAAAGCACATGAGGTGATGGAGCGAGCCTACGCGCCCTACTCCGGATTCCCGGTGGGGGCTGCCGCCCTCACTGTCGACGGTCGGACGGTCCTCGGGTGCAATGTGGAAAATGTCTCACACGGACTGGGTCTCTGTGCCGAATGCGTACTTGTCGGTAACTTGTTCGCGCAGGGTGGAGGCCGTCTCCGGGCCGTCGCCGTCTGCGACTCCCGGGGCCACGTCCTGACCCCGTGCGGGCGATGCCGGCAGGTGCTCCTCGAACACGGCGGCCCCGACCTCCAGGTGGACGCCCACGGCGGCCCCCGTCGCCTGTCCGATCTGCTCCCCGACGCGTTCGGCCCCGACGATCTCGCGGCCGTGCGGGAGAACGAGGACCGCCGTGCCTGACATCGTCACCGTCATCCGCCGCAAGCGCGACGGGCACGAGCTCTCCGGCACCGAGATCGATTGGGTCATCGAAGCGTTCACCCACGGCGTGGTCTCCGACGCCCAGATGTCCGCCCTGGCGATGGCCGTCTGGTTCCGCGGTATGAGCCGGGCGGAGACGGCGCGGTGGACCACCGCGATGATCGACTCCGGTCGCCGTCTCGATTTCTCCGCACTCGGTCTGCGCACCGTCGACAAGCACTCGACCGGGGGAGTGGGGGACAAGATCACCTTGCCGCTCGCGCCGCTCGTCGCGGCATGCGGCGTCGCTGTCCCGCAGCTGTCCGGCCGCGGCCTCGGCCACACCGGCGGAACCCTCGACAAGCTCGAGGCGATCCCCGGGTGGAATGCCGACCTGAGCACCGCGGAGATGGCCGAGATCCTCACCGATCCGGCCGTCGGAGCGGTCGTGTGCGCGGCGAGTGCCGACCTCGCTCCCGCCGACCGCAAGCTGTACGCGCTCCGCGACGTCACCGGAACCGTCGAATCGATCCCGCTCATCGCCAGTTCGATCATGAGCAAGAAGATCGCCGAGGGCACCGGAGCTCTGGTCCTCGACGTGAAGGTCGGCAGCGGTGCCTTCATGAAGGAACTCGGCGAGGCCCGCGAGCTGGCACGCACCATGGTCGAGCTCGGTGCCGACGAGGGGTTGCACACCACCGCCCTGCTCACCCGCATGGACAGCCCGCTCGGGCGGACCGCGGGTAACGCACTCGAGGTGCGGGAGGCCGTCGAGGTACTCGCCGGAGGCGGGCCCGACGACGTCGTCGAGCTGACCGTGGCCCTCGCGCGCGAGATGCTCGAGGCCGCCGGTGTCGACGACGTCGATCCCGCCGACCGGCTCCGTGACGGCACCGCGATGGACCGGTGGAACGCGATGATCGCCGCTCAGGGAGGTGACCCCTCGGCGCCCTTGCCGGTCGCGACGCACACCGAGACCGTCCACGCGGACGCGGACGGGGTGCTCTCCGAACTCGACGCGTACGCGGTCGGTATCGCGGCCTGGCGCCTCGGGGCCGGCCGCGAACGGCAGGGGCAGGACGTGCAGCCCGGGGCGGGTGTCGAACTGCACGCGGTCCTGGGAGACCGCATCCGTGCGGGACAACCCGTCGCGACGCTGCACACCGACACTCCGGGACGCATCCCCGACGCGCTCGCCGCCCTCCGCGAGGGTGTCCGCATCTCCGATACGGCACCCGCCCGGCAGCCGCTCGTGATCGAACGCATCCGGGCGTAGAAGCACGGTGGCCGGAGACCGAGCGGAACGGCCCGCCGCCGACTACCGTCCCGATCATGAACGGCCGGCTGACTCCCGAACTCGTCCGCACCGCACCCAAAGTGGTCCTCCACGATCACCTCGACGGCGGTCTCCGTCCGCGGACGGTCCTCGAACTCGCGGACGCGTGCGGCTGGTCGCTGCCGGCGCACACCGAGGCGGACCTCGCGCGCTGGTTCCGCGAGTCCGCCGACAGCGGGTCGCTCGAGCGCTATCTCGAGACGTTCGAGCACACCGTCGCCGTGATGCAGACGGCGCCGGGGCTCGAACGTGTCGCCCGGGAATGCGTCCTCGACCTCGCCGACGACGGCGTGGTGTACGCCGAGGTGCGGTTCGCGCCCGAACAGCACCTCGAGAAGGGGCTGTCGCTCGACGAGGTCGTCGAGCACGTCCTCGAAGGGTTCCGGGCGGGAGAATCGGAGGTGGCGGCGAGCGGCCGGCGCATCCGCGTGCGCTGCCTGCTCACCGCGATGCGGCACGCGGCGCGGTCGTTGGAGATCGCCGAGCTCGCCGTGCGCTTCCGCGACCGCGGAGTGGCGGGCTTCGACATCGCCGGCGCCGAGGCGGGCAACCCGCCCAGCCGTCATCTCGATGCCTTCGAGTACACACGCGCGGCCAACGCCCACTTCACGATCCATGCCGGGGAGGCGTTCGGACTCCCGTCCATTCACGAGGCCGTCGCCTTCTGCGGTACCGACCGGCTCGGCCACGGCGTGCGGATCGTCGACGACATCGAAGTGCACGCCGACGGAACCGCCACTCTCGGACGGCTCGCGAACTACATCCGCGACAAGCGCATCCCGCTCGAACTGTGCCCGTCCTCGAACGTGCAGACCGGCGCGGTGCGTGCCCTGTCGGAGCATCCCTTCGACCTGCTGGCCCGCCTGCGCTTCCGCGTCACCGTCAACACCGACAACCGGCTGATGAGCGACACCACGATGACGCAGGAGATGGTGCGGCTCGTCGACACCTTCGGCTACGGGTGGGTCGACCTCGAACGGTTCACGATCAATGCCATGAAGTCGGCATTCCTCCCGTTCGATCAGCGGCTCGAGCTGATCGACGACGTCATCAAGCCGGGATACGCCGTCCTCGTCGGCTAGAACCCGCCCAGAACCCGCGTCAGTGCCGGCCCGACGCGGCCCGCGTCAGTGCCGGCGCAGTCGCGCTTCGAACTCGCGCTCGAGTTCGCGCCAGGCGAGCGCCTCGGCGTCGAACGGCGGCTTCGGTACCGGGTGCCCCGAATCGGGCTCGATCGCGTAGTTGACGAACGATCCGAGGTCCGTGGACGCGGCGAGAGCGGCGTCGGTCGACTCGTCGTCCGCGAAGTTCGCTGCGTCGACGAACAGTTCGACCGCCAGTTCGAGCTGGTCGGGGTCGACGGCCTCGACACCCTCGGAGATGTCGTCGGCGATTCCGGTGAGCACGTAGACGTTGTCGTCGGTGACCGTCACGTCGAGCGAACCGTCGACGGCCGCGAGCTGGATCTCCGTGTACGGCTCGAGTGTCGCGAGGTCGTGGTCGTGGTTGTCGGCGAGATGGCGGGCCAGCGCGCGTTCGGACGGGAAGACGTCGATCGTGCCGTCGTGACCCAGGAAGACGGCGTCGTCGTTCACGTAGCACCGCAGCGAGTACCAGGTGCCATCGGTGGTGATGATCCGGATGGGGTCGATGCCGACCCTGCCCCAGAACTCGTACCCGTCGTCCTCGTCGTCTCCGTCGATGAACTCGTATTCGTCGTCGGCGTCGACATCTTCGACTGTGTCGTCGGCCTCGACCTCGTTCTCGTCGACCGCGACGAATTCGGATTCGATCTCGGCGACCACCGCGGCGTCGACGTCGGGCGTGGTCATCACCGCGTCGAGGGCGTCGATCACGGCGTCCCAGTCCTGCGCGACCGCCGTCCCGATGCGGTTCCACAGGTCGAGACCCTCACGGGTGCGGAAGGCCGAGACGCCGTGCTGCAGCAGAGTGTCGATCTCTTCGCGTTCGAAGAATTTGGTCACGACGTCGATATCGCAGACGTCGCCGAGGATGCTCACGATGTCGAAGGTGTCCTGCAGTTCGGACACGGAGACCGGATCGGGGTCGTCGGCCACGAGTTCGGGCACGCCGACGAGGTCGTAGGTGTGCGGCTCGGCGGGTTCGAACTCGGAGGCCGCGAGCTTCGAGACGATCGGCCACGCCTCGTGCTCGACGAGATCGTTGTCGGCTCCCGACCGCACGAATGCGACGAGCTCCGGGACCGACGGGAAAGCGTACAGATCATCACCGTGGCCGAGGAATGCCTCCCACTCGTCGTCGCCTTCGCGCCAGCGCGGCGCCCAGAGCGTCACGAGGTTGCCGTCGGTGAGACCGAGCTCGATCGGGACGATGTCTCCAGCCATGGCGCGAAGCCTAGCCATGTCGGCGCCGAGAATATAGCCGGGGGCAGCTCCGCCGGTGGTTCACCGCTGTAGCGGGTGGTCGCCGGCGGCGAGCGGAGTGTCGTCGCCCACAGTGAGGGACGCGCGCAGCTCCTCCATCGCGGTGACGCGCGCGGCCGCGGCGTCCCTGGCGGCCTCGTGCACGGTCGCGAGGATCGCAGCCGCCAGTTCCCGGGCATCGGCACCGCCGATCGGTTCGGACAGCCGGAGCCCTTCGAGCGCTCCCGACCCGTCCACGCGGGCGGTCACGCGCCCGTCGGGACTGCTGGCGATGCCCCGGACGGCGTCGAGCCGCTCGACCGTGCGTTCGAGCGCATCGAGCCGGAGGTGGGCCCGGTCGACGATCGCCTCCACCATCGGTTCGCTCATCGGACGAGCCCTCGCGGCAGCTCGGCCGGCCCGGCTGCCAGGTCGGCGCGGGAGGGGAGCCGCATCCGGTCGAGGATCTCGCGGGGGACACCCTCGGCGGCGAGGCGTTCGCCGCGGATCACCGCTGCCTCGAGGGCGGCCTGCCTGTTCAGGTCGAGAATCCGATCGGCCAGTTGCTGTGCTCCGTAACGCAACTCGTGGGGGTCGATGCGGAGATCCACGGGCAGGCCGCTGTCCGTCGTCCGCACCGAGATCGTCCCGGCCCGGTTGTGGGCGGTGGCCGTGATCGGTTCCGTCGTCGTGCTGTCCATATCGGGTTGGACGCAGCACGGGCACGGCCGGTTCCCGTGTCGTGCGGATTCTCTGCCGGCATCAGCCGGAGGTGGGCCGGTAGACACCCTGGAACGCCATCGCGCCGTTCGTGGTGCGTATCGGCGTCACCGCGACGGGGTCGCCGGCCTCGACCATCATGCCGTTGCCCACCACCATCGCCACGTGCCCGTCCCATACGACGAGGTCTCCGGGCAGGGCAGTTGCAGGATCCACCCGCGTGCCGACGTCCTGTTCCTGGGCCAATCGGGGCAACTCCAGGCCCGCCTGTGCGTAGGCGTACTGCGTCAGGCCGCTGCAGTCGAGTCCGGATCCGGGGGTCGTGCCACCCCAGACGTACGGCGTGCCCTGTTCTGCGAGGGCATGGCGCACGGCTGCCGCGGCGGTCTCGTTCGGCGCCCGGCTGATGCTGCCGTCCGGAAGCCGGACCTCGACGCCGCCGGAGGATCCTCCACCGAAGGTATGCAACGCCCGTGGATCGCCGGCGGCCGATGGATCGGCACTGCGAGGGTCGCCGGGTGCGGTGCCGGGGGACGAGGGGGCCGGCGGGAGGAGCGCGGTCGCCCGATCGGTCAGCTCCGCGAGCGCGCCGGTCACCCGCGTCAGCACGTCCAGCCCGGCGACGAGATGATCGATCGCCACGGCGAGGAGCGCGAGCTGTCCCTGCGGGAGAGCGGTCGCGGGTGCTGCCTGCTCGGCATAGGTGACGAACGAGTCGACGAGACGAGCCAGTTCGGCCGCACCGGTGAGCACCGTGACCGTGGCCTCGAGCGCGATCCCGGCGAGCGCCACACCACGATCGGCCGCCGCGAGCACGTCGGTGAGCACCTGCTCGGCACTCGCGATCGCCTGCGAGGCGGCCGGACCGCACCAGCTCCAGGCGAGCTCCGCGACGGCGTCGCGACCGACCGCGTGCACCTCCTCGGCCCACTGCGCGCCGATACGGATCATCTCGCCCGGGTCGATCCCGGGCGGCACCGCGGTGCCGAACGCCCCGAGCAGGTCGGTCAGCGGCGCGAGGAGCAGGTCACCTGCGATCACAGCTCCTCCGAGAGGGCGCCCAGCCGGGTGGCGGTCTCGGTGGTGGTCCGTTCGTAGGCGTCCGCGGAGGCCGTCGCGGCGTCCCCCATACCGCCGAGCAGGCCGCCGAGCCGGTCGAGATCGCGTGCGTGGGCCGTGTGGGTCGCGGTGAGCGCGGCGAGGACCGGCGCGCCGATCGGTCCCAGTACGGCGCTCAGCGTCGAGGGATCGCCGTGACGCGTCCTGTCGGCGGCGTCGTGGAGGCGCGCGGCCAGAGCCGCAGCCTCGTCACCGAACCTCCTGACAGCGGTCGTGTCGATCCGTATCGCGTCCCTGTCGCAGTACTCGGTCACATCGTCGCCTCTCGCGTCGCTCCTGTGGGATTCGGCACCTCCGGGAGGGTTCCGTCCCTGTCGGGTTCGACGCACCCGCAGGCCGGTCGGTTCCGTCGTTCTATTCTTCGGACATGGATTCGCTCGTCGTCGACCACCCGCTCGCTGCTTCGCTCCTGACCGTTCTCCGCGACGAACGCAGCGACAACGCTGCCTTCCGGCACGCGTTGAGCCGACTCACCCAGATGCTCGTCTACGAGGCGGTGCGCGATGCGCCCATCGCGACGTTCGAGGTCAGGACGCCGGTCGCCGTGACGACCGGAGTGCGGCTGCAGCAGCCGCCGTTGCTCGTCCCGGTCCTGCGCGCCGGCCTCGGCATGGTCGAGCAGGCCCACGCCCTCATTCCTCAGGCCCAGGTCGGTTTCGTCGGACTCGCTCGCGACGAGAAGACCTTCGAGCCGGTGCCCTATCTGGAGTCGCTGCCGGAGGACCTGTCGGGTCTTCCGGTCTTCGTTCTCGATCCGATGCTCGCGACCGGCGGGTCGATGGTGCACACCCTCGACATCCTCGCCCAGCGCGGAGCCACCGATATCACCGCGATCTGTGTGGTCGCGGCGCCGCAGGGGGTGGAGGCTCTCGCCTCGTCGGGTCATCCGGTCCGGTTGGTCACGGCGTCGGTCGACGAAGGTCTCGACGAGGACAGATACATCGTGCCGGGTCTCGGTGATGCGGGGGACAGGCAGTTCGGACCGCGATGACGCCGGGTCGTCCGTTGCCGGTGTGACTGGTGGTACGGATGTGACATCGGACCGCTGTCATCTCGTTATCGAAAAAGAACCCGACGGTCTCGGTTGTTCCATACGCTCGGTGGGCTCCGTGTGAAGTCCACTGTGTAGGTACAGCCAGAGATGGGGTCGGCGGAATGGCAAAGTTTTTCTCTCGCACACTGATTCGTGAAAGTGCCAGGGTCGCTTCGGTGGGCGCGGTGGCCGTGCTCGCCGCGGTGACGAGTCACGGTACGGCTGCGGCCGCCGTCGACAACTCGCGCATCCTCCCGCTGGACGGAGGGCACGCGATCGAAGTGATCCAGGCCGACACCTCGACACAGTCGGTGCCGCCGCTCGACAGCTCACCGCTGAGTGTCGAGTTCTTCCACGACGAGGTTGCGACCGTTCGGATCACCGGTCCGAACGCGGCGAACTTCGCCGGGACGGCGGTGGAGGTCGGTTTCCAGGTCGGCTACCCGGTCGCGCTGCCGGGGGCGACCGTCACCGTCGTCACCCCGAGCCTGTCGTGGGGCGTGGAGAACGGTGCGGCCATCGGCCTCACGCTCGACAGTGAAGGTGGGGCCTCGCTCGATCTCGGCTTGGAGTCGGGGGGTTCGCTCAGCGGCGACATCATCCCGTCCCAGGAGATCGAGATCCCGCTCGAGCCCGGCGGCATCACCTCCGTCCCGATCGTGGAGGACTTCCGGTTCGACGGCAGCTCGACGACCATCCGGATCGCCGGCGTGCACGGTTCGGTCTCGGGAGCCATCGGTCCGGTGATGATCCGGCCGTACCTGAAGGCCGTCACCGCAGACCGGAACACCGTCGTGACCTACGGTGTGCCACAGCAGGTCTGACCGGGCCGGACCGGACGGGGATCAGAGGATCTCGTCACCGAGCGAGGCCGCCCATCCGCGCAGGGCGTCGAGTATCGTCTCCGCGGCCGGGCGGTCCCGCTCCGCGACCACCTCCAGGTAGACCTTGAGCTTCGGTTCGGTGCCCGAGGGGCGCACCACCACGCGCACCCTCGGCCCGTCCGCGACGTCCTCGCGACTCTCGAAGACGAGAGCGTCGGTGTGCATCGGTCCGGGGCTCTCGGCGAGGTCGATCGCGGTCACCGGTAGACCCGCAAGAGTCGCCGGCGGCGCTGATCTCAACCGCGTCATCACGGTGCCGATGTGCCGTAGGTCGTCCACGCGGATCGACACCTGACCGCCGACGTGGACTCCGAGTTCGCGATGCAGGTCGTCGAGTGCGTCGGTGAGGGTCCGGCCGGCCTGCTTCAGCTCCGCGGCGTAGTCGGCGGTCACCACGGCCGTCGCGATGCCGTCCTTGTCGCGCACCGCCTCCGGGTCCACGCAGTGCCCGATCGCTTCCTCGTAGGCGTAGACGAGACCGTCGCCGGCGCGGGCCAGCCATTTGAATCCCGTGAGTGTCTGCGCGTACCGCGCGCCGCGCGCGGCCGCGAGCCGGCCCAGCATGGTCGACGAGACTACGGTGGTCGCGACCAGCGATCCGGGCGGCGACGACGCGAGGATGCGGTCGCCGAGCAGAACTCCGGTCTCGTCGCCGCGAAACATCGTCCACCCCTGCGGGGTCGGGACCCCGACGGCGCACCGGTCGGCGTCGGGATCGAGGGCGAGGGCGAGGTCGGCGTCGACCTCCGCTGCCAGCGCGAGGAGAGCGTCGGTCGCACCGGCTTCCTCGGGGTTGGGAAAGGCGACGGTGGGAAACGCCGGATCCGGCGCGAACTGGGACGGCACCACGTGGATGTCGTCGAATCCCGCGGCGCGCAGCGCCGCGACCGCCGTCTCACCGCCGACACCGTGCAGGGCCGTCAGGGCGATACGCACCGCTCGGTGCGGAGAGCGGGGGAGCGACGCGACCCGGGCGAGATAACGATCGACGAGTTCGTCGCCCGACGGCGCGACCGGCACCCGGGGCACGGTCGCGGCATCACCGATGGCGTCGATCGCCGCTTCGATCTCGCGGTCGGCCGGTGCGGCCAGCTGCGCCCCGTCCGCGAGGTAGACCTTGTAGCCGTTGTCGGCGGCGGGATTGTGCGACGCCGTGATCTGCACTCCTGCAACGGCGCCCAGTGCCCGCACTGCGAAGGCGGTCACCGGGGTGGGGAGCGGCCGCCCGAGTGCGACGACGTCGAAACCGGCTGCGGTGAGGACTTCTGCGGCGGCGGTGTGGAATTCCGCGGAGCCCGTGCGGGCGTCGCGACCGACGACGACGGTGCCGCCGCCCTGTCCGTTCGCCTCGAGCCACGCCGCGAGCCCGGCGGTGGTGCGGACGACGACGGGCACGTTCATACAGTCCGGCCCGTCACCCACCGGGCCGCGCAGACCGGCGGTGCCGAAGCGCAACGTCACAGCCGGGCCGCCAGATCGCGCAGGAGATCGCCCATCCGGGTCGCGGCCGCACGGCCCGCGGCGAGCACCTCGAGGTGGTCGAGGGGAGCGCCGGTGATGCCGGCCGCGGCGTTGGTCACCAGCGAGACCGCGAGCACCCGCGCTCCGGCCGCGCGGGCCGCGATGGTCTCGTGGACCGTGGACATGCCGACGAGGTCGGCGCCGAGCGTGCGCAACATCCGGATCTCCGCCGGTGTCTCGTAGTGGGGGCCGGGAAGACCGGCGTAGATCCCTTCGGCCAGCGACGGATCGATCTCCCGGGCGAGGGCGCGCAGCTCCGTCGAGTAGGCGTCGACGAGATCGACGAACTGGGCGCCGACCAGAGGGGAGCGGCCGGTGAGGTTGAGATGGTCGGAGATGAGAACGGGCTGACCGACGGAGAACTCGGGGTCGATCCCGCCCGCCGCATTGGTGAGGACGACGGTGCGGGCACCCGCCGCGACCGCCGTGCGCACGGGATGGACGACACGGGCGAGGTCGTGTCCCTCGTAGGCGTGGATCCGGCCCGCGAGGACGAGGACCGCGTTGTCGCCGGCGCGCACCGAGTGGATGTTCCCGGCATGTCCTTCCGCCGTCGGCGGCGCGAATCCGGGCAGCTCGCTCATCGGGATCGTGGCGACGGGGATGCCGAAACTCTCGACCGCGGCCCGCCAGCCGGAGCCGAGGACGACGGCGACGGGATGTTCGGCCACTCCCGTCCGTTCGGCGAGTGCGGCGGCTGCGGCATCGGCGGCCGCGGCGGGGTCGAAGACGTGATCGGGTGCTCCCATGGCATCGGACCCTAATCGCTCACCGCATGTTACTCGCGGGTAAGGAGGCGCGGTATGCTGACGTGCATGCCTTACCTCGAACGTGACGGCGACGTCTTCGTCCTGCATCTCGGTGACCGTGACGTGGACGGCTCCGAGAACCGGTTCCACCCGGACCGCCTCGCCGCGATCCACCCCCTCCTCGACGAGGTGGAGGCGCACGACGGTCCCACGGCCCTCGTGACCGCGGCGACCGGCAAGTTCTGGAGCAACGGACTCGACGTCGACTGGGTCGGCGCGAACCTGCCGGACCTGCCGACCTATCTGGACTCGGTCCACGATCTCTACGTGCGGCTCCTCACCTTCCCCGCGGCGACGGTCGCGGCCGTCCAGGGGCACGCCTTCGGTGCCGGTGCGATGCTCGCGCTCGTGCACGACTTCCGGGTGATGCGCGCCGACCGCGGGTTCTGGTGCCTGCCGGAAGTGCAACTGAACATGCCGTTCACCGTCGGGATGTCCGCCCTGATCCGCTCGCGCCTGCCGATCCAGACGGCCGTGGAGGCCATCACCACCGGTCGCCGCTACGGCGGGGACGACGCCGTGACCGCGGGCATCGCCGAGCAGGCCGTGGGCGGCGACGGCGTGCTCGCCGCCGCAGTCGAGCGGGCCGCAGCGCTCACCGCCACCCGCGGGCCGAATCTGGCGGGTATCAAGCGCGGACTGCACGCACCGCTGATCTCGGCACTGGAGATCCGGACCGACCCGTCGAACTTCCGGCTGGGCTGATCGCGGCCGGGGACGCTGCCGAACCGACACGGCCGGGAAGCTGCCGAACCGGTCGCACGCGCCGATCGATCGGGGCGCGGTGAGCATGACAGACTGGTCCCCGTGACGACCGAATACGCCACGGCCATCGAGGCCGCCTCCGACACCCTCGTCGGCCTGTCGCATTCGATCCACGCCGAACCGGAACTCGCCTTCGAGGAACACCGGAGCGCCGCGAAGATCGTCGAGGTGCTGCGCGCCCACGATTTCGATGTGACGACCGGCATCGCCGACCTGCCCACCGCCTTCGACGCGCGGTTCGGGAGCGGCGAACTCGTCCTCGCATTCTGCGCCGAGTACGACGCGCTGCCGGGAATCGGGCACGCGTGCGGCCACAACATCATCGCGGCGTCGGCCGTGGGTGCCGGGATCGGGCTCGCCGCGCTCGCCGACGAACTCGGCGTGACCGTGCGCGTCATCGGAACACCCGCGGAGGAGACCGGTGGCGGCAAGGTCCTCATGCTCGAGCGCGGCGTCTTCGACGGCGTCGGTGCGGCGATGATGGTGCACCCCGGCCCGTTCGACATCACGGGCGCGACGTCGCTCGCCCTCGCCGACATCGCCGTCGAATACGACGGCCGGGAGGCGCACGCCTCCGCCGCGCCCGAGTACGGGCTCAACGCCGCCGATGCGGCGACCGTCGCTCAGGTCGCGGTCGGTCTGCTCCGACAGCACCTGCATCCCGGGCAGCAGATCCACGGGATCGTCGCGCAGGGCGGAACCGCGCCGAACATCGTGCCGAGCCACACCGAACTGCTGTACTACCTGCGAGCGGGCACGAGCGAACTCCTCGACGACCTCGTCGAACGCTCGCGAAACTGCTTCGCCGCCGGTGCGCTGGCCACCGGATGCAACCACCGGATCCGGACCGTGTCGCCGACCTATGCCGAACTCACTCCCGACCCGTGGCTGGTGCAGGCATATCGTGAGGAGATCATCGGTCTCGGGCGCCGGCCGCTGCCCGTCGAGGAGGAAGGAGCGCGCCCCCTGGGCAGTACCGACATGGGAAACGTGACGAACGTGGTGCCGGGAATCCATCCGGTCATCGGACTCGACTCCGGTGGCGCGGTGACACATCAGGCGGCGTTCGCGGCCGCCTGTGTCACCGAGTCCGCCGATCGGGCAGTACTCGACGGAGCGCGCGCGCTCGCAGCGACCGCCGTGCGCGCGGCGACCGATCAGGTCCACCGGGCACGCCTCCTCGAACGGGTCGGGCGCCGATGAACCCGTACGTGGAGAAGTGGTTGGCCCGTCACACCGAGGATCTCTCGCTCTGGCGCCGTCACATCCATGCGAATCCCGAGCTCGCCCGGCAGGAGTACGCCACCACCGAGTTCGTCGCGAAGCACCTGCGCGCGGCAGGACTGGAACCGAAGGTTCTCCCTCGCGGCACCGGCCTGATCTGTGATCTGGGCCCGTCGGACGGACCGCGGATCGCTCTGCGCGCCGATCTGGACGCGCTGCCACTGCAGGAGACCACCGGGCTGCCGTTCGAGTCGACCGTCCCCGGCGTCTCGCACGCGTGCGGGCACGACGCCCACACGACGGTGGTGCTCGGTGCGGGGCTGGCTCTCGCCTCGATGCCCGAACTGCCGGTCGGCGTCCGGCTGATCTTCCAACCCGCGGAGGAGGTCATGCCCGGCGGGGCGATCGACGTCGTCGCGGCCGGCGGTCTCGACGGGGTCTCACGCATCTTCGCCCTGCACTGCGACCCGCGCCTCGAGGCGGGCAAGGTGGGGATGCGGGTCGGGGCGATCACCTCCGCGGCCGACACCGTCGAACTCGTCCTCGACTCGCCCGGGGGGCACACCTCGCGGCCGCACCTGACCGGCGATCTCGTCTACGGTCTCGGCGCCGTCATCACCGGTCTTCCCGGCATGCTCAGCCGCCGCATCGATCCGCGCACCGGCACCGTCATGGTGTGGGGCACGGTCAGCGCCGGAAAGGCCCCCAATGCGATCCCGCGCACCGGCATGCTGGCGGGCACCGTCCGCACCGGCGACCACGACACCTGGCAGCTGCTCGAACCGATGGTCCGCGAAATCGTGCACGGCCTGCTCGCGCCGACCGGTGTCAGCTACGAACTGAACTACCGCCGTGGTGTCCCGCCCGTGGTCAACGACGAGGGGTCGGCGCGCATGTTCGAGGACGCGATCCGCGCGACCGGTCCCGACGCTCTGGCGGATACCCCGCAATCCGGTGGGGGAGAAGACTTCTCGTGGTATCTCGAACACGTCCCCGGCGCGATGGGCCGGCTCGGGGTGTGGCCGGGGGTCGGGCCCGAACTCGACATCCACCAGCCCACCTTCGATCTCGACGAGCGGGCACTCGCCGTGGGCGTGCGGGTGATGACGAATCTGGTGCTGGGCGCAGGGTGAGAGCGCGTCGCGGATGATCCCGGCGCGTACCGCCGGGATCTCCCGTCCCCTCTAGAAGCTGTCGGGTCGTCCCGGTCCGACGTTGCGGCTGTTGCGGGTCCGCAGATCCCGTACGTAGTCGGAGGGAGCTCCGGCGATCTCGGCCGCATCGGCCATCACGCCCAGATAGCGCGCCGACGGCAGCCCGCCCTCGTATCCGTCCACGACGTACAGCCAGGCGAGGACCGGGCCGTCGGCGGTGTCGACGCGCACGCGGATCTTGCGGTGGAACCCGAGTTCGGCTCCCTCCCACCGATCGAGACTGCGCTCGTCGTCCTCCGGCACGTCGTAGAGCACGACGAACACCTTCGAGTCCGAATCCTCGACGACGGTCGCGAGGGCGCCCTCCCAGCCGATGTCGGCGCCGGCGAAGGTCAGCCGCCAACCGTGCAACCAGCCGGTTCCCGCCATCGGCGAATGCGGGCAGCGCGTCAGCATCTGCTCGGGATGCATGTTGGACCCGTAGGCGGCGTAGATCGGCACGAGGATAAGGCTAACCCGTCGTCCGCCGGAGTCGTCGGAGGGGCAGTGGAGCGCCGTTGTGTGCCGGGTCGACCGGTCCCTGTGCGCGAGGCGGGGGCATTGGCATAGCGTTGAGGCCGACGTGTGTGCCCACCAGGCGCTCACGTGCAGCCCGACCCGGCACCCTTCGGAATCGATACAGAGGAGAACAATGACCCGGATCGTGATCATCGGCGGCGGCCCCGCAGGATACGAGGCGGCGCTGGTGGCATCCCAGTACGGCGCGACGGTGTCACTGATCGATTCGGACGGGATCGGCGGCGCCTGCGTGCTCTTCGACTGTGTTCCCTCCAAGACCTTCATCGCCTCGACCGGCGTGCGCACCGACATGCGCCGCGCCGCCGACCTGGGCATCGAACTCGAACGCGCCGAAGTGTCGCTGCCGCAGGTCCACGGCCGTGTGAAGAGCCTGGCCCGCGCGCAGTCCGCCGACATCCGCACCAAGCTCGAGGCCGCGGGGGTCACGCTGTTCTCCGGTTACGGCGAGCTCGTCGACGCGCAGCCCGGCATGGCCGCTCACCAGGTGCGCGCCAAGCTGCTCACCGGAGAGGAGAAGGTGCTCGACGCCGACGTCGTCCTGATCGCGACCGGTGCGAGCCCGCGCATCCTGCCGGGCGCGGAACCGGACGGTGAGCGGATTCTCACCTGGCGTCAGCTCTACGACCTCGAGAAGCTGCCCGAGCACCTCGTCGTGGTCGGGTCGGGTGTCACCGGCGCCGAGTTCGTCTCCGCCTACACCGAGGTCGGAGTGCGGGTCACCGTCGTCTCGAGCCGCGACCGGATCCTGCCGCACGAGGACGAGGACGCGGCCCTCGTGCTCGAGGACGTCCTCACCGAGCGCGGTGTGACCCTCGTCAAGCACGCCCGTGCCGACCGGGTCGAACGCACGGAGGACGGCGTCCGCGTGCTTCTCGCCGACGGTCGGATCGTCGAGGGCAGTCACGTGCTGATGACCGTCGGCTCGGTGCCGAACACCCGGGATCTCGGTCTCGACAAGGTCGGGCTCGAACTCGACCGGGGCGGCTACCTTCCCGTCGACCGGGTCTCCCGCACCGCCGTCCCCGGCATCTACGCCGCGGGCGACTGCACCGGACTGTTGCCGCTCGCGTCGGTCGCGGCCATGCAGGGCCGCATTGCGATCTATCACGCGCTCGGTGAGGGTGTGAGCCCGATCAAAATGAAAACTGTTGCAGCAGCAGTGTTCACGCGTCCCGAGATCGCCGCTGTCGGTGTCAGTCAGGCGACGATCGACAAGGGCGAGGTACCCGCACGCACCGTGATGCTCCCGCTCAACACCAACCCGCGCGCCAAGATGTCCGGTCTGCGGCGCGGTTTCGTGAAGATCTTCTGCCGCCCCGCGACCGGCGTGGTCATCGGCGGCGTGGTGGTCGCACCGACCGCCTCGGAGCTGATCCTGCCCATCGCGCTGGCGGTGCAGAACAACCTGTCGGTCAACGACCTCGCGCAGACCTTCTCGGTCTACCCCTCGCTGAGTGGATCGGTGACCGAGGCCGCCCGTCAGTTGATGCGCCACGACGACCTGGACTAGATGCCGGACGGGGCGGGATCCGTGCGGATCCCGCCCCGGTCAGGCCCAGTCGTAGGTGCGTTCGACCGCCTTGTTCCATTCGCCGAACAGGCGTTCGCGTTCGTCGACGGGCATCGCGGGTTCCCACGTGCGGTCCGCGGCCCAGTTGCGGCGGATCTCCTCCTCGTTCTCCCAGAAACCCACGGCGAGCCCGGCCGCGTAGGCGGCTCCGAGCGCGGTGGTCTCCGCGACCGTGGGCCGCACGACCGGGACGCCGAGGATGTCGGACTGGAACTGCATGAGCAGGTCGTTGGCCACCATGCCGCCGTCGACCTTGAGGGTGCGCAGATCGACACCGGAGTCGGCGTTCATGGCCTCGATGACCTCCCGGGTCTGGTAGGCCGTCGCCTCGAGGGCCGCGCGTGCGAGGTGGCCCTTCTCGACGAAGCGTGTCAGGCCCGCGATGACACCCCGCGCGTCGGGGCGCCAACGTGGCGCGAACAATCCCGAGAAGGCCGGCACGAAATACGCTCCGCCGTTGTCGGGGACGCTCGCGGCGAGGGTTTCGATCTCGCCGGCGGAGCGGATGAGCCCGAGATTGTCGCGCAGCCACTGCACCAGCGAACCGGTCACGGCCACCGAACCTTCGAGGGCGTAGACCGCGGGGGCGTCACCGATGCGATAGCACACGGTGGTGAGCAGGCCGTGTTCGCTGCGGACCGGGGTCGTGCCGGTGTTGAGCAGCAGGAAGTTGCCGGTGCCGTAAGTGTTCTTCGCTTCGCCGGGGGACAGGCAGCCCTGGCCGAAGGTCGCGGCCTGCTGGTCGCCGAGGATGCCTGCGATCGGGACCCCCGCGAGCGGTCCGCGTTCGCGGGCGCGCCCGTACACCTCCGACGAACTGCGGATCTCCGGCAGCATCGACTCCGGGATGCCGAGTTCGGCGCAGATCGCCGGATCCCACTGCTGGGTCTCGAGATTCATCAGCAGTGTCCGGGAGGCATTGGTCACATCGGTGATGTGCAGGCCCGGCGGCTGGTCCTCCTCGCCGACACCGCCGGTGAGATTCCACAGGATCCAGCTGTCGACGGTGCCGAACGCGAGATCGCCGGCCTCGGCGCGTTCGCGGGCACCGTCGACGTTGTCGAGGATCCACCGCACCTTCGGCCCGGCGAAATAGGTCGACAGCGGCAGGCCGGTGATCTCGCGGTAGCGATCGGGCCCGGCGTCGCCGGCGAGTTCCTCGACGAGCGTGTCGGTGCGGGTGTCCTGCCAGACGATCGCGTTGTACACCGGTTTTCCGGTGGTGCGATCCCACACCACAGTGGTCTCGCGCTGGTTCGTCAGACCGATCGCCGCGATGTCGCTGCGTCGCAGATCCGCTTTGGCAAGCGCCGCGGCTCCCACCTCACGGGTGTTGAGCCACAGTTCTTCCGGATCGTGTTCGACCCATCCCGACCGCGGGAAGAACTGTCGGTGTTCCTTCTGCGCGATCGACACGATGCGCCCGTCGTGGTCGAAGATGATGCACCGGCTGGACGTGGTGCCCTGGTCGATCGCCGCGATGAACTGGTTCACAGGTGGTCCTCGGGTGAAGGGGACGGCTCGGGTCGGCAACGCTTCCGCTGCGCGCTGCGTCGCTCAAGCTACTAGCCTTGATCGGGATACGTCGGCGACTCACGGGAGCGGGTGCGGTGACCAACCAATCGGGTGTGCAACTCCTCGGACCTCGGCAACGCGCCGACGCCTGGCGTCGGCTCGCCACCGAACAGTTCGACGTCGTCGTCATCGGCGGAGGTGTCGTCGGGGCGGGAGCAGCTCTCGACGCCGCGACCCGTGGTCTGCGGGTCGCGCTCGTCGAGGCCCGGGACTTCGCGTCGGGCACGTCGAGCAGGTCGTCGAAGATGTTCCACGGTGGTCTGCGCTATCTCGAACAACTCGAATTCGGCCTGGTGCGGGAAGCCTTGCGCGAACGCGAACTTGCCCTGACCACGCTCGCCCCGCACCTGGTCAAGCCGCTCGAGTTCCTGTTCCCGCTCACCCATCGGGTGTGGGAGCGGCCGTACGTGGCGGCGGGGATCTTCCTCTACGACCGGATGGGCGGCGCGAAGTCCGTTCCGCCGCAGAAACACCTGACACGTTCGGGTGCCCTGCGGATGGTTCCCGGTCTCAAGCGGAATTCGCTCGTCGGCGGAATCCGCTACTACGACACGGTCGTCGACGACGCCCGGCACACGATGACGGTCGCCCGGACGGCCGCGCACTACGGTGCGGTGGTGCGCACGTCCACACAGGTCGTCGGTTTCCTGCGCGAGGCGGATCGCGTCTCGGGTGTGCGTGTGCGCGACAGTGAGGACGGGTCGGTCACCGAGGTGCGGGCGCACGCCGTGATCAACGCGACCGGTGTGTGGACCGACGAGATCCAGTCGTTGTCGCGGCAGCGCGGCCGGTTCCGGGTCCGCGCCTCGAAGGGCGTGCACATCGTCGTTCCCCGCGACCGGATCGTGAGCGACTCCGCGATCATCCTGCGGACCGAGAAGTCGGTGCTGTTCGTCATCCCGTGGGGCAACCACTGGATCATCGGCACCACCGACACCGACTGGAATCTCGACCTGGCGCACCCGGCCGCGACGAAGGCCGACATCGACTACATCCTCGACCATGTCAACCGCGTGCTCGTCGTCCCGCTCACCCACGACGACATCGACGGTGTCTACGCCGGTCTGCGGCCGTTGCTGGCGGGGGAGAGCGACGAGACGTCGAAGCTCTCGCGCGAGCATGCTGTCGCGCGGGTGGCGCCGGGACTCGTGGCCATCGCCGGCGGCAAGTACACGACCTACCGGGTCATGGCCGAGGACGCCGTCGATCTCGCGGCCGAGGACATCCCGGCCCGGATCGCGTCGTCGATCACCGAGAAGGTGCCCCTCGTCGGGGCCGACGGGTATTTCGCGCTGGTCAACCAGACCATGCATCTCGCCGAGCAGTACGGTCTGCATCCCTATCGCGTCAAGCATCTGCTCGACCGCTACGGCTCCCTCGTCGAGGACGTGCTGAGCCTCGCGAAGGGCCGGCCCGAATTGCTCGAACCGCTGACCGATGCTCCCCAGTACCTGCAGGTCGAGATGGTCTACGGCGCGGCGGCCGAAGGAGCCCTGCACCTCGAGGATCTCCTGGCGCGCCGGACCCGGATCTCGATCGAGTACCCGCACCGCGGGCTGCACTGTGCGGAGCAGACGGCCCGACTGGTTGCTCCGGTCCTGGGCTGGGACGACGCGGCCGTCGACCGGGAGGTCGCGACGTACCGGGCGCGGGTCGAGGCCGAGATCGAGTCGCAGAGCCGTCTCGACGACGAGTCCGCGGATGCGCTCAGAGCGGCGGCGCCCGAGGCTCGGCCGGAAATCCTCGAACCGGTGCCGATCAAGTAGCCGAGGCGGCGCGCGACGGGTCTCGGTGTGCGACGGGTCTCAGTGCGTGAGCACGACCTTCACGACGACCACGATCGTCGCGATCAGAGCCACTCCCACCGCGGCCACCACGGTCCGGTGGTTCGGTCTGCGGTTCTGCAGCCGGCGCACGACGAACACGGTCGAGCCGATACGGATCAGCACGGCGACCTCGGCGAGGATGTGTGCCGTGCGGGGCTCGAGCCAGCCGATCCAGGCCGTGGCGAGCACGAGACAGGGCAGCACCGCCGACGACAGGATGGGAACCGAGTCGCGAAGTTCCTCGATGCGTTCGCTACGTGAGAGTTGTTCACCCGAACGAACGGACTGGGCGACCGACTCCGCGAAGACATGGGCGATGAACGTCGAAAGCGCGGTGCCGATCACGATCGCGATCCCGATGTACTCGGGTGAGCGCGTGATGGGGACGAGCGCGGCCAGCACCAGGATGTTGCCGTAGACGTAGGCGCTGATGCGGGAGGCCGCCGACTCCGGGGACAGAGGGCGGCGCCGTCCGGACGACAGGTACGAAGGCGTGGACACCTCGATAGCGTGACACAGACCGGGCTCGCCGACCTCGGTGTCGGGCGGGATGTGTCAGGGTGAAACGGCGGTGGGGCGGTGCCGGTTCGCCACGTCCGGGCTGTAGTGCACCGGTGAGTCGCGGCGGTCGAGGGGCGGAAGGTTGCGCCCGGGTGTCTCGAGCAGACCGGTATCGGCCGGGATCCGCCCGCATGCTCGGTCCCAACCGGCACGGGCCCGCGGGTGGTAGCGGTACCGCCACGGCACGAGCTTCGTGCCGAATCCGATCGTGCGGCCGACGAGTGCGTGCAGTGTCTGCTCCGGCCGGCTCCACCGGTAACCGAGCAGCTCGCGCACCGGCGGGTCGTACAACCCGATGGTGAGCCACAGGAAACCGGCGGTCACCGGCGGGCGGATCAGCTTCCAGACCCCTTCGGGGAACCACCGCAGGAAGGGCGGGTGCCCGAGATTCGACAGGTCGAGCACGTCGCGGGTTGCCTTGTTGTCCTCGAGCACGGTGCGGCACATGCGGTCCCAGTACGCGAGGAAGTCCTCCCAGGACTCGGGGACCGGGTGCATCGGCATGCCGTACAGCCGGTACCACTGCACGTGCTCGTCGAACAGCCGGTGCTTCTGCTCGACGGTGAGCGGTCCGTCGAACCACTCGATGGAGACGACGAGACTGTAGAAGAAGGTCGCGTGCGCCCAATAGAAGGTGCCGGGATCGAGCGCGTGGTACCTGCGGCCGTGCTTGTCGACTCCCTTGACGGTGTTGTGGTAGCCGCGCACCTTCGCCGCGGTCTCCGGGGCGCGGGCACCGTCGAAGACGACCCCGTAGATCGGGTACAGCGACCGGTAGAGGCGTTCCCATCGTTCGTCGAAGAACGTCGAGTGTTCCTCGACACCGGCCCCGAGCCCGGGATGCATGTTCTGCATCGACCCCGCCCAGGGTCCGAAGAGCATTCCCCGCCACCCGCCGAAATATCTCCACGTCAGCGACTCGGTCCCCAACGGTTCCGGGGGCGCCGGTCGTGGTGTCGCGGCCTGCGACGACTCGGCGGTGCCGGACCCGGCGGAACCCTGACCACACATGTTGTCAGAGTAGGATTCGGCGGGCATGCAGTCAACGACGGGACGAAACAGAGTGGACACCACGCGCCGCAGCTGGGCGGGCGTCGGCATCGACGAACGCCGTCGGCTGCGCAGAAAACGTCTCCTCGCCGTGGGTGTCGAACTGCTCGGAGCGCCGGACGGCGCGGCAGCGAACGTCCGGGCCGTGTGCCGTGCCGCCGAACTCACCGAACGGTATTTCTACGAGAGCTTCGCCGACCGCGACACCTTCGTCCGCGAGGTCTACGCCCACGTGGCCGACCGCGCCCACGACGCACTGACCGACGCTCTGATCTCCGCGCAGGCCACCGGGCGGGCCGAGGCCGCTGTGCGGGCGTTCATGGAACTCATGGTCGACGATCCCGCGAAGGGACGCGTTCTCCTCCTCGCTCCGCTGCGCGAACCCGCGATCGGCCGGCGCGGCATCGAACTCGCACCGACCTTCGTCGCACTCGTGCGCGACCAGCTGCCCCCGGGCGGCGACGACGGTCATCGCCACATGGTCGCCGTGGGGGTCGTCGGGGCCCTCACCAGCCTGTTCATGGGGTACCTCGAAGGAGATCTCGCGGTCTCGCGCGAGGCCCTCGTCCGGCACTGCGTCGCGCTCGTCGAACAGAGCGGTCGGGCGGGATGCCTGCAGGACGATCAGACGGCGGAACCGCCCGGGCGCGGCTGACATCGCGGGCACCGGTAGACCACCCGTTCGGGGTCGGTCGCGGTGCCGATCTCTCCGGACCGGATCGGGGTCCGGCAGCGACGGCACGGCTTCCCCCGACGCCCGTAGACCCACAGAGTGCGACCGGGACGCCGGTCGCCGGTGGTGATGCGCGTGGTCCGGTCGCGGTTGGCGACCAGCAGCCTGTGCGCGAGGTCGATCCACGCCGCCGGGTCGCCGGCCCGCGCAACCGGCGTCCACGGATCGACGCCCCGCAGGAAGCACAGTTCGGAGCGGTACACGTTGCCGACGCCCGCCATGATGCGCTGATCGAGCAGCGCCACCCCGATCGGGCGGTCCGGATCGCGCGCGAGATTCGCCGCTGCGCGCTCGGGATCCCAGTCGGGACCGAGCAGATCCGGTCCGAGATGCCCCACGGCGTCGTCCTCCCGGTCGCGGGCGAGTACCTCGACGATGCCGAGTTCGAACCCCACCGCCTGGACGTCCTCGGTGCCGAGCACGATGCGGGCCTTGTATCCGGGCTTGCGCCAACGAGTTCCACGCGGGTACACGTGCCATTCACCTTCCATCTTCAGGTGCGAATGGATCGAGACGTCGGCGACCCGGATCAGCAGGTGCTTACCGCGGGAGAGGACCTCGTCGACCGTGTGCCCGGTGAAATCGGCGGTGGCGAAACGCGGCACGCGGAAGTCCGTCTCCGTGAGCACCTGTCCTTCCAGAGCCGTACGGAGGCGGTGCGCGGCGCGGAACACGGTGTCTCCTTCGGGCACGTCAGAACCTCAGCCGGTAACCGCGCGGCGTCGCCGAGAATCCTGCCTCGGCAAGGAAATCGGCGAACTCGTGCCCGTGGATCGAGGCGCCGTCGACCTTCTCGACGACGATCTTGTCGACACCTCCGCGTTTGACGGTCGCGGCGAGGGACGCGCACGCGGTGCGCAACCGGCCCGGGTCGTCGTCGAAGGTGAGCAGGGTGCGACCCCCTCGTTCGACGAACAGCACGAGCGCACCGTCGGCGAGTACCACGAGACCACCGGCCTTGCGGCCCGGCCGGTGCCGCGGGGCGTCGTCGTCGGCGGACGACGACGGCCACGGGAGTGCCGCGCCGTACGGATTGGCCGGATCGCAGGCCGCGAGCGTGACGGCCGCGGTCTCCGAGTGCCGGCCCTCGATCGAATCCGAGAACGAACGCAGGCGGTCGACGACCGACGGCGTCGAGAACTGGGCCCCGCCGAGCGAGTCGACGAAATAGCCCCGGCGGCACCGGCCCGTCTCCTCGAAGCGGCTGAGCACCTTGTACATCGTCGCGAAACCGCCGGGTACTCCCTCGCCGACGACGACGCCGCGGGTGACCACGCCGTACCGCTCGAGCAGCAGTTCGGCGGTGGTGTGCGCGCGGACCGTCGCGTCGGTCTCGCGGTCCGGCACCATCGACCAGCGCCCGCTCACCGTCGGCGGTCCGGTACGGCTCGGCAGTGTGGGCCGTGCCCGGTACATCCGGGCCCGCGGTGCCCGGCGCGGGGTGCGGTGGGCGGGCTTGGCGCGGGAGGTGTCGCCGATCAGGGCGCGCAGCGGGGCGAGGGTGTCGCCCGTGACGTGCCCGCTCCACACCAGTTCCCACAGCGCGTCGGCGACCGTCGTGTCGCTCGCCGTGGTGTGGAGTGCGGTGACCGCGTCGGCAAGTTGCCGGAAGAAATAGGCACCCCCGCCGGACAGCGAGTCGAGGATCGCCTGATGCACCGGACCGAGTTCGATGTCGTCGACCGGTGCCAGGCTCACCGGCGCCAGATCCGCCGGATGCAACGCCACCCACCCGTCCTTCCCCGAGATCGATCCTGTCCCCGACCACAGGACCTCGCCGGTCGTGGTGAGCTCGTCGAGCATCGTCGGTGTGTAGTCCCGCACTCGGGGAGCAAGGATCAGCGGTTCGAGGGCGCTCGCGGGCACCGGCACGCCGGCGAGTTGTTCGACGACGGTGAGAACACCGTCGAGGCCGTAGAGCGCACTCGTACCCGGCCCGGTACCGAGGTGATGCCAGTCGGGGAGGAACCGTCCCAGAGTCGTGGTGCTGACCGGCTCGACGTCCTGCCGGGCGGCTGCCAGCGACCGGCGCCGCAACCTCCGCAACACCTCGGTGTCGCACCATTCCGATCCGGTTGCGCCCGGACGGAATTCGCCTGCAGTGACGCGCTTCTCGGCGGCGAGCCGGTCGAGGACGGACTCGACGACCGCCGTGCCCAGCCCGAACCGGGCGGCGGCCTGCGCGGTGGTGAACGGGCCGTGGGTGCGGGCGTGCCGGGCGATCAGATCGCCGAGCGGATCGGAGACCGGCTCGACGAAGACGGTCGGCACCCCGATCGGCAGAGGAACACCCAGCGCGTCGCGCAGGCGGGAGGCGTCCTCGATCGCCGCCCACCGGTGCTCACCCGCATACGACACGCGCAGTGCGCGTCGCTGTGCCACGAGATCGTCGATCCACGCGCTCGGATCGTCGGTGGTGCGCTCGCGCAGTTCGGTGTCGGTGAGCGGACCGAGCAGCCTCAGCAGGTCGGCGACACCCTCGGCGTCGCGTGCGCGTCGCTCCGGAGTCAGCCGTTGCAGTTCGTGTTCGGCCTCGGTGATGACGTCGGCGTCGAGCAGTTCGCGCAACTCCACCCGGCCGAGCAGTTCGGCGAGCAGCGTCGAGTCGAGCGACAGTGCCGCGGCCCGGCGCTCGGCGAGTGGACTGTCGCCCTCGTAGAGGAACTCGCCGACATAGGAGAACAGCAGTGACGTCGCGAACGGTGAGGCCGTCGGAGTCTCCACCTCCACCAGACGGAGTTTGCGCTGGGCGATGCTGCCGAGCAGGTCGCGCAGAGCGGGCAGGTCGTAGACGTCCTGCAGGCACTCCCGGACCGTCTCCAGCAGGATCGGGAAGTCCGGATAACGACGAGCGACGTCGAGCAACTGCGCGGAGCGCTGACGCTGCTGCCACAGCGGGGCGCGCTTGCCGGGATTTCGGCGGGGCAGCAGCAGTGCCCGCGCCGCGCATTCCCGGAAGCGGGAGGCGAACAGTGCCGAGCCGCCGACCTGTTCGGTGACGATGTCGTCGATCTCGTCGGTGTCGAAGACGAAGATCTCCGAGCCCGGTGGGGCATCGTCGGTATCGGGCAGGCGGACGATGATGCCGTCGTCGGACGCGGTGGGATGCGATTCGACACCGTAGCGCTCGATCAGACGTGCCCCCACCGCAAGGGCCCACGGCGCGTGTACCCGTAAACCGAACGGCGAGTGCAGTACCAGACGCCAGTCGCCGAGCTCGTCGCGGAACCGTTCGACGACGAGCGTGCGGTCGGTGGGCAGGTGCCCGGTGGCCGTGCGCTGCTCGTCGAGCAACCGGATCAGATTCCCCGTCGCATAGTCGTCGAGACCGCCCTTGCGACAGCGGGTCTCGGCATCCTCCGGTGAGGCGTGCCCCATCTCGCGCAGGAATGCGCCGAGCGCGGCGCCGAGTTCGGCGGGGCGCCCCTGACTGTCGCCGTGCCAGAACGGCAATCGGCCGGGCCGGCCGTAAGCGGGGGAGACCAGCACCCGGTCGAAAGTGATCTCCTCGATCCGCCAGCTCGTCGCGCCGAGCGCGAAGACGTCGCCCACCCGCGACTCGTAGACCATCTCCTCGTCGAGTTCGCCCACGCGCGTGTTCTTCTCGCCCACCATGTACACGGTGAACAGACCGCGGTCGGGGATCGTGCCGCCGGACGTGACGGCGAGTCGCTGGGCGCCGGGCCTGCCGGTGAGGATGCCCGCCGTGCGGTCCCACACGACCCGGGGGCGCAGCTCGGCGAACTCGTCGGACGGATAGCGGCCGGCGAGCAGGTCGAGCACCGATTCGTAGACCCCGCGGGACAGGCTCGCGAACGACCCGCTGCGCCGGACCGTGTCGAACCAGTCGTCGACGTCGACGGGTTCGAGGGCCGTGGCCGCGACCGTCTGCTGGGCGAGCACGTCGAGCGGATTCGCCGGGACCTGCAGGGCCTCGATGTGACCCTCGACCATCCGCTCGACGGTCACCGCGCAGTGCACGAGATCGGTGCGGTGCTTGGGGAACAGCACCCCGCGCGAGGTCTCGCCCACCTGATGTCCGGCGCGGCCGACGCGTTGCAGACCGCTGGCCACCGACGGCGGGGCCTCGACCTGGATCACCAGATCGACCGCGCCCATGTCGATGCCGAGTTCGAGACTCGACGTCGCCACCACACACCGCAGCCGACCCGACTTGAGGTCGTCCTCGATCAGCGCGCGCCGGTCCTTGCTCACCGACCCGTGATGGGCGCGCGCGAGGACCGGTTCGGCCCCCGCGGACGTGTCGGTCGGCGACCCGAGCTGCGAGGGCGGTGCGCCCTCGTCGTCGACCGGATTTCCCGAGCGGTCGGCATGGATCTCGTTGAGCCGGGCGGTGAGGCGTTCGGACAGGCGCCGGGAGTTGGCGAACACGATCGTCGACCGGTGCTCGGTGATGAGATCGACGATCTGTTCCTCGACGTGCGGCCAGATCGATCCGGCCTGGGGAGTGGGGGACAGTGACTCCTCGTCGGGCTCGGAGACCCCGAGCTCGGTCATGTCCTCGACCGGTACGCGGACCGTGAGATCCCACGTCTTCGCCGACGGGGGCGCGACGATCCGGATGGGGGCGGAGCCGGTGAGGAATCGGCCGACCTCCTCGTGCGGCCGCACGGTGGCCGACAACCCGATGCGTTGGGCCGGGGCGCGCAGCAGCCGGTCGAGCCGCTCGAGCGACAGCGCGAGATGCGCCCCGCGTTTCGTGCCTGCCACCGCGTGGACCTCGTCGACGATCACCGTCTCGACCCCCACGAGGTTCTCCCGTGCGGACGAGGTGAGCATGAGGAAGAGGGACTCGGGAGTCGTGATGAGGATGTCCGGTGGTGTGCGGGCCAGGGCGCGACGATCGGCTGGGGAGGTGTCGCCGGAGCGCACGCCGACGGTGATGTCGGGTGGCGTCAGCCCCAGCCGTTTCGCGGTCTGCGTGATGCCGACCAGCGGGGAGCGCAGATTGCGCTCGACGTCGACGGCGAGGGCCTTGAGCGGTGAGACGTACAGCACGCGGGTGCGGTGTTCGCGTGCTGCGTGCTCGTCCGCCGGGGTGGACGCGAGCCGGTCGAGCGACCACAGGAACGCCGACAGGGTCTTGCCCGAGCCGGTGGGGGCGACGACGAGCGTGTGGGCTCCCGAGGAGATCGCCTCCCACGCGCCGAGCTGGGCCGGGGTCGGGGACTCGAATGCCCCCGCGAACCACGCTCGGGTCGGCGCGGAGAAACGATCGAGGATGTCGGTCACCATCCCATCGTCTACCCGCCGACCGACACACTCAGTCGTCGTACGCGAACCGGGCGATCTGACGGCAGTGGTCGTCGGCCCGGGAGTTGCGTCCGTCGCGCATCAACTCCGAGACGAGCGCCCGAGCCGGGGCACGCCACGGCAGAGCCGCGAACTGCTCCCGGGCGGCGGGTTCGTCGCTCCACACCACGCACACGACGGCACCCTCGTCGACGAAGGTGAGGGCGGGCGAGTCCGCCGCGAGCTGCTCACGTGTCGAGCCCGAGGCCTGCTCGAGTTCGGTTCCCGACACGCGGACGTAACCGGCGAGGCTCCGCTGTCCGCCGGAGAGGTCGAGGAACACCCCCGCGACCGCCAGGTCGCCGGCGTGCACCGACACCAGCGGCTTCCGGGGGTCGGTCGGCTCCTCGGGGGGAAGACACACGACGGACCAGTACTCGCATTCGCTCATGCGGGCGTTCGGCACGATCGACGACACGACGTCTCGAAGCCAGGCCGTGACGGACCCGAACTCCGGATACTGCTCGAGTTCGCGGTACTTGGTCTCGCGCAGTGGCAGGGCGGCCGTCGACGGGGGCACACGGGTGTTCACGCGACGATTATGACCGCTGCCGGTGTGGTGTGGGTCATCAGATCACCACTCCGGGATTCAGGATCGAGTTCGGGTCGAGTGCGGCCTTGATCCGCTCGGTCAACGCCATGACGTCCGGCCCCACCTGATCCGGCAGCCAGGCCTTCTTGAGCCGGCCGACGCCGTGCTCGCCGGTGATGGTGCCGCCGAGTTCGATGGCCAGATCCATGATTTTCCCGAACACCGCCTGTGCCCGCGCCGTCATGTCCCCGTCGGCGGGGTCGTAGACGATCAGCGGGTGGGTGTTGCCGTCGCCGGCGTGTGCGATCACGGCGACGGTGACGTCGTGTTCGGCGGCGAGCTCGGCGATCCCGCTCACCAGCGCGGGCAGGGCGGGGATCGGTACCCCGACGTCCTCGAGCAGCAGACTGCCGGTGCGTTCGACGGCCGGGATGGCCATGCGGCGGGCCACCGTGAACGCCTCGCCCTCCTCCGGATCGTCGGTCGCGAAGACGTCGTCGGCCCCGGCCTCGCGGCAGGCCCGCACCATGATCTCGATCTCCTCGGCGGCCGCCGCGCCCGGCGCGTCGGAACGGGCGATGAGCATCGCCTCGGTGCTGCGTTCGAGTCCCATCCGCAGCATGTCCTCCACGGCCCCGACGGTGGCCCGGTCCATGAATTCGAGCATGGCCGGTCGCAGCACGGCGGTGATGGCGACGACCGCGTCGGCGGCGGCCTGCACCGACGAGAACGTCGCGACCATCGTGGATCCGGGTGGCGGTGGTGGGACGAGACGCAGGGTCACCTCGGTGATGACGCCGAGCGTCCCTTCGCTTCCGACGAACAGTTTCGTCAGCGACAGGCCCGCGACGTCCTTGACCCGTGGCCCGCCGAGCCGCACCGCGGTGCCGTCGGCGAGGACCACCTCGAGTCCGAGCACGTAGTCGGTCGTCACCCCGTACTTCACGCAGCACAGGCCACCGGCGTTGGTGGCCGCGTTCCCGCCGATCGTGCAGATCTCGAACGACGACGGATCGGGCGGATACCACAGGCCTTGTTCGGCAGCCGCCTTCTTCACCTCGACGTTGAGCAGACCGGGCTGGGCGACCGCGGTGCGTGTCGCGGTGTCGACGGTGATCGCGCGCATCTTCTCGGTGCTCAGCACGATGCCGTCGGCGAGCCCGCCCGACCCGCCGGACAGGCTCGTGCCGGCACCCCGGGGTACCACCGGCACCTTGTGGGTGTTCGCCCACCGCAGCGTCGCCTGTACGTCGGCGGTGGATGTGGCCCGTACGAGCGCGAGGGGAACCGCGGCGTCCGGGTCCTGCGCCCGGTCCTGCCGGTAGCCGGCGAGGATGTCGGGATCGATGATCAGTGCGCCGGCGGGCAGTTGCCCGCGGAGTTCGTCGAGCAGGTTCCCTGGATACACGACCCAGGTCTACCACAGGATGTGTCACAGGCCACAGATCCTCTGATTGGGTGAAGTGTCGTCGGGTACCCCTTCCGCAGGACACGGAAAGGAGAAGACGATGCCGAATCCGTCGATCAAGAACGAGAAGATGTACGAGGACCTGCGCGAGGACGGTGCCTCCAAGGAGAAGGCGGCCCGGATCTCCAACGCGGCTGCGAACGAGGGTAAGTCGCAGGTCGGGAAGAAGGGTGGCAAGTCCGGCTCCTACGACGACTGGACGGTCGACGACCTGAAGAAGCGTGCGAAGGAACTGGGCATGACCGGTTACTCCGACATGAAGAAGGACGAACTGATCGACGCACTGCGCAACCACTAGCCGCCCGGAACCCGAGTTCGCGCGCCGAAACGAGCTTCGCCCCTGTTGTGGGGGCGGCGAGGCTCGTTCAGGCGCGCGAACGTCGTCGTTCAGGCGTACGAACGTCGTTCGGGATCAGCCGAACTCGACACCCTGGGCGAGCGGCAGCTCCGTCGAGTAGTTGACGGTGTTCGTCGCCCGCCGCATGTACGCCTTCCACGCATCCGATCCGGATTCGCGCCCGCCGCCGGTGTGCTTCTCCCCGCCGAAGGCGCCGCCGATCTCGGCCCCCGAGGTGCCGATGTTGACATTCGCGATGCCGCAGTCGGATCGGGCGAGGAACAATTCGGCCTCGCGCTGGTCGAGGGTGAAGATCGACGACGAGAGTCCTTGCGGGACACCGTTGTGCAATGCGATCGCCTCGTCGAGGTCGTCGTAGTCGAGGACGTACAGGATCGGGGCGAAGGTCTCCTCGCGCACCACCTCGCTCTGTGCGGGCATCCGGACCAGCGCGGGGGAGACGTACACACCGCCACCCGCGACGTCCACTCGCTCACCGCCGACGACGAGTGTGCCTCCGTCGGTCTGCGCGCGGTCGAGCGCCGCGGTCATCGCCTCGTAGGACCGTTCGGAGATGAGCGGACCCACGAGCACACCCTCGTCGAGCGGATTCCCCACTCGCAGATGCGAGTACGCCTTCGCGATCCGCTCGACGACTTCGTCGGCGATCGATCGGTGCACGATCAGCCGGCGCAGGCTGGTGCAGCGCTGGCCCGCCGTGCCGGCCGCGGCGAACACGACGCCCCGGACGGCGAGGTCCTGATCGGCGGACGGAGCGACGATCGCCGCGTTGTTGCCGCCGAGTTCGAGCAGGCAGCGACCGAACCTCGCCGCGACCCGCGGCCCGACGATCCGCCCCATCCGGGTGGAGCCGGTCGCACTCACCAGGGCGATACGGGGATCGTCGACGAGCGCCTCACCCACCCTGTGGTCGCCGAGGAGCAGGTGATGGAGACCGCCGGGGGCGCCGACGTCGGCGGCGGCGCGGCGCAGCAGCGCGTCGCAGGCGAGGGCGGTGAGCGGGGTGGTCTCCGACGGTTTCCACACCACCGGGTCGCCGCACACCAGCGCGATCGCGGTGTTCCACGACCACACCGCCACGGGAAAGTTGAACGCGGAGATCACGCCCACCACGCCGAGCGGATGCCAGATCTCCATGAGCCGGTGTCCGGGCCGCTCGGACGGCATCGTCCGCCCGTAGAGCTGTCGCGACAGACCGACGGCGAACTCACAGACGTCGATCATCTCCTGCACCTCGCCCGCGGCCTCCGACGGGATCTTCCCCGCCTCCAGGGTGACGAGCTCGGCGAGATGCCGCTTGTGCTCGACGAGCAGTTCGCCGAGCCGTCGCACCACGCGGCCGCGCACCGGGGCGGGGACGTGGCGCCACTGCTCGAAGGCCCGTACCGCCGCGGTGATCGTCGCATCGACCTCGGTGGCCGAGTGGACGGGTACGTGCCCGAGCACGCTGCCGTCGATCGGGCTGGTCACCGCGAGTGCCGCGTCATCGGGCAGGGCGTCGACACCGCACTGCCTCAGAGCGGTCGCCGCGCGGTCGGCGAGATCGGTGGTCGCATTCATCGGTGAGCTCCTTTGCTGCTCGGATACCCTGCGCTGGTGCCCGAATCCTCGAGAAACGACTCGTCGAAGGAGTCGCTGGACGACATCGATCGGATGTTGCTGCGCGAACTGGTCGCCGACGGTCGCGCGACGCTCGCGGCGCTCGCCGAGAAGGCGGGACTGTCCGTCTCGGCCGTGCAGTCGCGGGTGCGCCGACTCGAGGCGCGCAGCGTGATCCGCGGATACAGTGCGCGCGTCGATCCCGAAGCGCTCGGGCTGATGTTGTCGGCGTTCGTGGCGATCACCCCTCTCGACCCGTCGCAACCCGACGACGCACCGGCCCGCCTCCGGCACATCTCCGCGATCGAATCGTGTCACTCGGTGGCGGGCGACGAAAGCTACATTCTCCTCGTGCGTGTCGAGTCTCCTCGCGCTCTCGAGCGGTTGCTGCAGGAGATCCGGGCGACCGCCGATGTCGCCACCCGCAGCACCGTCGTTCTGCAAACATTTTACGAACGATAGGCTCCTGCGCCGTAAGTGTTGCTGTGATACCGGGTTTCTCCCGTTGATTCTCGCGTACGGTAGGGTTATGAGCACTGCATTCCGAAACCCGGACGGTGCCGAGAACCTCGCCCCCGACCGGGTACACGGCATCCTCGGCCGGCACATGCTCGCCGACGGTTTCGGCCTCGTCCTCGATCTCGACCGTTCCCGCGGAGTCCGCCTCGTCGACGCCCGGGACGGAACCACGTGGCTCGACATGTTCGGGTTCTTCGCGTCGTCCACGCTCGGAATGAATCATCCTGCACTGACCGATCCGGAGGCAGCGCACGAACTCGGCGCCGTCGCGGCGAACAAGCCCAGCAACTCCGACATCTACACCGTGCCCATGACGCGCTTCGTCGAGACCTTCGTGCGCGTCCTCGGCGACCCGGCGCTCCCGCACCTGTTCTTCGTCGACGGCGGCGGGCTCGCCGTGGAGAACGCGCTCAAGGTCGCGTTCGACTGGAAGAGCCGTCTCAACGAATCCCGCGGTCTGCCCGCCCACCTGGGCGGATCGGTACTGCACCTGACCGAGGCCTTCCACGGCCGCACCGGATACACGCTGTCGCTGACCAACACCGATCCGGTCAAGACCGACCGGTTCCCCAAGTTCGACTGGCCGCGGATCGACGCGCCCTATCTCGCAGACGGACGCGACGTCGCCGTGGCCGAGGAGAAGGCCCTCGAGCAGGCCCGCCGAGCCTTCGCCGAACGTCCCCACGACATCGCGTGCTTCATCGCCGAACCAATCCAGGGCGAAGGCGGCGACCACCACTTCCGTCCCGAGTTCTTCCGGGCGATCGCGCAGTTGTGCCGCGAGAACGACGCTCTGCTGATCTTCGACGAGGTGCAGACCGGCGCCGGCACGACCGGCACCGCGTGGGCCTACCAGCAGCTCGGCGTCACCCCCGACATCGTCGCCTTCGGCAAGAAGACGCAGGTGTGCGGGATCATGGCCGGCGAACGCATCGACGAGGTGCCCGACAACGTGTTCACCGTGAGCTCGCGGATCAACTCGACGTGGGGCGGCAACCTCACCGACATGGTGCGGGCCCGCCGCATCCTCGAGGTCGTCGAGCACGACCGGCTGATCGACCGTGCACGGTTGAGTGGGGCGCACCTGCTGTCGGGGTTGCAGCAGCTCGCCGCGCGACGACCGGTCGTCACCGAGCCGCGCGGACGCGGACTGATGTGCGCCGTCGACCTCCCGACTCCGGAGATCCGCGACGAGGTGCTGCGACGGCTGTACCGCGACGAGCACGTCCTCGTGATCGGGACGGGCACGCGCGGCATCCGCTTCCGGCCGCCGCTGATCGTCACCACCCACGAGCTCGACGAGGCCCTCGACGCGCTCGACAGGGTGACCTCGCAGTACGAATGACGGGGCGGGTCCCCCTGTTCGGGGCCGCACGGCGGTAGCTTGTCGGATATGGCCGATGCACTGGACGAGACCGTGACCGGCGGCGAGTCCTTCGCGATTCCGTCGCTCGCCAACCTGAGGGACATCGGCGGTTGCCGTAGTTCGTTCGGCGGCGTGGTCCGCACCGGGGTGGTCTTCCGCTCCACCGACCTCAGCCGCCTGACCGACACCGACCTCGAGACCCTCGATGCCCTGAGTATTGCGACGGTCTTCGACCTGCGCACGCTCGAGGAGCAGCAGGCCCGTCCCGATCGCGTCCCCCACGGCGCCCGGCACCTCGGCCTCGACGTCCTCGCTGATCGTGAAGGCGGATCGATCGCGGCGGCGCTGCCGCAACTCGTGTCGAATCCGGAGTTGGTGTCGCAGATACTCGGGGACGGTCGCGCCACCGACTACCTACGTCAGAGCTACCGCGATTTCGTCACTCTTCCGAGCGCAGTGGCATCGTACCGGACCCTGGCCGACACCGTCGCGCACGGCGACGTTCCGGGGCTCGTGCACTGCAGTGCCGGCAAGGACCGCACCGGGTGGGCGGCGGCGTCGCTGCTCCTGTTCGCCGGCGCCGACCAGGAGGCCGTGTTCACCGACTATCTCCGCACCAACGACGAACTGCTCCCGCACTTCGACGACTTCTTCGCCCGGTTCGCATCGCTCGGCGGTGACCCGGATCTGCTCACGCCCCTGCTCGGGGTGCGCCGCGAGTACCTCGAGGTGGCGATCGACGAGGCGCTGTCACGCTACGGAACCATCGAGCAGTACTTCGCCGCCGGACTCGGTCTCGACGACGACACCCTGCAGGCCCTGCGGACCCGGCTCGTCGATCCGGACGCGACCGCCTGACCGTCACCTCGGCGCCGGCGTGCTCAGGGTCGGCACGGGGACCGGACCGTAGCGTCGCCACCGCGGTCCGGGTGCGTAGGAGCGCAGCTCGTCGACTCGGCGTGCGACAGCGTCGGGATCGGCGAGTTCGGCGCGAGCGTCGGGGTCGCGGAGATAGTGGTCGAGCACGGCGTCGAGGAGTTCGGGTGCGATCTCGAACCGGCGCCGGTCGATGCGGGCAGTGTGCCCGGGGCGGCGCCGGGATGAGGGACGTAGGTCGCCGTCCTTGCGATCGTCGATGATCCGCCACGGCAATGGAACCCGCGAACTCGTGGTGGCGCCACGCGCCGGTCGAGCGACGACCACGACGTAGAGCGGGTCGGCCAGTACTCCGGACGTCGATGCTTCCCAGGGGATCCAGGTGTCCGTGGCGTGATCACTGAAGCGGATTCCCTCGGCGGAGAGTGCGATGTAACCGGGGCGCAGTGTGTGTCGGACGATGAAGAAGCAGTAGCCGACCTGCCATGAGCAGGCGAGGACGGTGAGAACGATGTCCTCACGCAGTCGCTGTTCGTCGGGCTCGCCGGTCAGCCAGATGAGACCGAGGAGCATGAGCGTGAATGCTCCGATCTGGACGAAAGCGATCCGGAACACCCAGGACGATTGCCGCAGAGCCAGCGCCGGTGCCGTGGAGTCGGTCTCCGCCGTGATGTGGTCCGCCTTCGTGCGAGGGCTGTACATGAAGTACCCGAGCACCGGATACATGAGAATCGTGGCGCTCAGAGCCAGGATCACTGACGAACCCCTGGGCAACTCGAGGGGAAGCCCTTGCACTGCCTGCTCGATCAGCACTCCCACGACGAATAGCAAGAAGAGAAGACCGACGATTCCGGTCCCGAGAATGACGACATCGGCACGCGAGTCGCCGTAGGTGCGGAGATCGTAGTCGTCAGAGGATGGCATCGAGTGTTCCTCGTCCCAGACGTGCCAATCCTCCGATGGAGGCACCGGCGAGTTCCTTGGTTGCGCTTGCAGCACTTCCGAGTTCGGACAACCCTGCAGTGAATGCCCCGCCGAACGATTTCGCGCTCGACTCGTAGAGGTTGTCGACCGCACCGGACGTGAAGATTCCGGCAACTGTGCCTGCCCCGGCGCCGAGCACGGCACCGAGGGCAGTACCCGCACCCGGAAGAATCGACCCGATAGCGCTCCCCACCGCCGCGCCGGTTGCTATCGAGGCTCCGAGGCCGAGTCCGTTGGAGACCACGGCTTGCTCGAGGGACTCACCACCAGCGAAATAGTCGAGCCCGACACCGGCGACGAGACCTATGGTCCCCGCGGCCCGGCCGGCTGTCCGGGACATCGATGCCATGTCGTCGAGGCGACCGGTGGTCGTCACCAGATCGTCGAGTGGTTTCCGCGCAGAACCGAACGTACGTCGTAGCTCGTCGTACGGTGTGTCCGGCGAAAGCGAGAGAAATCGCTCCATCTCACGGATCGCCTCGGTCCGGAGTTGTTGCTGCACGGCGAGGAGGCCCGCGATCTTGCCCTGCAGGTTCTTGTCGACGTAGTCGAGCGCGGTGCTCCCGAGGAAGGACGCTGACCACGGATGTCCCGTCCAGGTGTTCACGGCGCCGGCAATCGCCACCGACCAGCGAGCGTGCACCGCCTCGGCGACGTCATTGGCCTCCTGATATGCCGAGGCCCTTCGGAAAGCGACTTCGTCGTCACCCGGGGGAGGATCACCGATCGTGTTGCCCACGACCGGCAGTCCCGCGGCCGCGGCGCGAGCCCGGATGCCGGCCATGTCGGACAGGGCACGCGACAGTTCGCCCGCCAGGCCCGCGAAGACATCGGCGGTCCTCGATGTCCGCTCGTGGAAATCGTCGACGGCGTGGACGTGTTCGCTCGACCTGTCGAGGTAGGTCTCGGAAGCGTCGCCCTCCCAGGCGTCGTCGGCGATGCGACGCGCCCGGGCTGCGGCGTCGGCGACGTTCCCGATCGTGGTGCCCAGCGTCGTGCGGATCCAGTCCTCGACCCGTCGGATATCGGTGGGGTTGCCGGCGATGAAGGTGTCGATCGGCACGGTCACTCCGACCAGGTCCGGACGAGCGCGGCGGCGGCCTCGTCGTCGGCTTCCCGGTACGTCTGCGCTGTGGTCGTCAGCAGGCCACCCGTTCCGCCGAGCACCTCGACCGTGCCGGCGAGGTCGGTGACGATCTGCGCAAGCATGCCGGTGAGTGGGCCGGTCGCAAGACCCGCGTCCACGCTCGTGGGGCAGGTGCCGACGAGATCCGCGGTATCCGCGGCCGCACCCGTGTAGACGCCCGCGGCCCGATCGAGTTCGTCGGGGTCGACGTACAGGCTCATCGCGCGTCCCCGTCCGCCGGGCGTCTGCGTTCCGATTCGGGTATCGGGACGTCGAGCAGCAGAGAGTCCCACGGCTGTGCCTCACGCAGTCGCGGGAGCACGTGCGTGGGCAGCACCAGCCAGGGTTGCCCGGCGCCGCAACAGGAGTGGAGACGGTCGAGCGCCGTGTAGGCGAGCAGCGCGATGCGGCCGTCGCCGAGATACCGATAGTCGACGACGGCGTCGGCCGGATCCGGGACCGCGTCCGCGCACGGTAGATAGAGATACGGCGGAAGCACCGTCGGTAGTGCGTCCGCGACCTGTTCCTGCGACATTCGTTCCCCCGTGAGCAGCCTGTCCGATCCCCCGTCGGACTGTCGGCGCGGAGGAGGCTACCAGCGGCAGGTCTTGTGACGAATCACGGGTTGCTGCTTACGGTCTCGATCGCGTGCGGGAACGCGAGCCGATGGCGGCCGCGACGGCGAGGCCGATCGCGACGCCGGCGAGATCGGCGCACCAGTCCCAGAACGACCCGGAGCGCCGGACCGCGACGGTGGCCTGGAGGATCTCCGTCAGCACGCCGTAGAGACCCAGCCACACCACGGTGACGACGGGGGAGATCCGTGCGTAGCGGGAACACAGCGCGAGGGCCACGAACATCAACGCGTGCGTGACCTTGTCGGCATGGGGAGGACCGCTCGGCACGGTACCGCCGGGAGAGAGCAGCATCGCGGTGATGACGACGACCGCGAGGATCAGGGGCAGAGCGCGGTGCCGGAGGAGCGTGGACGGCACGGTTCAGGCGTTCTTCTTCTCACCACGGTGGGTGTCGGCGTCGTCGGTGCTGTGCCCGTCCCGGTCGCGACCGGCGAACAGGACGATGCCCACGGCGGGGATCAGGAGGAAGAACAGCCACGTGTCGAAGGTGAAGAACAGCACGAGCGCGACCAGCGGCGTCAGGCCCATCACGACCTCGCGCCACCGCTCGGGATCCTTCTTCGGGATGATCACCGGAAGGTCGTCCCGGGTCGTGGCCGAGCTATCGGTGAGGTGGGCGGGCAGGTCGGTGAACAGCACGTCGAGATCACCGCGCGTCCCGGCCGCCGACGCCTTCGCGCTGCGTTCGTCGAATTCCGACAGTGTCAGCCGGCCGAGCGCGAAGTGTTCGCCGAGCAGGTCGAGCGCCTCACTGCGTTCGGCGTTGCCGATCCGGATGTCGGGGTGTTCGGGCATGCCGGTCACCCTAACCTGTGGCGTCGGAGCGGCGACAGACACGGGCATCTCCCGGGATGCTGTGATTTCCGCGACAGCAGAAAGGGCGGCCGGGCACCGGACGGTCAGGACGGGCCGCGTCCTTCACCGAGCAGCCGGTAGGCACGGCGACCCGCGACGAACAACACCCCGAAGGCGATGAGCAGCGCGATCGGATGCCGGAGGACGACGATCACGAGCAACGCGACGAGCACGAACGGCACCAGGGTGAGCAGTTGTTCCGCGAGATCGCGGGGTCCGGGGGAGGGGGCCACCACGGCCGGCGCCGAAGGCAGATCGGCGAAGAGGGGAACCAGATCGCCGCGCACTGTGGCCTGCGTCGCGAGCGCGACCCGCTCGTCGAACTCCGCCAGGCCGAGGCGCCCCGCGGCGAAGTGCTCACCGAGCAGCGCTACGGCTTCCTCACGCTCGGCGGTGCCGATGCGGATCTCGGGACGGTCGGCCATGTCTCCAGGCTAATAGCTTTCACGCGCGGAAGCCGGACCGTGACGCCGGATGACACCCGGATACAGCGACGGTCCCCCGCATCGTGAGCGATGCGGGGGACCGTCGGGGATCTGCTGTGTTACTCGATCGCCGTATTACTTGATCTCGGTGAGGACGGTGCCCTGGGTGACCGCGGCACCCGGCTCGACCGCGAGGCCGGTGACGACGCCCGCCTTGTGGGCGTTGACCGGGTTCTCCATCTTCATGGCCTCGAGCACGGCGATGAGTTCGCCCTCGGCGACCTCCTGGCCTTCGGCGACCGCGACCTTGACGACGGTGCCCTGCATGGGGGCGGTCACCGCATCGCCCGACGCCTTGCCGGCGCCGCCGCCGCCGCGCTTGCGGGGCTTCGGCTTCTTGCGGATCACGCCGGCGCCGCCGCCGTTACCGCCGAGCGAGAACTGGCCGGGCAGCGACACCTCGACGCGGCGTCCGCCGACCTCGACGACGACGTTCTGACGCGGCAGTGCCTCGTCCTCGTCCTCGATCGGGGCACCACCGGTGTACGGCTCGATGGTGTTGTCCCACTCGTTCTCGATCCACTTGGTGTAGACGTCGAACTTCTCGCCGTCGCCGACGAAGGCCGGGTTCTCGACGATGTGGCGGTGGAACGGGATGACCGTGGCCAGACCGTCGACCTCGAACTCCGCCAGCGCGCGGGCGGCGCGCTGCAGCGCCTGCTCGCGGGTCTCACCGGTGACGATCAGCTTGGCGAGCATCGAGTCGAACTGGCCGCCGATGACGTCGCCCTGGACGACACCCGAGTCGACGCGCACACCGGGGCCCGTGGGCTCCTTGTAGACGGTGATCGGGCCGGGGGCGGGAAGGAAGCCGCGACCGGCGTCCTCACCGTTGATGCGGAACTCGAAGCTGTGGCCGCGCGGGGTCGGGTCCTCGGTGAGCTCGAGCTTCTCACCGTTGGCGATGCGGAACTGCTGACGCACGAGGTCGATGCCGGCGGTCTCCTCGGTGACCGGGTGCTCGACCTGCAGGCGGGTGTTGACCTCGAGGAAGGACACGGTGTCGCCCTGCACGAGGTACTCGACCGTGCCGGCGCCGTAGTAACCGGCCTCGCGGCAGATGGCCTTGGCGGAGTCGTGGATGCGCTTGCGCTGCTCGTCGGTCAGGAACGGCGCGGGAGCCTCCTCGACCAGCTTCTGGAAGCGGCGCTGCAGCGAGCAGTCGCGAGTGCCGGCAACGATGACGTTGCCGTGCTGGTCGGCGATGACCTGGGCTTCGACGTGGCGGGCCTTGTCGAGGTACTGCTCGACGAAGCACTCACCGCGGCCGAAGGCGGCGACGGCCTCACGGGTGGCCGACTCGAACAGCTCGGGGATCTCCTCGATGGTCTGCGCGACCTTCATGCCGCGTCCGCCACCACCGAAGGCGGCCTTGATCGCGACGGGCACGCCGTACTTCTTCGCGAACTCGACGACCTCGTCGGCGTTCTTCACCGGGTCCTTGGTGCCGGCCGCCATCGGGGCCTTGGCGCGCTCGGCGATGTGGCGGGCGGTGACCTTGTCGCCGAGGTCGCGGATGGACTGGGGCGAGGGGCCGATCCAGATGAGGCCGGCGTCGATCACGGCCTGCGCGAAGTCGGCGTTCTCGGAGAGGAAGCCGTAGCCGGGGTGGATGGCGTCGGCGCCGGACTTGGCCGCGGCGTCGAGGATCTTGTCGAACACCAGGTAGGACTCGGCGGAGGTGGTGCCGCCCAGTGCGAACGCCTCGTCGGCGAGCTTCACGAACTGTGCGTCTGCGTCCGGTTCGGCGTAGACGGCGACACTGCCGTAGCCCGCGTCCTTGGCGGCTCGGATGACCCGCACAGCGATCTCGCCGCGGTTCGCGACGAGCACCTTCGTGATCTGCGCGCTGGCATGACTGGGCACGGAGCCTCCTGTTGATCGATCGTTAGGTTATTTCCGTCGACGGGCAGTCTAAGCGCCAATCGGATCGACGACGTAACCGGATGGCCCCTATACATTACGGCGGGCCTTCGAGCATCCGATGCTACTCACCGGTAGGTGGGACCGTCACCGTTTCCGGCTGCGCGATCCACGGCCCGCCGACCGCGACCTCGTGCATCAGCTCGCGGGAGCGTGCGATGAGGCGGGGGACGTTCTCGCCCGCGACCGTGTTGTCGGGGAATCGCGCCGACATGTTCACGCCCTCGGGGGTGCGATTGATCCAGATGTACACGTCGTGCGTGAAGCTGCGGCTGCGCAGGGCCCGGGCGTTCCATTCGGGCCACTGTGCTGCCATGGGAACGAACCGCACGTCCATGTAGGACACGACGAACCGGGGGCGGATGGGGACGCCGAGGAGTTCGCCCACCCGCACGAACGGCACTCGCGCACTCGCCCGGGTGCGGTGCAGTTCGTCGCCGGCGCGCATCGCCAGGACGTCGAAATCCGTTGTGCCCGTAAGGTTCAGGTCGATCGGTCGAAGGCCGACGAACCAGCCGAGCGAACCCGCCCAGATCGGACCGGCGCGGGTGTGCGCGGGCGCGACGGTCCGGAACCGCTCGGCGCCGGTGATCTCGGCCGTCGCCCGGCCGAAACACGCCAGCACGCCGGCGAAGAAACCCGTCCCCGCACGGCGGCAGCACGCGGAGAAGGCACTCGCCTCGTCGTCGTCGAACCAGCGCTCGGACAGTCGCTGCTGGGGTGTGGCGTGCGATGGTCGCGCGCCGATCGGCAGGGGGAAGGCGGGTGGTTCGCCTCCGCATTCGGTCAGGGTGCGCCGCCAGATCTGCACCGCCTCGTGATGGTCGTCCAGCTGTGCGGACTCGTCCCGTTCGGCGGCACCGAAATCGATGTAGCTCCCCACCGGGAACAGGTCGGCCGCGCGACCGGTGCGCTCCTCCTCGTAGAGCGCCGAGATCTCGTGCGCGACGAGTACCACGGAGTACCCGTCGATGATGGAGTGGTCGGCGCCGAAGAAGACCGTGAACCGCTCATCGGTGTCCTTCGCGCCCCCCGTGTCGCCGACATCCCCGTCCGGCGTCCGCTCGAGCGTCGCGAAGACGTAGGACGGCCACAGATGCGGCGTCGTGTAGTCGTCGAACAGGCCGAGCAGGTGGTCGCGGATCGTGTCCGGATCGGCGGGATCGTGCCGGATGGGACGCACCGACACCCTGCCCGGCGGTGCGGTGCGCCGCACCAGGTCGTTCCCGCTCTGCTCCCCCGCGAGGTGGGCGTGGCTGCGCAGCGGTTCGTGCCGGTCGATCCAGCGTTGCAGGGCCCGCCGGAACCGTTCGGTGTCGAGCGGCCCGGCGACTTCGAAGGCCGTGCCGAGCCAGGAGTCGCGGCCGCCGCCGTACCGGATCCCCGAAGTGCGCCTCAGATGCGCCTCGTGGATGTACGAGGCGGGACGGGGATCCTCGCGCCAGTCGTCCTCGGCCGCGCAGGGCAGCCATTCGGTCAGAACGCCGGGAGGGATCCGGTAGTCGGCGAGCTCGGTGAACTCCATGACCGCGTCAGGTTCGGAGGTGCCGCTTGATGCGCGTGAGCATCGCGCTCATCCCTCGCAACCGCAGCGGGCTGACGGCCTCGGCGAGCCCGAGCGAGGCGTAGAAATCGTCGGGCACGTCGAGGATCTCCTGCGCGCTGAGACCGTCGAGTCCCTGGTGCAGGATCGAGGCGAATCCGCGCGTGGTCGGCGCCTCGGGGGGTGCGCTGAAGTGGAGCTTCACCTGCGACCGGTCGGATGCGTCGACGGACAGGAACAGCGGCGACTGGCACTCGGGCACCGGCTCCATCGCCGCTTCCTCGAGTTCGGCGGGAAGCGGCGGGAGCTCGCGGCTGAATTCGAGAAGCAACTGCAGCTTGTCCTGACCTTCGACGGCAGCGAAGTCGTCGACGATCTCGGCGAGGGGGGCGGGGATGCTCATGCGGCCGGCGCTTCTCCGGGCTCGTCGCCCTTGGCGATGGGCACGCGGACCGCGTTGCCCCACTCGGTCCACGAACCGTCGTAGTTGCGCACGTTCGAGTACCCGAGCAGGTGGGTGAGGACGAACCACGTGTGGCTCGACCGCTCGCCGATCCGGCAGTAGGCGATCACGTCGGCGTCCTTCGCGATGTCGCCGTAGATCTCGTCGAGCTCGGCCCGGGCGCGGAACCGGCCGTCGGGCGCCGCGGCCTTCGCCCACGGGATCGACACCGCGGTGGGGATGTGACCGCCGCGCAGGGCGCCCTCCTCCGGGTAGTCGGGCATGTGGGTGCGCTCACCGGTGTACTCCTGCGGCGACCGCACGTCGACCAGCGGACCCGTGCCCAGGTGGGCGAGGACGTCGTCCTTGAATGCGCGGATCCGGGCGTCGTTGCGCTCGACGACCGGGTAGCCGCTCGTCGTGGCGGACGGGATGTCGAGGGTGGTGTCGCGGTTCTCGGAGATCCATGCGTCGCGGCCACCGTCGAGGAGGCGGACGTCCTCGTGACCGAAGAGGGTGAAGACCCACAGCGCGTAGGCGGCCCACCAGTTGGACTTGTCGCCGTAGATGATCACGGTGTCGGTGCGACGGATGCCCTTGCGGTCCATGAGCGCGGCGAACTGCTCGCCGTCGATGTAGTCGCGGGTGACGGGATCGTTGAGATCGAGATGCCAGTCGATCTTCACCGCACCGGGGATGTGCCCCACGTCGTAGAGCAGGACATCCTCGTCGGACTCTACGACCTTCACTTCGGGATGGCCGAGATGAGCGGACAACCACTCCGTCGACACGAGACGGCCGGGATCCGCATATGCGGCGAACGAAGGGTTGCTATCGGGTGCGACGGGCACATGGGCTCCTGAGGCTGTGGTGGCAGGTGCGCCGTCGATTCTAGGCGGTACCGTGACGGGACGTGACCCGCAGCAACCCTCACGCCGGGCGGCCGGCCCGCGCCGAACTCGCATCGCGGGACCACATCGACCTGCTGGTCCGCCGGTTCTACGAACGCGCACTCGCCGATCCCGTGCTCGCACCGGTCTTCGATGTTCTCGCCGTGGTCGGACTCGACGACCATCTGGTGGTCGTGGGCGACTTCTGGGAGCAGATTCTCTTCCGCACGACCCGTTATCGCGGCGCGTTCGTGCCGGTGCACCGGGCGCTGCACGGGCACCACGGACTGACCCCCGCCCGATTCGAGCGGTGGTTGCAGTTGTGGTGCGAGACCGTGGACGAGACGTTCGACGGAGTGGACGCGGACCGCGCGAAGGCCAAGGCCGGGGCGATGGTGACCTCGCTGCAGAAATCCCTGTACGGCGGCGCGACCCGATAGGGCCGGACACGGCCTAGTTCTCGAGCGACTCCAAGGGGATGGCAGCATTCTCGGCCCACAACCGCGCCACGGAGATACCGACCTCGGCGAGCAGGCGCCGCACCAGCGGGAGTCCGATGCCGATGACCGACGACGGATCGCCCTCGATGCGCTCGACGAACCAGCCACCGTGACCGTCGAGCGTGAAGGCGCCGGCCACTTCGAGCGGCTCACCGCTGTCGAGATACGCCTCGAGCTCCTCGTCGGTGGGGGTGCCGAAGTGTACGACGGTGCCGCTGTGGTCGGCGACCTCGGCGACGACCTCGTCGTCCCGGACGCGGAGCACGGCATGACCCGTGAGCAGCTCGCCGCTGCGACCGGCGATCGTCCGCCAGCGCTCCCGGGCCGCCTCGACGGTGCCGGGCTTGCCCTGCAGGTCGTCGTCGATCAGAAGCATCGAGTCGCAGCCGATGACGACGGCGTCCCGCAGACCCTGCTCGCGCAGGACCGGCAGGATGTCGGTGGCCTTGGCGCGGGCCAGCTCGGTGACCACCTGCGCCGGCGGCGTGCCGGGGCCGAGGGACGCGATGAGCGCGTCCTCGTCGACCTCCGACACCTGCACCAACGGCTTCACGCCCGCCGCGTGGAGAACCGCGAGGCGGGCGGGTGAAGCCGAGGCCAGAACGAGCCGGGGCACGTCAGCCGCGGTTCGGGTAGGAATACGGCGAGAACGGCGCCCACCGGCGGTGCATCCGGGTCGGATCCCCCCAGGTCTCGGGCGGCCGGGTGTCGCTCACGTCCTCGCCGGCCGACGCAGCGGCAGCGGCGAGCACGGCGACGAGAGCCGCGATCTCCTCGTCGGTCGGATTGCCCTTGACGATGCGGAGGGCGGCCGCGGTCTCGGCGACCGCGGGGCTCTCCGGAGCGGCTTCTCCCGCTCCGTCGTCGGGCGTGGCCTCGACCGTGGGCGACTGCTCGTCGACTTCGAACTCGGTGATGATCTTGTCCTCTGTCGTCGCTGTCACAGGGCACCCCCCGGATACGCGTCCGCACGGGCATCGGATGCCCACCGGGTCGCTGTCATGTCGATCCCTCTCTCGGGTTCATCGCACGTCGTCGGCGACGTGCTACGCCGTGCAGGTCGCGGCAGGACCGGGGTGCGCCCGGTCCTGCCGCAGAGCGTCACAGCGGAATGTTTCCATGCTTCTTCGGCGGGAGCGAAACCATCTTCCGCTCGAGCAGGCGCAGCGCGGAGACGATCTGGCCGCGCGTGTGCGAGGGCGGGATCACCGCGTCGACGTAGCCGCGCTCGGCTGCGACGTACGGGTTCACCAGGGTGTCCTCGTACTCGTTCTGCAGCTCGAGGCGCAGCGCGTCGACGTCCTCACCGTTCTTCGCGGCCTCGAGCAGGCGCTTGCGGTAGACGAAGCCGACGGCGCCGGAGGCGCCCATGACGGCGATCTGCGCGGTCGGCCACGCGAGGTTGACGTCGGCACCCATGTGCTTGGAACCCATGACGTCGTAGGCGCCGCCGTAGGCCTTGCGGGTGATGACCGTGATCTTGCCGACGGTCGCCTCGCCGTAGGCGTAGAGCAGCTTGGCGCCGCGGCGGATGATGCCGTTGTACTCCTGCTCGGTGCCGGGCAGGAAGCCGGGCACGTCGACGAGCGTGATGATCGGCACGTTGAACGCGTCGCAGGTGCGGACGAAGCGCGCGGCCTTCTCGGACGCGTCGATGTCGAGGCAGCCGGCGAACTGTGTGGGCTGGTTGGCGACGATGCCGACGCTGCGGCCGTCGACGCGGCCGAAGCCGACGATGATGTTCTTCGCGCGCTCGGCCTGCACCTCGAGGAACTCGTCGTCGTCGAGCAGGCGACGGATGACCTCGTGCATGTCGTACGGCTGGTTCGGCGAATCCGGGATGAGCGTGTCGAGCTCGATGTCCTCCGCGGTGAGGGAGTCCTCGATCGACCCGACGATCGGGTCGGTCGGCGCGAGACGCGGCGCGGCGGCCTGGTTGTTGCTCGGCAGGTAGGACAGCAGATCCTTGACGTAGTCCAGGGCGTCCTGCTCGCCGTCGGCGACGTAGTGCGCGACACCCGACTTGACCATGTGGGTGTGGGCGCCGCCGAGGTCCTCCATCGTGACGTCCTCGCCGGTGACGGTCTTGATGACGTCGGGGCCGGTGACGAACATCTGGCTGGTCTGGTCGACCATCACGACGAAGTCGGTGAGTGCGGGGGAGTAGACGTGACCACCGGCGGCGGGGCCCATGATCAGCGAGATCTGCGGGATGACACCGGAGGCCTGCACGTTGCGATGGAAGATCTCACCGTAGAGGCCGAGGGAGACGACACCCTCCTGGATGCGCGCGCCGGCACCCTCGTTGATGCCGATCAGCGGACGGCCGGTCCTGATGGCCAGGTCCATGACCTTGACGATCTTCTCGCCGTAGACCTCGCCGAGGCTACCGCCGAAGACCGTCGCGTCCTGCGAGAAGACGCACACGTCGCGGCCGTCGATGGTGCCGTAGCCGGTGACGACACCGTCGCCGAGCGGACGGTTGTCGGCCAGGCCGAAGTTGGTGCTGCGGTGGCGAGCGAGGGCGTCGAGCTCGACGAACGATCCTTCGTCGAGAAGCGCCTGGATGCGCTCGCGAGCAGTCAGCTTGCCCTTGGCGTGAACCTTCTCGACTGCGGCCTCACCGACCGGGATCCGAGCCTGGGCTTGACGGTTGCGCAGGTCGGCCAGCTTGCCGGCGGTGGTGTGGATATCGGGCGTACTCGCCGCCTCGGGCGCGGACGGCTCCTGGACAGTGGTCATGGCACGTCAGCTTAGCGATCGTCATACAAGGCCGTTGCATCGAGGTCCCGAAGGCCGGGCACCGCGCCGGACCTACCGGCGGGTAGGTGGCGAAGGTCCACTTTAGGCTGTGTACATGGCATCCGACCGTCCCACGACCGATCTTCCCGCCCTCCGCACACCGCTCGACGAGGCGGCGCTACGCGATGTTCTCGTCGGCGCCGAGCGTGAAGGCTTCTACACCCGTCTCGACGTCGTCGCCGACACGGCTTCGACCAACGCGGATCTGCTCGCCGTCGCCGCGACCGGCGACGACCGCCGGGTGCTCCTCGCCGAGTTCCAGCACGGGGGCCGGGGCCGCCACTCGCGCAGCTGGAACGGGGTGCCCGGCGCGCAGATCATCGTCTCGATCCTGCTGCGCCTGCCCGAGTGCCCGCTGCAGAACCTCGGATGGCTCCCGCTGCTGTGCGGCGTCGCCACGGTCGACGCCGTGCGATCGGTCACCGGCGTCGAGGCGAAATTGAAGTGGCCCAACGACGTTCTGGTCGACGGACGCAAGCTCGCCGGCATCCTCGTGGAGGTCGCCACCACCTCGCCGGTGCCCACGGTGGTCGCCGGGATCGGCATCAACGCCACCCTCGGGCGCGACGAACTGCCTGTGCCCACCGCCACCTCTCTGTTGCTCGAGGATGCCGCCGAACTCGATCGCACCCCGCTCGCGCAGGCGCTGCTGGCGGGTTTCGGTGAGCGGATCCGGGCATGGGCCCGCGCGGGATGGGACACCGCCGATCTGGCCGCGGCGTACCGCGAACGGTGCAGCACGATCGGGCAACGCGTCCGTGCGATCCTGCCCGGCGACACCGAGCTGCACGGCGTCGCCACCGACGTCGACGACCAGGGGCGCATCGTGATCCGCCCCGACGGTGGGGGAGATACCGTGGCGGTCGCTGCGGGCGACATCACACATCTGCGCCCGGTCTGATCGCCGGGCGACCGCTCGCATCGGCACGGCACCGGCATATGCCATCGTGAGCGGTATGGGATATCCGGAGGACGCCCTTGCACCCGAGGAAGAGTTGCTGCTGCATCGGCATCCGCACTGGAAGGCGCTCGTGCTGCCGACGGTGATCTTCCTCGCGTCCACGATGATCGCCGGATTCCTGCTGGGCACGATCCAGGCGCGCCTCGACGGTGCGGCCGCGACCGTGTGCGCCGTCGCCGTGGCCGTCGCATGGATCGGCATCGTCGGCCGGCTGTGCGTCCCCCGTTTCGTCGGGTGGCTGACGACGCATTTCATCGTCACCGACCGGCGCGTCCTCGTCCGCACCGGCGTCCTCACCCACACCGGTATCGACATCCCGATGGGCCGGATCAGCAACGTCCAGTTCCGGCACGGTCTCGTCGACCGGATACTGCGGACCGGCACGCTCGTCGTCGTCTCCGCGGCCGACGATCCCATCGAGTTCGACGACATCCCCGACGTGCAGCAGGTGCACGCCCTGCTCTACCGGCAGGCCTTCGACGCTCAGGAGTCGCGCCCCGACGACCGTCACACCACTCGCTACCGGCGCGACGAACACGAGCACCGGAAGGCCTGGTGACGGCGAGTGGAGCGACCGCCGACACAACCCGCTCGTAATCCCGACAAAGCGAACCCCGATCCGTAGGCTGGCGTGGTGACTGCCGTTCTACTCGCCGAAGACGACGACGCCATCGCTGCACCGCTGTCCCGCGCGCTGGGACGCGAAGGGTACGACGTGACCGTCGAGGACAACGGTCCGGCCGCGCTCGAACAGGCACTGTCGGGCAGGTTCGAACTGCTCATCCTCGATCTCGGTCTCCCCGGAATGGACGGACTCGAGGTGTGCCGCCAGATCCGGGCGAGCCGCTCCGATCTCGCCGTCCTCATGCTCACCGCCCGCACCGACGAAGTGGACTTCGTCGTCGGTCTCGATGCCGGTGCCGACGACTACGTCGGCAAACCCTTCCGCCTCGCCGAACTCATGGCGCGTGTGCGCGCGCTGCTGCGTCGCCGTGGCGGTCCGGAGAACGACGACATCGTGGACGTCGCCGGGATCCGGCTCGAGCGCGCCGCGCGCCGCGTCCTCGTGGACGGCTCGGAAGTGACTCTCGCCAACAAGGAGTACGAGCTCCTGCGTGTGCTGCTCGAGCACGCGGGGCAGGTCGTCTCTCGCGACGCCATTCTCGAGGAGGTGTGGGGCGACGCCGATCTGCGCGGTTCGAAGACTCTCGACATGCACATGTCGTGGTTGCGCCGCAAGATCGGCGACGAGGGACCGGCCGGGGAACGTCGCATCGCCACGGTGCGCGGCGTCGGTTTCCGGCTGAACACCGACTAGCCTTTCCGGCGTGCGCAGCCGCATCCTCAACGCCGTCCTGGCGACCGTGCTGCTCGTCGCGTTGTTGCTCGGCGTCCCCCTGGCCTACACGGCCTTCCTGTTCGTCGAGGACACCGCCCGGCGCGACCTGCAGACTCGGCTCGAACGCATGGCCGACGAGATCATCGCCCAGGAGGGCACCGACGGATTCGTCGTCGGGGGGCTCGATACGAGTTCGCTGCGCCTGCTCGTTCCCACCGACGGACGGGCCGTCGTGGTGTATCCGACCCCCGAGAACGTCGCGGCACGCCTGGACATCGGCACGCCGGTGCTCGGGGCGTCGATCGTCGAGTCGTTGTCGATGGGCACGTCGGGCTCGCTGCTCATCGAGGTGCCCTCGGAGAGCATGCGCACCCTGCAGCAACAGGTGCTCGCCGCGGTGAGTCTGCTCGTGTTGCTGTCCGTCGCGGCCGGGGCGCTGGTCGCGGTGGCGACCGCCCGCCGACTCGCCGACCCGCTGCGCGACGTGGCGAACCGGGCGGCCCGCCTCGCCGAGGGAGATTTCCGCCCGGTGGCCCGGCGGCACGGCATTCCCGAGCTGGATCGCGTCTCGGACGTGCTGGACGCGGCCGCCGTCGAGATCTCGCACCGCCTGCAACGCGAGCACGCGCTCGTCGGCGACGTGTCGCATCAGCTCCGCTCCCGGATGACCGCGATCCGGCTGCGCCTGGACGAGTTGTCCACCCACGAGGATCCCGCCGTGGTGGAGGAGGCCGATGCGGCCATGGCCCAGGTGGACCGGTTGACCACCGCGATCGACGGGCTCGTGCGCCAGTCCCGCGACAGCAGCGCCGACCAGCGCACGGACGTCTCGGTGGTCGGCGAACTCACCGGGGTCATCGCCGACTGGCGTGGGCCCTACGAGGAGGCCGGACGGGAACTGGTGCTGCGCGGCGACCCGTCGTTGCGGGCGGCGGTGACCGGTTCGCGGTTGCGGGAGGCGGTCGCGGTGCTGGTCGACAACGCACTCGTGCACGGAGGCGGCACGTGCACGGTCTCGGTGCGGCACGTCGCGACCCGCGGCGAGGTCACGGTGTGCATCGAGGTCGCCGACGAGGGGGAGGGCGTCAGCGACGAGGTCGCCCCGTACGTCTTCGACCGCGGGTTCTCCGGGGGTGGTTCGACCGGGGTGGGCCTGGCGCTGGCGCGTGCCCTCGCGGAGGCGGACGGCGGCCGGCTCGAACTGCAGCGCCGCCGGCCCGCACTGTTCGCCCTGTTCCTCGGGGCACAGCGCGATCGGGACATGCGGCCGGCGAGCGGGACACGCGAACCTCGTTAGACCCGATCGGGCCGGTCGGGGATCAGGATCGGTCGAGCTGCCCGGTGTGCTCGTCGGCGGGGGTGTCCGGAACCATCTCCTCGGGAAAGACGAACTTCCGGAAGCAGTAGAACCGGAAGATCATCTGCAGCAGGTTGCCGATGATGTACGCGCTGACGAAGTCGGCGATGTTCTCCGTCGCGAGGCTCACCTCGGGAACACGCAGGTCGAAGACGTAACTCGAGATCCACAGCGGGATGAAGGACAGCACCACCCCGATCCCGCTGATGAAGAAGAACAGGAACGCCTCGTGGGCACGCTCGCGGCCACCGCGGTTACGGAAGGACCATTCGCGGTTGAGGATGTACGAGCAGATCACTGCGACCACGCCGGCGATGATCTTGGCGGTCACCGGCTTCTCGGCCAGGATCGTGAGCTTGAGCGTGTAGAAGATCGACGAGTCGATCACGAAGGTCGTACCGCCGACGATGGCGAACTTGATCAATTCGCGATGCCGGAGCAACAGCCCCCGCAAAGGCTGGGGAACTCTGCTCAACGCTTCATCGACGACGGCCACTTGGAGAAGTGTACGAAACGTGGAGGTGAATTTCCGAAACCCGACCGCACATGTCGGCATTCCCACACGCCTCCGTCGCTCGTCCGTGGTGCCCCGGGACGGCGTGACGACATGCTGTGACACCATGGACAGCCGTGACAGGCAGACCTGATTCGTCCCCCCGATCCGATACCCCCCGCACCCTGACGACCGGCATGCCCGTCGTCACGATGATCGGCGGAGGCCAGCTCGCGCGGATGACGCATCAGGCGGCCATCGCCCTCGGTCAGACGCTGCGCGTGCTCGCGGCCGGCCCGGACGAACCCGCCGCGCAGGTCAGCCCGAACGTGGTGATCGGCAGTCACGACGACCTCGACGCCCTCCGCCGCGCCGCGACCGGTGCGCACGCGCTCACCTTCGACCACGAAGGCGTTCCCACCGAGCACCTCGAGGTGCTCCAGCGCGAGGGTGTCGCGGTGCTGCCGCCCCCGCAGGCCTTGATCTACGCCCAGGACAAGATCGCGATGCGGAAGCGGCTCGGTGCGCTCGGCGCGCCGATGCCGAAGTTCGCGGAGATCACCTCGGTCGAGGACGCCCGCGCGGCCCTGGACACGCTCGGTGATCCGTACGTGCTCAAGGCCGCGCGCGGTGGTTACGACGGCCGCGGTGTGTGGATCCTCGACGATCACGCCGAACTCGACCGGGTCGTCGCCGAGCAGCTCGCCGCCGGCGTCCCGCTCCTCGCCGAGGAGAAGGTCGAGTGGACGCGGGAACTGTCGGCGATGGTCGCCCGGTCCCCGTTCGGTCAGGGTGCGTCGTGGCCGGTCGTCGAGACCGTCCAACGCGACGGTCAGTGCGCCGTCGTCATCGCACCTGCCCCGGATCTGGCCGAGGACGTCGCGACCGCCGCCGAGCAGCTCGCCCTGCGGATCGCGGGAGAGCTCGGTGTCGTCGGTGTCATGGCAGTCGAGCTGTTCGAGACCCGCTCCGGTGAGCTGGTCGTCAACGAACTCGCGATGCGTCCGCACAATTCCGGCCACTGGGGTATGGACGGTGCACGCACCGGCCAGTTCGAACAGCACCTGCGGGCCGTGCTCGACTATCCGCTCGGCGACACGAGCCCGATCGCCCCGGTGACGGTGATGGCGAACGTGCTCGGTGCGCCCGAGGCGCCGGCGATGAGCATGGACGAGCGTCTGCACCATCTGTTCGCCCGGATGCCCGACGTGCATGTGCACCTCTACGGCAAGGGGGAGCGCAAGGACCGCAAGATCGGCCACGTCAACGTGCTCGGCGCACCGTCCGGATCGATCGACGATCCCGAGTACGTCGCTGCGGTGCGTGAGCGCGCCGAACGCGCGGCGCACTGGCTGTCGCACGCGGTGTGGACCGACGGTTGGAACGAACACACGGGAGAAAACGGTGAATGACGCGGTGCAGGGTGCACAGGTCGGCCTGATCATGGGCAGCGACTCGGACTGGCCGACCATGCAGGCCGCAGCCGAGGCGCTCGTCGAGTTCGGGATCCGCTTCGAGGTGGGTGTCGTCTCGGCGCACCGCACGCCGCAGCGGATGCTCGACTACGCGAAGGACGCCGCCGGTCGCGGTATCAAGGTCGTCATCGCCGGTGCCGGCGGCGCCGCGCACCTGCCGGGCATGGTGGCCTCGGCGACCCCGCTGCCGGTGATCGGTGTGCCGGTACCGCTGAAGTACCTCGACGGTATGGATTCGCTCCTGTCGATCGTGCAGATGCCGGCCGGCGTTCCCGTCGCCACCGTTTCCATCGGCGGCGCCCGCAACGCGGGTCTGCTCGCCGCCCGCATCCTCGGCGCCTCCGATCCGGCGCTGCGCGAGCGGATGGAACGGTTCCAGGCGGGTCTCGAGCAGATGGTGCTCGAGAAGGACGAGGCATTGCGGCAGAAACTGCTCGGCTGACGGGCCGAAGGTGCCTCTGGTCGAGCGGTGGCACCGCTGGAGCCGGGACCATGTCGGGACGATCGACGCGTTCCTCGCCGCTGCGCTCGTACTCCTGAGCGTGGTCGGGACGCTCTCCGCAGACGAAGGACCGTGGGCGACCGGCGTGGCCGTCGCGATGACGGTGCCGCTGGCGTGGCGACGCACTCGTCCCCTCGTCGCCGGGGGGATCGTGGCGGCCGCCGCCTACCTACATCTGGCGATCCTCCCGGAAATGAACGCCGCGGCACCGTTCGCGGTACCGGCCGCGGTGTACGCCCTCGCCGCCTACGCTCCGCGGTGGGCGGCGAACACCGCGCTCGTGGTGTCGGTCGTCGGTGGCGCGATCGCCGGAGTGCGGTACTTCGACCAGTACGAGGGCCGCACACTGTTCGTGACGGTGACGTCCGCGCTGCTCGTCGCGATGTTCGTCGCGGGGGTATGGGCGTTCGGCCGGATGCGTGGTCTGCGCTTGCGTGAGATGGACGCACTGACCGAGCGCAATCGGCTCCTCGAACTCGAACGTCTCAAAGAAGCCGAACTCGCGGCCACTCAGGAACGCACCCGCATCGCCCGGGAGATGCACGACATCGTCGCGCACTCGCTCACCGCGATCATCGCGCAGGCCGACGGCGGGCGATACGCCGCGGCCGCGAACCCGCAGACCGCAGCCGACGTACTCGGCACGATCGCCGACACCGGTCGCCGCGCGCTCACGGATATGCGCTCACTGTTGTCGGTGCTGCGCGAGGACTCGCCACGCGAGTTCACCACCACTCCCGGTGTCGACGACGTGCCCGCGCTCGTCGAGCAGGTGCGCGCGAGCGGTCTCGAGGTCGCGCTGGTGGTCGACGGCCGGGCTCGCGAGGTATCGGAGGGATTCGGGCTGTCGGTCTACCGGATCGTGCAGGAGTCGCTCACCAACGTGCTCAAACATGCCGGTCCGCGCGCACGTGCCCGTGTCTGCCTCGAATGGCGCTCCGAGATGCTCGTCGTGGAGATCGTCGACGACGGCAGGGGAGCGGCCGCGCTCGTCGAAGCGCGGCCGGGTGGGCAGGGACTGACCGGGATCGAGGAGCGTGCGAGATTGCACGGCGGTCGCGCGGTCGCCGGCCCCTGGCAGGGCGGTGGCTATCGTGTCCGCGCAGAACTCCCCACATAGGGTGGCGGACGTGACCGAATCCGCCGATCCCATCCGTGTCGCACTCGTCGACGACCAGCAACTCGTGCGGGCGGGTTTCCGCATGGTGCTCGAATCGCAACCCGACATCGAGGTGGTCGCCGAGGCGTCCGACGGTGAGGCGGCGATCACCGAACTCGCGCGGGTCCGGGCCGACGTGGTGCTCATGGACGTCCAGATGCCACGGGTCGACGGGATCTCGGCGACACGTGAGCTGCTGCGCTCCGTCGATGCGCCGAAGGTCGTGGTGCTCACCACCTTCGACAACGACGACTACGTGGTCCAGGCGATTGCCGCGGGGGCGAGCGGTTTCCTGCTCAAGGACGCACCCCCCGAGGACCTGCTGTCCGCGGTTCGCACCGTCTACCGTGGTGACGCCGTCATGGCGCCGCGCGCGACCCGCTCACTGCTGCAGCATGTCTCACCCCTGCTCGACGGAAGGGGAGCGTCGTCCGGGCGGATGGAGGTGCCGGAGGATCTCACCCCCCGCGAACTCGAGGTGCTCGTCGCGATGGCGCACGGCCTGACCAACGGCGAGATCGCCGAACGATTCGTGCTGTCGCCTGCGACGGTGAAGACCCATGTGGGCCGGGTTCTTGCGAAGACCGGTTCACGAGATCGCGTGCAAGCAGTGCTGTTCGCGTTCCGCGCCGGACTGGTGAGACCCGACGAGTTGCTCGGCGCGGGGGAGTAGGACTCCGGGTGGACCTCGCCCCGAGCGGGTCCTACCCGGGTACGACGGGGGCGACGAGGAAGATCGCACCGCTCTCCGATGTTCTTGTGCGGCAGAATTTCTACGGTTCGTAGTATGACTTCGACCAATTCTTTCGTCCCGGCCTGTTCCGCCGAGGACGTCGTGCGTGTCTACGGACGCGGCGACACCGAGGTGCGTGCCCTCGACGGGGTGTCCGTCGCATTCGAGCGCGGCCGCTTCACCGCGATCATGGGTCCGTCCGGCTCGGGAAAATCGACTCTCATGCATGCGCTCGCCGGCCTCGACGACATCGACGCGGGACGCGTCGTCCTCCACGGTGACGGCCGCCGGGCGGACGTGGAGATCAGTGCGGCGTCCGACGCCGTTCTCACCGGGTTGCGCCGCGACCGCATCGGTTTCGTCTTCCAGGCGTTCAACCTGCTGCCCGTCCTGACCGCCCGGGACAACGTGCTGCTGCCGATGCGGCTCGCCGGTACCCGCCCCTCGGCGGCCTGGTTCGAGGAGGTGACCGGTCGCCTCGGACTGGCCGATCGTCTCGATCACAAGCCCCACGAGATGTCGGGAGGCCAGCAGCAACGTGTCGCGGTGGCCCGTGCACTGCTGCCGCAACCCGACGTCATCTTCGCCGACGAACCGACCGGCAACCTGGATTCGCAGGCCGGAGCGGAAGTGCTCTCCCTGTTGCGGTCGAGTGTGCGGGAGACGGGGCAGACCGTGGTGATGGTGACGCACGACCCCGTCGCCGCCTCGTACTCGGACCGGGTGGTCCTCCTCGCGGACGGACGACTCGCGGGCGAGATCACCGACCCCACCGCCGATACCGTCCTCGACACCATGCGCCACCTCGGTGCATCCTCGGTGGTGTCGGCGCGATGAGACGGCTCGTTCTGGCGCAGGCGCGCGCCCACCGCGGCCGGTACGTCGCGTCCGCGCTCGCCGTACTCGTCGCGGTGGCCTTCGTCGTGACGACACTCGTGCTCGGCGACACGGTCGACTCGTCGATCACGAAGTCCACCGCCGCTCGCTACGACGGAGTCACGGCCGTCGTGGCCGAGGGGGAGTCCGATACGGAGCCGGACGATCTGCTCGCCGCGATCACCGGCGCCCCCGGAGTACGCGCGACGGCGTTGGACGTGTCCGGACCCGTGCACATCGTGGACGAGAACGGCGGATCCGGATACGGCGAGGCCATGTCGGTCGCGGCCGACGAGACCCTGCGCTGGCAGCGACTCCGGGACGGCCGGTGGCCCGCAGGCCCCGATGAGGTGCTCGTCGGTTCGTCGTCCGGGCGAGCGATCGGTGATTCGATGACGATCACCGACGTTCTCGGTACGGCGGTACCGGCGAGCGTCGAGGTGGTCGGCGTCGTCGACCTCGACGGCTCACCCCTCGCGCTGAATTCGCGCACGATCTTCGCCGATGCCGGGCCGGTACGCACGTGGACGGGTGAGATCACGGACTGGGAGGTACGCGTGACCGGGGACCCCGACGTCGTCCGCGACGCCGTGGCGGGCCTGGCACCGGGAGCAGTGGTGATGTCGGGGGCCGAGCGTGCCACGATGGTCGCCGACTCCTATGTCGGCGATATCGCCTTGTTGCGCAATATCCTTCTGTGCTTCGCGGCGATCGCCGTGGTCGTCGCCGGCCTCGTCATCGCGAACACCTTCGCCGTGTTGCTCGCTGCCCGGACCCGCGAGCTCGCACTCATGCGGTGCGTCGGTGTCACCGCCGTGCAGGTGCGCCGCAGCGTGCGGGGAGAGGCGCTCGTCGTCGGGTTCGTCTCGGCGGTTCTCGGAGTTCTGGCCGGGTACGGCCTCGCGGCGGCCGTTGTCGCCCTCGCTCGCGCGGCGGACGTCCCGCTCCCGCTGACATCGATCTCGGTGACCGTCACGACGATCCTGCTCGGCCTCGTGCTGGGAACCGTGGTGACGGTGATCGCCGCGAACGGTGCGGCGCGCGCCGCGACCCGGGTCCCCGCACTCGCGGCGATGCAGCCGCTCGAGACACAGCCCGAACCGATTTCGGATTCCCGGGCCCGGCGCATCTGTGCTGCGCTGGCGATCTCGGCGGGATCGGCGTTGCTCGTGGCCGGCGTCATGACCGCCAACGTGCTCCTCGCGTGCCCCGGAGGGTTGTCGCTCTTCGTCGGGGTGCTCCTCGCATCCCGGCGGACGGTGCCGGCCGCAGTGGGAGCGGTGGGAGATCTGCTGGCCCGATTCGGTGGTCCGACGGCCGCACTGGCCGCGGGCAACGCACGTCGTAATCCGCGTCGCACCGCCTCGACCGCGACCGCCCTGTTCATCGGCGTCACCCTCACATCGACCCTGGTCGTGGGTATCGGCACGGTGAAGGCGGGCGCTCCCGACCTCCTCGACGAGAACCTGCCGGTGGACATCGTGGTGACCGCGCCGGGTTCGGTTCCGGCCGGTGCAACCGACCGGTTGACGGCGATCGACGGCGTCCGGTCGGGCACCGAGGTCGCGACGGGTTCGGTCACCGTCGCGGACACGGAGTTCTCGGTACTCGGTCTCGACGCGCGATCGGCAGCGTCCACAGTCCGCGCCGACCTCCGATTGCCGGAACCGGGAACGATCGTGCTCGAGGAGTCTCTCGCCACCGAGTTGGGGGTGGGTGACGGCGAGATCGTGACGGTCGGCGGCGAGACCGGTACGCGCACACTGACGGTCGCGACGACCGAGCGAGGTGGCCCGGACCTGATGGACATCGGTGATCTGAGTGCGCTCGCTCGTTCCGCGGCGGACACGGTGTGGTTGAAACTGGACGACGGGTTGTCCGACGGCGATCTCGCTGCGGTCTCCGACGAGATCTCCCGAGTCGCCGCGACGGCGTTCCCCGGTAGCAACGTCGAGGGCGCGGTGCAGACGCGGCAGATGTTCGAGAAGGTCCTCGACACCATGCTGATGATCGTCGGCGGGCTGTTGTCGGTAGCGGTGGTGATCGCCTTGATCGGGGTGGGCAACACGATGGCGTTGTCGGTGCTCGAGCGACGCCGGGAGACCGCGGTGCTACGGGCCGTCGGCCTGTCCCGGGCGGGGGTGCGCAGCGTGCTCGTCCGCGAGGCACTGATCATCGCGGGCGTGGCGTCCGTCCTGGGCGTGGCTCTGGGGCTGCTGCTCGGGGCGGCGGGAACCGCGTCGGTGATCGGGGCGAACCACGTCGGCCTCGGATCGGTTCCCTGGTGGCAGCTCGCGGGCATCGTCCTCGCCGGTGGCGGTGCCGGGGTGATCGCCTCGCTGATCCCGGCGCAACGCGCGAGCAGGGTGTCGCCGGTCGCCGCCGCGGCGGGCTGAGGTCGCGGTGCGGCCGGGTCGGTAGAATCGGTTCGTGGCGAACGGAATCGGAATGCCCGACCGCACGACCCGGGCAGCGCGGGGAGTGCCCGCCGTGCGGGTCGTGACGATGCTGGCGCTGTGCTGGGCGCGACTGTGGGGCGGCACCGTGACATTCGATCCCGAGTACGGCCTCTACGTCGCCACCGGCATGCGTGGCGGGTTCGCGCGCGGCGGCACCACCGTCGGCGGGGTCTTCCTCACCCGGAAGGCTCCGCCGCGCCGCCTGGTGCGGCACGAGGCGATCCACGTCGACCAGTGGGCGCGATACGGACTCGGATTCGCGGTCCGCTACCTGGCGGAGGAACTCCGCAACCCCGGTCCCCGCAACAGATTCGAGATCGAGGCGGGTCTTGCGGACGGCGGCTACCGCACCGAGCGCAGCGTTACCCGTCCAGGCGAACCGTGACCTTCTCGCTCGCGACGCGTCGTTCGGTCGCGTCCGGATCGGGATTGCTCACCTGCACCAGGGAGGCCCCCGCCGCGAGCACGGCGAGCAGGCCGTCGACGAGTGCGTCCGGATCGGACCAATCACGGCTCGACAACACGCGATCGCTGCCGCGGATCCCCGCGGAGGCGGCCGAATCTTTCGCCGCCGCCACGACGTCCGGCACGGAGCGTCCGGCGAGGACCTGATCGCCCGACCCCGAGGACCGGAACTGGTCTCCGTGCATCCGCACATCCGTCGCATAGTCCGTGATCCCGGGCGGCAGGTCGCGCACGGGGGCGCCGAAGGCATCGAGCGACAGTGCCGCGACCTCGGGGATCGCATCGACCTCGTCCAGCCGGTCGGAAGTGACGAAAGCGAGCTCGGCGTCCGGATCGGCCTCGAGCACGACCTCGGTACCGGCCCACCACGCACCGAGCAGCACCGCGGCGCTCTGCCAGTGCGCGGGCAGCAGCACTGCGACGCGACCGCCGGGAAGGACGCCGAACTGCTCGCGAATCATGTTGGCCGTCTTGGCGGCCCAGTTCGCGAGGGTCAGGGCCGACAGTTCGATGCGTGCACCGGTCGCGTCGTCGTACCAGGTGATCCGCGGACCCGCCGGATCGTCGGCGAGGATCGGGTCGAGCAGGGCGTCGGTCAGGGTGGTCACGATTGTCTTCTTCCAGGATGTCGGTTCATGCAGCTGTCAGTTCACGCAGCGCGGGCCGTCGGATCCCGCATCGATGGGCGGTGCGGCGGGAGCCGGGGTGGCGGTGCCACCGGCCGGGCTCACACCGACGTCGGCGGCGGACGCGGCCGTGGACGACCCCGTGTAGGACGCCGAGCCCGGACCGGTGTAGTCGCCGGCGAGCACCACCCGCACGGTGCCGGCGGGCAGCGAGGGATCGGACGCGGTGTCGAGGCCACCGAGTGCCGCCGCCACCGCGCGGGTCTCGTCGGAGTCCTCGTCGGCACCGAAGACCGTCGAGGTTCCCACGCCGGAACCGGTGTAGTTGCCCACCTCGCCCTCGACGTATCCCTCGGCGGACAGAGCCGCAGCGACCTGCGAGGCCAGTCCGGACACCGATCCGGCGTTCGCGACATCGACCGTGACGGCCGATGCGTCGATGTCGGGGGCGGGCACCGGCGTGGAGGTGGTCTCGCTGCCGTCGGGCTCCCGGCCGATCAACTCGGCGACGAAGTCGCGTACCTCGTCCGGATCCACCTGGACCACCGATTCGCCGTAGTCGGTCATCGCGTTGATGTCCTGCACCGGGATCGTCGAGAACGTCACGTCGCCTCCGGCCAGGCCCTGCAGCTGGGTGGCCAGCGCCATGATGTCCCAATCGGAGTCGAGCACCACGGACCGCTGCACCGCGGCGGTCAGCTGACTCACCTTGGACGGATTGGACAGGGTCTTGGCGCTGAGCACCTTCTGTGCCAGCGACGCCATGAACACCTGCTGCCGTACGATCCGGTCGAGATCGCCGCGGGGAAGATCGTGACGTTGGCGGACGAAACTCAGAGCATCCGAACCCTGCAGGGTCTGCACACCTGCGTCGAACCTCGCACCCGAGAGCGGTTCGTCCACAGGCGCGTTCAGGCACACGTCGACACCGCCGACGGCGTCGGTGAGCAGCACGAACCCGAGAAGCCCGACCTCGGCGTAATGGTCCACCGTCACCCCGGTGAGGTCGGCGACCGATTCGATCAGGGCTTCCCGGCCCGCCTGGGTGGACTCGGCTTCGAGTTCGGCCTCGCTCGTGTCGGCGTCCGCCTCGATCAGTTCGGTGCGCCGGTTCGCCTTCGTGGCGCCGTACGCCGCGTTGATCTTCGACATCCCGATCTCGGGAACCTCGACATAGGTGTCGCGCGGGATCGACATCGCGGTCGCCGACCGGCCGTCGTTCGGCACGCGGATCAGGATGATGGTGTCGGTGTTGTTCGCTACTTCCTCACCTGCGCGCAGCGCGTCGAGTTCGCGCTGGGAGAGGGGATTGCCGTGCGCGTCGGTACGGCTGTCCGTACCCACCAGCAGGATGTCGACGGCACCGTCCTCCCCGTCGCCGAGGGCGAGCCCCCGTACCGACGCCAGCGACGACTGCAACGCGTCGACGCTGCGCCAGGCCACACCGGTGACGACCAGCACGAGGCACGCCGCGATCGCGACGGCGATCTGCCACGGCCTGCCGTTGTACACCCGCACTTCTCCCGGCGTGGCCCCGGCAGGAGGGGGCGGCCGGCGCCGGGCGGTACGCCGGGGCTGCCCGGCGGCAGAATCGTGACGGGGCTGCCCGGCGGCAGAATCGGGACGGGACCGCCCGGCGCGCGGTTCGCGGCGGTACCTGCCGTCGGCAGCTGTCGGATCGCCCGCACGGGTGCGGCGTCCCGTCGAACTGGGACGCCTTCCGGTGCGGCGACGCGGCTCTGGCGGCACCTGGTGCTCCTCCTGTGGGTGTTACGGGTCGATGGTCGAGTCTCTCGAGTGAAGGCTACTGGTGGGTGCGCTCGCTCGGCGCACACCACTCCGGCGTGCCAGACTTCTTCGAGTGCGTAGCGTTCTCGTCACCGGAGCCCGTGGCCAGCTCGGCCGTCATCTCGTGAACCGCGGCACGGCGGCGGGAATACCGATCCGCGGTGTCGGATCGTCCGAGGTCGACATCACCGACCCGCAGGCCGTGGCTGCCGCGGTCGAACCCGGTTCCGTGGTCGTCAACGCCGCGGCGTACACCGCCGTCGACGCCGCCGAGACCGACGAGGACCGGGCCGCCGAGGTCAACGGCACGGGCCCGGGCGTGTTGGCCGCGGTGTGTGCCGACAAGGGCGCGCATCTCGTCCATGTCTCCACCGACTACGTCTTCGCCGGCGACGCGACCGAGCCCTACCGCGTGGACGCGCCGACCGGCCCGCGCACCGCCTACGGCCGCACCAAACTCGCCGGTGAACGGGCGGTGCTGGAGGTGCTTCCCACCGCGCACGTGGTGCGCACCGCCTGGGTGTACACCGGCGACGGCAACGACTTCGTCGCGACCATGCGGCGGCTCGAGGGCGAGCGGGAGACCCTGCGCGTCGTCGACGACCAACGTGGTTGCCCCACCTACGCGCGCGACCTGGCCGACGGACTGATCGAACTCGCCGGGCACGGTGACCGGATCCCCGGTGGGATCCTGCATGCCACGAACGCCGGAGAAGCGACGTGGTTCGACCTCGCCCGGGCGGTCTTCGAGGAGATCGGCGCCGACCCGGAGCGGGTGCAGCCCTGTGGCAGCGACGAGTTCGTCCGCCCCGCGCCGCGGCCGGCCTATTCGGTGCTCGACGACAGTGCCTGGATCGGTGCCGGCCTGACGCGCTTCCGTCCGTGGCGGGAGGCGTTGCACGAGGCGATCGCCGGTGGCGGAACCGTGCCGCCCGCGCGATGACGTGTGAGGAAACGGCCCGTGAGGTGTCGCACACCGCCGAGGTCGCTAAGGTGACCGGCGTGGATTCGACGCTGGCCGTGGTGACGGTGACCTATTCGCCCGGTGAGCACCTCGAGAACTTTCTCACCTCGCTCACCTCCGCGACCGTTCTGCCGACACAGGTGATCCTGGCCGACAACGGTTCGACCGACGGTGCTCCCGAGGCCGCCGAGGCGGCACACGAGAACGTGCGGCTGCTCCGGACCGGGGGAAACATCGGATACGGCGGGGCGATCAATCGCGCGGTCGCCGAGATCGACCCGTCCGCGGAGTTCGTGATCGTCGTGAACCCGGACGTCCGGTGGCACCCCGGTTCGATCGACGAACTGCTCGAGGCGGCGCGTCGCTGGCCGCGCGCCGGCTCGCTCGGACCGCTGATCCACGAACCCGACGGCAGCGTCTACCCTTCGGCGCGCACCGTCCCCACCCTGGCGTCCGGTGCCGGTCACGCGCTGCTCGGCACCGTCTGGCCCGCCAACCCGTGGACACGCCGCTACCGCCAGGAGAACGAGGAGATCGGCGAGCGCCCCGTCGGCTGGCTGTCCGGATCGTGCCTGCTGCTGCGACGCGCGGCGTTCGATTCGATCGACGGCTTCGATTCGCGATACTTCATGTACATGGAGGACGTGGACCTGGGCGACCGGCTCGGCCGGGCGGGCTGGCTCAACGTGTACGTGCCGTCCGCGGTGGTCACGCACGCCAAGGGCCACGCGGCCGGACGGCACCCCGAACTGATGCTCCCGGCACACCACGAGAGTGCCTACCGCTTCCAGGCGGACCGCCACCCCCATCGGTGGCAGGCGCCGCTGCGATGGGCGTTGCGGGCCGGGCTCGCGGTGCGATCGCGGGTCGCGGTCGCGGCAGCCGTGCGGGAGCGTCGGAACGGGAGGACCGACCGGGACATTCGGGTCGGCACGACAGTGAACAGGGGAGACGATGACGAGTGAGTCGGCACCGCACACCGATGCGGTGATTCTGGTCGGTGGACAGGGCACGCGGCTACGGCCGCTCACCCTGTCGGCACCCAAGCCGATGCTGCCCACCGCGGGGGTGCCTTTCCTCACCCATCTGCTCGCGCGGATCCGTGAGGCGGGCATCAAACACGTCGTCCTCGGCACCTCGTTCAAGGCCGAGGTCTTCGAGCAGCACTTCGCCGACGGTTCCGACTTCGGCCTCGAGATCGAATACGTCACCGAGACCGAGCCGCTCGGCACCGGCGGCGGTATCCGCAACGTGCTGCCGAAGCTGCGCGCCGACAACGTGATGGTCTTCAACGGCGACGTGCTCGGTGGCACCGATCTCGGTGCGGTGCTCGACACCCACGTGCGGACCGAGGCGGACGTGACCCTGCACCTGGTGCGGGTGAGCGATCCGCGTGCCTTCGGCTGCGTCCCCACCGACGACGACGGCCGGGTGACCGCCTTCCTCGAGAAGACTCAGGACCCGCCGACCGATCAGATCAACGCCGGCTGCTACGTCTTCCGCCGCGAGATCATCGAGCAGATCCCCGAGGGCCGTCCGGTGTCGGTGGAGCGCGAGGTGTTCCCGACGCTGCTGACCGAGGGCAAGAAGGTGTACGGGCACGTCGACGCGGCCTATTGGCGCGACATGGGAACCCCGGAGGACTTCGTCCGTGGCTCGGCCGATCTGGTCCGCGGTATCGCTCCGTCCCCGGCGCTCCCGCCGCAGCGCGGCGAGTCGCTCGTGCATCCGGGTGCCTCCGTGGCCCCGGGCGCCCTGCTCATCGGCGGCACGGTCGTCGGCCGCGGCGCCGAGATCGGTGCGGGTGCCCGCCTGGACGGCGCGGTGATCTTCGACGGTGCGCGGGTCGAGGCCGGTGCGGTGGTCGAACGGAGCATCATCGGTTTCGGTGTACGGGTCGGTCCGCGGGCCCTGATCCGCGACGGTGTGATCGGTGACGGCGCCGACATCGGTGCGCGATGCGAGCTGCTGCGCGGTGCCCGGGTGTGGCCGGGAGTGAAGATCCCCGACGGCGGTATCCGGTTCAGTACCGACGTGTGAGTCGAGAGGTCGAAGTGGGTTTCGAAAGGTACGTGGCCCTCGGTGATTCGTTCACCGAGGGTGTGGGTGATCCGGATCCGGCGCGTCCCAACGGGGTACGCGGCTGGGCCGATCTCGTCGCCGGTGAGCTGGCGCGCCGGTCGGAGAACTTCGCGTACGCGAACCTCGCCATCCGGGGCAGGTTGCTGCGACCGATCATCGACGAGCAGCTCGAGACCGCCGTGGCGATGCGTCCCGATCTCGTGACGATCTACGCCGGCGGCAACAACCTCATGCGTCCGAAACTCGACCTCGACGCGCTCGCGGCGGAATACGACGAGGCGGTCGGCAAGCTCGCCGCGACCGGCGCCCGCGTCCTGATGTGGACGGCCTACGACGGCAGCTGGGCGCCGGTCTTCGGGATCCTGCGCGGCCGCTGGGCCGTGTACAACGAGCTCGTCCGGGCGATCGCCGACCGGCACGGCGCGACCATCGTCGACTTCTGGCGTTTCGACGAGTACCGGGATCTGCGCATGTGGGACTTCGACCGGCTGCACATGTCCGCGGCCGGCCACCACAACATGGCGATCCGCGTTCTCGACCTGCTCGGTGTCGAACACGATCTCGGACCGGTGGAGTTCGACGAGGCACCCGTCCTCACCCGGGCCCAGGAACGTGCCGCGGACCGCGCATGGATGCGGGGGTTCCTCGTCCCCTGGATCGGGCGGCGACTGCGCGGAGTCTCCTCCGGCGACGGCATCACCCCGAAATATCCCGAGCTCGGACCGATCCGGTTCTGACCTCCGCTCGTCCCGGCGGCCCGCCGGGACGAGCGCGGGTGTCTCAGGCCCGTCGGGCCGCCGCGAGCCGCACCAGGTGCGCGATCGTCTCGTGCTCGGCCTCCGGTGGCAGCGCGTCGACCGGCCACCACTGCAGGTCGGTGGACTCGTCGCTGCGCACCGGCCGGGCGCCCACGGGTGCCGTCACCAGGAACCGCAGGTCGAGGTGCCGGGTGGGTACTCCGAGCGAGCACGTGATCGGATGGGTGTGCGCCGAGAGCAGATCCGGATCGATCACCAGATCGGCGATGCCCGATTCCTCGGTGGCCTCGCGCAGTGCCGCGGCGACGACGGTCTCGTCCGACGCCTCGCAGTGACCGCCGAGCTGGATCCACCGCCCCACCCGAGGATGCAGGGTGAGCAGCACGTTGCGGTGATCGGCGTCGAGGACGATCGACGATGCCGTGATGTGCCCCGGCACGTGCTCGCGCAGACACCCGTCGGGCGCCGAATCGAGGAACGCCAGCATGGTGTGCCGCAGCGACTCGGCGTCCTCGGAGTCGGTGTGCCAGGTGGTGAGCCGGTCGATCGCCGAGGCGTGCAGGGAACGCGCCGACACGATTACAGCTCCACGAGGGCGTCGCCCGGATCCGCGGGTTCGCGCGGTTCCGGTTCGGTGAGCGGGTAGCCGACGGCGACCGCTCCGAGCGGCGACCATTCGGCGGGCAGCCCGAGTTCCCCGCGGACCACTTCGGGCGCGAAGATCGTCGAACCGATCCAGCAGCTCCCCAGGCCGCGGGTGGCCAGGGACACGAGCAGGCCCTGGACCGCGGCGCCGGCGGCCACGGTGAACATCGTGGCCTCGGCGGCGGTGCGACGCGCGTCGGGGTAGTGGTGTGCGCCGTCGGGCACCCGGAACGGAACGATCACCTCGGGCGCGTCGTAGAGGATCGCGCCGCGGGCGAGGCGGCGTTCGACGGCCACCGGGTCGAGTCCGTCGCCGCGGAGATCCTCGGCCCACTTCTCGCGCATGCGGTCGAGGAGCCGCCGACGGACCTGTTCGGTGCGCACCCACACGAACCGCACCGGGCGGGTGTGGTGGGGTGCGGGGGCGGTGAGGGCCTCGGCGATCGCCTCGCGCAGATCCTCGGGGTCGACGGGTTCGGCAGCGAACTGCCGCACCGACCGGCGCAACAGAAGTGCCTCGCGCCGGCCGCGTTCGAGGGCCTCCTCGGTGCCGAGCCAGAACAGGTCGTCCTCGCCGCTGCGGAGCAGGGCGCGGGCGGTGGAGCCGTCGTCGGGCAGGTCGAGTCCGCGCACCACGGCGACGGGCACACCGCCGAGCTTGCCCTTGACGAGATCGCCGGCCGCGGCGATCTCGTCGGCCACCGCCACGGACGTCACCTGCAGTTCGTTGCCCTGCGAATCGTGCGAGCCCGCGTAGCCGTGGAGGACGGGGAGCCCGGACGACCCGATCGCGGCGTCGGTCTGCCCGTTGCGCCAGGCGCGACCCATCGTGTCGGTGACCACCACGGCGACCCGCACGCCGAGCAGCGCACCGATCCGCTCGCGGAGGGCGGAGGCGCTCGCGTCGGGATCCTCGGGCAGCAGCGCGAGTTCGGCGCTGTCGACGTTCGACCCGTCGATCCCGGAGGCCGCCTGCACGATGCCCAGCTTGTTCTCGGTGATGAGGGTGCGGCCCTTGCGGGCCAGCACGCGCACGGCCTCCTCGTTCACGAGACGCCGGCGCAGTGCGTCTCGGGCATCGGGATCGGTGGGTGCGGCGACGATCCGTCCCTCGACCTTCGAGACCACCTTGCTCGTGACGACGAGGACGTCCCCGTCGGTCAGCCACGGTGCGGCCCGGGCGACGGCCGCAGCCAGGTCGTCTCCCGGGCGGAACTCGGGAAGCCCGGGGACGGGCAGGATCTCGATGGGACCGCCCGGCGCGTGGTCGCGCACCGAGGGGTCGGCGACGGCGTCCGGCATCACAGGTTCACTCCGGCGAGCTCGAGGGCGGCGCGGGCCATGTCGGCCGTCGCGTCGGTGTCGGTCATGAGCAGGGGAACGGACCGGACCTCGACGCCCGGTACCTCGGCGCGGTCGGTCGAGTGCACGAGCCACCCGTCGAGAATGCCCGTGCCGGAGCGGGCACCGTAGTACCGGCCGACGGCCTCGGCGGTGGTCTCCACCCCGATGACGTCCAGGCACGCATCGGCCATCCCGCGCAGGGGCTTGCCGTCGATGACAGGGGAGAGGCCGACGATCTTCGCGGACGTGGTGCGCAATGCGCCCCGGATACCCGGGATCGCGAGGATCGCGCCGACGCTCACGACAGGATTGGACGGGGCCAGCAGGACGGCGTCGGCGTTCTCGATCGCCTCGACCACTCCGGGAGCCGGCTTCGCCTCCTCCGCGCCGATGTGCGCGAAGCTGTGGGTCGGCACCTGGGCGCGGTGGCGGACCCACCATTCCTCGAAGTGCACGGCGCGCTGCTCACCGTCCTCGGGATCGGTGATGACGACGTGTGTCTCGCTGCGGTCGTCGGAGACGGGCAGCAGGGTCACGCCGGGTTTCCACCGGGTGCACAGTGCTTCGGTGACGGCGGAGAGCGGATAGCCGGTCCGCAGCATCTGCGTGCGGACGAGATGCGTGGCGATGTCGCGGTCGCCGAGACCGAACCAGTCGGGGATCGCACCGTAGGCGGCGAGTTCCTCCTTCGCGTTCCAGGTCTCGCCCGCACGGCCCCAGCCGCGTTCGGTGTCGATCCCACCCCCCAGGGTGTACATGCAGGTGTCGAGATCCGGACAGATCCTCAGACCGTGCATCCAGACGTCGTCGCCGACGTTGACGATCGCGGTGATGCGGTGTGCCGCGTCCGGATTCGGCTCGACGCCGGGAGAAATATCGAGAAGTCGGCGCAAACCTGAGAGAAAACGCGCCCCACCGACACCTCCGACCAATACAGTCACATTCACGGCCCAAGCCTAAGCGGTGCGTCATCTACCCGGTCGCGCGCCGTCCGAAACGCGTTTCGGCAAAGCGGCCGATGATATGTGAACAACGCCGCTCCGCTTGACCGCGACACACCCGAAGTGTCTAATCACATACATGTCATTCGATAATCGAATTCGAGATTCCTTGCGGTGAACCCGCATTCGAACGAGTATTCGAGGGATGGCAGCGGGTTGATCCCCGGTCATGATTCGGCGCTGCAGGTGAGGAGGGACAATGGCCGGCGAGCGCGACAGCTTCGAGCTCATTCGAAGCGATACTGCAGTCGAGGCTGTCTGTGACTACCCGGACGTCGGGGTGCCCGTCCTGAGTGTGATTTCGGGATTCGGCGACCCTGCGGATGGCGAGGAGCAGTGGCAGGAGCGTGCGCTCTGTGCGCAGACCGATCCGGAGGCATTCTTCCCCGAGAAGGGGGGATCCACCAGAGAGGCCAAGCGCATCTGCATGGGGTGTGAAGTCCGGGACGAATGTCTCGAATACGCCCTCGCTCACGACGAGCGGTTCGGTATCTGGGGCGGGCTTTCCGAGAGGGAACGCCGTCGCCTCAAGCGCGGAATAGTCTGACGAGGAGTTCGGCCCGGTACGGGGAGTACGGGACCGAGTGAAACACCGAATCGGATGACGAAGGCCGGGTTGCGGCCGTGGGGGACGAGCAACCCGGCCTTCGTCATGTGTCCGGAACGTTTCTCAGTCCTCGTCGTCCTCGTCGAGTGTCGGATCCACCACTTCCGGTTCGACGCCGAGATAAGTGGCCACCTGGTGCACGAGGACGTCGTGGACCAGATCCGTCAGATCGTCCGGATCCTTCGCTCGCACCTCGAGGGGGCGACGGAACAGCACGATCCGCGCCCGGGTGGCGGCCCCTCGTCGATCGATCCCGGCGGGCACGAGCCGGGACAGTGGCACCGGCCCGTCGGCGACCACTTCGTCGGGCCAGTTCACCGAGTCGGGATCGCGCGCCCGGATCTTCGGGACCTCGTCCACGGCGATGTCGAGCTTGGTGAGGCGGTCGTGCCAGCGCGCGTCGATCGGCGCGAACGCCCCGAGTACGAGCAGGTCGAACTTCTCGGCGCGGGTCTTCCAGGCGGGCAGGCTCTGCGGGACCAGGGGACCGCGGATTCCTCTGCCGCGGCGTGCCACGGAACGGGACGACACAGGGCGGGAACGTCGTGCGCGGACCATGCCATGGACACTACGACACGAAAATCCGCCGCCCGTTTCGGTGTGTCCGAATAGTCCTGGAGCGCTCGGCGCGCTACGCTCCCAGTCGTGAGAACACTGCGTCGATGCTGCCGGCCTGGGTGCAAGAACCCTGCTGTTGCGACGCTGACCTACGTGTACTCGGACTCCACCGCCGTCGTCGGCCCCCTGGCGACCGTCGCGGAACCGCACTCGTGGGATCTCTGCGAGATGCACGGTTCACGTATCACGGCCCCCAAGGGATGGGAACTCGTCCGGTACGAGGGAGCGTTCTCGTCGGGCACCCCCGACGAGGACGATCTGACCGCCCTCGCCGAGGCCGTACGCGAGGCCGGACTGGGTGAGCGTTCCCGCTCCGACTCGGCCGACGACGATGCCGAGGAACCCCAGCGGGCCGTCGTGCCGCCGACCACGCGCACCGGCCGACGTGGGCACCTGCGTGTGCTTCCCGATCCCACGTCCTGAGCCGTTCGCACTAGGCTGAGCGAGTGCGATGTCGCGGAGGACGGCATCGCACGAGTCGAGGTTCAGGAGTCAATACAGTGGCGAGAGCTGCCGAGTCGGTGTCAGCGGTCATCAAGGCGTACGACGTACGGGGAGTCGTCGGGGAGCAGATCGACGAAGAGTTCGTCCGCGAGGTCGGAGCGTCGTTCGCACGCCTGTTGCGCAGCGAGGGCAGCGCCGACCGCGTGGTGATCGGGCACGACATGCGCGCCTCGTCCCCCTCGTTGTCCCAGGCCTTCGCCGACGGGGTCACCTCCCGAGGACTCGACGTGGTGCTCATCGGACTCGCGTCCACCGACCAGCTCTACTTCGCGTCGGGTCTGCTCGACGCACCCGGCGCGATGTTCACCGCGAGCCACAACCCTGCGAAGTACAACGGCATCAAGCTCTGCCGTGCCGGTGCCAAGCCCGTCGGTCAGGACACCGGTCTGGCGCAGATCTCGGCCGATCTCGTCGAAGGTGTTCCCGCCTACGAGGGCGAGCGCGGCAGCATCACCGAGCGCGACGTCCTCGACGACTACGCCTCGTTCGTCCGCGGTCTCGTCGACCTTGCGCAGATGCGACCGCTCACGGTGGCGGTCGACGCCGGTAACGGGATGGGCGGCCACACCGTCCCCGCCGTCTTCGGCGCCCTGCCCGTCGACCTCGTCCCGCTGTACTTCGAACTCGACGGCACCTTCCCCAATCACGAGGCCAACCCCCTCGACCCCGCCAACCTCGTCGACCTCCAGCGTCTGGTCGTCGAGTCCGGCGCCGATGTGGGCCTGGCCTTCGACGGCGACGCCGACCGCTGCTTCGTGGTCGACGAGCGCGGCGAGCCGGTCACGCCGTCGGCGGTGACGGCGCTCGTCGCAGCCCGCGAACTCGCCGAGGAACCCGGTTCCACGATCATCCACAACTTGATCACGTCGCGGGTGGTGCCCGAACTCGTCACCGAGCAGGGCGGCAAGCCCGTCCGCACCCGGGTCGGGCATTCGTTCATCAAGCAGCAGATGGCCGAGACCGGCGCCGTCTTCGGCGGCGAACACTCGGCGCACTACTACTTCCGCGACTTCTGGGGCGCCGACTCGGGCATGCTCGCGGCACTGCACGTACTCGCCGCGCTGGCCTCGCAGGACGGCCCGCTCTCCGAGTTGATGAGCTCCTACAACCGGTATGCGGCGTCGGGAGAGATCAATTCGACGGTCGTCGACGCGGCCGAGCGCACCGAGGCGGTCGTCGCGGCGTTCGAGGATCGCGCGGTGTCGGTCGACCGGCTCGACGGTGTCACCGTGGACCTGCCCGACAACGCGTGGTTCAACCTGCGCGCGTCCAACACCGAGCCGCTGCTGCGACTCAACGTGGAGGCGCGCACGGACGGTGAGGTCGAGGCATTGGTGAAGGAGATCCTTTCTGTCGTTCGTGCGTAGACGGAGGGACAACAGGAATAATCGAGGTGCCGGTGCATGGCGTGCCGGGCTCGGTCAGGTGGCTCGCCGAGGTCGCGGCGGCGGAAGGAAGGTGATGCGGTCGTGACGGCACCCTCACCGCTGTTCGACTTCGACGATGCGGGCGGTCTGCTCGCCGCCGATGTCGACGGCATCCTCAGGAGCGCGGCCCTCGGCGGTGCCCAGATCCGTGCGGTCGCCGCGGCGGTCGACGAAGGTGTGCTCGGTCGGCTCACCGACATGCATCCTCGCAGTGTCGTCTTCGTCGGCACCGATGCCCGCGCCCGATCGGCCGCCGAACTGGTCGTCGCGTTGTTCGGGGACCGGGCCGGTGTACCGCTGGTCGCCGCACCGGCCACCCCGCCCTGGGTGGGTGCGCTCGACGTCGTGGTGGTCTCGGGAAACGATGCCGGCGATCCGGAATTGGCCCGCAGCATCGACGCCGGACTGCGGCGCAGCGCGGAGGTCGTCGTCGACGCGCCGGACGAGGGTCCCGTGCGGGCGGTCGCGGCCGGCCGCGCGATGTCGTTGCCGCCCCGGATCCGCGTCCGGACGCGGTACGTGCTCGCCCGGCACGTCGCGGTGTTCTGCGCTGTGCTCGGTGTGCTGCAGCGCGCCGTGCGGATCGCCGGTGTGCCACCGCTCGCCGACGTGGCCGACACGGCCGACGAGGAAGCGGCGCGCAATCATCCGGAGAACGAGGTCTTCCACAATCCTGCGAAGTCGCTCGCGGTGCGCATGCAATCGCGCCGAGTGGTGTTCGCGGGTGATTCCGCCGCGACGACGGTGCTCGCCCGGCACGCGTCGGAATCCTTGCTGCAGGAGGCGGGGGTGGTCTCGGGTGCCGCGGCGCTCGGCGACGTTCTGGTCGCGCGCGATCGGCTCATGGCCGTCGTCACCGCGAGCGGTGAGAACTACGACCCGTTCTTCCACGACGAGGAACTGGACGGACCGGCGCCGATCGCACCGGCGCGGGTGTTCGTGCTCAGCACGGACCCCGACCGGTCGGCGGCGCAGCGGAGGACGGCGGCACTACCGGATGTGGAAGTGATGTCCGTGGTCGGAGAATTCGAGTCGAGCACGGTGCCGACCGTGCTGGAACAGGTGGCAGTGTTGACCGTCCGCACAGAGATGGCGGCTGCATATCTCGGATTGGCAGGGGGGAGATAGTGCACCGACTCGAAGGTGCGGTGCGCTCGTACGCGTGGGGATCGCGAACCGCGATCGCCACCTTGCGTGGCCGCACTGTGCCGTCCCATCACCCCGAGGCCGAGTTGTGGCTCGGTGCGCATCCGGCAGATCCTGCCAGGCTGGTGGATTCGGACGGCGACGAGCACTCGCTGCTCGATCTGCTGTCGGCCGAGCCTCAGCGACATCTCGGCGACCGCGCTGTGGGGGCGTTCGGTCCCCGGCTGCCCTTCCTCCTCAAGCTCCTGGCAGCGGAGGAGCCCTTGTCGTTGCAGGCGCATCCCAGTGCCCGCCAGGCGGCCGAGGGGTTTGCTCGCGAGGAAGCACTGGGAATCCCGATCGACTCGCCCGTCCGCAACTACAAGGACGCGAACCACAAGCCCGAACTCGTGGTGGCGCTGACGCGATTCGAGGCGCTCGCCGGTTTCCGCGATCCGAAGCGGACGGTGGAGCTGTTCGAGGCGCTGGCGGTCCCGGAGCTCGACCCCTATGTGGGACTGCTCGCGGGACAACCCGATTCGAGTGGTCTGCGGGCGCTGTTCACCACCTGGATCACGTTGCCTCCGCCCGCTCTCGCGGCGCTGCTGCCGCGTGTGCTCGACGGCTGCGTGACCTATCTCGCCACCGGCCGGGACGGTGAACGCGACTTCGTTCCGGAGGTGCGTACGGCTCTGCAGCTGGCGGATTTCTACCCGGGCGATGCCGGGGTGCTGGCGTCCCTGCTGCTCAACCGCATCACTCTGCAGCCGGGGGAGGGACTCTATCTCGACGCGGGGAATCTGCATGCCTATCTGCACGGCATGGGCGTCGAGATCATGGCGAATTCCGACAACGTGTTGCGCGGCGGTCTCACTCCCAAGCACGTGGACGTGCCCGAACTGCTGCGCGTGCTCGACTTCGGCGCGGCGTCGGTGCCGATCCTCGAAGCCGTCCCGGAGATCTCGGCAGCGACCGATCCGGGGCAGCTCGGCCCGGCCGAACGCCGCTACCGCACTCCGGCGCCGGAGTTCGCGTTGTCGCGCATCGACCTCGGCGCCGGCGACGCCCTCGAGGTCGGTGCCGACGGCCCCCAGATCCTGTTGTGCACCGCGGGCGATGTGCGGGTCGAATGCGAGGGCGAGTCGGTGACGCTGAAGCCCGGCGACTCGGCGTGGCTGTCGGCCTGCGATCGGCGGCCGGCCGTCCACGGTTGTGCCGCGGACACGCAGGTCTTCCGGGCCCGCCTCGGCGAGGTGTCGGCATCGGTGGTCGACGAGTCCTGAGCCGGGTCCCGGTCGGGACCGATTCGAACGGAAGGCGAGCCCGCACGGGCTCGCCTTCGTCGTTTCCCGCCACCACTCGCGAGATTTACAAATTCGATCAAATGTCTAGACGCCGGACGAATACCGTTCTAGAGTCAAGCTATGAGTGGTGTGCGTCACCAAGGGGATGGCGTGCTCTGCGTTATCGACGGTGATGAGGAGACCCGACATGAGTACGGCATCGGCGGATTCGGTGGCCCGGCCCGATTTCCCATGGCGCGACCGCAAACGCCATCTGTGGCTTCTGGGGCTGGTGCCTCCGACGGCCCTGTTCGTCGCCACCGCGCTGGTGTGGGGCGGTAACCAGCTCGGACTGCAGAGTGTCACCCCGGTCCTGTGGTGGATCGGCCCACTGCTGATCTACGTCCTCGTACCGTTGCTCGACCTGTTCGTCGGGCCCGACGGGGAGAACCCTCCCGACGAGTTGTTCGAACAACTCGAGAACGACCGCTTCTACCGCTACTGCACCTACCTGTATCTGCCCTTCCAGTTCGCGTCGCTGATCTTCGCCTGCTATCTGTGGTCGGCCGACGACCTGTCCTGGCTCGGCATCGACGGCGGCCTCGGCGTGGTGTCGGAGATCGGTCTTGCCATCTCGGTCGGCGTGGTCGCGGGCATCGGGATCAACACGGCGCACGAGCTCGGTCACAAGAAGGTCGAATTCGAACGGCGCCTGTCGAAGTGGGCTCTCGCCCCCGCCTTCTACGGCCACTTCTACATCGAGCACAATCGCGGGCATCATGTGCGCGTCGCGACTCCGGAGGATCCCGCCTCGGCGCGGTTCGGGGAGAGCTTCTGGCGTTTCCTGCCGCGCAGCGTGGTCGGCAGTCTGCGTTCGGCATGGCGTCTCGAGCGGGCCCGCCTCGAACGGCTCGGCAAGCCGGTGTGGAGCGTGCACAACGACGTCCTCAGCGCGTGGGCGATCTCCGTCGCCCTGTACGCGGTGCTCCTCGGCGTCTTCGGTCTCTCCATCGCGCCGTATCTCGTGATCCAGGCGATCTTCGGCTTCTCGCTGCTCGAGGTCGTGAACTATCTCGAGCACTACGGCCTGCTCCGGCAGAAGACCGGTAAGGGGCGTTACGAACGCTGCTCGCCCGCGCACAGCTGGAACAGCGACCATCTGGTGACGAACATCTTCCTCTACCACCTGCAGCGGCACAGCGACCATCACGCCAATCCCACCCGGCGCTACCAGACCCTGCGAAGCATGGAGGTCTCGCCGCAGTTGCCGGCCGGCTACGCGACGATGATCACCCTCGCCTACATCCCACCGTTGTGGCGCAAGGTCATGGATCATCGTGTGCTCGACCACTACGACGGCGACATCACCCGCGCGAACATCGAGCCGCGTCGCCGCGAGAAGATCCTCGCCCGCTACGGAGTAGTGGATCACCCTGCCGCGGAAGGGAAGTGATCGTGGCGTCCTACCGTTGTCCCGTCTGCGAGTTCACCTACGACGAGAGTGCCGGCGCCCCGCGGGAGGGTTTCCCGCCCGGCACCGCGTGGTCCGAGGTGCCGGACGACTGGCCGTGCCCCGACTGCGGAGTCCGGGAGAAGATCGATTTCGAGGAGTACACCCCGTGAGTACCGATTACCGCTTGTTCCGTTGTCTGGTGTGCGGTTTCGAATACGACGAGGCCGAGGGATGGCCCGACGAGGGCATCGAGCCCGGCACCCGGTGGGAGGACATCCCCGACGACTGGTCCTGCCCGGACTGCGGTGCTGCCAAGGCCGACTTCGAGATGGTGGAGATCGTCCGCCGGTGAACCCCTGTGCGGTGAATCACAGCACGGTGGATCACGGTTCGCGTTGCTTTGACGAGCACATCCGTGCGTGAGAGCGTTCCTCCCATGCCGAACGCGCGGGTTCCCTTCCACGAGGCCAGTCGGGTGCTGTTGCGCTCGACGATCCTCGACGCCATGCGGGAGCTGCTGCTCGAACGCGACTGGTCGGCCGTCACGATGAGCGACGTCGCCCGGACCGCCGGCATCAGCCGGCAGACCCTCTACAAGGAATTCTCCTCCCGGCAGGGCCTGGCGCAGGGCTACGCGCTGCGGCTGGTCGACGAGTTCGTCGACGCCGTGGCCGATTCGGTGTACGCGCACGTCGGGGATGCGCGCGCCGCGCTCGTCGACGGCTTCGCGTTCTTCTTCGAGGCCTCCGCCGCCGACCCCCTCGTGCAGTCGCTGCTGAGCGGTGAGGCCAAGCCCGACCTGCTGCGGTTGATCACCACCGACGCCGCCCCCATCCTCGAGCGGGGCGCGGGCCGCCTCACCGAGACCTTCCATCACAGCTGGATCGCGGCGTCCGAATCCGACGCCGGGATCCTGGCGCGCGCCGTCGTGCGGGTGGCGCTGAGTTTCGTCTCCATGCCTCCGGCTTCGGGGCGCGACGTCGCCGCCGACCTCGCCGATCTGCTCGTGCCGTTCGTCGAACGGGCCGCCGTCCGCGGCTGACCGGCCGGTCGGCCGGGGCGGAACCGTCGGTGGACGATCTGCTCGGCCGATCCTTGCTCAGGTTGTATAGCCTGGAACCACCATTGTCTGCCGACAGGAAGAGGCATCTGCACGTGTCCGACACCACGCTCGTCGCCGACCGGGCCAACGGTCTCGATTTCAAGGTCGCCGATCTGTCCCTCGCCGAATTCGGGCGCAAGGAGATCCGGCTCGCCGAACACGAGATGCCGGGCCTGATGGCGCTGCGCCGCGAGTACGCGGAGGTGCAGCCGCTGAAGGGCGCACGGATCTCCGGCTCGCTGCACATGACGGTCCAGACCGCTGTGCTCATCGAAACGCTCGTCTCCCTCGGTGCGCAGGTGCGCTGGGCGTCGTGCAACATCTTCTCCACCCAGGACCACGCCGCCGCGGCGATCGTCGTCGGCCCGCACGGTACCGCCGAGGAGCCCGAGGGTGTCCCGGTCTTCGCGTGGAAGGGCGAGACTCTCGAGGAGTACTGGTGGGCTGCCGAGCAGATGCTCACCTGGCCCGGTGAACCCGCCAACATGATCCTCGACGACGGTGGCGACGCCACGATGCTCGTGCTCAAGGGTGCCCAGTTCGAGAAGGCCGGCGTCGTCCCGCCGATCGACGAGGAGCAGGACTCCGCCGAGTACAAGGTCTTCCTCGAACTGCTGCGCCGCTCGCTCGCCGCCGATTCGAAGAAGTGGACCACCGTCGCGGAGTCGGTCCGGGGCGTCACCGAGGAGACCACCACCGGCGTGCTGCGCCTGTACCAGCTGTCGGCGGCCGGCGAACTCGCGTTCCCGGCGATCAACGTCAACGACTCGGTCACCAAGAGCAAGTTCGACAACAAGTATGGCACCCGGCACTCGCTGCTCGACGGCATCAACCGCGGCACCGACGTGCTCATCGGCGGCAAGGCCGCGCTCGTGTGCGGTTACGGCGACGTCGGCAAGGGTTGCGCCGAGGCGCTGCGCGGCCAGGGTGCACGCGTGTCGGTCACCGAGGTCGACCCGATCAACGCGCTGCAGGCCATGATGGACGGCTACGACGTCGTGACGGTCGAGGACTTCATCGGCCGGGCCGACATCGTCATCACCGCGACGGGCAACAAGGACATCATCACCTTCGAGCACATGAAGGCGATGAAGCACCAGGCCATTCTCGGCAACATCGGCCACTTCGACAACGAGATCGACATGGCCGGCCTCGAGCGCGCAGCCGACGTCACGCGGATCAACATCAAGCCGCAGGTCGACGAGTTCACCTTCGCCGACGGTCATTCGATCATCGTCCTGTCGGAGGGCCGCCTGCTCAACCTCGGCAACGCCACGGGCCACCCTTCCTTCGTGATGAGCAACTCGTTCGCGAACCAGGTGATCGCCCAGATCGAGCTGTGGACCAAGCCCGACGAGTACGACAACGAGGTCTACCGCCTGCCCAAGCATCTCGACGAGAAGGTCGCGAAGATCCACGTCGAGGCGCTCGGCGGGCAGATCACGAAGCTGACCAAGGAACAGGCCGAGTACATCGGCGTCGACGTCGAGGGCCCGTACAAGCCCGAGCACTACCGCTACTGATCCCGGGCACTCGACGGGAAACGCGGAGCGCATGAGTGATCTGATCGTCGTCGAAGGTCTCGACGGGGCCGGCAAACGGACGTTGTCCGCCGGTCTCGTCGAGACCTGGCGCGAGGCCGGACGGAAGGTCGCGACGCTGGCCTTCCCGCGTTACGGGAAGTCGATCCACGCCGATCTGGGCGCGGAGGCGTTGCGCGGGCACCACGGCGACACCGCCTCGAGCGTCGAGGCGATGGCCCTGCTGTGGGCCCTCGACCGTCGTGATGCGGCCGACGAACTGCGGAAACTGCTCGCCGACAACGACATCGTGCTGCTCGACCGGTACGTCGCGTCCAACGCCGCGTACACCGCGGCGCGCCGGAACGAGGACGCGACCGGCCCGGCGGTGGAGTGGATCCGCCGGCTCGAGTTCGAACGATTCGGGCTTCCGGTACCCGATCTGCAGGTGCTGCTCCGCGTTCCCGTCGAATTGGCCGCGGAGCGCGCCCGCCGCCGCGCCGCGACCGAGGCGGACCGAGACCGCGACGCCTACGAGCGCGACGGCGGTCTACAGGAACGCACGGGCGCGGTGTACGACGGGCTCGCGCAGCAGCAGTGGATGTCTCCGTGGGAGGTCGCGGGCCCGCAGACCTCCGCGCCACAACTCGCCGTTCACATCTCAAATCTGCTTCACGACGGTGAAGGGGTGACACGATAGAGGCTATGAAGCCGAGGATTCTGGTAGTCGACGACGACACCGCGCTGGCCGAGATGCTCACGATCGTGCTGCGCGGCGAGGGATTCGAACCGTTCGTGGTGGGGGACGGCACGCAGGCGCTCGGTGCCGTGCGTGAGATCCGGCCCGACCTCGTCCTGCTCGATCTCATGCTCCCCGGCATGAACGGCATCGACGTCTGCCGCGTGCTCCGCGCGGATTCGGGTGTGCCGATCGTGATGCTCACCGCCAAGTCCGACACGGTCGACGTCGTCCTCGGCCTCGAATCCGGCGCCGACGACTACATCGTCAAGCCGTTCAAGCCGAAGGAACTCGTCGCACGCGTGCGGGCCCGTCTGCGCCGCACCGAGCAGGAACCGGCCGAGGTCCTGACGATCGGCGACATCACCATCGACGTCCCCGCCCACAAGGTCACCCGCGGCGACGAGGCGATCTCGCTCACGCCTCTCGAGTTCGACCTGCTCGTGGCCCTCGCGCGCAAGCCGCGCCAGGTGTTCACCCGTGAGGTCCTGCTCGAACAGGTCTGGGGTTACCGGCATGCCGCCGACACCCGGCTCGTGAACGTCCACGTCCAGCGCTTGCGCGCGAAGGTCGAGAAGGATCCCGAGAATCCCGAGGCGGTGCTCACGGTGCGGGGGGTCGGCTACAAGGCCGGACCGCCGTGATCCGAACCTACCGGCTTCGGCGGCGTATCACGCGTAGGACGCTGCCGCTGGTGAGGTGGTCGCGGTCGATGAGCAGCCGACTCGCGCACACCTGGCGACGATCGCTGCAGCTGCGGGTCGTGACCTCGACCCTCACGCTGTCGCTGATCGTCATGTTCGTGCTCGGAGTGGTACTCACGAGCCAGATCACCGACCGTCTGCTCGAAGTGAAGATCGACGCGGCGACCGAGGAGATGGATCGCTCGCGCGCACTCGTCGAGGGGCAGCTCGCGGGCGCCGACGACTCGGGCTCGCTCGCGGTCCGTCTCGACGGTGCCGCGGCGATCCTCACCAGCCGCGGCAGCGACGGGGGACAGGACACCGGCGTCGCCGGAACCTTCGATCCCGTCCTCATCGTCCCCGGCGACGGTCCGCGGGCCCCCACCTCGAGCGGGCCCGCCGACCAGATCCCGCAGAACCTGCGCGCCTTCGTCCAGAACGGGCAGATCGCATACCAGTTCGTGACCGTCGCCGATCCCGAGGGCTACACAGGGCCGGCCCTGATCATGGGCAGCCCCACCGATTCCGACATCTCGACGCTCGAGCTGTATCTCGTCTTCCCGCTCGGCGGTGAGGAACGCACCCTCGCCCTCGTCCGCGGCACCCTGCTCGTCGGTGCCGTGGTTCTGCTCGTCCTGCTGGCGGCGATCTCGATGATCGTCGCCCGGCAGGTCGTGCTGCCCATCCGGTCGGCCTCCCGGATCGCCGTGCGCTTCGCGGACGGGCGGCTCAAGGAACGCATGCCGGTCCGCGGCGAGGACGACATGGCCCGGCTCGCGATGTCGTTCAACGAGATGGCCGAGAGCCTGTCGCGCCAGATCACCCAGCTCGAGGAGTACGGCAACCTGCAGAAGCGGTTCACCTCCGACGTGAGCCACGAACTGCGCACCCCGCTGACGACGGTACGCATGGCCGCCGACCTCATCCACGACGGCAGCGACGACCTCGACCCCGTCCTCAAACGGTCCTCCGAACTGCTCGTCGCCGAACTCGACCGCTTCGAGAGTCTGCTCAACGACCTGCTCGAGATCAGCCGGCACGACGCCGGTGTCGCCGAGCTCGCCTCCGAGCGTCTCGACCTGCGGATGTGTGCGCGTGCCGCCGTCTCGACCGTGCGTCACCTGGCCCGCGAGACCGCGACCGAACTCATCGTCGACATGCCGGACGAACCCGTCGAGGCCGACGTCGATCCGCGTCGTGTCGAACGCATCCTGCGGAACCTCCTCGCCAACGCGATCGATCACGGTGAGGGCAAACCGATCCTGCTGCGGCTGCGCGCCGACGACACCGCCGCGGCCTTCGTCGTGCGCGATCAGGGTGTGGGTCTGCGACCGGGGGAGGAGAAGCTCGTCTTCAACCGGTTCTGGCGTTCGGATCCGTCGCGGGTCCGGCGTTCCGGTGGCACCGGTCTCGGACTCGCCATCAGCGTCGAGGACGCAAACCTGCACAACGGCAAACTCGAGGCATGGGGCGAACCGGGACGAGGTGCCAGCTTCCGGCTGACCCTGCCCCGCGAACGCGGACGTAAAGTGGGTCGCAGCCCCCTCCCTCTCGTGCCCGGCGCCGCGAAGGCCGTGCAGGGCAAGCCCCCACCGGACGACGACACCCCGGAGCAGCCGTCGACCGGAGAGTCCCCGACCGACCCTGCGAGCACGCCGTCCGAAGGAGCCAGTACATGAGCCGCTCGACTCCGCGTGCAGCGGGCGTGCTCGTCGTCCTCCTGACGGTGGCCGGACTCGTGTTGTCGGGATGTGCCACGCTGCCCGATTCGTCCTCCCCGCAGGCCATCGGAACCCTCGAACGCGGTCCCTCGACCACGGAGGTCGCCGCACCGGTGCCGGGTCGCGAACCCGATCTGCTCCTGCGCGACTTCCTGCAGGCCAGCACCGATCCGACCAACCGCCATCGCGCGGCCCGCCAGTTCCTCACGCCCACGATGTCCGACACCTGGGACGACGCCGCGAGCGCGACGATCGTCGACAAGGTCGACGTCCTCGTCGAGGAACGCGACGGCGACAGCGCCACCTATGTGGTGCGGGCGAGTACCGTCGGCTTTCTCGAGGAGGGCGGCATCTACCGCCCCGCCGACGGGGAGTTCGAGGCGCGGTTCTCACTCGTCCGCACCGACGGGGAGTGGCGCATCGACCGGCTGCCGGCCGGCGTCATCATGGACCGCCCCCGTTTCCTCAACACCTATCAGCGGCGCTCGCTGTACTTCCTCGACCCGACGGGCAACGCCGTCGTCCCGGATCCGCGCTGGATCACGGGCACACCCGAGCAGACGGCCTCCCAGCTGATGGGGTTGCTCGTCGAGGGCCCGAAGCAGGTCCTGGCACCTGCGGTCAAGAATCTGCTCGAGGACGTCACCGTCATCGGATCGGTGACGAAGGCCGACGGCCGCACGACCGACGTGGGCGTCGGGCTCGGCGGCATCCGCATCGACTTCCAGGGGGTCGGCTCGATGGGGCGGCAGGATCGCGAACTGCTCGCCGCACAGGTGATCTGGACCCTCGCCAATGCCGACATCAGCGGCCCGTACCAGCTCCTCGCCGACGGCCAGCCGCTCGACGAACGCTTCCCGAACGGGTGGACCACCGCGGACGTGGCGTCGATGAACCCCCTCGCCGCGTCGAGCGTGACGGTGGGTCTGCACGCGCTGCTCGACGGCGCGCTGGTGAGCGTCGCAGAGACGGGTGTGACCCCCGTACGCAGCTTCTTCGGTGCGTCCGACGACCTGCAGTCGGTCGCCCTGTCGCTGGACGGAGAGCTCGTCGCCGCAGTCGAGAACACCGGCAAACCGGCACCGGAACCGGCCGTGCAACTCATGGTGGGGGCCTACAGCGAGGGCGGTGCCGAGCCGGCGGTCGACGGCGAGTCGATCACCCGGCCGTCCTGGTCGCCCAACAACAATTCGGTGTGGGCGGTCGTCAACGGGACCTCGGTGGTGCGCGCGGTGCGCGAACCCGGCACCGGGCGGGTCACCGTCGTCGGGGTGGAGGCGGGCGCGGTCCGCGGTCTCGGCGGCCGCATCACCGAACTGCGCCTGTCGCGCGACGGTGTCCGCGCCGCCATGATCATCGACGGGCGGGTCTTCGTCGCGACCGTCGTGCCGACCACGACCGGCGAGTACTCGCTCACCAATCCGCGCGAGATCGGCTTCGGTCTCGGTGGTCCCGCGCTCGCCCTGGACTGGAGCACGGCCGACACGATCGTCGTCTCCCGCGCGTCGGCCGACGTGCCCGTCGTGCAGGTCGCGGTGGACGGCTCACGCATCGACGCACTGCCGAGCCGCAATCTCACGCCCCCGGTGGTGGCGGTCGAGGCGTCCACGGCGAGCGAGTTCGTCGCGGATTCCCGGACGGTCTTCCAGCTCAACAACCGCGACCCCGCCGGCGACCGGTACTGGCGGGAGGTGCCCGGCCTCGCCGGGATGGCCGCGATTCCCGTCCTGCCGGGCTGAGCGCGGTGCCGGTGACACCGGTTGTCGGTGCTGCCGTCGACCCCGGCTGTCGGTGACATCCGGCACACTCGCGGTGTGCTGACGGCCCTGCTCGATCTCGTCCTGCCCGCCCGGTGCGGGGGATGCGCCGACCCCGGGGTGAACTGGTGCCGAGAGTGCGCGCGGGAACTCGGCGACCATCCCGGGACGGTGACGCCCCGCGTCGAGCCCGGGGTCCCGGTGTGGAGTCTGGGCCCGTACTCCGGCCCCCGGCGTCGCGCGGTGATCGTCGCCAAGGAACGCGCCCGGCGGGATCTCGCCGAGCCTCTCGGGCTCGCGTGGGCGGTCGCGATCACGCGGCTGCGGAGATGGGGCGAGCTGCCCGGCGGGCCGTTGATCGTGGCGCCCGCCCCCACCCGGGCGCGGGCCGCGCGGGCACGCGGAGGCGATCCCGTCGCGCGTGCCGCCCGGGCCGCCGCGGCGCACGACCCTCACCTCCACGTGCATCCGATCCTGGGTGTGGCGGCGGGTGTGCGCGACTCGGTGGGGCTCACCGCGGCCGACCGGCAACGCAACCTCGCCGGCCGCGTGACGGTGAGCGCCGACGGGCTGCCGCGGACGATCCCGGTACTCGTGGTCGACGATGTGCTCACCACCGGAACCACCGCCCGCGAGTCGGTACGGGCTCTCCGGCGCGCAGGATTGTACCCGGTGGGAGTGCTCGTGATCGCCCACGCGTGAGTACTCCGACGGGTCCGGGCAGGGCCCCGTCCAGGACCGGAATGCGACGCGAAGTGAAATCGGGTGGGAACGGTGGCAGACCTTCGAGTTACGTACTAACGTCGCCATCAGACCCGGAAACAACAAGGTAGACGGGTGGAAACGCTTGTTCTTCCGATTCCGGGCGAGTGCGCTCTCGCGCTCATTCATCATGCCGGCGCGCGGGCTGCGCCGGCCGTAACTCGGGAGGTACGCGTGACGACCCCTTCGAAGTCCAGAGGTTCCGTTGCAGAGGCCGATGCCGCCACGGAAGGCCCCCGTGCCGATGTTGTCGTGAAAGGACGCAACGTCGAGGTCCCCGATCATTTCCGGATCTACGTCTCCGAGAAACTCGCTCGGCTCGAACGCTTCGATCCGACGATCTTCCTCTTCGACGTCGAGTTGCAGCACGAACGCAACAGGCGTCAGAAGAAGAGTTGCCAACGGGTCGAGATCACTGCCCGCGGGAAGGGACCGATCGTACGGGCCGAGGCCAGCGCCGACAGTTTCTACGCTGCCTTCGAGTCTGTGATCAGCAAGCTCGAATCGCGCCTGCGAAGGACGAAGGAGCGCCGCAAGGTCTCCTACGGTGAGAAGACGCCCGTGTCCGTGGCGGAAGCCACCGCGGCTCTCGCCCGTGACGACGAGCTCGCGATCTCGCCCGATCTGTCGTTCGGCGACAGCGAGAAGGAATCCCAGGACGGTCCCGGTCGCATCGTCCGGACGAAGGAACACAACGCTGCGCCGATGACCGTCGACGACGCCCTCTACGAGATGGAACTCGTCGGTCACGACTTCTACCTGTTCCACGACAAGGAGACGGACAAGCCGTCCGTGGTCTACCGGCGACACGCCTTCGACTACGGTCTGATCAGGCTCGTGTGACACTGCCGGGAGTGACCTGAGGCACCTCGCCATCGCGGTCACTCCCGCGCAGCGCCTACCATGGAATCCGGCCGGGGTCCGACAAGGCCTCGGCCGGATTTCTTGTCCGTGCAGGTACCCGAGATTGAGGACGAACACACCAGTGCTGTCGCTGACGAAGCTGCTCCGGATCGGTGAAGGTCGCATGGTCAAGCGGCTCAAGCACATCGCCGAGCATGTCGATTCCCTCTCCCCGGACTTCGAGGCCCTGACCGACGCCGAGCTCCGGGCCATGACGGAGCAGTTCCGGAGCCGCTACCAGGACGGCGAGACGCTCGACGATCTGCTCCCGGAGGCCTTCGCGACCGCCCGGGAGGCGTCCTTCCGGGTGCTCGGGCAGAAGCACTATCTCGTCCAGATCATGGGTGGCGCGGCGCTGCACTTCGGCAATATCGCCGAGATGAAGACCGGTGAGGGCAAGACCCTCACCTGCGTGCTGCCGGCCTACCTCAACGCGATCTCCGGCGACGGCGTCCATGTCGTCACGGTCAACGACTATCTCGCCAAGCGCGACGCCGAGTGGATGGGCCGTGTGCACCGTTTCCTCGGGCTCGAGACCGACGTGATCCTGTCCGGGATGACGCCGGCGCAGCGCCGCGCAGCCTATGCCGCCGACATCACCTACGGCACCAACAACGAGTTCGGCTTCGACTACCTGCGCGACAACATGACGCACTCGCTCGACGACCTCGTGCAGCGCGGACACAACTTCGCGGTCGTCGACGAGGTCGACTCGATCCTCATCGACGAGGCCCGGACGCCGCTGATCATCTCGGGTCCCGCCGACGCGTCGAGCAAGTGGTACTCCGAGTTCGCCCGCATCGTGAAGCTGCTCAAGCCCGAGGTGCACTACGAGATCGACATCCGGAAGCGGACCGTCGGTGTGCACGAGGCCGGTGTCGAATTCGTCGAGGACCAGCTCGGCATCGACAACCTGTACGAGGCGGCGAACTCGCCGCTGGTGAGCTACCTGAACAACGCCATCAAGGCCAAGGAGCTCTACGCCAAGGACAAGGACTACATCGTCCGCAACGGCGAAGTCGTCATCGTCGACGAGTTCACCGGTCGTGTGCTGTCGGGCCGCCGCTACAACGAGGGCATGCACCAGGCGATCGAGGCCAAGGAAGGCGTCGAGATCAAGGCCGAGAACCAGACGCTGGCCACGATCACGCTGCAGAACTACTTCCGCCTGTACGACAAGCTGTCGGGCATGACGGGTACGGCCGAGACCGAGGCCGCCGAGCTCCACCAGATCTACAGCCTCGGGGTCATCCCGATCCCGACGAACCGTCCGATGGTGCGTGTCGACCAGGGCGACCTGATCTACAAGACCGAGGAAGCGAAGTTCGCGGCCGTCGTCGACGACGTGGTCGAGCGTCACGAGAAGGGGCAGCCGGTCCTCATCGGTACGACGAGCGTCGAGCGGTCCGAGTACCTGTCGCGTCAGTTCACCAAGCGTGGTGTGCCCCACAGCGTGCTCAACGCGAAGTTCCACGAGCAGGAAGCGCAGATCATCGCGCAGGCCGGTCGTTCCGGTGCGGTGACCGTCGCAACCAACATGGCCGGTCGTGGTACCGACGTCGTGCTCGGTGGCAACCCCGACATCCTCGCCGACATCGCGCTGCGTCAGCGTGGTCTCGATCCGGTGAACACTCCGGAGGAGTACGAGGCGGCCTGGGACGAGACCCTCGAGCGGATCAAGGCCGAGTCGAAGGCCGACGCCGAGAAGGTGCGCGCGGCCGGTGGCCTGTACGTGCTCGGCACCGAGCGGCACGAGTCCCGTCGCATCGACAACCAGTTGCGCGGCCGTTCCGGCCGTCAGGGCGACCCGGGCGAGTCGCGGTTCTACCTCTCGCTCGGCGACGAACTGATGCGGCGCTTCAACGGTGCGGCCCTCGAATCGATCATGACCCGGCTGAACCTGCCCGACGACGTGCCGATCGAGGCGAAGATGGTCTCCAAGGCCATCAAGAGCGCCCAGACACAGGTCGAGCAGCAGAACTTCGAGATCCGCAAGAACGTGCTCAAGTACGACGAGGTGATGAACCAGCAGCGCACCGTCATCTACGAGGAGCGTCGCCGGATCCTGCGCGGCGAGGACCTCGAGGGTCAGGTGCAGCACATGCTCACCGACGTCGTCACCGCCTACGTCGACGGCGCGACCGCCGAGGGATACGTCGAGGACTGGGATCTCGAGCAGTTGTGGACGGCGCTCAAGACCCTCTACCCGGTGGGTGTCGACCACAAGACGCTCGTCGCCGAGAACGAGGACCTCGACCGCGACGGTCTGCTCGAGGTCCTGCTCGAGGATGCCCGCGCCGCCTACGCGCGTCGCGAGGCCGAACTCGAGGCCATCGCCGGTGAGAACGCGATGCGCGAACTCGAGCGTCGCGTGCTGCTGTCGGTCCTCGACCGCAAGTGGCGCGAGCATCTCTACGAGATGGACTACCTCAAGGAAGGCATCGGCCTGCGCGCGATGGCGCAGCGCGATCCCCTCGTCGAGTACCAGCGCGAAGGTTTCGACATGTTCACCGCGATGCTCGAGGGTCTGAAGGAGGAGTCGGTCGGATTCCTGTTCAACCTCCAGGTCGAGGCTGCGCAGCAGCAACAGCAGCCGGGTGTGGCGGTCACCGCGGCCTCGGCGGCAGCGGCCGCACAGGCGGCTCCGAGCCTGGCCGCGGCGGCTCCCGTGCAGGCCGCACGTCCTGCTCCGGCGCAGCCCGCCCGGCCCGCGCAGCCCGCACATGCGGCGCAGCCCGCGCCGGCCGCGCTGCAGGCGAAGGGTCTCGACGAGACCGAACGGCGCCTGACCTACACCGGTCCCGACGAGGACGGCCGCGCCCACGTCGCGCGGACGACCGCCGGTTCCGATGCGGGATCCGCACCGAAGCAGGCGGGCACCCGCAAGGAACGTCGTGCCGCCGCCCGGCGCGACGCGAAGACCAACCGGCACCGCTGACCCCGCCCGGTAGGGCGCGTACTGCGCGGCCGGCGCCGGACCACCTCACGACCCTGTGGCTCAGCCGAGCCACAGGGTCGTGATCGTCCAGCGATGCGGCGCGCGTGGACGGGGACGCTTGCACACCATCCGCCCGGCGAATGCGAACACCCGTTCCCCCCGGGCGTAGCTGCCGAACAGTTCGACGGTGTCCGCGTCGACGGGGCGCACGCGTGTGCGCAACAGGACCGCGGTGCTGCGACCTGCGCGTGGCGTGCGGCCCGTGACGATCGTGGAGACGAGCCGTGGGTCGAGGACGGTCGCCGACTGCACGGCAGGACGGCGACCGTCCACCACCTCGAGGACGAGGCGCACGGCCGACTCCGCCACCCGTCCGACTGCCGGATCGACGGGGAGATCGGGCCGGTCGTCCGTGTTCGCGGCCACGCCGGTACTCCCGATTCCCTGGTGCCGGAACGGGATTCTCCCGGAGCGACCATCGTGCGGGGTGGCCCGGCGGGTCGCGTGGCTGCGGGAGCGACCGCAGTTCTCCTCGGCGGGGGGTTCGAGGCAGGTGAGGCGGCGCACGTAGCGCCCGGTGTGATGCGGCATGAGCTCTCCCGAAAGTCGTGACGGCGAATCGGCGGCACGGGTGGACCGGTGCCGAGGAATCGGTTCGGGAGAGGACGAACCGCGCACATGATGCCACACCTGCGGGGCGCCGGCGCGATAGGACGCGATCGGGGTGCCCGGGACATACGGTGGTGTCGTGCTGCGAGGACTCGTACTCGATGTCGGTGGCGTCCTGGTCGGGCCGGGAAGCGACCCCGGCACGTTCGGTGCGGTCGTGGCGTTCCTGCGTGCGCGGGGCGTGCGGACCGCTCTGCTCAGCAACGATCCCGGTGGCCCCGGCGCGCAGTGGCTGCGCGATCTCGAAGGTGCCTTCGTCGACCGCGTGGTGCTCTCGGGTGATGCGGGCGTCGCCAAACCCGACCCCGAGAGCTACCTGCTGGTCGCGCGACTGCTCGACCTCGGGCCGGGCGAGTGCGTCTTCGTCGACGATGCGGTCGGCAACGTGCGAGGTGCTGCCGCTGCGGGGATGGTCGGCGTCCACCATGATGGTTCACACGACGCGCCGGGCGAACTGGCCGTACTCTTCGATCTCGATCCCGAGGAGATCGGGGGCGGAGCTGCGGGCGGCGCCGAGCCGTGGTGGCGATGCTCGGCAGGTTCGGGTCAGGAGGGGGAGCGGGGTCGATGACGAGCCGGATGACGGCGCAGGACGCGTCGTACTACTACTTGGAGACGAGCAACACGCCGATGCACGTCGGTTCGCTCGCGATCCTCGAACCTCCCGAAGGCGGCCTCGACTACGAGAGCGTGCTCCGGCTGGTCGAGCAGCGGCTGCCCGAGGTGCCCCGCTACCGGAAGAAGGTGCGGGAGGTCGCATTCGGGCTGTCCCGCCCCGTCTGGGTCGACGACCGCGACTTCGACATCACCTATCACGTGCGGCGCTCCGCGTTGCCGAGACCCGGCTCCGACGAACAGCTGCACGACCTCGTCGCGCGCCTGGTCTCGCGGCCGCTGGACCGCACACGGCCGCTGTGGGAGATGTACCTCGTCGAGGGGCTCGCGAACGATCGGGTCGCGTTGTTCTCGAAGTCGCATTCGGCGCTCGTCGACGGTGAGGAGGCCCTCGACATCGTGCAGGTGCTCTTCGACCAGGAGCCGGTGCCGCGTGAGGTTCCCGAGGAATTGTGGATGCCCGAACGCGAACCGTCGGAATCCGCGCTGCTCGTCGGGGCGCTCGCCGAACTCGTCGCGCGCCCCGGGGAGGGGGTCGCCGCCCTCCGCTCGGCCGTGGGCGACCTCACGGCGACCCTCACCGAGACCGTCGACGCCGTCGGGCGCCTCGCCCGCACGGCTGCGCAGTCGGCACCCGAGACGCCGCTGAACACGCAGATCTCGAGGAGCCGCCGATTCTCCGTGGTGCGGTCCGATCTGGCGCCGTACCGCAAGATCCACTCGCGCTACGGCTGCACGATCAACGACGTCGTACTCGCGGTTCTCGCCGGGGCATTGCGCTACTGGCTGCTCTCCCGCGGGGAACCGGTCACCGAGGCCACCGTCGTGCGGGCGATGGTCCCGATGTCGGTGTACACCCAGGATCCGGACGACGGCGCCGGCAACGACACGATCCAGGTCCATCCGCAGGGCGAGGTGTCGTCCTTCCTGCTGGACCTGCCGGTGGGGGAGCCGAACGCGGTGGTCCGGCTCTCGCACATCGCGCACGCCGGCGAGGCCTATTCGCGGCAACGGCGGCGGGTGGCGGCCCAGACGATGGTCCGGTTGTCCGGCTTCGCCCCGGCGACGATGCACGCGGTGGGTACCCGGGTCGCGATGGGTTTCTCGCAGCGGATGTTCAACCTCATGATCACCAACGCCCCGGGTCCCCAGCACCCGCTCTATCTGACCGGGGCCCGTCTCCTGGAGATCTATCCGGTCTCGCCGTTGCTGAAGAATCAGGCCCTGAGCATCGCGTTGACGTCCTACGACGGCAAGATCTACTACGGTTTGAATGCGGATCGTGATGCGATGCCCGATGTGGACGTGGCAGCGACGCTGATCCAGGAATCTCTCGAGGAGTTGACGGATGCCGGCAGGTGAGAAATGACGCGTGTCTATGTACCGGCAACGCTCGCGATGGTGCAGCGACTCGTCGCCGACGACGAGGTCGATCCGGTGAGCAGGACGGCCTTCGCGGTGACCCCCACGTTGCGGGAGGCCTACACGGCGGGTGACGACGAAGAGCTCGCCGAGGTCGCGATGGCGGAGGCGGCACGTGCGTCGCTGCGATTGCTCGCCTCGGAGGAGCCCGGTGATCACCCGTCCTTCGCGTCCCGCCGTGTGGTGATCGCGGCCGATGTCGACGAGGTGAAGCCGCGGCCGGATCTCGATGATGCGGTCGTGCGGCTCACCGGGCCGATCCCGATGAGTGCGGTGGCCTCGGTGCACATCGACCTGCAGGAAGCGGAGACCGACGTCGCGCGGGCGCGTGAGGTCGTCGATGCGGCCGAACTGGGCGACGAGGAGGCGGAGTTCGTCCTCGGCGACGCGGAGGACCACGAACTGGCCTGGTACGCGACCCAGGAATTGCCTTTTCTGCTCGACCTGCTCTGACCCCGCCTTCGGTGTGACGGCCGTCTCGACCGCAACCTACGCTTCCGTAACCTCTGATAACCTACGGAGGCGTAACCGGAGTGAGGAGAAACGGTCGGATGGGTCTGAAGGAATGGATCGAAAAGCCTGCGGTACACGTCGCGCCGGGAGAGAAATCGCTCTCCAACGTCCTGCGCGGCGCGGTGGCCCGGCTGACCACCCCTCTGCTTCCCGACGACTATCTGCATCTGGTCAACCCGCTGTGGTCCGCCCGTGAACTGCGCGGGCGCATCGTGTCGGTGCGCCAGGAGACACCCGATTCCGCGACGATCGTCATCCGTCCGGGTTGGGGCTTCGACTTCGGATACGCCCCCGGCCAGTACATCGGGATCGGCCTGCACATCGAAGGTCGCTGGCACTGGCGCTCCTACTCGCTGACCTCCTCGCCCACCTGGGACGACAAGGTCATCTCCATCGCCGTGAAGGCGATGCCCGAGGGGTTCCTGTCGAGCCACCTCGTCGGCGGTGTCCCGGAGGGGACCGTCGTGCGCCTCGCGGCCCCGAAGGGCGATTTCGTCCTGCCCGATCCGCCGCCGGCGAAGATCCTGTTCCTGACGGCCGGTAGTGGCATCACGCCGATCATGTCGATGCTGCGCACGCTCGACCGGCGCGCGATCGAGCGCGAACTCGATCTGCCCGACGTCGTGCACATCCACTCGGCGCCGACGGCCGAGAACGTGATGTTCCGCTCGGAGCTCGAACGCTTCGACGCCACCCACGACCGCTTCCGGGTGCACGTGCGTCACACGCGCGAGAAGGGCAAGTTCGCGCTGTCCGAGCTCGCCGAGGTGTGCCCCGACTGGCGTGAGCGCCAGACCTGGGCGTGCGGTCCGCAGCAGATGCTCGACGACATCACCGCGCACTGGGCTGCGGAGGGACTCGATGACCGGGTCCATCTCGAGCGGTTCGCCGTCAGCCGCGCCGATACCTCGGGGTCGGGCGGAACGATCACGTTCGCGAAGTCCGGTAAGACCGTCACCGTGGACGGTGCCACGACGATTCTCGAGGCCGGTGAGAGCGTCGGCGCGCTGATGCCCTTCGGGTGCCGCATGGGAATCTGTCAGACTTGTGTGGTGCCGCTCGAGAAGGGGCACGTCGTCGATCTGCGATCCGGCAAGGAACACGCAGAGGGCGAACGCGTCCAGACCTGCATCTCCGCCGCTGCCGGCGACTGCACACTGGACGTGTAGACACCGACAGCAACCTCCGAAGGATCCCGCTTGGCCATCACCGACATCCGCGCGTTCTCGCACCTGACCGAAGACGATATCGTTGCTCTCGCAAACGAATTCGACGCGATTCGACGGGATGTGGAGAATTCGCGCGGCCCCCGGGACGCGCGTTACATCCATTCCGTCATCCGTCTGCAGCGTGTGCTGGAGGTGGTCGGACGCTGCGCGCTGTTCGGTTCCCGCCGCCGGTCGCGCTGGATCGTCGGTACCGCCGCGCTGTCGCTCGCCAAGATCATCGAGAACATGGAGCTCGGGCACAACGTGATGCACGGGCAGTGGGACTGGATGAACGATCCGGAGATCCACTCCACGTCCTGGGAGTGGGACCAGACCGGCCCGTCCGAGCACTGGAAGCGCGCCCACAACTACGCGCACCACACCTACACGAACATCGTGGGCATGGACGAGGACGTGGGATTCGGCATCCTGCGGATGACGCGCGACGAGAAGTGGCGTCCGCGCAATCTCGCGCAGCCGATCGCCAACATCGTCCTCGCCCTGACCTTCGAATGGGGGATCGCGCTGCACGATCTCTCGGCGAAGAAGGAACTCGAAGGCGTCCCGCCCGCGCAGTGGAACTCGGGGCCCAACAAGGAATTCGCGGTGAAGGCCGGTCGGCAGGTCGTGAAGGATCTGGTGTTCTTCCCGGCGCTCACCGGCCCGGCCTGGCGTAGCACGCTGTCGGCGAACCTCGCCGCCAACGTGATCCGCAACATCTGGGCGTATCTCGTGATCTTCTGCGGCCACTTTCCGGACGGCGCCGAGAAGTTCACCACGGAGCACTACGAGAACGAAACCCGCGGAGAGTGGTATCTGCGCCAGTTGCTCGGCAGCGCAAACATTTCGGGTGGGCGCGCGATGGATTTCCTCACCGGGAATCTCAGCTACCAGATCGAGCATCATCTGTTCCCTGATCTGCCGAGCAACCGCTACCCGGAGATCGCCGCGCGCGTGCGGGCGCTGTGCGGGAAGTACGACCTGCCGTACACCACCGGCTCTCTCGCCCGGCAGTACTGGCTCGCCCTGCGCACGATCCACAAGCTCGCGGTGCCCGACCGCTTCCTGAAGGCGACCTCCGACGACGCCCCGGAAACCTCCTCCGAGCGCAAGTTCGATCGGTGGCGCCCGGAGGCGCCGGCGACCGAGGCGTCCACCGGCCGGCGCCGGGGATTGCTCACGGCCCTCCGGGTCCATGCCGAGCATGCGGTAGCAGAGCGTCGGCGTCGCCGTGGTGAATCGGGTCGTCGGAGGCCTCCTGTGGCTGTGTGATTCGCGCCACAGCTCCGATTTCGGCTAACCTACGGAGCCGTAACCTACGGTAGAGTAGCTCCCATGGCGATATCGGATGTCAAGGAGTACGCACACCTGACGGATGCGGATGTCGAGGCCATCGGCCGCGAACTCGACGCCATCCGGCGCGATATCGAGGAGTCCCGCGGTGAGCGCGACGCTCGATACGTCCGCAACACGATCCGGTTGCAGCGTGGCCTCGAGATCGGTGGGCGCCTCGTGCTGCTCGGCTCGAACAGACGCCCGTTGTGGCTGCTGGGCACGGGCATGCTCTCCCTGTCGAAGATCATCGAGAACATGGAGCTCGGGCACAACGTGATGCACGGGCAGTGGGACTGGATGAACGACCCCGAGGTGCACTCGGCCAACTGGGAGTGGGACAACGTCGACCCGTCGGCGCACTGGAAGATCACTCACAACTACCTGCACCACAAGTACACCAACATCCTCGGCATGGACGACGACGTGGGATACGGCCTGCTGCGCGTCACCCGCGACCAGCGGTGGAAGCCGTTCTACCTCGGCAACGTCGCCTACAACGCGATTCTCGCGGCGCTGTTCCAGTACGGCATCGCCATCCAGCTCCTCGAGCTCGGCAAGGTCGTCCAGGGACGCGACGACCGCGAGCTGACCAAGGCGCGCGGCAAGGAGGTGCTCGCCAAGCTCGGCAAGCAGCACCTGCGCGACTACGTCGTCTACCCGGCGCTGAGCGGTAAGTCGTGGAAGTCCACGATGAAAGCCAATGCGACCGCGAACTTCGTGCGCAACATCTGGACCAACGCGGTGATCTTCTGTGGTCATTTCCCCGACGGTGCGGAGAAGTTCACGAAGCAGGACATCGAGAACGAGACGCGCGCCCAGTGGTACCTGCGTCAGATGCTCGGTTCCGCGAACATCTCCGGCGGCCGGGTCATGGACTTCATGACCGGCAACCTGAGCTACCAGATCGAACACCACATCTACCCCGACCTGCCGTCCAACCGGTACGCCGAGATCGCGGTGCGCGTGCGCGAGCTGTGCGAGAAGTACGACCTGCCGTACACCACGGGTCCGCTCGCGGTGCAGTACTGGAAGTCGTGGCGCACCATCGCCAAGCTGTCGCTGCCCGACAAGTACCTCAAGGACGATCGCGACGCCGCCCCGGAGACCGCCTCCGAGCGGGGCTTCGGCGGAGTGCCGGAGATCGATCCGGTCACCGGTCGCCGCATGGGTCTGGCCACCACCATCGAGAAGACCCGCAAGCGCGGATTCATCCGCCGCGCGCTCGGCATGCGCTAGCGGTCACGAGAACGAGAACGAACCCCGGCACCCGGAGAAGGTGCCGGGGTTCGTTCGTTCGGTCACCCGGGTTCGATCACCAGGCGTCGTTGGAAGCCAGAGCCGTGAGCAGTTCGCGCACGGCCGTCGCCCGGCGGTGCGACTTGCCCTCCAGGGCGTCGAAGGCGCATTCGGGGTCGGCCGGCGGCCCGAGATGCGTGCATCCGCGCGGGCAGTCCTCGACCGCCTCGGACAGGTCCGCGAACGCCGCGACGACATCGTCGGGGCCGATGTGCGCGAGCCCGAACGACCGGATGCCGGGGGTGTCGACCGCCCAGCCGCCTTCGGGGAGATGCAGCGCCACCGACTGGGTGGAGGTGTGCCGTCCCTTGCCCACCCCGGAGACCTCGCCGGTGGCCCGGTCGGCGTCGGGGACGAGCCGGTTCACCAGCGTCGACTTGCCGACCCCGGAGTGCCCGATCAGCGCGGTCAGACGACCGTCGATCCGGTCGTGCAGGGCGGTGAGATCGTCGTCCTGCCCGACCAGCAGTACCGGGATGTCGAGATCCGCGAAGTGCGCGGCGAACTCGTCGGGATCGGCCAGGTCGCTCTTGGTGAGCCCCAGCAGGGGAGTGAGCCCGCCGGCGTAGGCCGCCACGAGTGCGCGTTCGACGAGTCCGGTCCGGGGCGGGGGATCGGCCAACGCGACCACGATGAGCAGCTGTTCGGCGTTGGCGACGACGATGCGCTCGAACGGATCGGTGTCGTCGGCGGTGCGTCGCAGGACGGTGCTGCGCTCCTCGACCCGCACGATGCGCGAGAGCGTGTCGGGACGGCCGGAGAGATCACCCACGACTCCCACCCGATCGCCCACCACGATGGGGGTCCGGCCGAGCTCGCGTGCCCGCATCGCCGTCACGATCCGCTCGGGATCGCCGCCGAGTGCGACACCCCACCGTCCCCGGTCGACGGACACGACCATGCCCTCCTCCGCGTTGCGGTGGGCGGGGCGGTCCTTCGTGCGCGGCCGCGAGCCGCGCCCGGGGCGGACCCGGACGTCGGACTCGTCGTACTCGCGCCGCCTCAGGAGTCGCTCCTCGTCAGCAGCGACTCCCACAATGCCTCGAAATCGGGCAGGGTCTTGGCGGTGGTGCCGATGTCCTCGACCTCGATCCCGTCGACGACGAGTCCGAGGATCGCGCCGGCGGTGGCCATCCGGTGGTCGGCGTAGGAGTGCCAGACGTCGCCGTGCAGCGGAGCCGGTTCGATGTGCAGGCCGTCCTCGGTCTCGGTGACCGAACCGCCGAGGCGGCCGATCTCGGTGGCGAGAGCGGCGAGCCGATCGGTTTCGTGACCGCGCAGATGCGCGATACCGCGCAGGTTCGACGGCGAGGTGGCGAGCGCCGCGAGGGCCGCAACGGTCGGCGTGAGCTCACCGACGTCGTGCAGGTCCACGTCGATGCCTGTCAGCTCGTGAGGGCCTCGCACGGTGAGCGTCCCGTCGGCCCACGACACCTCCGCGCCCATCTGCTCGAGGATCCCGCGGATCGCGTCACCGGCCTGCGTGGTCGACTCCGGCCACAGCGGTACCGAGACGACACCGCCGGTGACGGCCGCGGCCGCCAGGAAGGGGGTGGCGTTCGACAGGTCCGGTTCGACGGTGACATCGAGTGCCTCGATCGTCGACGGCGGCACCCGCCAGGTGTTCGCCTCGGACGTGTCGACGGGGACTCCGGCCGCCCGGAGCATCTCGACGGTCATCTCGATGTGCGGCATGGACGGCACCGGCTTGCCGTCGTGGTGCACCACCACTCCCTCGTCGAAGGCGGCGCCCGAGAGGAGCAGACCCGAGACGAACTGCGACGAGGCCGACGCGTCGATCGTCACCGCACCACCCTCGAGGCCCCCGCGGCCGTGCACGGTGAAGGGGAGCCGGTCGCCGTCGATGTCGGCACCGAGCGCGCGCAGCGCGTCGAGCACGGTGCTCATCGGGCGGACGCGTGCCTGTTCGTCGCCGTCGAACCGCACGTCGCTGTCGGCCAGCGCCGCCAGCGGCGGCACGAATCGCATGACCGTGCCGGCCAGTCCGCACGCGACGTCGCCTCCGCGTAGCGGCCCGGGGGTCACGTCGAGAGTGGTGCCGCCGTCCCGCTCGGTGACGGTCGTGCCGAGCGTGCGCAGGGCTCCGATCATCAGATCGGTGTCGCGGCTGCGCAGCGCGCCGGTCACGGTGGACGGCCCGTCGGCGAGTGCGGCCAGGATCAGGGCACGGTTGGTGATCGACTTCGATCCCGGCAGCGTCACCGACGCTCGAACCGGGGACACGGCGCGGGGTGCTCTCCACAGACTCACCCGACCATCTTCGCCCATCCGGACCGGTGCGGGCACCCTCGCCCACCCGTGTGCGCCGGTGTCGGTTCCGTCACCCCCCGATGCCACACTCGACGGCATGTGCGGAAGGTATGTCTCCACGGCCGACCCGGCGATGCTCGCCGTCGAACTCGACGCACTCGACGAGACCGGCGACGACACCGGCGGGGACGAGCGGGGACCCGACTACAACGTCGCGCCGACCAGCGAGGTGCTCACCGTCGTCGCCAGGCACGACGGTGAGGATCCCGACGGCCCGGTCCGTCGTCGTCTCCGCCGCATGCGCTGGGGCCTCGTGCCTCCGTTCGCCGAGGAGATCGGACGGTCCGCTCCGCTGATCAACGCTCGATCCGAATCGGTCGCGACCAAGCCGAGCTTCGCCCGGTCGCTGCGCCGCAAACGGTGTCTCGTCCCGATGGACGGCTGGTACGAATGGCAGGTCGAGCCGGCACCGGACGGCAAGCCCCGCAAGGTTCCGTACTTCATGTCGCCGGCCGACGGATCGCGGATCTGCATGGCCGGACTGTGGGCCGAGTGGCGCGACCCGCGGAACCCGAAGGCGCCCCCGTTGTCGAGCACGGCGATCCTCACCGCGCAGTCGGTCGAGCAACTCGGCAACGTGCACGAGCGGATGCCGCTGATCCTCCCGCCGGAGCGATGGGACGCGTGGCTCGACCCCGACAGCCTCGGTCACCCGGAGCTGATCGTGCCGAGCGTCGAGGCGATCTCGGCGATCGAGATCCGCCGCGTGTCCGCGAAGGTCAACAGCATCCGCAACAATGGTCCCGAACTGCTGCAACCCGACGACGGCGCCGGCGATCAGATGGTGCTGTTGTAGGCGCGCCGCTGGAGCGGACGGGCCCTACGGACCGGCCGTGATCGGTGCCACGACCGCGCCGGTCAGTCGGATCAGATCGTGCGGATCCAGTTCGATCTCGAGCCCGCGCCGACCCGCGCTGCACAGCACCCGGTCCCACTGCGCGGCGGAGACGTCGATCACGGTGCGTAGACGCCTGCGCTGCCCCAGCGGTGAGATGCCGCCGACGACGTAGCCGGTCGCGCGTTCGGCGGCGGTGTGATCGGCCATCACGGCCTTGCCGCCGCCCAGCGCCCCTGCCACGGCCTTGAGCGACAGCGTCGCCGGTACCGGGATCACCGCGACGGCGAGCTTGCCGTCCGCCGACGACACCACCAGCGTCTTGAAGATCTGCTCGGGGGAGACCCCGAGGCGCTCGCCCAGTTCCTCGACGGCCTCGGCGCCGAAGGACGCGGCCCTCGGGTCGTGCGCGTACTCGTGGACCCGGTGAGCGACCTTCTCGCGTTTCAGCAACACCGTCGCGGGAGTGGATGTCGAGGCCATCCGATCACTCTAGAAAACCGGAGGTGGGGAACAAGCGCAGTGGGTGCGGCGTTGCATTCCGACGGGTGGGTCCACCGGCCACCCGACACCCGACGATCGGAGAATTCGTGGCAGTGCTGTGCCCGCCTCGACCGGACGCCGTCCGGCGTCCCCCCGATCCGGACGCCGTCGTACCGGTAGCCTTCTCGACAGGCGTCGATGAAGGGATCGGTGTGGTCGAGGAGTCTGTGGAAGAACTGACGGAGCGGTTCGAGCGGGATGCGCTTCCCCTGCTCGATCAGCTCTACGGCGCTGCGCTGCGGATGACCCGCAACCCCTCCGACGCCGAAGATCTGGTGCAGGAGACGTACATCAAGGCGTTCTCCGCCTTCCGGTCGTTCCGGGAGGGAACCAACCTCAAGGCGTGGCTGTACCGGATCCTCACCAACACCTACATCAACTCGTACCGGAAGCGGCAGCGGCAGCCCGCGCAGTATCCGACCGACGAGATCACCGACTGGCAACTCGCCGCCACGGCCGAACATTCGTCCACAGGTCTGCGGTCCGCCGAGGTCGAGGCGCTCGACGCGCTTCCCGACGACGACATCAAGGCGGCGTTGCAGGAACTTCCCGAGGAGTTCCGCATGGCCGTCTACTACGCCGATGTCGAAGGATTCCCCTACAAGGAGATCGCAGAGATCATGGGCACGCCGATCGGCACCGTGATGTCGAGACTGCACCGGGGACGCAAGCAGCTGCGCGGCCTGCTGGCCGACGTTGCGCGCGATCGTGGATTCATGCGGGGGAAGGCCGTGGACGCGGCAACCGGAACAACCGATCCGGCCGAGAGCGGAAAGGGAGCAGCGCAGTGAGCGAACCCGACTTCGATCGACTCGACTGCTCGGCGGTGATCGCGGACGTCTATCTGCTGCTCGACTCCGAGTGCGACGCCGGTTCCCGGGAGAAGCTGCAACGGCACCTCGACGAGTGCGGCACGTGTCTCGAGGCCTACGGGATCGAGGAGAAGATCAAGTCGCTGCTCGGTCGCAAGTGCGGCGGCGAACACGCCCCCGAGGGGCTGCGGGAGCGGCTGATGTTGCAGATCCGCCGCACCGTGGTGATCACCGAAACCGACATCACCGAGTCGTAGCGGGACGACGCACGGGCTCCCGTTCGGGACGGCGCCGAACACGACAGGTCCGAACGTGACAGGGGCCGGAAAGCTGCTGCTTTCCGGCCCCTGTTCGCGTCTCAGGCGTTGGGACGCTTGCCGTGGTTGGCGGCGTTACCCTTGCGGCTGCGCTTCTTGCGACCTCGCTTACCCATGGTGGGATCTCCTTTCTCGTTCATTACAGTGTTTCACGTGCGGTCGAGTGGTCCTGTCGGCAGGTCCGCCGCCGGAGCGTGAAACGAGGTGTTCGATGGCGGAAGACGTACGCGCGGAGATGGTATCGACCGTGTTCGAGGTCGTCGTGCGAGAGGGTGACGTGGTGGCCGAGGGCGACACGCTGGTGATCCTCGAGTCGATGAAGATGGAGATTCCGGTGCTTGCCGAGACGGCCGGCACGGTGACCTCCGTGGGCGTCACGGTCGGGGACGTCATCCAGCAGGGCGACCTCATCGCCGTCATCTCCTGACGACGGATATCTCCTGAGTACGAAAGCGGTTCCCGTGTCCACACTCAGCTCGTTGCTCGCGAGGTACACCGATCTTCCGGGCGCGGCCGTCGATCACCTGCAGCGGGTCGTGGGCGAGTGGCAGTTGCTCGCCGATCTGTCGTTCGCCGACGTTCTCCTCTGGGTCGATGCCGCGCCGTCCGGAATCGTGTGCGTCGCGCAGTGCCGGCCCACCACCGCGTCCACGGTCATCCCGGAGGACGCTGTCGGCACCCTCGTCTCCGACAACGAACATCCTTACGTGCGTGAGGCTTTCGAGACCGGCACGATAGTCGACGTCAAGTCGTCCCCGGGCGCCGGAATCAACATCCGGCAGGCCGTGCCCGTGCGCTGGGACGGCCGGGTCGTCGCGGTGCTCAGTCGCGACGCCGCGCGCGTGTCGCGGCGGTCGGCCAGCGCTCTCGAAACGGCCTATCTCGAATGCGCCGACGACCTCTATCGCATGATCAGCGAGGGCACCTTCCCCACGCCCGAAGCGCGCTCCGACACCAAGTCGAGTCCGCGGGCAGGCGACGGGTTCATCCGTCTCGACCGGGCGGGCAGGGTCGTCTATGCCAGCCCCAACGCGCTGTCGGCCTACCACCGGATGGGTCTGAACTCCGACCTGATCGGCCAGGATCTCGTCGGGACGACCCGCGCGCTGGTCACCGACCCCTTCGAGAGCCGCGACGTCACCGACTACCTCCGCGGGGCCGTGGAGGGTCGTCTCGGTCAGCGTATGGAGGTCGAGGCACGCGGTGCCACGGTCCTGATCCGTGCACTGGTCCTGAATCCGGGGGGGAAGATCCGGGGCGCCGCGGTGATCGTCCGCGACGTCACGGAGGTCAAGCGTCGCGACCGCGCCCTGCTGAGCAAGGACGCGACCATCCGGGAGATCCACCATCGCGTCAAGAACAATCTGCAGACGGTCGCCGCTCTGCTGCGTCTGCAAGCGCGCCGAACCGGTAACACGGAGGCCCAGCAGGCCCTCGGGGAGGCGGTCCGTCGCGTCACATCCATCGCCCTCGTGCACGAGGCCCTGTCGATGTCGGTGGACGAGGAGGTCGATCTCGACGGTGTCTTCGACCAGCTGATCCCGATCGTCGTCGACGTGTCGACGGTGGGCAGTCAGATCCGGGTGGTGCGGGAGGGAAATCTCGGTGTGTTCCCCGCCGACCGCGCGACGCCGCTGGTGATGGTGCTGACCGAGCTCGTCCAGAACGCGGTCGAGCACGCCTTCGATCCGGGCGTCAACGGCACGGTCACCGTCAACGCCCAGCGTTCGGCCCGCATGCTCGACGTGGTGGTACGCGACGAAGGGAAGGGTCTTCCCGAGGGCTTCAGCCTCGAGGCGTCGAACCGGCTCGGTCTGCAGATCGTCCGGACGCTGGTGGCCGCGGAACTCGGCGGATCGCTGGAGTTGACGGCCAACGACACCGGCGGAACCGATGCGCGCCTGCAGTTGCCGCTGGGCAAGGTGCCGGTCGCCTGAGGCGTCCGGCGTCCCGATGTGTGTAAGCCCGACGTTCGAAGGCCCGGCCTCCGTGAGGAGACCGGGCCTTCGAACGTATGTCGGAGTCCGCTCAGACCGCCGTGCGAGCGCGGGTGCGAGCGTTGCGGCGCTTGAGAGCGCGGCGCTCGTCCTCGCTCATTCCGCCCCACACGCCGGCATCCTGGCCGGACTCGAGTGCCCACGAAAGGCATTCGGCGGTGACGGGGCAACGGTTGCACACGAGCTTGGCATCCGCGATCTGCGCGAGAGCCGGGCCGCTGTTCCCCACGGGGAAGAACAGTTCCGGATCCTCGTCGCGGCAGATGGCCTTGTGGCGCCAGTCCATGCTTCTACTCTCCTTCGATGGTGCGTGCGCACCGGCTGATCGGTCAATGCGTGTTCACGCCTGCGGCACGGAGTGTTTCCGCGCGGTTACTTGTGAATGCTTTCACGAACGAGCGTGGAGTCAATAGAATCGACCATGATCGTGGGGAAGCTCACGCTGGTGTGAGTTTCGAGTTCGCCGACCCCTCTTTCTACTCCCTTTCGGCCGAGAAGGTAGTGGTAATCACAGAATTCGTGCTTCTCTTTCGGCCGCTGCCCCGCTACAGGGACTGTGGACGAGGCGCGACGACATCGAGGATCGACGGTACGGCCACGAACTCGACCTCGGTGCGGAGTCCCAGATAGTCGCCGTCCACCTGGAGTCCGATCGGGCGCGACGCCCGGGCGCGGACGCACGCGATGTCGTCCGCACGCACCAGGTACGGGGACGCCGGCTCGCCACGGGCGGCCAGGAGTTGCCTCACCACCCGCAGGCTCGGAAATACCCGGGTGGTGGTCATGGCAAACACCCCGAGTCCGGTGGTGAACGACGTACCGGGATTCGTGTGCACCGGACGGGACTCGAGATACGTCCACGGACTCGAGTTCGACACGAACGCATAGTGCACACCCGGAATCGGATCGGATCCGGGCAGCTCGAGCGTGAGCGTCGGCTCGTCCCGCTTCGCCGCGAAGAACCGGGTCACCGCATGCCGCACGTAGCGCGCCGTGGTCACCTTCCTGCCCTCCGCGCGGCTGAGGTCGATGGCCTCGCACACCTGGGCATCGAGACCGAGCCCCGCATTGAAGGTGAACCATCGCCCGTCGCAGTGACCGAGACCGATGCGGGTGCTCCTGCCCTCCCGCAACGACTCGAGCACCTGTCCGGTCGCCTCGAGTGGATCGGCCGACAGGCCCAGGGAGCGCGCGAAGACGTTCGCCGAGCCACCCGGCACCACCGCGAGCCGGGGGAGCGTCGGATCGGCGGAGCGATTCGGGGACGGGCCGAGCAGACCGTTGACGATCTCGTTGACGGTGCCGTCACCCCCGTGCGCGACGACGACGTCCATCCCGTCGCCGTGCGCCGAGCGCGCGAGTTCGGCGGCGTGCCCCCGATGGGTGGTGTGCGCGACGGTCAACGCGAGCCGGCCCCTCAGTGCGTGAGCGAGGCGGTCGCGACCGGCAGGAGTGGTCGTCGTCGCATTCGGGTTCACGATCAGAAGGGCGCGCACGGAACATCAGCCTAAGTGGTACCCGGCGGGTCCACTACGCTGGACGGGTGCCTCTCGAAACACCTCGCAGCAGCGTTCCGTCGACCGTGCGTGCCGCCGGCTGGCTCGTCGTCCTCGAGGGGCTCGTCGCGATGGGGTTCGCGGTGTACTCGATCATCCGTGCCGCCTCGGGCGAGCACGATCAGTCGGTGACCAACGGCTACGGCTTCGCGCTGTGGTTGTTCGTTCTGTTCGGCGGAGTCCTGGCCGGCGGGATCGCACTCGTGCGCGGTGTGCGCTGGGGGCGTGCCGTGGCGGTGCTCGCGCAGTTGCTGTTGCTGCCCGTGGTGTGGTCGCTGCTGACCGACTCGCACCAGCCGGTCATCGGCACCGTGCTGGCGCTCGTGGTGGTGCCCACGCTCGTGCTGCTGTTCAGCCCGCCCACCTCGCGGTGGCTGGCGCACGAGTACGCGCCCGACGCCGACGAGTGAGCCGCTCAGCTCCCGAGGGCGCGCAACGCGGGTCCGCTGAGCCGGAAGGTCGTCCACTCGTCCTGCGCGACGGCTCCGAGCGAGCGGTAGAAACCGATCGACGGCTCGTTCCAATTCAGTACGGACCAGGACAGACGGGTGTAATCGTGCTCCACGCATTCGTGGGCGAGTGCCGCGAGCAGCGCACGTCCGTGCCCCTTGCCGCGATGCTCGGGTAGGACGAACAGATCCTCGAGGTAGATGCCGTGCACGCCGTCCCAGGTGGAGAAGTTCCGGAACCACAGCGCCACGCCGACGACACGCGCTGGTCCGCCGTTCTCACCCGGTTCCTCGGCGACGTGCGCGTAGACGGAGGGTCGCGGGCCGAACAGGGCCTCGTGGATCTGCTCGGGGACCACCGTGCACTCGTGCCGGGCCTTCTCGTATTCGGCGAGGTCGTAGATCAGGCCGGTGATCGCGGGGACGTCCTCGGGTATGGCTCTGCGGATCACGACGGGCTGCCTCCTGTGGTCTCGTGCGTGGATTCACCTCGCGCCGCGTCGTCGAGTGCGCGAGGATCGGGGTCGTGGCAACGGTACTTGCAGTGGCAAATCAGAAAGGTGGCGTCGCCAAGACGACCACCGTCGCGTCGTTGGGTGCCGCACTGTCGGCGCTGGGCCGGCGGGTGCTCGTCGTCGATCTCGATCCCCAGGGATGTCTGACCTTCTCGCTCGGACACAACCCCGACAAGCTCGAACAATCCGTGCACGAGGTGCTCGTCGGCGGTGTCGAGACGAAGGACGTCCTGCTCGGGACAGCGGAAGGGATGTCGCTGCTCCCGGCGACCATCGACCTCGCGGGCGCGGAGGCGATGCTGCTCATGAAGCCGGGGCGTGAATACACCCTGAAGCGGGCGCTCGCGTCGGTGGAGGACGATTACGACGTCGTCGTCATCGACTGCCCGCCCTCTCTGGGCGTCCTCACCCTCAACGGGCTGACCGCGGCGCGGTCCGTGCTCGTTCCGCTGCAGTGCGAGACGCTCGCGCACAGGGGAGTCGGGCAGCTCCTGCGCACGGTGAACGAGGTGAAACAGATCACCAATCCGGATCTCGAGCTGCTCGGCGCGCTGCCGACCCTCTACGACTCACGCACCACGCACAGCCGCGACGTGCTCGCCGACGTCTCCGATCGGTACGACCTGCCGGTGCTGGCGCCGCCCGTGCCGCGCACGGTCCGCTTCGCGGAAGCCTCTGCGTCGGGTGCCACGGTGCTGGCGGGACGGAGGAACAAGGGGGCCGCAGCCTACCGCGCTCTCGCCGAGAACCTGATGCGCTACTGGTCGGGTGAGGCGGAACTCGTGACCTTCGAGACCGTTACGGACTGAGACGGCCCCGCCGTCGATGCCGAACGGGACGGCCCCGCCGTCAGCGCAGCGCGACGAGTTCGTCGCCGCGCTGCTCGACGACGACGTCCCCTGCGACGGCGATGTTCACCGACGACACTGCACCGCGCTCGACATCGATGCGCGGCCCGCGCTCCCCGGTCCGGGAGTCGACTCCCAGCAGGGCGTCCTCGACGGGGAGCAACAGTGAACCGGCCATGATGTCGCCGGTTCCGAGTGTGTCCTCGACGGTCCATTGCGGAGCGAAATCGGTGGTGGACAGTGCGACGGTATCGCGGCCGGTCCACCACACGAGTACACCGCCGCGTTCGAGTGCGGGATCCTCGGATGCTCCGGCCGGACGCGGCAGGATGTGGGTGTCGACGAGGGTGCCCGCGCTGTCGAAGACCTCGATGCGCGGCCCGGCGGTGTCGTCGGGCGCCAGGTAGACCGCCGTGCGGTCGCCGACCACGGCAACGACCCTGGCCTGGGAGTCACGGTCGGCATCCGGAAGCACCGACGAGGCGAGTTCCTCGGGTTTCTGACTGTCGTCGGGGGTGGGCTCGAGCAGGGTGAGCCGAGTGGTCGGCTCGTTCGCGCACTGTTCGAGGACGGCCAGCACCTCGGCTCCCGCATCCGCCGAGCGCAGTTCGCACCCCGAGCGGGGCTGGGCGTTCGGGTTCACCGGGGCGTCGACCCGCCCGTACTCGACGGTGCGCACCAGATCGGAACGCCACATCTCGAGGCGCGTGTCGCCGAGAGCGATCAGGTGTGAACCGGTGTCGACCAGCCGGATCGGATCGTCGGCGTCGCTCGACCGCTGCGCGCCCCGGGCGCCGCTACCGGCGTCGAGTGCGGTGACCTGACCGCATCCCCGCGGGTCGCGGTAGACGGAGACCACATCGCCCCAGGCCTCGGTGGCCGCGCACAACGCCCGGTCGCGGTCGTACCGCCAGCGCTCCTCACCCGACTGCGGGTCGCGGCCGACGACCGCACCACCGTCGGCAGTGGCGATCGTGCCCCCGGCCACCACCGGTGCGGTCGTCGCGGCGCTCGGAGCACGCCACAGTTCGGCGAGGGTCAGGGGGAGCGACTGTGCGGTCGCGGGAGTGGGGACGGGTCCGTCCCAGGTCGTCGACGTGGTGCCCCGCGCATCCGACGTCAGCCAGACGACACTCGCCGCCACCAGAGCGGTGACGACGAGTGCGGCTGCGACGAGAAGGTCGGTGCGGGTGCGGCGCTCGGGCGCGAGCACGTGGCTATCGTGCGGACGACGTCGAGACTGCTTCCACGCTCGACGTGTCCTGCTGCTCTGCGCGACCGGCGGGGCCCTCGCCCGAACGGGTGCGACGGCGACGACGGCGACGGCGGGCCGGAGTCTCCGCCCCGGTGCCCTCGCCCGTCTCGGATGCGGCCGGCTGTGCCTCGGTCGCCGTCGAGTCGTCGGCACCGGTAGGAGCGGCGTCCGTCGCGGAACCGTCGGCCGACCTGCCGCGCACGGTGCGGCGGCGGACCCGGTTGCGCTTCGGTCGCGATCCCGCCTCGCGGCCGGCGCGCTCGCGCTTCTCGCCGTCCTCGGCGGGAGCGGCGGCGGGGGCGGCCTTGCGGACACGCCCGGTGGCGTCGGTCGGGATGTTCAGTTCCTCGAACAGGTGCGGGGAGCTCGAATAGGTCTCGATCGGCTCCGGGATGCCGAGATCGAGCGCCTTGTCGATGAGCTGCCAGCGCGGCACGTCGTCCCAGTCGACGAGGGTGATCGCGATACCGGTACGGCCGGCGCGACCGGTACGGCCGATGCGGTGGACGTAGGTCTTCTCGTCCTCGGGGCACTGGTAGTTGATGACGTGGGTGACGTCGTCGATGTCGATACCGCGCGCGGCGACATCCGTCGCGACGAGCACGTCGATCTTGCCGCTGCGGAACTTGTCGAGTGCCTTCTCGCGCGCGATCTGACCGAGATCGCCGTGCACCGCGCCGCATGCGAAGCCGCGCTCGACGAGATCGTCGGCGACCTTCTGCGCCGTGCGCTTGGTGCGGGTGAAGACCATGGTGGCGCCGCGGCCCTCGGCCTGCAGCACGCGGGCGACGAGTTCGGCCTTGTCGAGGGCGTGCGCACGGTAGACGAACTGCTGGGTGCGTTCGTGCACGGCCGACGATTCGGCCTCCTCGGCGCGGATGTGCGTCGGGCGGTTCAGGAACGTGCGGGCGAGGGTGATGATCGGGCCGGGCATCGTGGCCGAGAACAGCATCGTCTGACGTCGGTCGGGGACCATCGTGAGGATGCGCTCGATGTCGGGCAGGAATCCGAGGTCGAGCATCTCGTCGGCCTCGTCCATGACGAGGACACCGATCTTGCCGAGGATGAGATGACCCTGGTTGGCGAGGTCGAGCAGACGACCCGGCGTGCCGACGACGACGTCGACGCCCTTCTTCAGCTCGTCGATCTGCTGCTCGTAGGGGCGACCGCCGTAGATCGACAGGACCTCGAGGCCGGACTTGCGGCTGCCGGGCAGGTACTTGGAGGCGTTCACGAGGTCGTTCGTGACCTGGATGCACAGTTCGCGGGTCGGGACGATCACGAGGGCACGGGGGGTGCCGTCGAGCGTGGTCGTGCCGGATCCCTCGGTGGCGATGCGGTGCAGGAGGGGAACGCCGAATCCGAACGTCTTGCCCATACCCGTGCGGGCCTGACCGATGAGGTCGTCGCCGGCGAGGGCGAGCGGCAGGGTGAGTTCCTGGATCGCGAAGGTACGTTCGATGCCGACTTCGGCGAGGGCGCGAACGATCTCGTCGCGGACACCGAGCTCACCGAAGGTGGGGGGTACGTGGGTGGAGTCGAGTTGCGCGGAGACGGTCGTCTCGCTCGCGTCGTCTTCGTGGTCGATGGTGATCTTGCTCAGGGGTCTGGCCTTCCTGGTCTCGGCACGCACGCACGAGGGGGAAAGGCGACCGGCCTGCACCTCAGCACGAGCGGTGTCGAACCGGGCTCGGCGAAGCGCGGCAGCGATCCGCAGTTCGGGTGCGCGCACATTATCTGGGAAGCTCGCGGGCCACGGTCGGCGGCTCGAAGCGCGGGCTTCCCGGACCATTGTACCGGTTCCAGCGCATTCCACGAGGTAGTACTACGCTTCGTCGTCATGGGAGCCGAAAAGTCGCCGTCCACAGCAGAGCCCGGCCGGGCGCCGGAAGAGGCCGCAGTCCCCGCCGATCATCCCGGTGTGTCGGAGTTGTTCGCCGTGCTCGCGTACGGCGAGATCTCGGCGTTCTACCGGCTCGCCGAGGACGCCCGGTTCTCCCCGTCCCTGCGCGGCCGGGTCGCGCTCGCAAGCATGGCAGCTGCGGAGATGAGCCATTTCGAGACGCTCCATACCGCCCTCACCGAGCGCGGAGCGGAGATCTACGCGGCGATGGAGCCCTATCGCAAGGCGCTCGACGCGTACCACGCGTCGACCACCCCCTCGACCTGGCTCGAGGTGCTCGTCAAGGCGTATGTGGGCGACGGCATCGCCGCCGATTTCTACTGTGAGATCGCCGACATGCTCGCGCCGGAGGTGTCCACGGTGGTCCGGGAGGTCCTCGCCGAGACCGGGCACTCGGAGTTCGTGGTGCAGGAGGTCCGCGAGGTCGTCGAGCGGAGTCCGCTGCAGAAGGACCGTCTGATGTTGTGGGGACGCCGGCTGCTCGGTGAGGCCATCACCCAGGCGCAGTACGTGCTCGCCCAGAACGAGGAACTCGCCGAACTGGTGATTCTCGCGTCCGGCGACCTGACGAACATCGCGGCTCTGTTCGATCGTATGCAGGTCGAGCACGCCGAACGGATGTCGGTGCTCGGACTGCATTAGCCTGGGGCGGACAGCAGTACCCGCTCGGTTTTCATGCATGAGATTCGGAGGTCCACCGTGGAGGTCAAGATCGGCGTCGCGGACAGCCCGCGCGAAGTTGTCGTCGTCAGCGACCAGACGCCCGACGAGGTGGAGAAGCTTGTCCGGGCCGCGTTGAACGGCGCCGACGACGGAGTGCTCGCCCTCGTCGACGAGAAGGGCCGCAAGGTTCTCGTGCAGGCCGCCAAGATCAGCTACGTGGACATCGGTCCTGCCACGCTGGGCAAGGTCGGCTTCGCCGCCAACTGAGAGCGACCGACGAGAACGGGCCGGGGCTTGTCGCCCCGGCCCGTTCGTCGTTCGTACGGTGCCGTCAGTGCCGACGGTGTTCGCTCTCTCGTCAACGCCGACAGTGTTCGCTGTGTCGTCAGCGCCGACAATGTTCGCTGTGTCGTCAGCGCCGACGGAGTTCGGGCTGCAGCGGCACGTGCTTGAGACCGCCCCAGGCCAGAGCGACCGTGGTGTCGACCGCGTCCTCCTTGGGGATCGGGCGTGCGGCGTCGAGCCAGTAGCGTGCGGTGAACTGGCTCGTTCCCACCAGGCCGACCGCGAGGATGCGGGCCCGGTACGGATCGAGACCGGAGTCGTGGCTGACGAGGTCGAAGACGGCGTCGACGCACGCCTCGGTGGCCTGCTCCACCCGCCGCGACACCTGCGGTTCGCCCATCAGATCGGATTCGAAGACGAGCCGGAATCCCTGGCTGTCGTTGTCGACGAAATCGAAGAAGGCCTGCACCGCGGCGCGCACGCGCTGACGGTTGTCGGTGGTGGACCGCAGGGCCTGACGTACGCCGTTGATGAGGGTGTCCACATAGTTCTGGAGCACGGCGCAATACAGTTCGAGCTTGCCGGGGAAGTGCTGGTACAGGACGGGCTTGCTCACTCCGGCGCACTCGGCGATCTCGTCCATGCCGGCCGAGTGGTAACCGCGTGTGACGAAGACCTCGCTGGCAGCCTCGAGCAACTGGGCACGACGCTCGTCACGCGGCATCCGGGCGCCCCGTTTGCCGTTGGAACCCCGGCCGGATGCTCGTTCGGTGACGTCGGTCATGCTTACTCCCAATCTGCACTACTTCCGAACGTGGCCTGTACCACCTCGGCGCTCCTCGTCTCTGCACGTTACAGGTGAAGTCGCGTGTCGAACGGATCGGCCTACCGCCCAGTATCCGTTCCCGGTGCACGAATGGGGGCGCAGGTTCGGCGCTTCGGATATCGAAATGGTCTCGATATGACATCCTGACATCCGTGATCGAGCGTGGAGGAGTGCGCGAGAGCAGGGGCCCGCAGGGCTCCTCGCCGACAGATCCTTCCCCGACGCTGCCCGGTTCGTCCCGGTCGCGAGGAACGGAACGACCCGAGGCGGGTCGCCGGTCGCACCAGCCCCTGCGTGCCGTGTGGGACCCGGTGGGACGGCCGGACCGGCCGCCGCGCCGACCGCGACCCGAACGGGACGTCCGCAAGCAGACCCGCGTGGGCAGGTTCGTCGCCACCTACGGCTGGCGTGCCTATGCCGTGCCGATCCTCGCCGTCGTGACCCTGGTCGTGCTGTGGGACGCCGTGCGCGGGGGAGGCGAGAACATGCCCGCCGAGACGGCCGTGGCGGGCGAGGTCACCGACATCGTCGTCGAGGCGCCGCGGGCAGAGGGAACCTTCCCGGAGTCGCTCGAGTCCGGCGCCCTGCCGGCCGGTGGCCCGTTCACGGCGGCCGGTGCCCGGCAGTGGCGGATCCTTCCCGGCACCACCGGACAGGCAGGGGCGGGACAGACCCGCGTGTTCACCTACACGGTGGAAGTGGAGGAGGGGATCGACACCACCGGCTACGGCGGCGACGCGGCCTTCGCGACGATGGTGGATCGGACCCTCGCCGATCCGCGCAGCTGGATCGGCGACGAGGCCCTGGCCTTCCGCCGGATCGACACCGGTGAGCCGGACTTCCGGATCTCCCTCACCTCGCAGATGACCATCCGCGAAGGATGCGGCTACGACATCCCGCTCGAGGGTTCGTGTTTCAACCCCTCGATGGAGCGGGTGTTCCTCAACGAGGCGCGATGGGTGCGCGGGGCCGTCGCCTTCCAGGGAGACATCGGGTCGTACCGCCAATACCTCGTCAATCACGAGGTCGGTCACGCCATCGGCCTGGCGCAGCACGACGCCTGCACCATCGACGGTGGTCTGGCGCCGATCATGATGCAGCAGACCTTCGGAACCGCCAACGACGACATCGCCCGCCTCGACCCGGACGGCGCCGTCCCGGCCGACGGACTGCGGTGCCGGTTCAATCCCTGGCCGTACCCGCGGGCATAGCCGCCGGGGCACAGTTGTCGGGGGCACAACCGCCGGGGCACAACCGTCGGGAGGGCTGTCGGGGGAGGCTTCCGCGAATGGCACGATGGACGGTGACGCACGACGCATCGCGACAGGAGAATCCGTGACCGCAACGACACCGTCGACGCGACGACCTCTTCCGCCGCTCGTGGAGCCCGGCGCGGAGCTCGGTCGCGAGGAGGTCGCCCGGTACAGCCGTCACCTGATCATCCCGAATGTCGGGGTCACCGGCCAGCGTCGCCTGAAGAACGCGCGGGTGCTGTGCATCGGCGCCGGCGGCCTGGGTTCGCCCGCCCTGCTGTATCTCGCGGCGGCGGGGGTCGGCACGATCGGCATCGTCGAGTTCGACGACGTGGAGACGTCCAACCTGCAGCGCCAGGTGATCCACGGCCGCTCCGACGTCGGACGGCCCAAGGCGGACAGTGCCCGCGACAGCATCCTGGCGATCAACGACGGTGTGACCGTGCGCCTGCACGAGACGCGCCTGGAGTCGAGCAATGCCGTGCAGCTGTTCGAGCAGTACGACCTCATCCTCGACGGCACCGACAACTTCGCGACCCGCTATCTCGTCAACGACGCCGCGGTCCTCGCGGGCAAGCCCTACGTGTGGGGATCGATCTTCCGTTTCGAAGGCCAGGTATCGGTGTTCTGGGAGGACGCCCCGGACGGACGCGGCCTGAACTACCGCGACCTCTACCCCGAGGCACCGCCACCGGGGATGGTTCCCTCCTGCGCGGAGGGCGGGGTGCTCGGCGTCCTGCCCGGCACGATCGGCACCGTCATGGCGACCGAGGCGATCAAACTCGTCACCGGGATCGGCGAGCCGCTGCTCGGTCGCCTCCTGATCTACGACGCGCTCGCGATGTCGTTCCGGACGGTGACCCTGCGCCGGGATCCGGGACGGGTGCCCGTCACCGAACTCGTCGACTACGAGGCCTTCTGCGGGATCGTTCCCGATGCCGCCGCGTCGGCTCGCTCGGCCGTCACCCCCAGCGAGTTGCGCCGGATGCTCGACGAGGGCCGCGACATCGCGCTGATCGACGTGCGCGAACCCGTCGAGTGGGAGATCGTCCGCATCGACGGTGCCCGGCTCGTGCCGAAGGACCGCATCCTCTCCGGTGAGGTCCTCGCCGACCTGCCGCAGAACACGCCGATCGTGCTGTACTGCAAGACGGGAATCCGATCGGCCGAGGCGCTCGAAGTGCTTGTGCGAGCCGGATTCTCGGACGCGACACATCTGCACGGCGGGGTGATCGCGTGGGCGCAGCAGGTGGATCCCTCGCTACCGGTGTACTGACGGTGACCTCGTTGTGACCTGAAACAGCGGAGTGCCTTCCCGATCCGGGCGGTGTGCGGCGGTAGGTTGAGCTGCGTGAGCTCACTCGAACCGCCTCAGCACGTGTGCTCCACATTCGGTCTCCGCGACGTCGAACCGGTCCCGCTCGGGCCCGACTGGGACGGCGGTTTCCGGTGTGGGGACGTGGTGCTGTCCCGAGTCGCCGATCATGCTCGCGCGGCCTGGTCCGCCAAAGTGCGGGAGACCCTGACCGTCGACGGTGTGCGGCTGGCCCGTCCGGTGCGGTCCACCGACGGTCGCTACGTGGTCTCCGGATGGCGCGCCGACACCTACATCGTCGGTACGTCCGAGCCCAGGCACGACGAAGTGGTCTCGCTGTCGCTGCGGCTGCACACCGCCACAGCGCAGCTCGAACGCCCCCGTTTCCTCATGCAGCCTCCGGTCGCACCCTGGGAGGACGTCGACGTCTTCGTCGCGGCCGACCGCGCGGCCTGGGAGACCGTGCCGTTGCGCAGCGCCCGCGCGGCCGGTGCGCCCGAGACGGTGACACCCGACGGCCGCAAGAGCCTCGACCTCATCAACCAGCTCGCGACCTTCCGCAAGCCGGTGCACCTGCCCGACCAGCTCGTCCACGGCGACCTGTTCGGCACCGTCCTGTTCGCCGGGCGCGCGGCCCCCGGGCTGACCGACATCACCCCCTACTGGCGTCCGGCCTCGTGGGCGGCCGCCGTCGCCGTCGTCGACGCACTGTCGTGGGGCGGCGCCGACGAAGGACTCATCGGCCGGTGGGAGGACCTGCCGGAATGGCCGCAGATGCTGCTGCGCGCGGTGATCTTCCGGCTGGCCGTGCACGCGCTGCACCCGCGTTCGACCGAGGACGCCTTCCCGGGCCTCGCGCACACCGCCGACCTCGTGCGGTTCCTCCTGTAACACCTCACAGGGCGGCGGGCGCCGGGGTGAGCAACTCTTGACGCGACGGACACCGCGGGCAGCACCGTAGCAACACCCGTTTCCTACCTTGGGGATCGACACGGACCCGAGGAGGAACGGCGATGACGATCTTCATCGAAAAAGAAAGTCTCCGAGACAAATTCGCGCGGAGGCACAATATCGAGCGGTGGGACGCCGAGGATGTCGAGGCGTGGGAGGCGGGCGGCAGGCAGGTCGCCAAGCGCAACCTGATCTGGTCGGTGATCGCCGAACACGTCGGCTTCTCCGTCTGGTCGATCTGGTCGGTCATGGTGCTGTTCATGCCCACCGAGGTGTACGGCATCGACGCCGCCGGCAAGTTCTTCCTGGTCGCGGTGCCCACACTCGTCGGCGCGATCCTGCGCATCCCGTACACCGTCGCCACCGCCCGCTTCGGTGGCCGCAACTGGACCATCTTCAGCGCCCTGGTACTGCTGATACCCACCCTCGGGGCGCTGTACCTGATGCTGAACCCGGGCCACTCCTACACCACCTTCATGCTGGTCGCAGCACTCGCCGGCGTGGGCGGCGGCAACTTCGCGTCGTCGATGACCAACATCAACGCCTTCTACCCGCAGCGCCTGAAGGGCTGGGCACTCGGACTCAACGCCGGTGGCGGAAACATCGGTGTCCCGGCCGTCCAGCTGATCGGTCTGCTCGTCATCGCCACCGTCGGCAACACCGAGCCCTGGATCGTGTGCGCGGTCTACCTGGTCCTGTGTGCCGTCGCAGCCCTGGGTGCCGCACTGTTCATGGACAACCTCGGTGATCAGAAGGCCGACCTGCGGGCCATGGGCGCCGCGCTGAAGTTCCGCGACTCGTGGATCATCTCCTTCCTCTACATCGGCACCTTCGGTTCGTTCATCGGTTTCGGCTTCGCTTTCGGTCAGGTCCTGCAGATCAACTTCCTCGCCGGCGGCGACACCCCCGCCCAGGCCGCCCTGCACGCCGCGCAGATCGCCTTCATCGGCCCGCTCCTCGGATCGATCTCGCGGCCGCTCGGCGGAAAGCTCGCGGACCGCATCGGCGGCGGCAGGATCACCCTCTACACCTTCGTCGCGATGGCCCTGGCCGCCGCGGTGCTCATCGGCGCCGGCACCCTCGACGACCGCGCCACCGGCGCAGCGACCGGTGGTGTGCTGACCGCCATGGTGCTCGGCTTCATCGCCCTGTTCCTGCTCTCCGGACTCGGCAACGGTTCGGTCTACAAGATGATCCCGTCCATCTTCGAGGCCCGTGCGCAGGATCTCGACGACCTGGATCGCGACGAGAAGGCCGCCTGGTCGCGCAGCATGTCCGGTGCCCTCATCGGTTTCGCCGGTGCCATCGGCGGCCTCGGCGGCGTCGGCATCAACCTGGTCTTCCGCGCCTCCTACGGCGGCCAGGCCCAGTCCGCGACGATGGCCTTCTGGGTCTTCGCGATCTTCTACCTCGTGTGCATCGTCGTGACCTGGTTCGTCTTCCTCCGCCGTCCCCATCCGACCGCCACGAGCGAACCGTCCACCGAGGCTCCCGCCCCGGTGCGCGTCGCAGTCTGACCGATCCCCGGCACGAAGGAAGAGAACATCATGAGCCGCAAGAACGTCGTGGTCGTCGGACACGGAATGGTCGCCCACCGCTTCGTCGAAGCCCTGCGTGTCCGCGACGGGCAGGGCGACTGGTCGGTGACCGTGCTCGGCGAGGAGACCGACGCCGCCTACGACCGCGTGGGACTGTCGTCCTACGTGGGGTCCTGGGACCGCAAGGAACTCGCCCTGTCCGGAAACGATTATGCAGCAGACGATCTCGTCGACCTGCGGGTCGGCACCCGCGCCGTGGGCATCGACCGCGCGGCCCGGACCGTCACCACCGCCGGCGGTGACGTTCTGCGCTACGACAGTCTCGTCCTCGCGACCGGCTCGTATCCGTTCGTCCCGCCGGTGCCCGGACACGACCTGCCGGACTGCTTCGTCTACCGCACCCTCGACGATCTCGACGGCATCCGCGCCGCGGCCCGACGCGCCGAGGCCACCGGCCGCGCCGGTGTCGTCATCGGCGGCGGTCTGCTCGGGCTCGAAGCCGCCAACGCGCTGCGTCTGCTGGGCGTGACCCCGCACGTGATCGAGTACAACAACCGGCTGATGCCCGCCCAGGTCGACGAGGGCGGCGGCCGTGTCCTGGACCGTCTCGTCACCGACCTCGGACTCGTCACCCACCTCGGTGTGGGCACCGAGAAGATCGCATCGGGGCCGGAGGGGCTGCAGGTGAGCCTGTCCGACGGAAGCGTCATCGAAGCGGGTCTCGTCGTCTTCTCCGCCGGTGTCCGTCCCCGCGACGAACTCGCCCGGGAGGCCGGACTCGAACTCGGTGGTCGCGGCGGTGTGCTCACCGACCGCTCCTGCCGCAGCACCGCGGACGCGGACGTCTACGCGATCGGCGAATGCGCAGCCGTGGAAGGCACCTGCTACGGACTCGTCGCCCCGGGCTACAGCACCGCCGAGGTCGTCGCCGACCGGCTCGTCGGCGGCACCGCCGAGTTCCCGGGCGCAGACCTGTCCACCAAGCTCAAGCTGCTCGGCGTGGACGTCGCGAGCTTCGGTGACGCCCACGCGACGACGCCCGGCGCCCTCGAGGTCGTACTGTCCGACTCCGCGAAGGGCACCTACGCCAAACTCGTCGTCTCCGACGATGCAAAGACCCTGCTCGGCGGCATCCTCGTCGGCGACGCCTCCGCTTACGGCACGCTGCGACCGCTGGTGGGCCGCGAACTGCCGGGTGATCCGGCCACTCTGATCTCCCCGGCGGGGGAGAAGCCGGGCGCCGGTGCGCTGCCCGACGACGCCGAGGTGTGCTCGTGCAACGGTGTCACCAAGGGCGCGATCTGCGGCGCGATTTCCGAGGGTGCCTGCGACATCGCGCAGATCAAGTCGTGCACGAGCGCCGGCACCACCTGCGGCGGCTGCCTCCCGAGCATCAAGCAGCTGCTCGCCCGGTCGGGTGTACAGATGTCCAAGGCCCTGTGCGAGCACTTCGAACAGTCCCGCGCCGAGCTGTTCCAGATCGTCCAGGCCACCGGCATCCGTACCTTCTCCGCACTCATCGCGCAGTACGGCACCGGGCACGGTTGCGACATCTGCAAGCCGGTGGTCGCCTCGATCCTCGCCTCCACCGACTCCGACCACATCCTGCACCCGAAGCAGGCCGGCCTGCAGGACACGAACGACCACTTCCTCGCCAACATCCAGAAGAACGGCACCTACTCGGTCGTGCCGCGCATGCCCGGCGGCGAATGCACGCCCGAGCAGCTCATCGTCATCGGTGAGGTGGCGCGCGATTTCGGCCTCTACGTGAAGATGACCGGCGGTCAGCGCGTCGACCTGTTCGGTGCCCGAGTCGAACAGCTCCCGCAGATCTGGAAGCGTCTCGTCGACGCCGGAATGGAATCCGGCCAGGCGTACGGCAAGTCGCTGCGCACCGTCAAGAGCTGCGTCGGCTCCACCTGGTGCCGATACGGCGTGCAGGACTCGGTCGGGATGGCCGTCGCCCTCGAATTGCGTTACCGAGGACTGCGATCGCCCCACAAACTGAAGATGGGTGTGTCGGGCTGCGCCCGTGAATGCGCCGAGGCGCGCGGCAAGGACGTCGGTGTCATCGCGACGGAGAACGGCTGGAACCTGTACGTGTGTGGCAACGGCGGCCAGTCGCCCAAGCACGCGCAGCTTCTTGCCGGTGGTCTCGACGACGAGACCCTCGTCCGCTGCATCGACCGGTTCCTCATGTTCTACATCCGCACCGCCGACCGGCTCCAGCGCACCGCCCCCTGGCTCGAGGCGCTCGAGGGCGGGCTCGAGCACCTGAAGGAGGTCGTGTGCGACGATGCCCTCGGGATCGCCGACGACCTCGAGGCCGCCATGGCCAAGCACGTCGGCGGTTACAAGGACGAGTGGGCCGGCGTCCTCGAGGACCCGGAGAAGCTGGCGCGGTTCGTGTCGTTCGTCAACGCGCCCGAGCAGCCCGACCCCACGGTCCGCTTCGACCACAGCGGCCCGCGCAAGGTCCCCGTTCTCGTGGGTATGCCGGGTATCGGACCCGGAACCGGGGCATGACGACCGCTTACCCCGAGGGAACGAGCGGGTAATGCGCTCGAAACACCGGGCACCCACACTTCAGGACAGCAGTGTCAAGGGAGGACAGCGATGACCGTCATCGAGACGCACACCGTAGGGGGATCGACGCGCGAGAGCGTGTTCGACGGGCGACTGGAATGGACCTCGGCCTGTCCGCTCAGCCATCTCATTCCGGGCCGTGGAGTTGCGGTGTTGCTGCGTGGCGGTGAGCAGGTTGCCCTGTTCCTGCTCGACGACGGAACGCTGCGCGCGGTGGGCAACTTCGATCCGTTCGGCCGCGCCGCGGTGATGTCGCGCGGAATCGTCGGCGACCGTGCCGGCGAGCCCACCGTGGCGTCGCCGCTGCTCAAGCAGGTCTTCTCCCTCGACGACGGCCGCTGCCTCGACGATCCGTCGATGCGGCTGCCCGTCTACGAGGTGCGCGTGTGGGCGGGAGTGGTCCAGATCCACAGCCTCGTGCCGCTGGACCAGCGGCACGAGGGCGCGACCGGAGAGGGTTCGTGAACGACGACACCCCACCGTTGCGGGGATTCACCATCGGCGTGACGGCGGCTCGACGCGCCGAGGAATTCGCCACGCTCCTCACCAGACGCGGGGCCGAGGTCGTGCACGCTCCCGCCATCCGCATCATCCCGCTGTCCGACGACGACGAACTCGAACGCGTCACACGGTGCATCGTCGCGCAACCCCCGGACATCACGATCGCCACCACGGCGATCGGATTCCGCGGCTGGATGGGCGCAGCGGAGGGATGGGGACTCGCCGACGGCCTCGCGCAGGCACTCGGCACGAGCCGGATCCTCGCCCGCGGCCCGAAGGTCACGGGCGCGATCCGGGCCGCCGAACTCCGGGAGGAGTGGTCTCCCTCCTCGGAATCGTCCGCCGAGGTGCTCGAGCTCCTGCTGAACGAGGGAGTCACCGGCCGCCGCATCGCCGTGCAGTTGCACGGTGAGCGCACCGAATGGGAGCCCGGGACCGATGTGTGCGAGGCACTGCGCGCCGCGGGTGCCGACGTCGTCCCCGTCCCGGTCTACCGGTGGACACCCCCCGAGGATCTCACGGCGCTCGACCGGATGATCGAGCAGATCGTCGAACACGGACTCGACGCCGTGAGCTTCACGAGCGCACCGGCCGTCGCGTCGATGCTCATGCGGGCCAAGGAGACCGGTTGGCTCGAACCGATGCTGCGGTCGCTGCGCACCGGCGTCACGGCCGTGTGCGTCGGTCCCGTCACCGCGGCACCGCTCATCGAACTCGACGTCCCCGTGAGCATGCCCACCCGTTCCCGGCTGGGTTCGCTCGCCCGGCACATCGCCGAGGAACTACCCCGGCGGGCCGTGCGCATCGAGGCCGGCGGCCACGTGCTCAGCCCGCGGGGACGCTGCGTGATCGTCGACGGCACCGTCCGGTGCCTTCCCCCTGCCGGGATGGCCCTGATGCGCACGCTCGTCGCGCGCGCCGGCCTCGTCGTCTCCCGGGAGGAACTTCTCGCGGCGCTGCCCGGCGGGGGCGGCGACACCCACGCCGTCGAAACTGCGATCGCGCGGGTGCGCTCGGCGCTCGGAGCACCGGCGATCGTGCAGACCGTCGTCAAGCGCGGTTACCGCCTCGCCGTCGACCCGGAAGGAATGCACCCGTGACCGGTACACCTGCCGACCCCGCCCTGCTGCTCGTCGCCCACGGCACCCGCAATCCGCGCGGTGTCGACATGATCGCAGCGCTCGCCGACGCCGTCTCCTCCCGCGTCGGTTCCACCCGCGTCGCCTTCGTCGACGTCCTCGGGCCGTCGCCGTCCGAGGTCCTGCGCGACACCCACCGTCCGACCGTGCTCGTTCCGGCCTTCCTCGCCTCCGGCCACCACGTGCACACCGACGTTCCGCGCGAGGTCGCGGCGGGTGGGAACGATGCGGTGACGATCACCCCCGCACTCGGTCCCGACCCGGCCCTCGCCCGCGTTCTCGTCGAGCGGTTGCGGCAGGCCGGCTGGACCGAGGGCGACGACGTGGTCCTCGCGGCAGCCGGTTCGTCGGATCCTCGTGCCCGCCACGATATCCATGTCACGGCTCGCATGGTCTCCGCGCTCGTGGGCACCCCGGTGCGGGTCGGATGGATCGCCACCGGCGAACCGCGGGTCGCGACCGTGGTGGACGAGGTCCGCGCACGTGGCGCACGCCGCGTGTTCGTGGCGTCCTGTCTGCTCGCCGACGGCCTGTTCCATCGTCGCCTGTCCGAGGTCGGTGCAGACGGTGTCGCCGCACCGATCGGAGTGGCCGAACCCGTCGTCGACCTCGTCGTCCGGCGCTACCGCTCCGCGGTCGACGTGCTGCGCGCGGTCGCGCCGAACGAGGCACCGCGCCGCGCCTGTGGGATCGGCTCGCCGCGCGTCTGACTCAGTGGGGGAGCGGTAACAACTCCACGGGATCGCCGTCCGCGGCTCCCGGCGGCACCACCGCGATCGCGGTGCGCCCGATGAGACCGGCCAGATGCGCTGTGCGAATCGTGTTGTCGCACAACCATCGTCCCTGTTCGTCCTGGCGGGCAGGAAGCAGGCGTGTGATGTCGCCGACGACCTCCGAGGCATTGGCCAGCGGCGCGGTCACGGCCGCGGCGGGTGTACGGAGCGTGCGGCCGTCGGCGATCGCGGGCAGCATCACCAGCAGGGTCGACACCGCCGCCACCGGATTTCCGGGCAACCCCAGCACGGCGCGGCCGTCCGGCAGCGTCGCCGCGACCTGCGACCCGCCGGGCTTGCACCGGACCCGTTCGACGACCACCTGCGCGCCGGCCCGCGCCAGCGCCCCCCGCAACTGATCGGCGGCACCCCCTCCCGTCGCCCCCACGATGACGATCGCATCGGCATCGGTGCCCGCGAACAATGCGTCGAATCCGTCCGCGGTGTCGCGGAGATGCCCGTCACCGACCACCACCGCACCGCACCAGCGGACGAAATCGGGGAGCACCGGCCCCAGCGAGTCGCGCGTCTGCCCCTCGCGGAGCGGGCCGGTGCGGCGGATCTCGTCACCCGTGAGCGCGATGTGCACCCGCACGGGACCGCGCACCTCCACTTCCGTGACCTCACCGCTGACGGCCGCGGAGACCACCGCGGGGCTCACAGCGGTGCCGGCAGGGGCGAGAATCGTTCCCGGCTCCCAGTCCTCACCGCGGCGACGCGCGTCGTCGCGGATCGGCGCATCGGACAGGCGGGAGACGAGACCGTTCTCGACACGGACGAATTCGTCGCGCACGACGGCGGTCGCGCCGGTCGGCAGGTGGGCACCCGTCGCGATCCGGGCCGCCTCCCCGTCGTGGAGCGTGAGCGATCCGCCGTCGCCCGCATAACGGATCTCGTTGCGCAGCAACCACGGTCCCTCGCCGGCCACCGCGTAGCCGTCCATGGCCGAGGTCCGCACCCGAGGTAGTGCCTCTGCCGCGACGAGCGGCGCCGCCAGCGTGGTGCCCCGCGCGTCCTCGACTGCGGCGATACGAGACGGCAACGGCACCAGCGCTTCCCGTAGCATCCTGCGCGCATGACCGGGGTCGGCGGCGACCTGGACGGTCGCGGATCCGGCGCGCGCCGCCCGAAGGTCGTCCGGGGTGTCGCAGTCGGTGGCCTCGGGCACCGCGACGGTGACGTACCGCTCGGGAACCAACGCCTTCATGGGCCGGTTCGCGACGTCTCCCCCGAGAGCGGTCAGACGTGCGGCCAGTGCCGGTGTCCGCCATGCGGCGAGCAGGAACTGTATCCGCCCGGTCTCGTCCACCGCGAAGGCGGCCTCGGCCCTCGCGTCCTCGTTCAGGGCCTCCAGCAGGGCTGAGACGGTCTTCGGCGTGACGAACGGAAGGTCGGCGGCGAGGGTGACCACGAGATCGGCGACCGGATCCGCCGCTGCCAGCGCCGCCACCGGACCCGCGCCCGGCGGTGTCTCCTGGATCTGCAGCACGTGCGGGCCGAGATCGTCGCGGTGCGGGCCGATCACCGTCACCCGTGCACAGCCCTCGACCGCGGCGAGAGCGGTGTCCAGCATCCTCCGGCCACCGACCGTCAGAGCGGGCTTGTCGACGCCTCCCATGCGGGTCGCGCGACCGCCCGCGACGATCACGGCTTCGACGTGCGTGAGCGTGCTCATGCCTTCATGCTGCCTCATCCGCCCTCACAGGACCGTCCCTGCGTACGCACCGCGCGGCATAGACTGCCGGTCATGTTCTTCGGATGGCGGAACGGTGCCGCGGTATGCGTCGTTCTCCTGTCCTGGCTCGTCGCCACCGTCGTGCCGGTCACCGCCGTGTCCGCCGGCGACACCGCCGGACTGCTCGCCGGACTTCTGATGGTGCTCCTTGCGACGCTCGCGTTCGTCGCGGCCGCCGACGACCCGTTGTTCGCCTTCGGCCGCAGTGTCCGAGGGCCGACCTCCGAGGAACGACGCCTGCGCGGTGGGTTCCGTCGCCACTCCCACCCCGACACCCCCGGACGGCCACGTCCACGCTCACCCGGTTCCGTCCTCGCGTTCGACACTTCGTCCGACGAGGAACACCGGGAGACCTTCCATGTCCGATCCCATCCGATGCGGCGCACCCGCCGTGTCCGTCCGGAATGCCCACCGTTCGTTCGGTGACCTGACCGTCTTCACCGGGGTGAACATCGACCTCGCCCCGGGCCGATGTTGCGCCGTGATCGGGGCGAACGGCAGCGGCAAATCCACTCTGCTCAGATGCATCGTCGGCGCCGACCGGCTCGACGAGGGTGTCGTCGAGATCGACGGCGTCCCCGTCGACGAGAGCTCCCCGACGTTGCGCCGGCGGGTCGCCGCAGTCCTCGGCGACGTCGCGACGTTCGCGCATCTCACCGCACACGAACACCTGCAACTCGTCGCGACCGGTCACGGCGTGACCGACCCGTTCGCCGCCGCCACCCGGGTTCTCGAGGAGGTCGGTCTCGCCTCGTCGGCGGATCGACTGCCGGTGACCTTCTCGGGTGGCCAGCGCCGCCGGCTCGCCCTGGCCTCCGCGCTGGTCCGACCGCGGCGGCTGCTCGTCCTCGACGAACCCGAACAACATCTCGACGACGACGGGCGCCGGTGGCTGGCGTCCACGCTCGCGGCCGAGAAGCGCGCCGGCGGCACCGTGCTGATGGTCTCGCACGATGCCGGGCTGGTGGACGTGGTCGCCGATGTGGTGGTGGAGGCGGACCGATGGAACTGACCGCGGTCGTCCCCGGCGCGCGGGATCTCCGCGCGCTCCGTCGCAGCTTCGAGCGTCGACACGCCCCGTTCGCGGATCGTCCCGCTGCGGTCGTGCTGATCCTCCTCGGCCTGTATGTGGGTGGGGGATCGGCGTGGTGGCTGTTCTCCCTGCCGTCGGCGCCGGTCGCCTGCACGGCTCCGATCGGGCGTGACGTGGGGTGCACCTCGGCATGGGGATGGGCGGTCGTCGCGGCCGCGGCCGCGGTGGGGACGGCGTCCGCCCGGGCTGTCGGTCCGGTGACGTGCGGTGGCGAGACGGAGTTCTGGCTGCTGTCCACACCGATGGATCGCGGCGCGGCACTGCGGCCCGGAGCGGCGGCGATCCTGATGGGCGGTGCGGTCGCGGGTGCCCTGGCAGGACGGCTCGCGACCTTCGTGGCCGCCCCGCCGGATCGGCTCGCGTTCACGCTGCTCACCGTCGCTCTCGGCGTCGGCGCCGTCGCCCTTCCGATGCTCGCGCAGTGCCGGATGCTCCCGCCCGCCGTCGTGAGCACCGTGATCCGGCTGTGTTTCTCGGCCCTACCGGGCGTGGTGATCGTCGCCGCCACCGGCGTGCCGATACCGCCACCGGGGCCGGTGCTCGTCGCCGCCGTCTGGGCCGTCGTCGCGGCACTGGCGATCTCGGCACTGTTCGCGTGCGGCAGGATCGCCGCACCCGAGTGGAGGGCCGGAGCGGGCACCGCGGTGGGTGTGTCGGCCTCGCTCACCGCGCTGGATCCGTCACTGCTGGTCGACGTGGTCGAGCACAGGGCGTGGCTGCGCATCGGAGCCCGTCGCTCCCGGATGCTGCCGCGCGGCCGGATCGCGGCGCTCGTCCGTGCCGATCTGCTCCGCCATGCCCGCCGGCCGGCACCCGTGCTCCTCACGTGTGCCGCTCTGCTCGGCGTCGTGGTCCTCGCGTCGGTCGTATCGCCGCCTGCCGCCGCGGTCGTGCACCTCGTCACCGTCTTCGTGGTGGCTGTGGCCTCCGGTGCGGGTCTGCGCGACGTGTGCCGCGACCCCGATGTCGCCGTTCTGCTGGGCGCGAGCGACACACAACTGCGTCCTCCTCTTTCGGTCGTCCCGGGCGCGGCCGCCGTGATCGCCGCCGTCGTCACGGCCCTCGCCGGGAGTGCGTCGGTGGTGAGCGCCGCGGTCGGGCTCGTCGGTGGGTGCGCGGCCGCCTACCGTATGCGCACGCGACCGCCGATCGGGTACGACGGCCTGATCCTCGAGACGGCGGTCGGGCAGATTCCGGTCGATCTGCTCCGGCAGTGGGCCAGGGGACCGGATCTACTCGTCGTCTGCGCGTGGCTCGTCGCCGTGCTCGCGTGAGCCGTGCGGGAACCGGTGGCGTGCCCGGGACAGGTCGACCCTGTCGCCGGAGATCGGGACGCCTTCGAGTTCGAGGCGTGCGAGCTGCCGTCGGGCGATGTGCGCGGCCGGCCGGCCGGAGGCCGGGACCACGCGATGCCACGGCAGGTCGGCGGAATCGGTCCGCATGATCCAGCCCACCGTCCGCGCACTCGAGAGGCCCGCCGCGGCGGCGATGTCGCCGTAGGTCACGACCTGCCCCGCCGGCACCGAGGCCACGAGTTCGCGGACCCGTTCGATCTGCTCGTCCGTGGTGGCCACCGGCTACACCATCCGGGCCACGAGTTCGGCGGTCTCGGCGGGACGCGTCTGGTCGATCATGTGGTCGCAGTCGAATTCGAGCACGGTCAGGTCGTCGTCGAGCCGCTCCGCGAGGTCGCGACGGAAGTCCGCCGTGGTGTACGGGGGCCGGACCTTCCCGGCCTGCACGAGGATCGTCGGGATGCCGGACGGCGGCAGGACGGGTTCGCGGGCGAGCTCGCCCCACGAGGCGACCAGGGCCGGTACGCACACCCGCCAGCCGACGCGCCCCGAGTCCAGCTTCACGAGATGTTCGGCGATCTCCTCGTCGAGCAGCTCGGGTGCCACCTCACTCCAGTCGCCGTGGACCTTCTCCGCACGGGCTTCGGCCTCGTCCGTGTAGTCGGGATGACGGTGGGTGAGGTCGGCGATCTCGAGCATCCGGCCGGCCGGGAGACCGATCGCCGGGTCGAGGAGCACCAGCACCCGCACCCGGTCGGGCACCGCGGCGGCCAGGTGCAGCGCGAGGGCGCCGCCGAAAGAATGCCCCACCACGGTGACGGGACCGGTGGTGTGCGCGTCCAGCACCGCCGTCAGGTCGGCGACGTGGGCTTCGAACGACCAGGGGGGAGTCCACGGGGAGCGTCCGTGTCCGCGCAGGTCGGGGGCGACGAACCGCAGGTGGGGCAGGTGCCGCTCCGCGAGGTTCCGCCAGCGCCGGCCGTGACCGGTGAGGCCGTGCAGCGCGAGGACCTCCGGTCCGTCGTCGGGCCCGAACAGATGGGTGTGCAGAAGCTCGGTGGCACTCACGCCGACCACTATCGCAGTCGTCGTGGCGCCACGCATCGCGCACCGGACCTGTCGTACCGATCTGGTGGGATGGGGTCATGCTCGACGTCGACACCGGCATCCCCGACCTGCACCCGACCCGGGCGCAGGTCACCGACCTGCCTGCCACCGTCTCGCGCATGTCCGAACCCCATCTCCCCGATCGTGTCCGCCGTCCGGCCGCGCGTCTGGTGCGCCGGTCCGGCGAAGCGCCGGCGGCACGCGAATGGCCCGACGACGTGCGCGTGGTGTTCGACGATGCTCCTCCCGCGCTCCGCTGGCGGCCCTGGCAGATCCTCGGCGGGCCCGGCACCGGCAAGACGTCCCTGCTCGTCGATCTCGCGGTCCATCGCATCGCGAACGGTGCCGATCCGGAGTCGGTGCTGATCCTCACCCATTCGCGGCGGGCGGCCACCGCCGTGCGCGAGGCGATCACGGCCGGTCTGATCGCCCTCGGCGACGGTGCCGTGCCCCGGGCCACGCGCGAGCCCCTCGTCCGTACCGTCCACTCGTACGCCTTCGCGGTGCTGCGACTGCAGGCGTCGGCGCACGGCAACCCGCCACCGCGTCTGATCACCGGTGCCGAACAGGACGCCGTCCTGCGCGAACTGCTGCGCGGCGACATCGACGACGGCGCCGGGATGTGGCCCGAACGGTTGCGTCCGGCGCTCGGCATGACGGGCTTCGCCGTCGAACTGCGCGATCTCATGCTGCGCGCGAACGAGCGCGGTCTCGGTCCGGAGGATCTGATCGCGCTCGGAGAGCGCCGCGGTCGGCCGGAGTGGGTCGCGGCCGGGCGTTTCGCGGAGCGGTACGAGCAGGTGATGCTGCTGCGCGGCGCCGTCGGGCTCGAGGCTCCCGAAGCCACCGCTCCCGCCCTCGACGCGGCCGAACTCGTCGGTGCGGCGCTCGCGGCGTTCGCCACCGATCCCGATCTGCTCGCCTCCGAACGCCGCCGGATCCGTCATCTGCTCGTCGACGACGCCCAGCATCTCGATCCGCAGGCCGCCGATCTCGTGCGCGTGATCGGTACCGGTACTCGCACGAGCACCGTCGCGGGCGATCCCGACCAGGCCGTCTTCGGCTTCCGCGGCGCCGACACCTCCTTCCTCGAGAGCCTCGGCGAGGCCGACGGATCGCGCCGGATCGTGTTGGGCGTCCACCATCGCGCCGCTCCGGAGGTGGCGTCCGCTGCCGCCGGGATCGCGCGCCGGCTGCCGGGTCTGCCGCCCCACCGCGGCGTGGCCGAGCATCGCGACCCGCAGGGCGATCCCGGCCTGGTGCGGGTGGCGGTGTGCTCGTCGCAGGCCAAGGAGGCCGCGCTGGTCGCCGACACCCTGCGTCGATCCCACCTGGTCGACGGCGTGCCGTGGTCGCGGATGGCGATCGTCGTCCGGTCCGTGCCCCGGGTGCTGGCACCCTTGCGCCGCGCGCTGCTCGCGGCGGGTGTCCCGATGACGACCGCCGCATCCGAACTGCCGCTGGCCCGCCAGCACAGCGTCGCGGGGCTGTTGCTCGTGTTGCGCGCGGTGTCCGGCAGTGGCTTCGGAGGCGACGAAGCACTGGCCCTGCTGTCCGGGCCCATCGGCGGCGCCGAACCGGTCGCGCTGCGGAGACTGCGGCGTGGTCTGCGACGGGTCGAGCTCGCGTCGGGCGCGGACCGCGATTCCGCCGAACTGCTGCGCATCCTGCTCACCGAGGGCGACGACACCGCCGAGAACGCACATCTCGTGCGCGGGATCACCGAGGTCGAGGCGGCACCGCTGAAGAAGGTGCTCGGAGTGCTGCGCAAGGCCCGTTCGGCGACGCTGCGCGGGGGCGGTCTCGAGGACGTGCTGTGGGAGGCATGGCAGGCCACCGGACTCGAACGGCGGTGGGCCGCCGCGTCGGCCTGGGGCGGGCCGATCGGTGCGCAGGCCGACCGCGATCTCGACGGGGTCGTGGCGCTGTTCGACGCCGCCGCCGACTACGTCGACCGTCTGCCCCGCGCGCACATCGCGGGATTCGTCGACTACCTCACGGAGCAGGAGATCCCCGCTACTGCCCGTACCCGCGTGGCCGCCGAATCCGAAGCGGTCACGGTCGTCAGCGCGCACTCCGCCGCCGGTCGCGAATGGGACGTCGTCGTGGTCGCCGGCGTCCAGGAAGGCCTGTGGCCGAGCCTGCGGGCCCGCGGCACCCTGCTCGGCATCGAAGCCCTGATCGACGCCCTCTCCGGTGCCGACGGTGGCGACGGCACCGGCACGCGGCTGTCCCGCACCGCGCCGCTGCTCGCCGAGGAACGCCGGCTGTTCCTCGTCGCGTGCAGCCGCGCCCGCACCCACCTCCTCGTCACCGCCGTCGACTCCGTGAGCGGCGACAGCGAACTCGTCCGCTCCCGTTTCGTCGACGAACTGCGCGGTGGCGACACCGACGCACCCGACGATCTCCTCACCGACCCGGTGCCCGACGAGGTCCGCACCCGGGTGCTGGCCCTGCCCGCCCTCGTCGCCGAACTGCGCAGCGTGGTGTGCGATCCCGAGATCGCCGACACCGAACCCGAACGGCAGCAGCGGGCCGCCCAGCAACTCGCGCGGCTCGCACGCGCCGGGGTACGCGGCGCCCACCCCGACGAGTGGTACGGCACCGCCGATCCCAGCACGGCCGACCCGCTGTGGGATCCCGACGACGACGCGGTGCGGTTGTCCCCGTCCACGGTCGAACAGCTCACGACCTGCGCGTTGCGGTGGATGTTCGAGCGGCACGGCGGCTCCGACGGCGAGAACAGCCACGCCGTCACCGGCACCCTCGTGCACACCCTCGTGCAGGCGCTCGCCGGGCGCATCCCGCCCGATCGCATCGATCAGGCGCTCGAGAAGGCCTGGGATTCGGTCGATCTGGGTGCCGACTGGTATGCGCGACGCGAACTCGAACGCACCCGCCGCATGCTCGACACCTTCTCGACCTGGTTGCAGGGCACGCGCGGAGAACTCACGGAGATCGGCGTCGAGGTCAAGGTCGACGGCATCCTCGAACCCGACTCCGACGACAAGCCCCGGGTGCGGCTCCGCGGCCGCATCGACCGGCTCGAACGCGATGCCGAGGGCCGCCCCGTCGTCATCGACGTCAAGACCGCGAAGAATCCGGTGTCCAAGGACGCCGCGCGCGACCACGCCCAGCTCGCCGCCTACCAGGTGGCCGCGGCGGCCGGCGCGATCGAGGGCGAACCGGCCGCGACGCCCGGCGGCGCGCGTCTGGTCTTCGTGGCGAAGCCGCACAACAAGGAGGGCGCGACGCAGCGTGTGCAGCCGCCCCTCGACGAGGACGGTCTGGCGCAGTGGCGGGAGATCATCCACGACGCCGCGGCCGCGACCCGCGGTCCGCGCTTCGTCGCGAGGGTCAACGACGGGTGCCGGCACTGCCCGGTGCTGTCGAGCTGCCCGGCACACGACGAAGGCAGGCAGGTGACCGGAGAATGAACGCACCACGGGTGAGTGCGACGCGCCTCGCGGATGCACTGGGACAGCTGCCCCCCACGACGGAGCAGGCGGCGGTCATCGAGGCGCCGCCCGGGCCGATGCTGGTCGTGGCGGGCGCCGGTGCCGGCAAGACCGAGACGATGGCGGCCCGCGTGGTGTGGCTCGTCGCGAACGGGATCGTCGAACCCGAGCAGGTGCTGGGCCTGACCTTCACCCGCAAGGCCGCGCAGCAGCTCACAGCCCGCATCCGGGCGCGACTCGCCAAGCTCGCCGGGTCGGCGCTGCTCCGCGACCTCGACCCGAGCGGTGGTTTGCGTGCCCGGATCCTCGGCAGCGAACCCGAGGTGAGCACGTATCACGCGTACGCCGGTCGCCTGCTCACCGAGCACGGTCTGCTGCTGCCCATCGAACCGTCGGCGACCCTGCTGTCCGAGACCGAGCTGTGGCAGGTTGCGCACCGCGTGGTCAGCTCGTGGGACGGCGAGCTCGACACCGACCGCAATCCCGCGTCGGTGACCGAGGCCGTGCTCGCCCTGTCCGGTCAGCTCGCCGAACACCTCGTCGAACCGGATCGGCTGCGCGCCGCCCACGTCGAACTCGAACAGCTCGTGCACACCCTCCCGCCCGGCCCGGGGCAGCGGGGAGCGCCGTCGAAGACCCTGCTCGGCTACCTCGACACCCAGCACGCGCGTCTGCAGTTGCTTCCGCTCGTCGAACGGCTGTCCGAGACCCTGCGTCGCGAAGGCGCCCTCGACTTCGGCAGCCAGATGTCGCTCGCCGCGCGGGTCGCCCGCGACCATCCCGAGGTGGGCGCCGGCGAACGGAGCCGGTTCCGGGCCGTGCTGCTCGACGAGTACCAGGACACCGGGCACGCCCAGCGCGTCCTGCTCGCCGCGTTGTTCGGCGGCGGCGCCGATCCGGGCCTCGCGGTGACCGCGGTGGGCGATCCCATGCAGTCCATCTACGGCTGGCGCGGGGCGTCGGCCGCCAACCTGCCGCGCTTCGCGAGCGACTTCCCGGCGTCCGACGACGGGCCGGCGCCCACCCGCGAACTGCTCACCAGCTGGCGCAACCCGCCGCAGGCCCTCGAACTGGCGAACGTCTCGTCCGAACCCCTGCGCGATCGGGGGGTGCCGGTCAGCCGGTTGCGTCCCCGTCCCGACGCGGCCGCCGGCGACGTCCGGCTCGCGCTGCACCCCGATGTCGCGACCGAACGCGACTGGGTGGCCGACCGGATCGCCGCCGAGTACGCCGCTGCACGCGAGGACGGGCGGACACCGCCGACGGCAGCGGTCCTGGTCCGCCGCAACGCCGACGCGGCGCCGATCGCCGAGGCGCTGCGCGCCCGCGACCTGCCGGTGGAGGTCGTCGGCATCGGCGGACTACTGCACACACCGGAGGTCGCCGATGTGCTCGCGATGTTGCGGCTGGCGGCGGATCCGCTCGCCGGAAGCGCGGCGGTGCGGGTGCTCACCGGTGCCCGCTGGCAACTCGGGGCCGCCGACCTGAAGGCACTGTGGGAGCGCGCTCAGGAACTGGCCATCGCGGGCCGCTGGGGTGTCACCGGTGCGGTGACCGACCCCGGCGCCCTCGAGGACGCACTCGATTCGGCACTGCCCGGCGAACATGCCGACCAGGCCGGACTCGCCGACGCGATCTCCGATCCCGGCGACAGCCACCGTTACTCGAAGTTCGGATACGCGCGCATCGTCGCGCTGGGCCGCGAGCTGACCTCTCTGCGGGAGCGGCTCGGTCAGCCCCTCACCGAACTGGTGGCCGAGGTCGAGCGCGTGCTCGGTATCGGCATCGAGACCGAGGCCCGCGTGGGCAGCCGGCGCGGCGTCGCCGGCCGCGAACATCTCGACGCGTTCGCAGGGGTGGTCGCGTCCTATGCGGGGCGCACCAACGCGACCCTTCCCGGTCTGCTGACCTACCTGGCCGCCGCGGAGGAGATCGAGCAGGGTCTCGCGCCCGGTGAGGTGGAGGTCGATCCCGATCGCGTGCAGGTCCTCACCGTCCACTCGGCGAAAGGCCTCGAATGGGAGGTCGTCGCGGTCCCGCACGTCGCGGCGGGAGTCTTCCCGTCGTCCACGGCCGCCACGACCTGGCTCGGATCCACGAGCGAACTGCCCCCGCATCTGCGTGGCGATCGGGTGCTGCCCGACGACGATCCGGGGAGCACCGACGGTGTGCCCGTGCTCGATCTCGGCGACGTCGCCGATCGCAAGATGCTCGAGCGGGCCGTCGACGCCCACAAGGACGCCCTCAAACGGCGCAAGCTCGACGAGGACCGCCGTCTGTTCTACGTCGCCCTCACCCGCACCGAACGAGCCCTGTTCGTCTCCGGCCATCACTGGGCCGACACCGGCTCCGAACCGAAGGGACCCTCGCCCTTCCTCGAGGAACTGCACGGGATCGTCACGGCGCGACCCGAGCTCGGTTCGATCGATCATTGGGCGCCGGAACCCGAACCCGAGCAGGAGAACCCCCTCACGGCGTCACCGCGCAGCGCGCTGTGGCCGCGCGACCCGCTCGGCGCCCGGCGCGGCGACGTCGAACGCGGCGCAGCGCTCGTCCTCGCCGAGTTCGACCGGACCGACCTCCCGACCGGGTACGACGACGATCCCGACGAGTGGGCCACCGACGTCGACGCGTTGCTGGCCGAACGCGAACAGCGCGCCGAGCAGAGCGCCGAAGTGGTGCTGCCCGCGCAGCTGTCCGTCAGTCAGCTCGTCGACCTCGCCACCGACCCCGATGCCCTCGCGGCCCGGTTGCGCCGTCCGTTGCCGTTCCGGCCCAATCCGCTCGCGCGTCGCGGCACGGCCTTCCACGCGTGGCTCGAGCGCAGGTTCGGCGCGACGCGCCTGCTCGACCTCGACGAGCTTCCCGGCGCCGACGACGAGGACGGCGACGATTCGCACTTCGACCGGCTCCAGGAAGCGTTCCTGCGGTCGAAGTGGGCGTCGCGCAACCCCGTCGAGGTGGAGGTGCCGTTCGAAACCGCTCTGGCCGGCACCGTCATCCGCGGACGCATCGACGCGGTCTTCGAGGATTCGGACGGAGGCTGGACGGTCATCGACTGGAAGACCGGTGCCGAACCGGAAGGGGACAAGCTCGCCACGGTGGGAGTTCAGCTCGCCGCCTACCGCCTCGCCTGGGCGCAGCTGATGGCGGCACGCACCGAACGGCTCACCGGCCGACCGGCCGAACTGCCGCTGCACAAGGTCCGAGCGGCTTTCCACTACGTCCGCACCGGACGCACCGTTGCACCCGACGAGTTGCCCGGCGCGGCGATGCTCGAACGGCTCGTTCTCGAGGCGGGGAACCTGCGGCGCGAATCCACCGCGGATTCCGACGCGGAGGACTAGGAAAGAACTGTGGCGACCTTCGTGCTGCTCCCCGGAGCCGGATCCGACCCGTGGTACTGGCATCGGGTGATCCCGTTGCTCGAACGTCACGGGCACCGCACGATCGCGGTCGACCTGCCCTATGCGGACGGGTCGGCGGGCCAGTACGACTACGCCGATGTCGTCGTCGGGGCGATTCGGAACGTGCCGCCCCCGCTGGTGGTGGTGGCCCAGTCGATGTCGGCCTTCACGGCGGTGCTCGTCGCCGAGCGGTGCATCGTCGACGAACTCGTCCTCGTCGCGCCGATGATCCCGGCGCCCGGCGAGTCGCCGGGCAGCTGGTGGGGGAACGTCGGGCACGAGGAAGCGAGGCGTGAACAGGACGTCGCTGCGGGTCGCGATCCCGATGCCCCGATGGATCTGCGCGAGTTGTTCTTCCACGATGTGCCCGACGACGTCGTCGCCGACGCGTTCACCCACGAGGCATCAGCGCCTGCCGATGCGGCCTTCGAGCCGGCCTGGAACGCCGATCGGTGGCCGGGCGTGCCCGTGCGTGTGGTCGCCGGGCGGCACGACAGACTTCTGCCGCTGCCGCTGGTGACGCGCCTGTCGCGCGAACGCCTCGGTGTCGAACCCGAACTCGTCGACAGCGGCCACCTGCCGGCGCTGGCGCGACCGGCCGAACTTGCGAAGATCCTGTTGTCGTCGCGGTGACGAGCCTCGGGAGCGCTGCCCGAACCCGTTCGAGCTCGGGGGGGCACGGCCCGAACCCGTTCGGGCTCAGGGGCGCTGTCCCACCCCGGTGGCCACTTCGTGCGCCCGGCGCCCGGCGGTGTCGGGGGCCAGTGGAGCCGTGGGCATCCCGGCTCCCTCCCGCAGGCCCGACAGGAACTCCTCGAGGATCTCGGGCGGCGAATACCGCGGTTCCCAGCCCAATTCGGTGCGGGCGCGGGTGCTGTCGAGCAGCGGAAGTTGCAGCACGGTGTCGAGCAGACCGGGGGAGGCCGGGACGAGGTGCGCGTGCCACGCCGCCCGCACCGCCGCGCGGAGGGCCGCACGCGGCACCGCAATCTTCCTGGCGGAGAACATCTCCGCCAGGAACGCGCCGTCCACCGGCGGTTCCGTCGCAAGGTTGAACGCGCCGCGGACCGGCCGGACCGTCGCACGGACGAAGGCATCGGCCACATCGCTCGTGTGCAACACCTGGGCCCGCAGATCCTCGACCAGCGGCATCGCGGGCAGCAGTCCGCTACGCAGCAGATTCCCCGGCAGCAGGGGACCGACGAACAGGCGCCGCTGCGAGGTCGCCGATTCGCGCTTGAAGATGAAGTAGGGCCGCATCCGCACGATGCGCATCTCCGGCGCCCGTAACTCGAGGGTGTCGAGACAGCGCTCCAGATACGACTTCTCGCGCGGATAGGCGGCGCCCGGCCACCCGTGCGTGGGCCAGTCCTCGGTGACACGATCCGTCGACCGTCCGGGCGAATAGGCGGCCACCGACGACGAGTAGATCAGGGCGGGAACCTTCTCGGCGGCCGCCGCCTCGAACACCGAGATCGCGCCGAGCACGTTGTTCTTCCAGGTCACCTCCGGGCGGTGGGTGGGCTGGAACAGCCACGCCAGATGGATCACCGCGTCGGCGCCCCGCACGATCGGACGGAAGTCGTCGGTGGACGTGTCGGCGACCGTGAAGGTCGCCTTGGGCGCGGTCCACTCCGTCGGCCGTCGTGCGACGCCCACGATCTCCGCGACGGCGGGTTCCCTGCCGAGCGCCTCGACGATGCCGGTTCCCAGATTGCCGGTCGCGCCGACGACGACCACCTTCAGACCACGTCCGGTGTCCATACCGACGCATACCCGCTCGCTGTGGCCTCAATCACCGCGAACGGTCGATCGCTCAGCGAGCCGAGGTGCGGCGGACCTTCAGCGCTTCGGTGACGAGCGGGATCTGCAGCGGCAGCCGGGCGAGGGACAGGGCCTTGGCGGCAGGGGAGAGCTTCGGGCTGCGCAACCACGTCGCGGCCATCTGCAGGTTGGCGGGGAAGACCGCGAGGAACAACGCCGCGGCCAGGGAACCACCGAGACGACGGGTGCGGGGGGCGGCGAGCGCGCCGGCGACGGCGATCTCCGCCACCCCGGAGGCGTAGGTGTAGGTGCGGGCATCACCCGGGAGGGCGCGCGGCACGATGCCGTCGAAGAGTTCCGGTCGCACGAAGTGCAGGATGCCGACGCCGAGAAGAAGACCTGACAGCCGGATCGCAGAGCGCTGCGCCGCGTTCGTGGACATGCGTGCCACACTAGCGCGCGGCGGTACGCTGCGATCCGGTATCGGGCGCAGTCCGTTCGGTACCGCGACGACCGAGGGTGGCCGCCAGTGGAGGCCGACAGCAGGAAGGTGGGACACCGCGATGCCCGGGAGGTTGCGTGCGCGGTTCAGCCGCTCCGATCAACTCACCGAGCGCCCCGACTTCGCGCTCGTCGGTGTGCTGCGCGTACCCCAGGAGCAAACCAGTCCCGGACTCGCGATCGCCCGTCGCATCGGCTATGCGTTCGCGGCGCTGTTCCTCGCGGTCGTCGTCGTCTACCTCGATCGGGACGGGTACATCGACTCCCAGGACAACGAACTGTCCCTGCTGGACTGCGTCTACTACGCCACGGTCTCGCTCTCGACCACCGGCTACGGCGATGTCACCCCCTTCACCCCCGAAGCACGCCTGATCAACATCCTGCTGATCACGCCGCTCCGGGTGTTCTTCCTCATCGTGCTGGTCGGTACCACTCTGTCGGCACTGACCGAGAGTTCCCGTCAAGCATTCAAGATCCAGCGTTGGAGGCGCCGCGTGCGTAATCACACCGTCGTCATCGGTTACGGCACCAAGGGCCGTACAGCGGTCGACGCCATGCTCGGCGACGGGGTCCCCCCGTCCGAGATCGTCGTGGTCGACACCGATCCGGTGGTTCTCGAGTCCGCCGCCGGGCAGGGCCTCGTGACGGTTCAGGGTTCGGCGACGAAGTCCGATGTGCTCCGACTCGCCGGCGTGCAGCACGCGTCGGCGGTGATCGTCGCCGCGAACCGCGACGACACCGCGGTGCTGGTGACCCTCAGCGCCCGCGAGATCGCCCCGCGCGCGAAGATCGTCGCCGCCATCCGCGAGTCGGAGAACACCCACCTGCTGCGTCAGTCGGGTGCCGACTCGGTGGTCATCTCGTCGGAGACGGCGGGTCGCCTGCTCGGTATCGCCACGACCACGCCGAACGTCGTCGAGATGATCGAGGACCTGCTCACACCGGAAGCGGGATTCGCCATCACCGAACGCGACGTCGAGCCCGGCGAGGTGGGGGGATCCCCCCGGCATCTGAAGGACATCGTTCTCGCCGTCGTCCGCGACGGGCGGATGTGGCGGATCGGTTCGCCCGAGGTCGACGCGCTCGAAGCGAGCGACAAACTGCTCTACATCCGGCTGGTGGGTTCACCGCCGGGCGCCATGCGTGGCTAGGGTGCTGGTGTGACCGGTTTCGCTCTGTCGGGTACCCCGCTGCTCTCCCGTACCGTCGTCGACCGGGCGGAGGAACTGCGGTCGGACGAGGATGCCCTGCGCACCGGATGGGCCGACGCGAAGCTCCTGCGGGTCGACCGGCGGAACCAGGTCCGTGTGTCCGACGGCGCGCTCGTGTTCGGTGAGGCGTCCGAACTCGGCCCCGAACCGGTCGCCGGCGCGATCTTCCTCGGCATCCGCGACGGACGCCACGTCTGGGCCACCCGGGTCCTCGCCCAGACGGGTACGGTGACCGACCTGCGGCGTGTCGGCGAGCACCTCGACGATGCCGATGCCGACCTGCTGGTCAGCGCGGTCGCCTTGCTGAACTGGCACGACAACGCCGGCTACAGCGCGGTCGACGGCTCGCCCACCCGCCCGACGATGTCCGGCTGGTCGCGGATCAGCACCGACACCGGGCACCAGGAGTTCCCCCGCACGGATCCGGCGATCATCTGCCTCGTGCACGACGGGCACGACCGTGTCCTGCTCGCCCGGCAGCCGGTGTGGCCCGAACGGCGTTTCTCCGTCCTCGCCGGTTTCGTCGAAGCCGGCGAGTCCCTCGAATCATGTGTGGTCCGGGAGATCCGGGAAGAGGTCGGCGTCGAGGTGCGCGACGTGCGGTATCTCGGCAGTCAGCCCTGGCCGTTCCCCCGGTCGCTCATGCTGGGATTCGCGGCGATCGCCGATCCCGAGCAGGCCCTGGACTTCCGCGACGGCGAGATCGGCGAAGCGCGGTGGTTCACGCGCGAGGAGGTCCGCGCGGCACTGGCGACGGGCGACTGGGCCTCGGCCGACGACGCCCCGCTGCTGTTGCCCGGCTCGATCTCGATCGCGCGCGGGATGCTCGAGGGCTGGGCCAAGGAATGACCGGGGTTCGGCGATGAGAGGAGCCGGCCGCGGTGAACGCGACCGGCTCCGTGGACGAGCGACGAGAACCTACAGCCCCAGAGCGCGCTGGACCTCGGCGAGCGACGGGTTGGTGGCGGTGCTGCCGTCGGCGAACTTGACGGTGGGCACCACGTGGTTGCCGTTGTTGACGCTGCCGACGAACTCCGCGGCGGCCGGATCCGATTCGATGTCGACCTCGGTGTACGCGATGCCGTTCTGGTCGAGCTGGGTCTTCAGCCGCCTGCAGTAACCGCACCAGGTGGTGGAGTAGACGGTGAGGGCGGGTGCATCGGTGGTCGTCATGTCTTCGAGAACACCACAGCGGCCGGGCATGTTCCGCGACCGGGGTCAGGTGTGATCCGCACCACGCACTCGGCGTCACCGGTGGCCTGCACTGTCGGCGGCCACTGTCATGATGGAGGCCATGTGTGCGGATGTGGTGGAGGGTCTCGATCCCGAGCAGGCGGCAGCAGTACTCGCCCCACGAGGACCGGTCTGTGTGCTCGCCGGTGCCGGCACCGGCAAGACCCGCACCATCACCCGACGCATCGCGCACCTCGTCTCCGCCGGGCACGTCTCGGCGAGCCAGGTCCTCGCCGTCACTTTCACCGCCCGTGCGGCAGGGGAGATGCGCTCACGTCTGCGGGCCCTCGGTATCGGCGGCGACGGCACCCAGGTGCAGGCACGCACCTTCCACGCGGCCGCGCTGCGGCAGCTGCGGTATTTCTGGCCGCAGGTCGTCGGCGACACGCCGTGGCAGTTGCTCGACCGCAAGTTCGCGGCCGTCTCACAGGCGGCGCACCGCTGCGGTTTCCCGACCGACACCGACACCGTGCGCGACCTGCTGTCGGAGATCGAATGGTCCAAGGGCACACTCGTCGCACCCGAGGACTATCCCGCCGCGGCCGCCCGCGCCCACCGCGCCCCGCCTGCCGATCCCGAGCGGGTCGCCCGCGTGTACGACACCTACGAGCAGCTCAAGAACCGGTCGGGCGACGGAATGTACCTCGATTTCGACGACCTGCTCCTGCACACCGCCGCCGCCCTCGAGAACAACCTCACGGTGGCGGAGGAGTTCCGCGACCGCTACCGCTGCTTCGTCGTCGACGAATACCAGGACGTCACGCCACTGCAGCAGCGTGTCCTCGACGCGTGGCTCGGCGACCGCGACGATCTCACGGTGGTCGGCGACGCCAACCAGACCATCTACTCGTTCACCGGCGCCACCCCGAAGCACCTGCTCGACTTCTCCCGCCGGTTCCCCGACGCCACCGTTGTGCGCCTCGAACGCGACTACCGATCCACCCCGGAGGTGGTCGACCTCGCCAACCGCGTGATCGGTGCCGCACGGGGTCGCATCGCCGGAACACGCCTCGAGCTCGTCGGTCAGCGTCCGCCCGGTCCGGAGCCGACCTTCGCCGAGTTCGACGACGAGCCGGCCGAGGCGCAGGCAGTGGCGAAGGCTGTCGCCAAGCTGATGGGCAAGGGGGTGCCCGCTGCCGAGATCGCGGTGCTCTACCGCATCAACGCCCAGTCCGAGGCCTACGAGCAGGCCTTCACCCAGGCCGGTATCCCGTACCAGGTGCGCGGTGGTGAGGGTTTCTTCAACCGCGCGGAGGTCCGGCAGGCCGTCAACGCCCTGCGCCAGGCGGGTGCGCGCGACGATCTCCCGGAGGACGCCGGCCGCGGTGCCGGGCTGCTCAGCCTCGTGCGGGCCACCTTGGTGCCGCTCGGCCTGACCGACACCGAGCCGGTGGGCACCCAGGCACGCGAACGATGGGCGTCGCTCGTCGCGCTCGTGCAGCTCACCGAGGAACTGCTCGAGCACGAACCGGAACTCGACCTCCAGGGCCTGCTGCGCGATCTCGCGGCCCGTGCCGAGGCGCGGCAGCCGCCGACGGTCCAGGGCGTCACGCTCGCGTCGTTGCACGCGGCGAAGGGCCTCGAATGGGACGCCGTCTTCCTCGTCGGACTCACCGACGGCACCCTGCCCATCACCCACGTCACGGGCGACAAGGACACCCCTCCGGACGAGGCCGGTATCGAGGAGGAGCGTCGGCTTCTCTACGTCGGCGTCACCCGCGCCCGCGTGCACCTGCAGCTGTCGTGGGCGTTGTCCCGCACTGCAGGCGGACGCCGGTCGCGCCGGCGTTCGCGTTTCCTGCACGGGCTCATCCCCGACAGCTCACCCGCGTCGAAGATCGCCGAACCGGCGTCCCCCCGGAAGAAGCGCCCACAGTGCCGCGTCTGCGGCAAGCCGCTGATGGGCACCACCTCGACCATGCTCGGCCGCTGTGAGGCCTGCCCGTCCGACCTCGACGAGAACCTGCTCGTCGCGCTCAAGGAATGGCGTCGGGAACGGTCGAAGGAGATGAAGGTGCCGGCCTACGTCGTCTTCAGCGACAACACTCTCGTCGCGATCGCCGAGCAGCAACCGCGCGACGACCGCGCGCTGGTCGCCATCCCGGGGATCGGCGCGAAGAAACTCGAACAGTACGGCGCCGACGTGCTCGCACTCGTGCGGGGCGAGCGCACGGTCGACATCCTCGATCTCTGACCCCTGTCGTCGTCCGAAATCAGCCGGCGCACAGGCAGAAATAGTGTCCGGCCGGGTCGCGGAACACCCGGAACGTGCTCGTGCTCGACCCGTCGTCGGCGCGCAGTGCGTCGAGACCGAGGACGAGACGTTCGGCCTCGTCGAGGTCGGGTACGTGGAAGTCGAGATGGGCATGCACCCCGTCGGCCGGCCAGTGACGCGGTGTGAAGTCGGGGTCGCGCTGGAACGCGATGGCGGTCGAGTCGTCCCGGGTGAGTTCGACCCAATCCTCCCTGTCGTCGGTGATCGTCCATCCCAGCAACCGGCGATAGAAGTCGGCGAGCCCGCGCGGGTCCGGGCAGTCGAGCACGGGCAGGAATCTCGTGGTCGCGAGGGACATGCTGTCCGACTGTAGTCCCGAGACCGGATGAGCGACACGAAACCGCAGGTAGAAAATCACTTGTGCCGATCGTGCCCGCGAATCTAGGCTGGATGACGATGTCACGGGAGACGGCCCGTGCGCGACGCGAAAGTGAGGTGGCCCCGATGCTCGGCTTCGACGCTCCGGCAGCGGCAGCGGCCCCTCGTGTCGCTGTGGCCGCCGCTGTCACCCGCACTGCCACATCTGTGGCTCTCGCAGTGGCAGCCGCGCCGCGTGCACGCCGTCGTGTGTACGCCGCTGCCGTCTCGTCCGTGGTCGGAAGTCGATCGGGAAGTATCTCCCCGTAGACCTTTCGTTTCCTCCAGGCCACGGACCCCGCCCAGCGGACCGTGGCCTTTCTCGTTTTCGGGCCGGGTTCGCATCGTATTTTCACGAACCGACGAAGGAGCTCACGTGCCGAGCGACAACCTGCCGAGCCTGTCGAACCGAACGGAAGGAGACGAGATGCGTCGTACCGACACCCTCCTGCCGTGTCACGGCGGTACGGATCTGCCGTATCACAGCGGTACCGATCTCCCGTGCCGCGACAACGATCCCGACCTGTGGTTCGCCGAGACCCCGGCGGAACTCGAGTACGCCAAGACGCTGTGCGCGGGCTGCCCGGTGCGGGCCCAGTGCCTCGATGCCGCTCTCGAGCGGGAGGAACCGTGGGGCGTGTGGGGCGGGGAGATCATCGACCGCGGTGTCGTCGTCGCACGCAAGCGGCCGCGGGGCCGGCCACGGAAACATCCGGTGCCCGACTCCCGCAAGGAACTGGTTTGTGCGTGAATCCGGTTGCCCGGCTTCGTCACTCCACGGCGAAGCCGGGTAGCCATTCGCTCAGGATGCGCATGTACGGCGCCTCGGCGTCGAGCTGAGCGCAGATGCCGACCGATCCCAGCAGCACCCGGAACACGCTCACGTACTCGGGCGGCAGGTTCAGCGTCCGGGCCGTCCTGAAGGTGGAACTCGAGAAGTCCGTGGCTGTTCCCGCCACTCGCTGCAGCCACGCGCGGGTGAAGTGGAACGACTCGGTGTGGATCGGATCGGTGAACGGCCGCAGGTAGTCGGCGATCTCCTCGTCGGTGACCGTACGGCCGGGCAGAACGAACTTGTTGTCGTAGAGGAGTCGGGTGAGCTCGTCGAAACGTTCGTCGAGGGCGAGCCGGACCATTCGACCGAGCACCGGAGGGAACCCGTCGGGCATCGCCGCGGTCGCGCCGAAGTCGATGACCCCGAGGCGGCCGTCGTCGAGAAGCATGAAGTTGCCCGGATGCGGGTCGCTGTGGAGCAGGCCGGCGCGGGCGGGCGAACAGAAATGGAACTCCGCGAGCAGCGCGCCGGCGCGGTTGCGCTGCTCGCGCGTACCACCCGCGATGATCACCGACAGTGGTGTGGCCGAAAGCCATTCGGTCACAACGACCTTCGGTGCACTGGCGACGACGCGCGGGACGACGAACTTCTCGTCGCCGGCGAAGGCCTTCGCGAAGGCCCGCTGGTTGTCGGCTTCGATCCGGTAGTCGAGTTCTTCCTCCGTGCGTGCGGACAACTCGTCGAGCAGCGCGCGCACATCGGCACCCGGCATCATCGTGGCGAACAATCCGGCGAACCGGGACAGCGTGCGCATGTCGGCGCGCAGAGCCTCGTCGGCACCCGGGTACTGGACCTTTACCGCGACCTCGCGACCGTCCGACCACACGGCCCGGTGTACCTGGCCGATGCTCGCGGAGGCGACGGGCACGTCGTCGAACGATTCGAAACGCTCGCGCCACTTGGTGCCGAGCTGCTGGTCGAGCACGCGGTGCACGGCTCGGGCGGGCAGGGGAGGGGCCTCGGCCTGGAGCTTGGTCAACGCCTCCCGGTACGGTTCGGCGAACTCCTCCGGGACGGCGGCCTCCATCACGCTCAGGGCCTGCCCGAACTTCATGGCACCGCCCTTGAGCTCACCGAGCACGCTGAACAATTGCTCAGCGGCCTTCGCTGTCATCTCGGCGTCGATCTCCTCCCGATCGCCGCCGGCGAGCCGACGACCGAAGCCGACGGCGGCGCGCCCGGCGATTCCCAAGGGGATGCTCGCGAGCTTGGCAGTGCGGGACGAGCTTCTGCGAGGGATGTCTGGCACGCCCCCCATCATGCCTGACCGGCCGGAGCGATGGCCGAGCAGTCGCAGTGGGGATGACGGACCCATCGCCGCGTGACGATGCGGTGGGTTCGCAGGTCGAGTTCGAGTGTGCGGTCGACTGCCGGAGTGACGGAGGGGTCGCCGGAGAGGAACGCCTCGACCTGCCCGACGGCCATCGCGGCGGTCGCCGAGGTCACGGCGCGGCCGGCGTGACCCTGCCGTCCGTACAGTTGGCTCGCCAACCGCGGCCAGGACGGATCGAGGTCGGTCCGTACGAGATCGGCGCAGCGCAGACAACTGCTCCGCCCGGGCAGCACGAACGGGCCCACGACGCCGCGTCCGTCCCGGATCCGCACCACGAGATGTGGGACACGGGCGCGGACGAGGGTCCTCACGAGGTGGGGATCGGGTACCTGACGGTCGGCGAGTACGACACAGTCGGCGGATCCCTGCGGTTCGTCACCGGACGTCGACCGCACCCACCGCACCTCCCACACCGGAAGATCCTCGACGATCGCCGCGGCGAGCGGACCCGAGCCGTGCACCCGCACCCGACGCGGACGCGTGGAACCGGCCGCGGGCGCCGGGATCCGGTGGACGGTGCCCGTCGCGGCAAGTTCGTCGAGAACCTGCCGGACCGGTCCGGACGGGAGACCGCGCAGCGCGGCAGCGTCCAGCACCTCGTCGAGCGTGAGGCGCCCGTCGAGCAGCCGGACGAGAATGCCGAGGTCGAAGCTGTCCATGCCCTCGGGTGGAACGACGACCGTCGCGGTGTCGGGACCCCAGCCGAGCTGGATCGAGCCGTCGGACCGTTCGAGCACGGCCAGTTCCGGATCGACCCGGAGAACCGCCCGCTCCGGCGGTGCGGGGGTCGTGGTCGTCTCACGCGGTGCGGTGATCATGGAGACAGCCTGACAGCGCCCGCGCCTTCGGACCGCTCACGAGAAGTAGTTGTCCACAGGGCGGGCGTGTCCGGTCGCCACCGGCGAAGCCGATCTACGGGGTGGGGTCGTCTCCGGGACGATCCTCGTCGGGTCGATCCTCGGCCGCGCGATCTCGTTCGGCCTGCTCGCGTTCCATCGTCGCCTGCAACTGGGCGATCGGATCCTCGAAGGCCCCGGTGCCGCCGCCGATCACGCGGTCGACGAATGCCGCCGGGTTGTCGAGATCCGACGAGTCCGGCAGCAGGTCGGGGTGTTCCCAGACGTGGTCGCGAGCTTCGGTGCCGGCATCGGTGGTCAGACGGCGCCACAACGCAGCGGCCTCGCGAACCTTCCGCGGCCGGAGTTCGAGACCGACGAGCGTGGCGAAGGTCTGCTCGGCGGGTCCGCCTGTGGCGCGGCGACGACGCAGCGTCTCGGTCAGGGCCGATGCACCCGGCAGTCGCTCGCCGAGCGCGTCGGCGACGACCGTCTCGACCCATCCCTCGACGAGCGCGAGCATCGTCTCGAGCCGTTCGAGTGCGGCCTTCTGTTCCGGGGTGGTCTGCGGTTCGAACGCGCCTTGCTTGAGGATCTCCTCGAGCTTGGACGGGTCGCTGAGCGCCGAGGGGTCGAGACCCTGCGCGAGGTCCTCGATCGACGACATGTCCATGCGGATTCCGCGCGCGTACTCCTCGACGGTCGCCAGCATCCGCTGACGCAACCACGGCACGTGGCTGTAGAGGCGCTGGTGGGCAGCTTCACGTGCGGCGAGGAAGACGAGCACTTCCTGGGCGGGCTGCTCGAGTCCCTCACCGAAGCTCTCGACCGCGGCCGGCAGCAGTGCGGCCGTACCCTCCGGGCCGAGCGGGAGTCCGATGTCGGTGGAGGTGAGCACTTCCTTCGACAGCTGGCCGAGTGCCTGGCCGAGCTGGGATCCGAAGGCGACGCCGCCCATCTGGGAGAACATGCCCATCATGGGTCCGGCCATCGCGCGGGCCTCTTCGGGCAGACCGCCGAGCATCATGCCGTTGACCTGCTCGGCGATCGGATCGCACAGACGCTTCCACGTCTCGAGGGTGTTGTCGAGCCAATCGACGGGTGTCCATGCGACGGCCTTCGACGCCCCCGCGGGCAGCGTGGTGGCCGCGTCGAGCCACAGTTCGGCGAGCCGCGCGGCGTCGGCCACGGCGTCGGCGGTGCGGGGGGAGACGGGTGTCACGGACCCGATCTGCTGGCGTGCGAGTTTCGTCGCGATGTCGTAGTTGACCGGACCCGAGCCGCCACCGGAACCCATGGCACTGCCCATACCGGCGAGCATCTGCCCGAACTGGCTGAGCATCTGACCGAACTGCGCGGGATCGAAGCCCTGACCACCGAACGGGTTGTCGCCCCCACCGCTGCCGGGGAGCCCGAATCCGAAGGGGATACCGCCACCGGAGCCTCCGCTACCGGATCCCTCGTCCTTCTTGCGGTCGGGGTCGTCGTCGGGATTCGAGAATCCGAAGGGCGTGTCGCTCATGCATCCAACGGTACAAGGCCTGCGGAGGCGGGACCGGTCTCGTGGTCACGCTGACGGCGAACACCGCGTGCTACGCCAGGGGACGGCGCGGTCACGCCGAGGACCGGTGTCGGCCGACCGCTACCCTGGCCGGGTGAATCGTCGCTACGTCCTGCCGCTCGCGCTCGTACTCCCCATCCTCGTCATCGTGGTCGTGGCGTTCAACGTCCGGGCGCCGTACGTGGCGCTCGGTCCCGGCCCCGTCTTCGACACGCTCGGCGAGATCGAGGGCACACCGGTCGTCGCGCTCGACGGGATCGAAGCGGACGAGACCGAGGGCAGTCTGTACATGACGACCGTCGGGGTGACCGACAATCTCACTCTCGCGCAGACCGTCACCGCCTGGCTCAGCGGACGGTACGGCGTCGCCCCGCGCGAACAGGTCTATCCGCCCGACCGCAGCAAGGACGAGGTGCAGGCCGTCGACCAAGCGCAGTTCGCCCAGTCGGAACGGTCCGCCGAACTCGCCGCCCTGCACTACCTCGACCTACCGGTGACCCTGCGGATCGCCGAGGTGGGCCAGGACGCCCCGGCCTCCGGGGTGCTCGAGGCGGGCGACAGGATCATCGCCGTCGGCGGCGAAGCGATGCGCACGGCCGGCCAGGTACAGCGCGCGGTCGGCGAGGTCGCGCCCGGCGAGTCGGTGGACATCACGGTCGTGCGCGGCGAGGCCGAGGAGTCGTTCGACGTCCCGGTCGGTCCCCGGCCCGGCGACCCGGACAAGGGTTTCCTGGGTATCGCGACCGAGGAGGTTCCCGAGGTGCCCTTCGAGGTCACGTTCAACCTGGCCGACATCGGCGGCCCTTCCGCGGGCCTGATGTTCAGTCTGGCTGTCGTGGACAAGCTCAGTCCGGGTCTGCTCAACGGCGGCCTCACCGTCGCCGGTACCGGCACGATCGACTCGGACGGGATCGTCGGCCCGATCGGCGGGATCACCCACAAGCTCACCGCGGCCTCGGAGGACGGCGCGACCGTCTTCCTGGTTCCGGCCGAGAACTGCGCGGAGGCGTCGAGCGGCGCACCCGAGGGGGTGCAGCTCGTGAAGGTCGACACCCTCGACAGTGCGATCGACGCGCTCGAGGCCGTCACGGACGGACGCGAGGCGCCGGCCTGCAGCTGACTCCCATCAGCCGCCCGGAGAGGACCGACACCCCGGTAGTCGACCTCCCCGGTAGTCGACCTCCCCGGTAGTCGACATCTCAGTAATCGTCGTCGCTCGCCTCGAGGGTCGCGTACAGCGCCGCCACGACGTGCGGGGCGAGGTTGTCGTAGGTCCGCAGTTCGGCGCCCGCGAACGGATCGTCGTCGTCGAGGGGACGCAACTGCAGAAGCGAGAGCGACGGCCCGTCGCGCAGGACCGCGGAGACGAGGCGGGCGGCGCGGCGTTCCGGGTGACTGTGCGCGGCGAGCCGTGCCGCCTCGTCGGCCGCGTGGGCGTCGGCGAGCAGCGGTGCGAAGGCGTCGTCGAGTTCGTTCTCCGCGCTCGGCGGCAGTACGACCACCTCCTGGACGAGCGCGCACCCGGCGACCGAGCCGGGCCAGGTGGTGGTGGCCAGGAACTCCTCGAGTGCGGGACTGCCGCCCTCGACGTCGTCGGGGAACGATTCCTGCGCGATCGGGGTGTACTCGTGTCCTTCGTCGAGCTGGTCGGCGAGGGCGGGTTCGGCGGCTGCGAGAAGCACGGTCGGGACGAGCGCGAACATCACGGGAGGGCGGTCCCAGCCCTCCGCATCCGCGAAATCGATGATCTCGTGGACGGTGCGCGCGAGTGCTTGTTCGGAAGGTACGGGAAGACGTTGGCTCACCGGCCTATCCTGGCACCCGTACGTGGGTGTGCGCTGCCGGACCTGCGTCGTGCGACCCCCTGTACGAGGATTCCGTAGAGTGGGGCGAAACGGTCACTCCGTGAGAACGAGGCGTGTTCGCACACGTTCGTCGAGCGCGAGGTGAACAGATGCGGTGCGTTCGCGCCGCCGGACGAGTTGGGAGCGTGGCACGTGGGCATGAGGCCCCCGACCGGAGTACCTACATTGTCGAAGCGGAGCAGAGTTCTGCTGATCCTGGCAGTGGTGGCGGCTGTGCTGCTTCTGCTGGGACCACGGTTGGTGGACACATACACCAACTGGCTCTGGTTCGGCGAGGTCGACTTCCGGGACGTTTACGTCAAAGTTCTCCTGACCCGGATCGCACTGTTCCTGGTGGTCGGGTTGTTCGTCGGCGGTGTCGTCTGGCTGGCGATGCTGCTCGCCTACCGATCGCGCCCGGTCTTCGTGCCGACCACCGGCCCCAACGATCCGGTGGCGCGCTACCGCACCACCGTGATGACCCGCATGCGCGCGTTCGGCATCGGCATCCCCGTCGTGCTCGGTGTGCTCTCCGGCCTGGTCGCCCAGGCCGGCTGGGTCACCGTGCAGATGTTCTTCAACGGCGGCGACTTCGGCACCACCGATCCGCAGTTCGGTATCGACGTCGGCTTCTACGCCTTCGACCTGCCGTTCTACCGTTTCGTGCTCAACTGGTTCTTCGTCGCGATCGTGCTCGGGTTCATCGCGAACCTCGTCACCCACTACATCTTCGGAGGAATCCGTCTCGCCGGTCGCGGCGGAAGCATGTCGACGGCCTCGCGCGTGCAGCTCGCCGTCCTCGCCGGTCTGTTCGTCGCGTTCAAGGCGGTCGCCTACTGGCTCGACCGTTACGAACTGCTCTGGAGCAGCCGCAAGGAACCGACCTTCACGGGCGGTGGCTTCACCGACATCAACGCGGTCCTGCCCGCCAAGCTGATCCTCCTCGCGATCGCCGTCATCTGCGCGATCGCGTTCTTCGCCGCGATCTTCCTGCGCGACCTGCGGATTCCCGCGCTCGCGACGGCGCTGCTCGTGCTCTCGTCGATCCTCGTCGGGGCGGTGTACCCGCTCATGGTCGAGCAGTTCTCGGTCCGCCCGAACGCTGCCGACAAGGAGAGCGAGTACATCGAGCGCAACATCGCCGCGACCCGCGAGGCGTACGGCATCACCGACGACAAGGTGACCTACGAGGACTACCCGGGCGTGGGCACCACCTCGCCCGAGAGCATCCCGGCCGACATCACCACGATCGCGAACGCCCGCCTGCTCGACCCGAACGTGCTTCCCCGCACGTTCACGCAGCAGACCCAGCTGAAGAACTTCTACGGTTATCCCGAGTCGCTCGACATCGACCGGTACGAGATCGACGGCCGTATGGAGGACTACATCGTCGCGGCGCGTGAGCTCTCGCCCACGAGCCTGACCGGCAACCAGACCGACTGGATCAACCGCCACACCGTGTACACGCACGGCAACGGTCTCGTCGCGGCGCCCGCCAACCGCGTGAACGCCGCCGCGAGTGCGTCGGCGGAGGAGGCCGCGAACAGCAACAGCGGCTATCCCGTCTACTTCGTCAGCGACCTCGCGTCGCTCGCCGCGGAAAATCAGGTCATCCCCGTCGAACAACCCCGCATCTACTACGGCGAGGTCATCGGCGAGGCCGATCCGGACTACGCGATCGTCGGCAACAGCGCCGACTCGTCCGGGCCGAGGGAGTACGACACCGACACCGAGAAGTACACCTACACCGGTTCGGGCGGCGTCGACATCGGCAACTGGTTCAACCGTCTGGCTTTCGCCGCGAAGTACGGCGAGCGGAACATCCTGTTCTCGAGCGCCATCGGCAGCGATTCGAAGATCCTGTTCAACCGCGACCCGCGTGAGCGCGTGACCAAGGTCGCGCCGTGGCTGACCGCCGACGGCGACGCCTACCCGGCGGCGATCGACGGCCGGATCAAGTGGGTCGTCGACGCGTACACCACGCTCGACTACTACCCCTACGCGCAGCGTGCGTCCCTCGAGGGACTCGTCGAGGACAGCATCGACCAGAACACCGGCCGGTTGCTTCCCCGCAAGGAGGTCTCCTACATCCGCAACTCGGTCAAGGCCACGGTCGACGCGTACGACGGCACCGTCACGCTCTACCAGGTCGACGAGCAGGATCCCGTCCTGAAGGCGTGGATGGGTGTCTTCCCCGACGCGGTGACCCCGCAGGATCAGATCTCCGACGAGCTGCGCGCGCACTTCCGGTACCCGGAGGACCTGTTCAAGGTGCAGCGCGAGATGCTCGCGAAGTACCACGTCGACGACCCGCGCGAGTTCTTCACGAACAACGCGTTCTGGTCGGTGCCGGCCGATCCGACGGTCGACACCAGCGCAAACCAGCCGCCCTACTACCTGCTGATGGGCGATCGTGAGACGGCGGATCCGCGGTTCCGCCTGACCTCGGCGATGGTGGGCTACAACCGCCAGTTCCTGTCGGCGTACATCTCGGTCGAATCCGACCCGAAGGACTACGGGAAGTTCACGATCCTGCAGCTACCGACGGATACGCAGACCTTCGGTCCGGAGCAGACGCAGAACGCGATGATCTCCGACACCCGGGTGGCCTCCGAACGGACACTGCTCGAACGGTCCAACCGGATCCAGTACGGCAACCTGCTCACCCTGCCCATCGCGGACGGCGGCATCCTGTACGTCCAGCCGATGTACACCGAACGCAACGCGACGGCGGGCAGCACGTCGACCTTCCCGCAGTTGTCGCGTGTGCTCGTCAGCTACCGGGAGCCGGGTGCCAGCGGTGGTGTCCGGATCGGTTACGCGCCCACCCTTGCCGGGGCACTCGATCAGGTCTTCGGATCCGGTGTCGGCGACGCGGCCACCGCTCCCGGTGGTGAGGCGCGGCCGACTGCCGTGGTCGACGACGAGACCCGGGGCGAGGTGCTCGGCGAGGGCGCGACCGGCGAGAACCGGCCCGGCGATCAGCAGCAACAGCAGCCGGCTGCGCCGGCTCCGACCGCTCCGGCGAACCGCGATGCCGCGGTCGCCGAGCTCGACTCGGCGCTCGCGGAGCTGTCCAACGCTCAGACCAGCGGTGATTTCGAAGCCTACGGGCGAGCGCTGCGACGGGTGCAGCAGGCGGTCGACGCCTACGAGTCCACCGGCGGCTGATCCGGGAACGGAATCGGGTACGACGGAATCGGATACGACGAAGGCCCGCGGTTCGCACCGCGGGCCTTCGTTGCATTCGTCGAGGCGGTCGGCGTCAGCGACCGGCCAGCGTGATGTCGACGATCTGCGAGAACTCGGCACCGAAGCCGTACTGCTCGGCGAGCTGGTTCGCGGTGTCGACCGCCTGGGTGAGCTCGGCCGGCAGCTCGGGGGCGGCAGGCGCGGGAGCCTCGGGCGCAGGCGCGGGAGCCTCGGGCGCGGCCGGGGCCGGAGCGGATTCGGTGGTCAGGTACTGACCGCAGACCGGCCACGCACCCGGGCCCTGGGTCTGCAGGACGTTCTCGGCGACGCGGATCTGCTCCGCCTTCGAGGCCTGGTCGGCGGTGCCGCTGCCGCCGTGGGCCTCCCAGGTGCTCTGCGAGAACTGCAGACCGCCGTAGTAGCCGTTGCCGGTGTTGATGGCCCAGTTGCCACCGCTCTCGCACTGGGCGACGCCGTCCCAGTTGTGCGAGGCAGCGGACGCGGTGCCGGTGGCGAGCGCGAACGGAACCGCGGCGAGTGCGCCGGTGACGACGGCAGTGCGGAATGCACGCGTGCTGAAGATGGTCATGCTGTGGAGTCCTTCCCGCGCTCGCGGAAGCGCGACGGCCCTCGTCGATCTCGGGCGACGGAGAATGTCTCCGTCCGGATCGGGGACCGCGTCGATCGCGTCCCTGCCCCTCGGGTCTTCGTAGGCACCGGATCCCGCGGGGCAGAACTGGCGGCGACGGGCCGGTGGTGGCTCGGCTGTTTCGAGCCGGGACCGACAGTACAAAGCGTGTCGCGGTCCGTCATCCCCGCCTCGTGAAGCAAAGATGTCCACGTTGTGGGATGCATCCGTTGCGTTTTCGCTGCTCAGGGCAAAGATAACGGGAATAGATGCATGATTGTTACGCCTTCGTTATGTGACGATAGTCATGGAGGAAATGTGAACGGGGCCACCTCGGGGTCTCCGATCGGGGGTGCGAACGCGCGGATTCGCCTCCGACGAGGCGATTTGCATTCCGTTTCCGCGCTCGTGTAGGTTCGTTCATGCAACGCGGGGTGGAGCAGCTCGGTAGCTCGCTGGGCTCATAACCCAGAGGTCGCAGGTTCAAATCCTGTCCCCGCTACCACCACGAAGGCCGGTCGTCTCGGACGACCGGCCTTCGTTCGTTCGGGGCTCAAGCCCCGGCGGTGGTGTACTCGCTCTCCGGATTCTCCGGCACATCCAGGTCCACCAGCACCCGGCGCAGCAGTTTCCCCGTCGCGTTGCGGGGCAACTCGTCGAGGAACACCACCTCACGCGGAACCTTGTACCGGGCGAGGGTGGACTTCACGAACGCCTTGATGTCCTCGGCGTCGCGGGCCGACTCGGGGGAGGGGACCACGAACGCTCGCAGCCGCTGCCCGAACTCGGAATCCGGAACGCCCACCACGGCGGCGTCGAGCACGTCCTCCCGTTCGGCGAGCAGGTTCTCCACCTCGAGCGGATAGACGTTCTCGCCGCCGGAGACGATCATGTCGTCGTCGCGGCCGTCGACGAACAGCAGTCCGTTCTCGTCCCGGTGCCCGATATCGCCGATCGACAGCAGTCCGTCGATGCGTTCCTTGTCGCGACCGTCGGTGTAACCGGCGAAGGACAGGCCGCTGGAGACGAAGATGCGCCCGGGGACGTGTGGTTCGGTGATGCGGTTGCCGTCGTCGTCGAACAGGACCACGCGGCAGGTCACCGGTGGGCGCCCCGCCGTGCCGGGTGCCTGCCGGATGTCGTCGGGAGTCGCGACCGTCGCGACGGCGCATTCGGTGGACCCGTACAGGTTGTAGAGCACGTGCCCGAAGGCCTCCGTCGTCCGGCGGCATACGTCGGGCGAGAGCGACGAACCCGCGGAGAAGACGATCTTCAGGCTCGAGGTGTCGTACTCGGCGATCTTCTCCGGTCCGAGGTCGAGGATCCGCTGCAGCATGGTCGGGACCACGACCAGCACGTTCGCGCCGTGCTGCTCGATGAGGCCCAGGGTGTCGACGGGGGAGAAGCGCCGCATCATCACCACGGTCTGGCCGAGCGCGAGGGCGAGCGCGAACTGAGAGACGCCGGTGCCGTGGAAGGCGGGGGCGGCCATGAGCATCGTCTGACCGGGGCGCAGCGGAACCCGATCGAGGAACTGGGCCGACGCGAACGGTGACGTGCGGCCGCGCGGTGCTCCCTTCGGGGTGCCGGTGGTGCCGCTGGTGAGCAGTACGAAGCCGCCGAAGACCTCCGGGGCGGGCAGGGACGAGCCGTCCAGCCCTTCGATCGACTGCTCGAGTGTCGGGATGCCGGGGACCTCGTCGTCCACCCAGGAGACGTACCGGCGCACATCGTCGGGCAGTGCGGCGGCGACCTCGGCGAACTCGCTGTCGAAGACGAACGTCGAGACCTGTTCGCGTGCGGCGACATCGACGAGTTGCCGCGGCGCGAAACCGGTGTTCATCATCACGAGCCGCACGCCGAGCTTGGCGGTGGCGAGCATCGTCAGTACGAGTCCGCGGTGGTTGCGGGCCATGATGCCCATGACCGATCCCGGTTCGACCCCGGCGCGCTGCCACGCACGCACGAGGGCGTTGGACCGGGCCTCGAGTTCCTTGTAGGTGACATCACCGGCTTCGTCGATCAGTGCGACGGCGTCGAGGCCACGTTCGGCCTGTGCGTGCACGGAACCGGCGAAGGGGCCGTACTTGTCGGCCGCCATGATCGTCCCGATGCTGCGGTCCACGCGCGGGAAGTGCAGCAGACCTGCGCGATGGAGTACTGCGAGTGATCCGACGATGTCCTTGACCTGGCCGATCGTGTCGTCGAGCGTGATCCGCCCGCCTGTGATCCTGCCGAGAATGTCCTGACCGAGCATCCGTCCCCCTAGCTGTGTGTCGGCGTCAGGACACACAATAGCGGTGACGTATCTCACATTCCAGGCGAACTTCCTCGTATGGGCAGGGCCCTCGCCGCACCTACGGCGAGGGCCCGTCCCCCGGGGGATCCCCCGAAACGCCCGGTACCGTCGCCGGCCCCGATCATCCTTCCGGGACCGGCGACGGACCCCATGACCCGGGCGTTATTTCAGTTCGGAGGACGACTTTCCGAGCACCCGTCGAGCGACGATGAGCTGCTGGATCTGCTGGGTGCCCTCGAAGATGTCGAGGATCTTGGAATCGCGTGCCCACTTCTCGAGCAGCGGCCGCTGCGAGTAACCGTAGGTGCCGGCGAGTTCGACGGCCTTGAGCGAGACCGCGGTACCGGTGCGGCCGGCCTTCGCCTTGGACACCGACGCCTCGAGGGAGTTGGGCTTCTTGTTGTCGGCCATCCACGTCGCGCGCAGCGCGAGCAGGTAGGCGGCCTCCCAATCGGCCTCGAGTGCCAGGAACTCGGCGGCCGCGGCGTGCTGGTTGTTCGCGGGAATGTCGTAGGAGACCTCGACGCCGGCGTCCTTCAGGATCGACCGCAGTTCCTCGAGCACCGCGCGGCCGAGACCCACGGCCATACCGGCCACGATCGGACGCGTGTTGTCGAAGGTCTGCATGACCCCGGCGAACCCCTTCTCGGTGTTCACCTCCGGGGATCCGAGGATGTTGTCCTTCGGGATGCGGCAGTTGTCGAGCACCAGCACGGCAGTGTCGGACGCCTTGATGCCCAGCTTCTTCTCGAGACGCGCGACCGAGAGGCCGGGAGCCTCGCGCGGCACGACGAACGACTTGATCGCGGCGCGGCCCTTCGACCTGTCGACGCTCGCCCACACGACGATGTGGGTGGAGCGCTCACCGGCGGTGACGAAGATCTTCTCGCCGTTGAGGACCCACTCGTCGCCGTCGAGCGCGGCCGTGGTCGTCACGGCCGCCGAGTCGGACCCGAAACCGGGCTCGGTGATCGCCATGGAGGCCCACACCTTGCCGAAACGCTCGAGCTGCTCGTCGGTGGCGACTGCGGCGATCGCGGAATTACCGAGGCCCTGATAGGGGATCGACAGCGTCAGGCCGACGTCGCCCCAGCACGTCTCGATGACGTTGAGGAGCCCGGCCATGTTGCCGCCGTTGGCATTTCCGGCGGGACCGTCCTGCTTGGCCTTGCTGTCGCGGCCGAGCGTGGCACCCGCTGCGCCCTGACCGGAGTCGTTGAGTCCTTCGACCATCGCGGCCATGGTGTCGAGTTCGACGGGGTACTCGTGCTCGGCGAGGTCGTACTTGCGGGAGATCGGCCGGAAGATCTGCGCGGCGACCTGATGGGCCTGGTTCGCGGAAGCCTTGAGCTTCCGGGGAAGTTCGAGATTGATCATCACAGGTTCCTTGTTCGGGTCGGGCCGATCAGACGAGGACGACGCCCTCGGCGACTCCGATTGCTCGCAGGTCGCGGTACCAACGTTCGACGGGGTGTTCCTTGGTGTAGCCGTGGCCGCCGAGCAACTGGACGCCGTCGAGGCCGAACTGCATGCCCTTGTCGGTGGCGAGCTTGCGGGCCAGGGCCGCCTCGCGAGCGAACGACAGTCCCTGCTCGGCCCGCGACGCACCGCGCAGGGTGACCAGACGCAGACCGTCGAGCTCGATCTTGATGTTCGCCACCATGAACGCCACCGCCTGCCTGTGGCTGACAGGCTCACCGAACGCTTCGCGCTCGTTGACGTAGGGGACCACGTAGTCGAGCACGGCCTGTCCGGTGCCCGTCGCCAGAGCGGCCCAGCCCAGACGCGACAACCGCACGGCGTCGGCGTACTGCTCGGCGCGGATGTCGGCGTCGTCGTCGCCGAGACGTGCCGACTCCGGCACCGCGACATCCTCGAGCAGCAGGCGTCCCAGGCCGGCGGCACGCAGGCCCATACCCGGATCGGCTTCGATGACGACACCCTTGCTCTTCGCCTCGACGAGGAAGAGGGACGGCTTGCCGTCGAGTTCGGCAGCCACGACGAACAGTTCGGCGCTGCCCGCGGCCGGGACGAACGACTTCACGCCGTTGAGGCGGTATCCGCTGGGGGAGCGCACGGCCCTGGTCTGCAGCGCGAAGGGATCGAACAGGGCGCGGGGCTCGGCGATCACGACGGACGCCTGGGGGACGTCGTCGCCGGCGAAGGCCGGCAGGTAGGTCTTCTGCTGGTCCTCGGTGCCCCACTGGGTCAATGCCACGGCCACACCGCTCGGCGCGAGGATCGGCAGGGCCAGTCCCATGTCGCCGTGGGCGAGGGCTTCGGCGACGAGCACGTTGGTGACCACGCCGCGCTCGTCGGCGGCGCCGTCGAACGCCTCGGGCACGTTGACCATGGTGATGCCCAGTTCGGCGGCGCGTGCGAGGAGATCGGCCGGGGCCGCGGCCGCCTCGTCGGCGTCGTGCGCGGCGGGCCGGAGGATCTCGGCGGCGAACTCACGCACCGTCTCGGTGATCATCTGCTGATCGTCGGTGGGGGTGAGGTCGAAGAAGTCGGTGTTCTTCGCGGTCGTGAGACGCTGCGGGCCGCTCGCGCCGCCCGACACCTTCTTGAAAGTGCGCGTCGCGGCACCGAGAGTCTTGAAACCCGTCTTCGTGGACTGATACGTGATCCGGTCGATCGTCTCGCGGATCTTGTACCGATCCGCGAGCTCGGATCCGGTGATGCGGGTGAGCACCCGCATGGCGGCGCCCATGGCGTCCCGTCTGATCGGGTTGAGGCCGACGGCGGACGTGTCGCGAGGCGTGTGGCGGGCCACGCTGTCTTGCTTGCTCATGATCACCAGAAGTCTCTCGATGCGGGAGCGGACGACATCCGATCTTACTTCCGAGTAAGGTTGCTGTCTACCGTACGGTAAGTTCCGGTCGCGGCGCACGACGAACTCGGTGGGCCCGAACCCGCCGAGCAGGGTCGAACCCACCGTGATCGGGCCGGATCAGGAGAGCCGGGAGAGCACCTCGTCGTGCAGCCTCCCGTTGGTCGCGACCGCGCTGCCGCCGTGCGGACCGGCCGCGCCCTCGAGGTTCGTGAACCGTCCACCCGCCTCGCGCACCAGGATGTCGAGCGCCGCGAGGTCCCACAGCGACACCTCCGGTTCGAGCGCGATCTCGAGGGCGCCCTCGGCGAGCAGGCAGTACGAGAAGAAGTCGCCGTAGGCGCGCACCCGCCACACGTCGTCGGTCAGGGCGACGAAGCGATCGCGGATGCCACGTTCGTGCCAGCCGCTCAGGCTCGAGAAGCTCAGCGACGACGATGCGAGATCGGCGACCTGCGACACCGAGATGCGGCGCGGCTGCTCGCGGTCGTGCGAGACCCACGCCCCGCTGCCCACAGCTGCCCACCATCGACGGTTCAGTGCCGGGGCGCTGACCACACCGACGACCGGCACGCCGTCCTCGAGCAGCGAGATCAGGCTCGCCCACACCGGCACGCCGCGCACGAAGTTCTTCGTGCCGTCGATGGGATCGACCACCCACTGCCGTCCACGGAAGACCGCGTCGCCACCGAACTCCTCGCCCAGCACCGCGTCGTCGGGCCGCTGCTCGCCGAGCATCTCGCGGATGGTGCGCTCGACGGCGAGGTCGGCGTCGGAGACCGGGCTCAGGTCCGGCTTGTCGTCCACTTTCAGATCCAGCGCACCGAAGCGGGCGCGGGTGATGGAGTCGGACGCGTCGGCGAGTCGGAGGGCGAGGTCCAGGTCGGCGGTGTAGTCGGTGGTCATGACGGAAACGCTAGCCGCCGCGGGTCGGGGTCGAGCAGCGTGCCGCCCCCTGCGCGTATCGATCGCCCACGTCGGACCGGTTCGTCGCTCCGGTAACCTGTTGAATCGTGCATCCCGATGTTTCCGCAGCCCTGGCCGAGCTCGACACGACCCTCCGCACCGTGGAGTCGGTCCTCGACGTCGAGGAGCTGCGACGGCGCATCGACGAACTCGAGCACCAGGCCGCCGATCCCGAGTTGTGGAACGACCAGGAGCACGCCCAGAAGGTCACCAGCGAGTTGTCGCACGCGCAGGGCGAACTGCGCCGCGTCGAGGGGTTGCGCCAGCGGCTCGAGGATCTGCCGGTGCTCTACGAGCTCGCCGAGGGTGAGGAGGGCGAGGACCGCGCCGCGGCCCTGGCCGACGCCGATGCCGAACGTGAGAGCCTGCGCGCCGACATCGAGGCGATGGAGGTGCGCACGCTGCTGTCGGGCGAGTACGACCAGCGCGACGCGCTCGTCAACATCCGTGCCGGTGCCGGTGGCGTCGACGCCGCCGACTGGGCCGAGATGCTCATGCGCATGTACATCCGCTGGGCCGACAAGCACGGCTACGGCGTCGAGGTCTACGACACCTCCTACGCCGAAGAGGCCGGCATCAAGTCGGCCACCTTCGCCGTCAAGGCGCCCTACACCTACGGCACCCTCTCGGTCGAGATGGGCACGCACCGTCTCGTCCGGATCAGCCCCTTCGACAACCAGGGCCGCCGCCAGACCTCGTTCGCGGAGGTCGAGGTGCTGCCCGTCGTCGAGACCACCGACCACATCGACATCGACGAGAACGACGTCCGCGTCGACGTCTATCGCTCGTCCGGACCGGGTGGTCAGTCGGTCAACACCACCGACTCCGCCGTGCGCCTGACGCACATCCCGACGGGCATCGTCGTCACCTGCCAGAACGAGAAGTCCCAGCTCCAGAACAAGGTTGCGGCCATGCGTGTGCTGCAGGCCAAGCTCCTCGAGCGCAAGCGTCAGGAGGAGCGTGCCGAGATGGACGCGCTCAAGGGCGACGGGGGCAGCTCGTGGGGCAACCAGATGCGGTCGTACGTGCTGCATCCGTATCAGATGGTCAAGGATCTGCGCACCGAGTACGAGGTGAACAACCCGTCGGCGGTGCTCGACGGCGATATCGACGGATTCCTCGAGTCGGGCATCCGCTGGCGTATGCGGGAAGAGCAGAAATCGTGATCGGAAACGAGAGAGGGGCCTGTGCCGTTTCTTCCCGGAGCTAGACTGCTCGACTGGTTGTCGACGAGCGGGTTGCAGATCGCGCTCACGATCCTGGGTGCGGTTCTGATCGCCCGGTTCGTCTCCTGGATCGGCAGCCGCATCACGCGGCGCATCGACGAGCGCTACATGCAGTCCGACGACCTCGTGCGCTCCGAGGCGACGAAGCATCGTCACTCGGTCGCCCAGGTGGTCACGTGGATGGCGATCTCGTTCGTGTACATCGTCGCCACCTTGAAGGTGTTCGACTACCTGCAGCTGCCCATCGGCAGCCTGGTCGCGCCGGCGACCGTGCTCGGCGCGGCGCTGGGCTTCGGTGCCCAGCGCATCGTGCAGGACATCCTGGCGGGCTTCTTCATCATCACCGAACGCCAGTACGGTTTCGGCGACACCGTCCAGATCTCCGTGACCGGTGCGTCCGAGGACGCGATCGGCACCGTCGAGGACGTCACGCTGCGCGTCACCCGGGTGCGCAGTACGGCAGGTGAGGTGATCACCGTCCCCAACGGCCAGATCAACAAGGCAGTGAACCTGTCGAAGGACTGGGCGCGTGCCGTGGTGGACGTCCCGATCCCGGTGACCGCCGATATCGCCGACGTCACCGAGATCCTGCGCGAGCTGGGTGTGGCGGCCTACAAGGAGCCCCGCCTGCGCGAACTGCTGCTCGACGAGCCGAGCGTGATGGGTGTCGAGAGTCTCGAGGTGGATCAGCTCAGCGTGCGGATGGTCGCGCGCACCCTGCCCGGCAAGCAGTTCCAGGTGGGCCGACTGTTGCGTGCGCGTATCGCGGGTGCGCTGCGTGAGCAGGGCATCACCGTCACGCCGCAGCTCGACACGGCCAGCGTCGTCGATCGTGTGGAGGCGCAGTGAACGAGGAGAGGGAGCCGCACCGCAGGCGTATTCCGTCGCACCTGCTCGGTGGGCGGATGAGGACCACGACCTTCGCGTTGTGCAGCCTGTGGGTGGGGATGTGGGTGCTCTATCTGTTCCTGAACCAGCCCGAGGACACGCCTGCGGCGCCGTCGAGCGCGGTGATCATCTCCGAGACCCCCTACGTGCCGTACGTGCCCCCGGCGGCGACCGTGCCCCCGCAGAAATCCACTCCGGAGACCACCGACACGCCCTATCCGTCGACCACCTCGTCGACGTTCCCGCCCACGACCTCGACGAGTGTTCCGGGCTCGCCACAAGGCGTCCTGCCCCCGCAGGTACCCACAACCACGGCACCCCCGACCACGACGACCAGGCAACTCCCGTTCGATCTGCCCCGGATACCCGGACTGAACGAGGAGCAGGGCCGGACGGTCCCGGAGAACACCGACTCACCGTCCCCGTAGGGTGCGGACACGCCGGTACGGCAGGTCACCGAACGGTAACGGTTAGCATGTCCACGTGATCCGGCTGGAGAATGTGTCCAAGTCCTACAAGACGTCCACGCGACCCGCACTCGAAGGGGTCTCGGTGCACGTCGAGAAGGGCGAGTTCGTCTTTCTCATCGGTCCCTCCGGATCGGGGAAGTCGACCTTCCTCCGGTTGCTCCTCCGTGAGGAGAAGCCCACGACCGGCGACATCCACGTGGCCGATTTCCACGTCAACCGGCTCCCGGCTCGTCGCGTACCGAAGTTGCGGCAGAACCTCGGGTGCGTCTTCCAGGACTTCCGGCTGCTCCAGCGCAAGACGGTCGCCGAGAACATCTCGTTCGCTCTCGAGGTGATCGGCAAGCCGCGCGGGATCGTCGACCGGACGGTGCCGGAGGTCCTCGACCTGGTGGGGCTGTCGGGCAAGGCGGACCGGCTCCCCGCCGAACTGTCGGGTGGCGAACAGCAGCGCGTGGCGATCGCGCGCGCCTTCGTCAATCGTCCGCTGGTGCTGATGGCCGACGAGCCGACCGGCAACCTCGATCCCGAGACCAGCCAGGACATCATGCTGTTGCTCGAACGCATCAACCGCACGGGCACGACGGTGCTCATGGCGACCCACGATCACCACATCGTCGACTCGATGCGGCGACGGGTCGTCGAACTCGATCTCGGACGCGTCGTGCGCGACGAGGCGCGCGGCGTCTACGGCGTCGGCCGATAGATCCCGTCACCCGAGCACTCCCACCAGGCAACCGAAGGATTCCCACCCGATGCGTGCCAGCTTCCTGTTCAGCGAGGTCACCACCGGCCTGCGCCGCAACCTCACCATGACCATCGCGATGATCCTCACCACGGCGATCTCGCTCGCGCTGTTCGGTGCGGGTCTGCTCGTGGTCCAGATGGCGGGTAAGACGGAGCGGATCTTCCTCGACCGGGTCGAGGTGCAGGTGTTCCTGACCGAGGACATCTCCTCGCTCGATCCGGACTGCGAGCAGGACCTCTGTTCCGCTCTGCGCGGCGACCTGGAGAACACCGACGACGTGGTGTCGGTCCAGTATCTGAGCCGCGACGACGCCGTCGCCGACGCCACCGAACGCGTCTTCGCCGATCAGCCCGAGCTCGCCGAACTGGTGAGTGCCGACAGCTTCCCGGCCTCGTTCAAGATCAAGATGTCCGATCCGGAGCGTTTCGCCGCGATCCAGGACGACTTCGGCACCAGACCGGGTGTCGACAGCGTCCTGAACCAGCAGGATCTCGTCGAGCGCCTCTTCGGTGTGCTCGGCGGCATCCGCAACGGTGCCTTCGCCATCGCCACCATCCAGGCCGTCGCGGCCGTGCTCCTCATCGCCAACATGGTGCAGATCGCGGCCTTCACCCGCCGCACCGAGGTCGGCATCATGCGGCTGGTCGGCGCGACCCGCTGGTACACGCAGCTGCCCTTCCTCCTCGAAGCGGTGATCGCGGCGATCGTGGGCGCCGCACTCGCCATCGGCGGACTCTTCGTCGCCAAGAGCATGTTCGTCGACGACATGCTCACCGAGGTCTACGACGCGAACATCGTCGCCCGCATCACCGACAGCGACATCCTTCTGGTCTCGCCGTTCCTGGTGCTCGTGGGTGTCGGAATGGCCGCCCTCACCTCGTATGTGACCTTGCGTCTGTACGTGCGTGAATAAGGTGTTGTGCGAGGTTCCTATGCTGGACGGTGTTCTGTTCGATCGATCGTGGACCGGAAAGGCCTGCACGTGAAGGAAAAGGGCCGGAAGGTCATCGCGACCAACCGCAAGGCGCGCCACAACTACACCATCATCGACACCTACGAGGCGGGAGTCGCGCTCGTGGGTACGGAGGTCAAGAGCCTGCGCGAGGGCAAGGCGTCCCTCGTCGACGCGTTCGCGACGGTCGACGACGGTGAAGTGTGGCTGCGCGGGCTGCACATACCCGAATACGGGCACGGCACGTGGACCAACCACGCCCCCCGTCGTACCCGCAAACTACTGCTGCACCGACGAGAGATCGACGCGCTCGTCGGCAAGACCCGTGAGGGCAACCAGACACTCGTGCCGCTGTCGATGTACTTCTCCGACGGCAAGGTCAAGGTCGAGCTCGCACTCGCCAAGGGCAAGCAGGACTACGACAAGCGCCAGGATCTCGCACGCCGGACCGCCGAACGCGAGGTGACCCGCGAGCTCGGCCGGCGGGTGAAGGGCATGAGCCGCTGATCGCGGTCGCGCTCGCGTTGCTCGCCGCGGTCGGTTACGGCCTGAGCGATTTCGCCGGCGGCGCCGCATCGCGGCGCGCGAGCGCGTTGGGTGTCGTCGCCGTCACCTACCCGGTCTCGCTCGTCGTCTCCCTCGTCGCGGCGTCCGTCGTCGGTGGCCATGTCACCGCCGCGTCGCTGGCGTGGGGTGCGGCGGCGGGCGTGGCCGGCGGGATCGCCGTCTGGTGGTTCTACCTCGCGCTGGCCGACGGGCCGATGTCGGTGGTCTCTCCGATCACTGCGGTGGTCGTGGCAGGGATCCCCGTGCTCGTCGGCATCGCGCTGGGGGATCGGCCCGGGCTGCTCGCCTGTCTCGGCATCGTCGTCGCCGTGGTGGCGGTGGGTCTGGTCGGCCGCGAATCCGACGAGACCGTCACCGGTGTCGGGCACCCGCCCTTCACCCCCACGATCGCGTGGTTGACCGTCGGATCCGGCATCGCGTTCGCGTTGTCGTTCGTCGGGCTCGGCCAGGTCGGGACCGACACGGGACTGTGGCCGCTCGCGGCGTCCCGCGCCACCGCCACGCTGGTGGTGTGGTTCGTGATCGTCTTCTCGTGGCGCACGGTGGTGTGGCCGATCCGGCCCCTCCTGCCGATCCTCATCGGGATCGGCGCGATCGACGTGATCGCGAACGGTGCCCTGCTCTTCGCCTACCAGTACGGTCTGCTGTCGCTCGTGAGCGTGATCGCCGCACTGTATCCGGCGGTGACGGTGCTGCTCGCCGTCCTCGTGCTCGGTGAGCGGGTGAGCCGGGTGAAACTGCTCGGGCTGGTCGCGGCGGGCTTCGCCGTCGCGCTCGTCGGCCTGCCGGGCTGATCCGTCCCGGGACGGGTGAGGCCGAGCCGGTGACGCCGCTGGTGAGAGGTGATGTGAGCAGGCTCATGACCCGGCTGCGAATCGTTTCGAGAAATGGGAATGACATCGTGCCTCGAGGTCGTTACAGTAGGTAGTCCTGCGACAGTCGCAGGTGCGTACGGGGCTGAACGGTTTCGACTGCGTACGTTGAGCAAGGGGAAGCGTGTCGGTGCAGGCAAGAGACCACCGTAAGCGTCGCTGCAACCAATTAAGCGCCGAGTCCACTCAGCGCGAGTACGCCCTCGCTGCCTAAGCGAGCGCGTCTCTGTCAGCCCGGGTTTGCTCTCGACCCGGATCCTGGCATCGACTAGAGAGCTCTACCGTGCGGCTCGGTCGCGGAGACGTACGGGACAGCAAACAGCGACTGGGATCGTCATCTCGTCTTGTTCGCGAGAACGGGAGATCCGAGTAGAGACATAGCGAACTGCACACGGAGAAGCCCTCGCAAGGCGGCGGAGGACCCGGGTTCGATTCCCGGCAGCTCCACCAACGGCCCGGGTAGGAGATCGACACTCGATCACCTACCCGGGTTTCGTCGTTTCGGGATCCCGGACCGGAGGTCAACGGATCGGCGCGGAGAACGGCAATGCCCGCCGCCGAGACTCGGGTGTGAGTTTCTCGGCGACGGGCACAGTCGCGCTGTCGGCCCGGAGGACATCGGAGACGATGCCGGGACAGCGGAGCGAAACGAAGGATGTCCTCCCCGGCAGGGCCTTCATTCCACTCGGTGAAAGTAGTCGATTATATCGTGAGCTAACAATATGACTCTGGGGTTGGAAACTTTGGTCTCTACGGAGTAGTGACCTTTGCGGCGACCAGCCGTGTCGACGCCCGGATCCGGGTACTCATCCCGCACATACCGCTGGACCGGCGGGCAAGATGAGGGCACCACCATCGACGAGGAGAACACATGGCGCACGAACGAGCGGGACAGCCGGCCACGGCAGCGGATCTCGAGGACCTCGCACATCTGGTCACCGCCTACTACACCGTGCAGCCCGATCCCGAGAACATCTCCCAGCAGGTGGCATTCGGCACCTCCGGTCACCGCGGCTCGAGCCTCGACGGTGCCTTCAACGAACACCACATCCTCGCGACCACCCAGGCCATCGTCGAGTACCGCGCGCAGCAGGGCACCTCGGGCCCGCTGTTCCTCGGCCGCGACACGCACGCGCTGTCCGAACCGGCCTGGGCGAGCGCACTCGAAGTGCTCGTCGCGAACGGTGTCGAGGTGGTGGTCGACTCCCGCGACCGCTACACCCCGACTCCCGCGGTCAGTCACGCGATCCTGCAGCACAACGCCGGATCCGGGGCCCGTGCCGACGGCATCGTGGTCACCCCCTCGCACAATCCGCCGCGCGACGGCGGCTTCAAGTACAACCCGCCGTCCGGTGGACCGGCCGACAGCGATGCGACCTCGACCATCGCCGCCCGCGCCAACGAACTGCTCGCCGCCGGACTCGACGGGGTGAAGCGGGTGCCGCTCTCCTCCGCCCTCGCCTCCGCCGGACGGCACGACTTCCTCGCCGCCTACATCGACGACCTGCCGAACATCGTCGACCTCGACGTCGTCCGTGCCGCAGGGGTACGGATCGGTGCGGACCCGATGGGCGGTGCGAGCGTCGACTACTGGGGCGAGATCGCCGAACGGCACGCGCTCGACCTCACCGTCGTCAATCCGCTCGTCGACGCCACCTGGCGGTTCATGACACTCGACACCGACGGCAAGATCCGGATGGACTGCTCGTCCCCGAATGCGATGGCGTCGCTGATCGGCAACCGGGAGGCCTTCGACCTCGCGACCGGCAACGACGCCGACGCCGACCGGCACGGCATCGTGACCCCCGACGCTGGTCTGCTCAACCCGAACCACTACCTCGCCGTCGCGATCGACTACCTGTTCCGCAACCGGCCGGGCTGGGCGGAGTCGAGCAAGGTGGGCAAGACGCTGGTGAGTTCGTCGATGATCGACCGGGTCGCCGCCGGAGTGGGCCGCGACCTGCTCGAGGTGCCCGTCGGCTTCAAGTGGTTCGTGCCCGGCCTGAGCGACGGTTCGCTGGGCTTCGGTGGGGAGGAGAGTGCCGGTGCCTCCTTCCTCCGGCGAGACGGCTCGGTGTGGACCACCGACAAGGACGGCATCGTACTCGCGCTGCTCGCGGCGGAGATCACCGCGGTGACGGAGAAGAGCCCGTCCCGGTACTACGCCGAACTCGTCGACCGGTACGGCGACCCCGCTTACGCGCGCGTGGACGCCCCTGCGACGCGGGAGCAGAAGGCGGTGCTGTCGAAGTTGTCGCCCGAGCAGGTCGGTGCCACCGAACTCGCCGGCGAACCGATCACCGCGACGCTCACCGCGGCACCCGGCAACGGCGCCGCGCTCGGTGGCCTGAAGGTGACCACCGAGAACGCGTGGTTCGCCGCCCGTCCCTCCGGCACCGAGGACGTGTACAAGATCTACGCCGAATCGTTCCGGGGCCCCGACCATCTCGCCGAGGTCCAGCAGGCGGCGCGCGAACTCGTCTCGTCCGTCCTGTCCTGAGCGCGGCCGCCACCGCGCCCCGGCGAGGTCGTGCGCCTCGCTAACATCGTGGGTATCATGCGGACACGTGACGCGGCGTTGCCGCGTGAAATCTGGGTTCTGGTCGTCGCGAGTTTCGTCATCGCGCTCGGCTTCGGTCTCGTGGCTCCCGCGCTGCCGCAATTCGCGCGCAGCTTCGACGTCGGTGTCACGGCGGCGACCGTCGTCGTGTCGTCGTTCGCGGCGATGCGACTGCTGTTCGCACCCGCGAGCGGTTCGCTGGTGCAGAAGCTGGGGGAGCGGCCCGTCTACATCACGGGCCTGCTCATCGTCGCCCTGTCGACGGGGGCGTGCGCGTTCGCCGCGAGTTACTGGCAGCTGCTCGTCTTCCGGGCCCTCGGCGGTATCGGGTCGACGATGTTCACCGTGTCGGCGCTCGGGCTGCTCGTGCGGATCGCGCCCGCCGACGCCCGCGGCCGTGTCTCGGGCCTGTACGCGACGAGCTTCCTCATGGGCAACATTCTCGGCCCGCTCGTCGGTGGTGCGCTGATCGGGCTGGGTCTGCGCGCACCCTTCCTGATCTACGCCGTGGCGCTGCTCGTGGCGGCCTCGGTCGTGGGGATCAGCCTGCGCTCGTCGGATCTCGCCCGTCCCGACAAGGGGGACGGCGTGCCCGTCATGCGCCTGCGCGACGCACTGCGCTCGCCGGTCTACCGCGCGGCCCTCGGGTCGAACTTCGCCAACGGCTGGGTGGTGTTCGGGGTCCGCGTCGCGATGGTGCCGCTGTTCGTCGTCGAGGCCCTCGAGGAAGGGGAGGCCTTCGCGGGTGTCGCGCTGACGGCGTTCGCAGTGGGCAACGCACTCGTCCTCATCAAGTCCGGCAAGCTGTCCGACCGGTTCGGGCGGCGCCCCTTCGTCCTGGCCGGTCTGCTGGTGTGCGGGGTCAGCACGATCGCGATGGGATTCACCGAGAGCGTCGTGTGGTTCCTCATCACCTCGTTCGTGGCGGGCATGGGCTCGGGACTGTCGAACCCCTCGCAGCAGGCCGCGGTCGCCGACGTCGTCGGCAGCAAGGCCCGGGGCGGGCCTGTGCTCGCCGCATTCCAGATGGTCGCCGACGTCGGCGCGGTGATCGGTCCGATCGCGGCCGGTTTCCTCGCGGACCGGGTGTCGTACTCGACGGCCTTCGCGGTCACGGGTGTGATCATGCTCGCGGCAACCCTGCCGTGGTTCGCAGCCGGGCGCACCCGCGTCGCCGAGCAGGCGGCACCGGTGACCGGCGACACAGCGCGGTGAGTCGACTGCCGGGTACTGTCGCCGGCATGTGGGTCGGTCTCGTCTCCACGCTCGCCCGATTCGGTCTGGCAGCGGTATGGCTCGTCTCCGGTTGGGTGAAGTTCTCGGACCCGACACAAACCGTCGTCGCGGTTCGGGCGTACCACATTCTGCCCACCGACTGGGTGCGGCCGTTCGCCGCGGTCTTTCCCGTGCTCGAACTGGTCCTCGGGCTGGTCCTGCTGGTGGGATTGGCGACCCGCCCCGCAGCGTTCCTCAGCGCACTCGGGTTGGTCGCGCTCGTCGCCGCGATCGCCTCGGCGTGGGCGCGTGGTCTGTCGATCGACTGTGGCTGTTTCGGGGGAGGGGGCGTGGTCGAGGGTGTCGACGGCCGCGACTACGCGATCGAGATCGCCCGGGATGTCGGCTTTCTGGCGATGTCGATGTGGCTGATCGTCCGACCGCGCACCTGGTTCGCGCTCGGTCCGGGTTCGCGGATGTCCCTCTCAGCGGCCACTCAGCCGTCGATGGCAGAGTGAGATCGTCCTTCCCCACCGACGAGCAGTAGAGGGCAGAATCCGTGAGCGCGAAGAAGGTCCCATCCGGCAAGTACACACCGGAGCAGACATCGAACAGGTTCACCTACATTCTCGGCGGCATCGCCATCCTGGTGATCGGTGTGCTCGTCGTCGGCGGTGTGCTGTGGTCCTCGGGTGGCAGCGGTCCCCGCAACGACGACTACGGCTCCGTGCAGAACGCCGCGGTGGAGGTGTCGATCGAGGACGACGGTGCGATCCTGCTGGGACGCCCCGACGCCCCGCGGACCGTCGACCTGTTCGAGGACCCGATGTGCCCGTACTGCGCCGAACTCGAGCACAAGCATTCGCAGGAGCTCGCCCAGGCGATCGACGACGGGCAGCTGGCGGTCCGGTACCGGATGCTCGCCTTCCTCGACCGGGCGTCGAGCAGCGGCGACTACTCGACCCGGGTGGTGGCTGCGGCGCAGTGTGTCGCCGAGAGCGGGGATGCCCGCGCGTTCTCCGCATTCCACAACGCCGTGCTGTCGCCCGACAACCAACCGGCCGAGGGTGGCAAGGGCGACATCGACAACGCGGGTCTCGCGCAGATGGCCCGCGACGCCGGTGCCTCCGAGGACGTCGCACAGTGCATCACCGACGGCACCCGGGTCGAGGAGGCCTCGGCCGACGCGGAGGCGGGACGTCAGCTGCTCGCGACGACCGGAGCGGCCGGTACCCCGGCCGTCGTGTACGAGGGAACCGTCGTCGACGCCCTCGGCAACGAGAACTGGGTGACCGAACTCGTCGGATAGATCGCACGGTGACGGGAGCGCGTCGGGTACGTGCTCCCGTCACCATCGCGCCGTCTACCAGGCGATTTGTTGGCGTCGAGCGCGATGGTGTAGTTTTCTGTCAGCGCGAAGGAGTCACCGGAGCGCAACGGTACAACCGAATACGGGGCTATGGCGCAGCTGGTAGCGCACCACACTGGCAGTGTGGGGGTCAGGGGTTCGAGTCCCCTTAGCTCCACAAGATCGCTACAGGCGAGAGTTCACGCTCTCGCCTGTAGTCTTCGGTGACGGTCCCCGTCAGGGCCGTGCAAGGGGCTATGGCGCAGCTGGTAGCGCACCACACTGGCAGTGTGGGGGTCAGGGGTTCGAGTCCCCTTAGCTCCACCCCTCGGACATTATCCTCGCAGCGGCTCTTCTTGCAGCTCTGCGGTGGCCCCGTCGATCGCGAGGCCACCGCGAAGCACGATCTCAGTGCGTCGAGCCGGCGGACGTGTACAACGTCATTCCCCATCCCACCGTCGTGCGCTCGGGTTCCGCGAGGCCGGCCGCCTCGAACAGCGCCACGTGGTCCTCGTGCGTACGACCCCCACCACCGCTGAGCGCGAAGTCGACGAGGTCGTCCTCGTAGTCGTGTTCACCGGCGTTCTCGTCGAGCACGTTGCCGAAGACGAGGATCCGGCCGCCCGGGTTCAGTCCGGCCGCCGCCTGCTGCAGCACGTGCCCGGCATCGGCGTCGGGCAGTTCGTTCAGCCGCCCGGTCAGCAGCACCGCGTCGACCGGTTCGGGTCGGGCCTCGAGCATGCTGCCCGGCGCGTACGCGACCCGCTCGTGCTCGCCGTGGACGCGGCGCAGCACCTCGATCTCCGACGGCGCGGCCACCACGGTCGCTCGTGCCGACGGGTTCGCCGTGACGAAGGCGTGGGCGTAGGAACCCGCCGCCTCACCGGCGACCACCATGGTCGAGACGTCGGTGGGCACCTTCGCGACGAGGGCGCCGGCGAAGTACGCCGCCATCTCCGCTTCCTGCTCGTACCGGTCCGCCGACAGAGCGATGTCGTCCGCGACGCGCTGCGCGAAGCTCTTCCCGAACCGCTCAGCGTCGTCCCCGTGGCCCGTACGGACGGCGGCGAGCAGCGCGAGCATGCCCGCCAGTTCCCGCTGCGCGTGCACGCCGTCGAGGCGGAGTTCCTCGATGTGGTGGTCGTCCTCGAGTTCGCGGCCGACGCCGGTGAGCCGGAACCGGCCCTCGCCGAGGTCCTCGGCCACCCCGAGGGCGACGAGATAGCGCAGCAGCCTGCCCAGGCCGGTGCGGTCCGCCCCCGTCTTGACGGCGAGTTCGTCGACGGTGCGCGGCGAGGCGTCGAAGGCTGCCGCCAGGCCGATGGTCGCCGCGACCCGCAGTGCGAAACCCGGTGCGATCTCGGCCAATTCGTCGAAGCGGTCGCGCTCGTCCTCGGTCGCCTCGAAATCGGGCAGGGAGGCGTCGGCCTCCGATACCGCGACCTCCTGGCGCCGCCAGTATCCGGTGACCTCCACCTGTTCCTTGGGAAGGCCCTTCTCGTTGCGCAGCCACCGCCGGATCGGGGTGAGCGTGAGGGCCTCACCGGCCACCCACGCGAAGACCTTCCCGTCCCACCACTCGGCGTTCGTGACGGCATCGAACAACAGCGTCGTCGTGCCCGGTTCGGCGCCGTCGCGGCCGAGCCAGGTCAGCTCCACCCCGTCGGGGACGGGCAGATCCTGACGGTGGGTGTCGTCGGCGATCTCGACGAAGACCTGACCACGTGCTCCGGCCGGCCAGTTCTCGAGCCAGCGCCCGATGGCCGGCAGCGCCGTCTCGTCGCCCGCCACGAGCGTCCAGTCCACGCCCTGCGGGTGTCCTGCCGACGACTTCGGTCCGGCGATCTGGATCGTCTCACCGGGCTCCGCGCGGTACGACCAGCTCGACGCGGGACCCACGCCGTGGCGCACGAAGTCCACGTCGATCTCGCCGGCGACCGGATCCCAGCGCCGGACGGTGTAGGTGCGCATGAGCAGCTTCGGATCGCGCGGCCAGTTCACCACGCCGTCGGCCTGGGTAGGGCCGAGGGCCTCGTCGAGGTCGGGATGCTTGAACATCAACTTGAACTCGTCGTCCACACCGTCCGACCGGAACGCGCCGACCGGATATCCGTTCGGTGCGACGTGCGCCTGCAACTGTTCGCCCCCGAGGGTCACCCGCCGCATCCCGGGGCTCACGTCCGTCACGCGGAGCACCGTCAGGTACCGCGTGGTGATCGGGAAGACCTCGATGGGGCGAAGGCTACGAGCCATGTGTGCGTTCTCCTGGACCGGGGATCGTGGACGGCGGGACGACCGGGCCTTCCGGCATGCGGCGACCAGCGCTTAGGCGAACCTTACTTCAGACGGCCTTCGGTTGCCTCGACCCGTCCTGACCCGCGCGGCGACCGTTCGCGTACAGCTCGTCGACGAGACGGGCGTACCGGGCGAGCACGCGATCGCGGATCGGGCGCCCGGCCGGGTCGAGATCGTCCGCGTCCGGAGGTGTGCTCACCGTAGTGAACCGGCGGATGCGTTCCCACGGGTCCGATCGGGCGTTGAGCTGCTCCAGCGCGGCCGCGACGACCGACTCCGGTGCCGTGGTGAACACGAGGCCGACACAGTAGGGGCGCATCTCCCCGGCCACGACGAGTTCGCTGCCGGGGCAGACCCGCCGCCAGCGGCCGGCGAGCGCGGTCGGCCCGACGTACTTGCCGGTGCTGGTCTTGAACGTGTCCTTGCGGTGGCCGGTGACGGTGACGAAGCCGTCGGCGTCGATCTCGGCGAGGTCGCCCGTGTGGAACCAGCCGTCGGCGTCGAGTGCGGCAGCGGTCTCCGCCGGATCGTCGTGGTACCCGGTCATCACCCCGGGACTACGGATGAGGAGTTCGCCGGTGTCTGCGACCCGAACCTCGGTGCCACGCAGTGGCCGGCCGACGGTGCCGGGACGGTGCGAGCCCAGCAGGTTCACACACGAGGGCCCGGACGTCTCCGTGATCCCGTACCCCTCGAGCACCGGCACACCGAGCCGTTCGAGCCGCTCGGCGATCGCATCGGACAGCCGCGCGGAACCGGAGATGACGAAGCGCAACCGGCCTCCGAGCTCGTCCCGCTCGAGCCGGGCGATCTTCTCGAGGACGTGCGGGACCGAGCCGAGGAAGGTCGGACGGACCGTTCGCAGATTCGCGGTGACCCGGTCGGCGCGGCCGTCGACGGCGGTGCTCACGCCCGCGTGCATCGCCATGAGCAGGAGCGACCGGCCGAACACGTGCGCGAGCGGAAGCCACAGCAGTTGGCGGTCGGAGGACGAGATCATCCCGGTCTGCGCGACGGCTCGGGCACCGTAGGTCGTGCTCCGATGGGTCAGGCACGCGCCTTTGGTGCGGCCGTCCTCGCACGCGGTGTAGATCAGCGCGGCCGGATCGTCCGGTGACAGCGCCGCGATCCGTCGCCCGACGGCGTCGGGCGTGGTGTGCAACAGACTGCGCCCTTCGGCGGCGAGCTCGTCGAGACGGTCGAGTCGCTGCAGGGAGGTCTCGAGCACCGGTCGATCGGCGATCGCCAGCACGGCATGTGCGCGGCGGATCTGGTCCCGCGCCTCGTCGTCGCGTGTCGCCGGATAGATCGGCACGGAGACACCGGCCGCGCACGCCACGGCGAGGTCGGCGACGACGGACCGGTAACAGGTGGTCGCGCAGATCGCGACGCGCATCCCGGGTTCGACACCGCGAGCGATCAAGCCCGCCGCGAGCTCGACGACCTCCCGTCGTACCTCCGACCATGTGGACGGGCGCCACCGTTCCCCGTCGGGACGCAGGTAGGCGACGGAATCGGGGGAGCGGGACACCCGGTCGAGCAGCAGACCCGGCACGGTCGCCGGGAACCCGTCGCGGCCGCCGACCGCGGTCGCGCTTCCCGTTGCCGCTCGGCGGTCCGCCACTGTTCGCAGCACCTCCCGCGGACGAGGATCGACGCCGCCCGGTGCCGACGGGCGCGTTGCCGGGTGTCGCACATGTTACCGCCGCTCGAACCCCGAGGGGCGCAAGTGCGCAGTACACGGGCGCCGATATCGTGGGCACGTGAGTCCCACCGCCCGTCGTCCCGAGGTCCTGATCGCCGAGTTGCGCGACGTCCTCACCGGTCCGCTCGCGGAGATCGCACAGCGCTTCTCCACCTACGTCGCCGACCTCGCTCCGCACAGCGCCATGGTGATCTTCACGAGGGAATGCACGGGCAGACCACGGAAGGTGGCCGGTGACCCGTCGATCGTCGACCGGGTGACCATCGCCGAACTCGACCGGGTGCGGAGCGAACTCACCGTGGGGGAGATCCGTCGCGGCCGCATCCGCGTCGCGGGGCGCGATCGCGAGGTGTGCGCGATCCTCGACAGTACGGACACGCTGTTGCTGTTCGTGCCGCGTGGCGCGCGGGCGACCGCCTCGGCGCTCGAACTCGTGCGAGCGGCGTTCGGCGTGGTCGCCACCGGGATCCGGCTCCAGGTGCACACCGCGAGCCCGGCATATCTTGCGGAATCGAGGGCCGCTTCGGCCGAGCGGGCCCGCACCGTCGCCGAACTCACCGAGTCGCACGCCGTGACCCTCGAGACGATCCTCGCGACCCTGCGGTCGAAGGATCTCGACGATACCCGCGCCCGGACCACGGCGCGGGAGACGGCGACCGAGGCGCTGATCGGTCTGCGGTCGGCGGTGGACCTGCACCGCGAACTCGCGGAGGAGGCGCTGACCACCGCGTTCGCCCGACTGCACGGCGAACTGCGCGAGCTGGTGCGCCACCGTCGGCTCGACCTGCAGATGGTCGCCCCGCAGGTGGGTGGACGGGGACTGCCGGGCGAGGTGGCGCATGCGGCCCGCGCGATCGCCCGGGGTGCGGTGCTGGCGATGTCGGGGCAGACCGACGTGACACGGGTCCGGGTCGCGTGGAGTTGCGACAACTCGACTCTGCTGGTGGATGTGCGCGACGACGGCACCGGCGAGATCGAGGTCGCCGAACTCGAACGTCAGCTCCGTGATCGCGTCGAAACCCTGGGCGGAAGTATCGAATCCGAATCGACTCCCGGCTGGGGGACGCGGCTCGCGGTGAGCTTCCCGCTCGACCTGCCGGTCGCTGCGACGGACGGGCAGACGCTCGATGCGCTCGCCGCCCTCGCGCCGCGCGAGATCGAGGTGCTCGAGCATCTGGTGGCGGGACGCCGCAACCGCGTCATCGCCGAACGTCTCGGCGTGAGCGAGTCGACGGTGAAATTCCACGTGGCGGGGGTACTACGAAAGCTCGGCGTCAGCACTCGCGGTGAGGCCGCGGCTCTCGGTGCAGAGGCCGGGGTCCGCGCCGCGGGCTGACGCCGAGTGCTCGGTCGTCGTCGACTACCCGAGGTGGGTCAGGCAGCCGGCCGGATCGACGTCGTCGTCGGAGCGACGGTCGTCGTCGGCGTTCCGGAGGAGGTGGTCTCCCCGGCTCCCGTGGTGGTCTCACCCGTCGCCGGGGTCGTGCTCTCCGACGGTGTCGGTGCCGGGGCCGGGGCCGTGGTGGTCACCGGGGTGGGCGTGGCTGCCGGCGCACCGGCTTCGGGTGCGAGCGGGGCCACCGGCGCGGCGGGATCGCCTGCGGGTGCCGGTACGCCGTCGACGGAGGCGGGCACGCTGCTGTCGACGACCGCCGCACCGTCGGTCTCGGTCGCGGACGGCGAGATTTCCGGTGTCGTGGACGCCTCGGCCGTCTCGGCCTTCGCCGTCTCCTCGGCGATCAGGAGGACTGCGGCCTGGTCGACCTTCTTCGGGTCGACCTTCTTGCCGTCCTTGGCCTCCTTGGCCAGGTGCTCGAGCCATGCGGCGGCGTACTCGACGGTGGACGTGCCCTTACCGTCGATGTCGTCGTCCCAGTAGTCGAAGTGGTGACCGTAGTGGTCCCGGGTCTCCTCGTTGTAGCCGAAGGTCTGGTCGTAGGGGTCGGCGAGCACCACCGCGAGGGTGTTCTGGTTGCTCCTGATGAACCCGACGACCTCCTTGACGATCTTCTCCGGCAGGTACGCGAGGTTCGACAGACGCTCCGCGGGGATCGGGGCCTCGGCACCGCTCTCGCCGGTGGCGTCGGAGGCCACAGGCGTGGTGGGGCGTGCGGTGGCGGGGTCGTAGCTGGGGTCGGAGACCTTGATCAGCACCTCGAGGAAGGTCTCGTCCGAACGCATCCAGTCCGGGTTCGCCGAGATGTCGGCGAGGGCGAGCAGCGCGACCCTGCCCATGACCTGGGCCAGGTCGGCGCCCGTCGCGGGGGTGAGACCCTCGCGCTCGAGCGCATCACCGTTGACCTGACGGCCCACGTTCGCGAGCAGTTCGATCAGCGCGATGTTCTCGGGTGCCGAACAGGTGAAGTCGCCCTCGGAGCAGAACGACGCAACCTTGCCGGCGAGCTTGCCGAAGTCGCCGCTGGTACCGGGAAGCACTCCGCGGCCGGGGACGGGATCTGCACCCGGCTGGTACGGACGGTCGAAGCCGTCGGGGTTCGTGCCGTTCTGCGAACCCGGGAAGAATCCTTCGCCTTCCTTGCGGCCGGCGTCGGAGAGGATGACGACGCCGCTGACGGCGTCGGGATCGATGATGTCCCAGGAACCGTCCTCGCCCTTCTCCTGCGCACCGATCTGCATCGCGGCGCGGCGCGCGACGTCGGCGCCCTCACTGAAGCCGACGATGGCGAACTGGGTGTCGGGGCAGGACCGCCGGATGGCCTTCATGACCTCGATGGTGTTCTCGGCGCCCTTGTCCACCGCGTTCTCGTAACTGGCGAGGTCGGCCGGGTACTCGATGTAGATGGCCGCGTAGCCCTCGCCGTTCGCGTGCTCTCCCATCGGGGCGTTGATCACCGGATCCACCCACATACTGTTGTAGGCGCCCTGCTGGCCGGCAGGAAGCCTTTTGCCGTTCTCGTCGACGAGCATCTTCGACTCGTCGCGAGGGATGTCGCCGCGACCGCCGATACCCAGGCTGACCATGTCGTGACATTCGGTGGTCTTCGCGAGGCCGGCGAGATACGGGTCGGCCACGGTGGGGGTGTCCTGCTGGGGTAGCACGATCGCGGCCGCTGCCACGACTCCGAGTGCGGTGGGAGCGAAGACGCCGGCGAGAATTCTCCGACGCGACAGCGACTTTCGAAGTGCCATGGGCCTCTACCAATCCGTTTCTCACCGAGGAATTGCCGGCCCGCCGAAGTGCGACGGGTCGTAACGGATTTCGTGAAGGCCGGTCGGAGCGTTACATGGAGACGGCTTTTCCGAGGTGGCGGCGGTGAACACTTCTGTGAGCACCGGACGCGGAATCCGAGGGAAATACACCAATCGGGCAATGGGGAAGTCGGATGGCCTCCTGGCCGTTCGGCGGGGTCGGACCCGTCGAACGATCAGGAGCAGAGCGTCGCGGGAGTGGCTAGGGTCGGAATCACCGGAAGTCGGAATCACCGGACACAGCCGGTCGCATCACGAAACGGAGACACCATGTCGCAAACAGTCCGCGGAGTCGTCGCTCGCTCGAAGGGAGCGCCTGTGGAGGTCGTGCCCATCGTGATCCCCGATCCCGGACCCGGTGAGGTCGTCGTCGCGATCGCCGCGTGCGGGGTGTGCCACACGGATCTGCACTACCGCGAGGGTGGCATCAACGACGAGTTCCCGTTCCTGCTCGGCCACGAGGCCGCCGGTGTCGTCGAGTCCGTCGGTGAGGGTGTCGACTCCGTCGCCGTGGGCGACTTCGTCGTCCTGAACTGGCGCGCGGTGTGCGGACAGTGTCGCGCGTGCAAGCGCGGTCAGCCGCAGTACTGCTTCGACACCTTCAACGCCACGCAGAAGATGACGCTCGAGGACGGCACCGAGCTCACCCCGGCGCTGGGCATCGGCGCGTTCGCCGACAAGACCCTCGTGCACGCCGGCCAGTGCACCAAGGTCGACCCGAGTGCCGATCCGGCCGTCGTGGGCCTGCTCGGTTGCGGTGTCATGGCCGGTCTCGGCGCCGCCGTCAACACCGGCGGAGTGTCGCGTGGCCAGTCCGTCGCGGTCATCGGCTGTGGCGGTGTCGGCGACGCCGCGATCATGGGGGCGCGTCTGGCGGGCGCAGGCACGATCATCGCCGTCGACCGCGACGACAAGAAGCTCGAGTGGGCCACCGATCTCGGCGCCACCCACACCGTCAACTCCACCTCGGTCGACGCGGTCGAGGCGATCAAGGAACTGACGGGCGGTTTCGGTGCCGACGTCGTCATCGAGGCCGTGGGCCGTCCGGAGACCTACAAGCAGGCCTTCTATGCCCGCGATCTCGCCGGCACCGTCGTCCTCGTGGGTGTGCCCACCCCGGACATGACCCTCGAGATGCCGCTGATCGACTTCTTCTCGCACGGCGGCTCGCTCAAGAGCTCGTGGTACGGCGACTGCCTGCCCGAGCGCGACTTCCCGACCTACGTCGACCTCTACCAGCAGGGGCGTCTGCCGCTCGAGAAGTTCGTCACCGAGCGCATCGGCATCGACGACGTCGAGAAGGCCTTCGAGACGATGCACCGCGGTGAGGTGCTGCGTTCGGTGGTGGTCCTGTGAGCACCTCTCCGATCCGCGTCGACCGCGTCGTCACCTCGGGCACCTTCGAGCTCGACGGCGGCGAATGGGAGGTCGACAACAACATCTGGCTCGTCGGCGACGACTCCGAGGTGGTCGTCATCGATGCCGCGCACACCGCGCAGCCGATCATCGACGCCGTCGGTGGGCGGAAGGTCGTGGCGATCGTATGCACGCACGCCCACAACGACCACATCACGGTGGCGCCCGAACTGTCGGAGAAGCTCGACGCGCCGATCCTGCTCAACCCGGCCGACGACATGCTGTGGGAGATGACCCATCCGGGTGTCGCACACGGCACGCTCGAGGACGGGGAGCGGATCCGGGTTGCCGGCACCGACATCCAGGCGATCGCCACACCGGGTCACTCACCGGGCTCGACCTGCCTGTACCTGCCGGAGGCGGGTGAGCTGTTCAGCGGCGACACCCTGTTCTCCGGCGGGCCGGGCGCGACGGGCCGCTCGTTCTCGGACTTCCCGACCATCATCGGGTCGATCCGCGACAAGCTCTTCGTCCTGCCCGCGGAGACCACGGTCCACACCGGTCACGGCGACGGCACCACCATCGGTACCGAGTCGCCGCATCTCGAGGAGTGGATCAAGCGCGGCAGCTGATGCCGCCGGTGCGCGGTTCCGGTAGCGGCGGCTACCGGAACCGCACACGCGCACACCGCTAGTCTCACCTTCATGGCGAAGAAGCAGATCCCGGTGATCGTGGTGGCCGGATTTCTCGGCGCGGGGAAGACGACGCTGCTCAACCACCTTCTGCGTAATACCCGCGGTGCGCGGATCGGCGTGATCGTCAACGACTTCGGCTCGGTCAACATCGATTCCATGATGGTCGCCGGGCAGGTCGACTCGATGGTTTCGCTCAGCAACGGATGCCTGTGCTGCGCAGTCGATGTCAGCGACATGGACGCGATGCTCGACAAGCTCGCCCACCGCTCGTCCGATCTCGACGTCATCGTCGTCGAGGCCAGCGGACTCGCCGAGCCCCGCAACATGATCCGGCTCGTCGCCGGCTCGGAGAACGAATACGTCACCTACGGCGGCCTCGTGCTCGTCGTCGACGCGGTGGAGTTCGCCGCGACCGCAGCGCAGCATCCCGAACTCGAACAACACGTCGCTCTCGCAGATCTGGTGCTGGTCAACAAGACCGACCGCATCGACGGTGACGCTCACGACGATCTGCTGACCCGCCTGTGCCGGCTCAATTCCCGCGCGGCGGTCGTCTCCACCGACCACGGCCGCATCGACCCGGCGCTGTTGTTCGACATCCCGGAGCGTCCGGATCCCCGGCCCGGGGAACAGCTCACCCTCGACGAACTGCTCTACGAGCAGGACGAGCACGACCACACCCATCTGCACGAGGGCTACGACGCGATCACCTTCGAGGCCGCAGATGCACTGCACCCCCGCGTGCTGGTCGATTTCCTCGAGAACCAGCCCGCAGGGGTGTTCCGTATCAAGGGATATGTGCGTGTCACCGCCGGATTGCACACCGCCGACTATCTGGTGCACACCGTGGGCGACCACATCCGGTTCGACACGGTGGGCCGACGGGACGATGTGCCCGACGGGACGCAACTCGTCGTCATCGGCGCCGATCTCGACGCCGACGACGTACGGGAGCGATTACGGCGCTGTGTGCCGACCGAACCGGTGTCCGCGGACGCGATGTACGCGATACACCGGTTCACACCCCGCTGACGCGGGCGGTCGGACTCAGCGTGCAGCGGAGGTGCGGCGCTGGGGGCGGCGGCGGCCACCGGTTGCGGCACCCTGACCGGCCGAACGCTGACCGCCGGTCGCACGCTGTCCTCCCGAGGAGCGCTGTCCATCCGCGGAACGCTGTCCGCTCGAGGAGGAGCGCTGCCCCGAACCGGAGCGCTGGGTGGAACCCTGACGGGGAGCCGACGTCCGCCGACCGCCGCCGTTGCGCTGCGGACGCGACGGCGCGGCAGCCTGCTTCGGAGCCGGCGGAACATGCGGCGCGATCTCGCCGACGAGCTCGAGCACGTGCTCGGAGTCCGCTGTCACCTTCACCGGGGTGACGTCGATCGCGGCCTTGCGCATGATGGCCGCGAGATCCTTGCGCTGGTCGGGCAGCACGACGGTCACGACGTCGCCCGTGCTGCCGGCGCGGGCGGTACGGCCCGAGCGGTGCAGGTATGCCTTGTGCTCGGCCGGAGGATCGACGTGCACGACGAGTTCGACGTCGTCGACGTGGACACCGCGCGCAGCGACATCCGTCGCGACGAGCACTCGGGCCTCACCCGACGAGAACGCGGCGAGATTGCGGTCGCGGGCGTTCTGCGAGAGGTTGCCGTGCAGGTCCACCGCCGGGATACCGGAGTCGGTGAGCTGCTTGGCGAGCTTGCGGGCCTGATGCTTGGTGCGCATGAACAGGATTCGGCGACCGGTACCCGACGCGAGGGTGCGGACGAGGTCCTTCTTCGCCTCCATGCCCGCGACATCGAAGACGTGGTGGGTCATCGCGGCGACGGGGGAGGTGGCCTCGTCGACCGAGTGCATGACCGGGTTCTTCAGGAACCGCTTGACGAGCTTGTCGACGCCGTTGTCCAGGGTGGCCGAGAACAGCAGCCGCTGACCGTCTTTCGGTGTCGCCGTCAGGATGCGGGTGACGCCCGGCAAGAATCCGAGGTCGGCCATGTGGTCGGCCTCGTCGAGCACCGTGACCTCGACGTCGTCGAGCGCGACGAACTTCTGGCGCATGAGATCTTCGAGGCGGCCCGGGCAGGCGATGACGATGTCGACACCGCGACGCAGGGCTTCGACCTGGCGCTTCTGCGACACGCCACCGAAGATCGTGGTGACCTTCAGTCCGGACGAATGCGCGAGCGGTTCGATCGCCGCGGCGATCTGGGTCGCCAATTCGCGGGTGGGTGCCAGGATCAGGCCGCGCGGCCGGCCGGCCGCCCGGGTGCTCCTGCCGGCGAGACGAGCGGCGAGCGGGATCGAGAAGGCCAGGGTCTTACCGCTGCCCGTGCGTCCGCGGCCGAGCACGTCGCGACCGGCGAGGGTGTCGGGGAGAGTGTCCACCTGGATGGGGAAGGGGCTGGTGATCCCGGCGTCGTTCAGCGTGGCGACGAGCGGGCGGGGCACCCCGAGATCGGAGAAGGATGTGGTCATGGAACAGCGCTGCCTTTCGATGCGGCGTGTGTGCACTCGACGGGCCGTGCCCGTGGTGCTGTGCGATCGCCGCAAGGAAAGCCGGTGCATCTGTGCGTACTGCATCTGTGCGTGCGGGCCGGGCACGATCCCGGGCCGCCGGTATCCCACGACGGTGGGTGTCGTCGTGACACCCGAACCATGTCACCCTACCGCATGTGCCGAGTGCCGCCCGCCGTCGTGGCTACAGGCCCACCCACTCCGACAGTCCCGCGGTGAAGTGCTGACGTTTCCAGATGGGCACCTCGGATTTGATGCGTTCCACCAGTTCGGCGCAGGTGGCGAAGGCTTCCGCGCGGTGTGGGGCGGCCACGGCCGCGACCAGCGCGAGATCGCCGATGGTGAGATCGCCCACTCGGTGCACCGCCGCGACCGGCAGTCCCGATGTCGCTGCAACGTCCTCGCAGCACCGCCGCAGGAAGGCTTCGGCATCGGGATGTGCCTGGTACTGCAGCGCGGTCACCGACTGCCCGCCGTCGTGGTTGCGGACGACGCCGGTGAAGACCACCACGGCACCGTGTTCGGCACCGGCCACCGCGGCGTCCACCGCCGCGGGATCCAGTGGCTCCGACGAGATCCGGGCCAGTAGTTCACTCATGAGCGCCGCCTCCTGCGACTTGGGCCAACAGATGGTCGAGGATCGGGTCGAGAGCGGCGAGACCGTCCTTCACCCCGCCGGGCGAGCCGGGCAGGTTCACGACGACCGTGCGGCCCACGAGACCGGCGACCCCCCGTGAGAGGACCGCGTGCGGGGTGGCCGCGAGTCCGCGCTGCCGGATCGACTCCGCGATACCGGGCAGTTCGCGATCGAGCAGCGCGAGAGTCGCTTCGGGGGTGGCGTCGGTGGGCGAAGCTCCGGTACCGCCGGTCGTGACGACGAGGGCCGGGCCCGGACGGACCGCGTCGGCGAGACCGGCGGCGATGTCGGCGTCCGCGTGGACGAGGGGGCCGCGGACAGCGAATCCCTTGTCCACGAGCCACGATCGGATGAGTGGTCCGGTGCGATCCTCGCGGGTGCCCGCGGCGACACCGGTCGATGCGACGACCACCGTGGCGGAGCGCCCCGACTGTTCCGGCAGTTGCTCTTCCGGCACCGGCTGCCCGTCCCGGTCGGCAGCGTCGTCGCGGGTCCAGTGGCCGCGCTTGCCGCCCTCCTTGGAGATCAATCGCACGCCGTCGAGAACGGCGGCCGGATCGACGGCTTTGACCATGTCGTGCAGGGTCAGGCCCGCGACGGCGACCGCGGTGAGTGCCTCCATCTCGACTCCGGTCGGACCCTTGGTCTTCGCGGTGCCCTCGATCGTGATCGAGGTGTCGGTGAAACCGAACATCACCTTCACCGACGACAGCGCCAGCTGATGACACAGGGGGATGAGTTCCCAGGTGCGTTTCGCCGCGGCGATACCCGCGATGCGCGCCGTCGCCAGGACGTCGGCCTTGGGCATGTCGTCGGCCCGGACGAGCGCGATCACCTCCGGGGTGGTGACGAGTTCGCCTGCCGCCACGGCGATTCGGGTGGTATCGGTCTTCGAGGAGACGTCCACCATGCGGGCACGTCCCTGGTCGTCCAGGTGGCTGAGATCGGTCACAGGATCCGTACTTTCACGAGGTCTCCGGCTTCGAGGGAGGTGGTGTCGGCGGGGATGTCGAGAAGCACGTCGGCGGCGGCGAGTCCGGCGACGAGATGCGACCCGTGCCCGCGGAAGGGGGTCACCCCGTTCTCGTCGAGCCGTCCCCGCAGGAACTGCCGGCGACCCGGGATCGACGTGAGATCGGTGGTGAGCGGTAGTTTCTCGCACACGACGGGCGGATAACCGGCGGCGGCCCGCAGTGCCGGTCGCGCGAACACCTCGAACGAGACGAGGGCGCTGACGGGATTGCCGGGGAAGGTCAGGATCGGGACACCGTCGACCACCGCGGTGCCCTGGGGTCCGCCCGGCTGCATCGCCACCGACACGAACTGCCCGCCCCGAGGCCCGAGCGTGTCCTTCACGACCTCGAAGTCGCCCTTCGACACCCCACCCGAGGTGAACACGACGTCGGCGACACCCACGGCGTGTCGGAGCATCGTCACGAACTCCTCGGGATCGTCGTGGCAATGGTCGATGGTCACGACGTCTGCGCCGTTGGCCGTCGCGCTCGCGGCCAGCGCAGGCCCGTTGGAATTGAAGATCTGGCCGGGGCCGAGTTCGCTCCCGGCCGTGACGAGTTCGCTGCCGGTCGAGATGATCGCGACCCGCGGCCGTGCACGGACAGGGATCGAGGTGAGACCGACGGCGGCGAGCGCGGCGATGTGACGGGCGGCGAGGACCGTGCCGGCGGGGAGCAGCAGATCGCCCTTGCGGACGTCGGTGCCCGCCTCACGCACGTAGGTTCCGGGCGTCACGCTGCGCTCGACGGTGACGGTGTCCGGGTCGGGGGAGAGGGTGTCCTCGACCGGAACGACGGCGTCGGCGCCGTCCGGGACGGGTGCGCCCGTCATGATCTTCAGCGCGTGACCCGGTTCGAGCACCGCGACGGTGTCGCCCGCGGCTACTACTCCCTGCACGGGCAGATCCGTGGGGATCGACGCGAGGTCGTGCGCGCGTACGGCGTAACCGTCCATCTGGGAGTTGCGGAAGGGCGGCAGGTCCAGCGGGGACTCGATGTCCTCCGCGAGTGTGCGGTGCAGTGCGTGGGCGAGCGGCACCCGCAGCGGGCTCTTCTCCCGCAACGGGCCGAGCAACTCCGCCACGTGCTGTTCGTGTTCCTCCACGGACCGCCTGCCGCTCGTCATGCCGCCATCCTAGGCACACGAGTGGCGTGCCCCACCGTCGACGATGCGCCGCGTGTGCCCCGTCTGTCCCGATGCGGTGTCACGACCATAGGTTGTAGGCATACTGGGCTGTATGAAAGCGATGGTCGTATGACAGCGGTGGACATGGGCATCCCGGTCGTGCGCGATCGCGCAGACGACGTGTCCGATCGGCCCGACGTGCCCGAGCTTCTCGACCGTTTCGGTCGCATCGCCCGCGACCTGCGGGTATCCCTCACCGAGAAGTGCTCGCTGCGCTGCACCTACTGCATGCCCGCCGAGGGACTTCCAGAGATCCCCCGCGACAAACTGCTCACGAGCGCCGAGATCGTGCGTCTGGTAGGCATCGCCACCGGTCGGCTCGGTGTCCACGAGGTGCGCTTCACCGGCGGGGAACCGCTCATGCGCCGCGATCTCGAGGACATCGTCGCCGGATGCGCGGAGCAGACGCCGGGCCTGCCGATCGCACTGACCACCAACGCGGTCGGTCTCCGGCATCGTGCACGGGCGCTGGCGGACGCCGGACTGACCCGGGTGAACATCTCCCTCGACACCATCGACCGCGAGCACTTCGCGCGGCTCACGCGCCGCGACCGGCTCGGTTCGGTGCTCGACGGTATCCGGGCTGCGGTGGCCGCCGGGTTCGGACGGGTGAAGGTCAACGCCGTCCTGATGCCGGAGACGCTCGAAGGCGCGGCAGACCTCTTGGCGTGGTGCCTGGACGAGGGCGTCGAGCTGCGGTTCATCGAGCAGATGCCCCTCGACGCCGATCACACCTGGGCGCGTTCGCGGATGGTGCCGGCCCAGCAGTTGCTCGACGTGCTCGGCCGACGGTTCACGCTCACCGAGACCGAACGGGAGGATCCGTCCGCGCCGGCCGAACGCTGGCTCGTCGACGGCGGCCCGGCGACCGTCGGGATCATCGCGTCGGTCACCCGTTCGTTCTGCGGCGACTGCGACCGTACGCGCCTCACGGCCGAGGGAACGGTTCGGTCCTGCCTGTTCAGCGACCGGGAGACCGACCTGCGCGCGGCCCTGCGGGGCGGCGCCACCGACGACGAACTCGCCGCGGTGTGGCGTGGGGCGATGTGGAACAAGTGGGCCGGACACGGCATGGACGCGGCGGACTTCGCGCCGCCGCAGCGGAGCATGGGAGCTATCGGTGGCTGAGGTGACGACCGGGATCGAGGTGCGGTACTTCGCCGCGGCGGCGGACGCGGCCGGACGGGAGAAGGACACGATCGACCTGCCGGTGGACGCGGATCTCGGCGCGCTGCGCGCCGTCCTCGTCGACCGCTACGGACCCGGCATGGAGCGCGTCCTGTCGGTGGCCGCCTTCCTGCTCGAGCCCGGCGACGGCGGTACGGGCGAACTCACCCGGGACCTCGGCCGCCCGGCCGGGTCCCGAGTGGACGTCCTGCCGCCCTTCGCGGGTGGTTAACCGTTGCGCCACCAGGTATCGAAGGGCGCCACGGGCATCGTGCGCTTGTGCCGCGTGTCGAGGAACTTCGCCTCGAGCCGCTCGGCGAGGTCGTCGGTGACGTCCTTGCCTTCGAGATAGTCGTCGATCTCGCTGTAGGTCATGCCGAGCGCTTCCTCGTCGGGCAGCGCGGGGCGGTCGTCCTCGAGGTCGGCGGTGGGAATCTTGACCCAGGTGCTCTCGGGCGCCTCGAGCTCGCGCAGCAGCGCCGCGCCCTGCCGCTTCGTCAGACCGGACAGGGGAGTGATGTCGGCGCCGCCGTCGCCGTACTTGGTGTAGAAGCCGGTCACCGCCTCGGCGGCGTGATCGGTGCCGACGACGATGTGGCCGAGTTCGCCGGCGATCGCGTACTGGATCATCATGCGCTCGCGCGCCTTGATGTTGCCGCGCACGAAGTCGCGCAGACGCGTCTCGGTGCCGTACAGCGCGCGGGCCGCCTCCGAGGCCGTCGCGTCGGCGCCGGGCTTGACGTCGACGCCCAGCGTGCGGTCGGCGCCGATGAATTCCAGTGCGACGAGGGCGTCGTGCTCGTCGGCCTGCTTGCCGTAGGGCAGGCGGACCGCGACGAACTCCGCGGTGTGGCCCTCGGCGCGGAGCTTCTCCGCCGCGAGCTGGGAGAGCTTGCCGGCGAGCGTGCTGTCCTGCCCGCCGCTGATGCCGAGCACGAATCCCTTCGCGGGAGTGCTTCGGAGGTAGTCGGCGAGAAACTGCACCCGCGCGTCGATCTCGGCGCGTGGGTCGATGGAGGGCTTCACCCCGAGTTCTTCGATGATCCGATCGCGAAGGTTCGTCATCTGCACGACACTAGCGTTCCCGTGTTACTGCTGCGATACAACAGCGAAGAGGGCGGAGGCGAAGAATGCGGTCGGGCAGACTCTTCGGCGTGAGCACCGGAGAGCCCTTCCGCAAACACGATCCGCACGCGCACCCGGATTTCTTCCGTGCCGAGGCGGCCGGTCTGGCGTGGCTCGCCGAGACCGGTATTCCGGTGGCGGCCGTGCGGTCGGTGGGCGAGCACCACATCGAACTGGACCGGGTCGCCGAGGCGGCTCCCTCCGCCGAGGCCGCCCGGAACTTCGGTGCGGCACTCGCCCGGATGCACGACGCCGGTGCAGCCGGCTTCGGCGCGGCACCCGACGGTTACGACGGGCAGCTGTTCATCGGGCGCCGTCCCATGAGCCGCATCGTGCACGACACCTGGGGCTCGTTCTACGTCACCGAACGGGTGCTGCCCTTCCTGCGCATCGCGGTCGACGCCGGGAGCGTCACCGGCCGGCAGTGCCGCGACATCGACGCCGCCTGCGATCTCGTCGCGGCGGGAGCCTTCGACGACGACGATCCACCCGCGCGGCTGCACGGAGACCTGTGGAACGGCAACGTGCTGTGGTCCCCGCAGGGAGTGGTCCTGATCGATCCCGCCGCGCACGGCGGCCACCGCGAAACGGATCCGGCGATGCTCGCGCTCTTCGGCTGCCCGCATCTGGGCCGGGTCGTCGAAGGCTACGACTCGGCGCATCCGCTGCGCGTCGGGTGGGAGCGGCGGGTGCCCGTGCACCAACTGCATCCACTGGCGGTCCATGCCGCGGGATACGGTGCCGGGTACGGGCGGGAGCTGCACCGGGCGGCACTCGCGACCCTCGAACTCGGAGGCAGTACGTGAACGGGATCCTCGTCGTGTCCGCAACCCGCGCCGAGGCGGCGCACGTGCCCGAGCGCTACGAGACGGTGATCACCGGGATCGGCAAGGTGGACGCGGCGGTCGCCGTCACGGCGGCGCTCGCGGCGTATCCGGCGGACGCACGTCCGCTCGTCGTGAACATCGGGACTGCCGGCGCGTTGCGCACCCACCACTCGGGACTGTTCCTCCCGTCCGCCGTGCTCAACCACGACATCAGCAGCGAGATCCTGAAGAGCCTCGGTCATCCGGTGCAGGACGTCGTCGAGATCGACGACGGCGACGGCAGCGTGCTCGCGACGGGCGATTCGTTCGTCTCGGACGCGCAGGTCCGCGACGCGCTCGCCGCCCGCGCCGATCTGGTGGACATGGAAGGTTTCGCGATCGCCTACGCTGCTCGGCGCATGGGCGCGCGGTGCCGGCTCGTCAAACACGTGAGCGATCGGGCCGACGACTCCGCGCTCGAGTGGCCGAAGCAGGTCGACCGCAGCGCGCAGGCACTCGCGCGGTGGCTGGTCGAGCGCTACTGAGGCGCGTCTCAGCGCCCGTTCGTGCGTTCGGTGAGCGTGACGGTCACCGATCCGGTGGTCAGGGTGAGGGCCTCCCCGTCGAGCGTCCATCGGGGTGTGCTCGCGAACAGCGTCCGCACCCAGTCGTCGGCGCCGTCGCGCGGGGATGGGCACGCCATCCTCGTGGACGCCAGGGTTCCGGCTCGGATCCGTCCTCCGGACAGGTCGGCGGTGCCCGTGAACCGGTTGCATCCGGCGGATGCGGCGAGCCGCTCCCGGGCGGGGAACGACAATTCCAGCGGGCCGCCCCCGGGGATCGGCCGACCCGTGACCTCGGTGGAGACGTAGCGGCGGCCGATCGGATCGGACGGCGATCCTCCGATTCCGCATCCGGACAGCACCGCCCCCAGAGCGAGGACGGCGACGATGCGGACTGCTCCCGGCATGCGTCTCACGGTACCGAGAACGGATCAGCGGGCCGTGAACTCCAGTCCGTCGGTGCCGTTCGGCGCGGCGAGCGTCATCGACGAACCCTCGATGCTGTAGGTGGTCTCACCTGCGAGCACCTCGAGGATATGTGTCTCGATGGTGGTGACCTCGGGGTCGGCACAGGCGGCGCGGGTCATGGTGAGCGGTTCGAACAGGACGACGTCGTCACCGACTTCCGCGGTGCCGCCGAACTCGTTGCAGCCCGTGTTGCCGGTGACGGTGCCGTCCTCGGAGAACACGAGCGTCGGCGCAGCGTTCTCCAGTGCCGTCGAGGTGGTCACGGCGTCGGCGGTGCGCAGCGACGTCACGACCCATTCGGTGCCGGCGATCGGACGGTCGGGGTCGACGACCTTCTCGTCCTCGAGGGAGACGGTGATGTCGTCGCCGGTCAGGGTGACGGAGTTCCCGTCGAGCGACCAGCGGGGTTCCGCTCGGAACAGGGCGGTGAGCCAGGCGTCGGCGCTCTCTCGCTCGGGTGGACAGGCCATCATCGTGCTCGCGAGGTCCGATGTCTTCACCGTGCCGTCGGACAGGTCCACGCCGCCGACGAAGCGATTGCATCCGGCGGTCGCCGAGATGCGTCCGTCCTCCGGGAACGCGACCACCAGCGGTCCGTCGCCGGGGATCTGGGTGCCCGTCACGTTCGTCGACACGAAGGTGCGACCGGTGAGGTCGTCTGCGGAGTTGCCGGCCGGATCCGGCTCGGTGCTGCACGCGGCGGCCACGGCAGCCAGGCAGACCAGCGCGCATACCCGGAATGTACGAAACATACCGTTACGGTACGGCGCTCGACCCGGATTTGCGGCTACCTCGGCCCGTGACGACGCGGTGTGCCAGTTCGGCCCAGTTGTCGGCGAGTCGGCGCAGCGGGTAGCCGAGCTCGCGCCACTGGTGGAGCACGAGCGTCGCCTCGAGCGACGCCACCAGCGAGGTCGCCAGCAATCGGGTGTCGCCGCCGACGTCGGCGGCGCGCAGCAGGGCGTCGACGTGGGCGAGCGAGACCAGGTGGGCGGGGGCGGAGTAGTGGGAATCCCCGGCGGCCTCGGCTGCGCGGAGAAGTTCGCCCTGTACCTCGACGAGCTCGATGCGGGCACGGCCGAAGGCGATCAGCCGGTCGAGGGGTTCGGCGTCCGGGCCGAGCGGCGGCGGGCCGAACAGGAAACCGTGCTGGAACTCGCGCTCGCTGTGGTCGAGCAGTGCGCGGACGAGGCCGGCGCGGGAACCGAACCTGCGGAAGACGGTGCCCTTACCGACCCCGGCACGCGCCGCGACGGCATCCATCGTCACGGCGTCGACGCCGCGTTCGGCGACGAGCAGGGTGGCGGCGTCGAGGAGGCGGGACCGGTTACGCGCAGCGTCACCCCGTTCGGAGAGTTGCTCCTCCGCCAGGGGCAGCACCCGATCGTTCGCCAGGGGCAGTGCTCGACCGTCCGCGTGCGGGAGGGGGCGGGTGTTCACAAGGTCACACACTAGCGGGGTAGGGAATAAAGCGGACCGCGGTCCGTTTAACATTGCGTAGTCAACCACTTCGACCCGAGGATGTTCCCATGACCCGAGTTCTCGCCCTCGTCGGCAGCCTGCGCGACGGCTCCGTCTCCCGACAGCTCGCCGAGACCGCCGCCGAGACCGCCGCCGAGAACGTCGAGGTGACTCTCTACGAGGGCCTCGCCGACGTTCCCTTCTACAACGAGGACCTCGACGGCGATGCGGCTCCCGCTGCTGCCGTGGCCCTGCGTGACGCTGCCGCCGACGCCGATGCGCTGCTGATCGTCACGCCCGAGTACAACGGCACCGTCTCCGCGGTGCTCAAGAACGCCGTCGACTGGCTGTCCCGTCCCTACGGGGCCGGCGCGCTGAGCGGCAAGCCCGTCGCCGTCGTCAGTCAGTCGCCCAGCCGGAACGCCGCGAAGTGGGCCCTCGAGGACACGGTCAAGACCGTCGGAATCGCCGGCGGCACGATCGTCGACGGCGGTTCGCTGTCCGTCGGTGAGACCTTCGGTAAGTTCTCCGGCGTCCACGCCAAGGAGCACGCCGAGACCGCGCAGCAGGTCGCTGCGGTCGTCGCTGCACTCGCCGACGCCACCAAGGTGCTCGCGAACGCCTGATCGGAACGTCCGCCCTCCGGTGGGCCGACCGACCCCGACACCCGCGGTGCCGGAGACTCCCGAGGTCTCCGGCACCGCGGGTGTCCGCGTCTCTGCGGGTCCGTCGCACCGCCGGAAGTTCGGCGCGTCGTGTTCTCGACGGTTCGATGCGGCCTGCAGCGGGAATGCCCCGAACACATCCCACCGTTCGGAGGTTTGCCCATGACAACCGGGGACACGAGAACCGATACCGGCCACCGACCCGATCTCGACATCGTTCTTCACGTCGACGGGGTGGAGCGTCGCGTCCCGATCGACGTCCGCACCACCGTGCTCGACGCGCTGCGCGACCGCCTCGGGATCACCTCCCCGAAGAAGGGCTGCGATCTCGGTCAGTGCGGAGCATGCACCGTGCTGATCGACGGCCGTCGCGCCCTCTCGTGCCTTGCCCTCGCCGTCTCGCACGACGGCGCCGAGATCGTCACCGCCGCCGGACTCGCCGACGGGGAACTGCACCCCCTCCAGGCACAGTTCATCGAGGACGACGCCTTCCAGTGCGGCTACTGCACTCCCGGCCAGATCTGCTCCGCTGTGGGGATGCTCGACGAATTCGCCGACGGGGCACCGAGCCACGTCACGGCGGACCTCGAGCACGCACCGGACCTCGACGACGACGAGATCCGCGAACGCATGAGCGGCAATCTGTGCCGCTGCGCCGCCTATCCCAACATCGTCGCGGCGATCCGCACCGTCGCGAGCGGAGACAGCCGAGTCGGTAGGGAGGACACACGGTGAGCTCCCTCCGGTACGAGCGACCGGCCGATCCCGCCGCTGCGGTCGCCGTCGTGCACGAGAACCCGGGCGCGGTCTTCCTCGCGGGCGGAACGAATCTGGTCGACCATCTCAAACTCGGCGTCGCGACCCCCGAGCTCCTCGTCGACGTCTCGCATCTGCCTCTCGACACCGTCGCGGAGTCGGCGGACGGAGGAATCCGGGTGGGTGCCAACGTCCGCAACAGCGACCTCGCCGCCCATCCGTTCGTGCGGCGCAACTATCCGATGCTGTCGCGCGCACTGCTGTCCGGTGCCTCGCCCCAACTCCGGAACACCGCGACCACCGGCGGCAACCTGCTCCAGCGCACGCGCTGTTCGTACTTCCGGGATGTGACCACCCCCTGCAACAAGCGCGAACCCGGCACCGGTTGCTCCGCCATCGGCGGATATACCCGCTACCACGCGATACTCGGTGCGTCGGAGCACTGTGTGGCCACCCACCCGTCCGACATGGCGGTCGCCCTGCTCGCGCTCGACGCCGAAGTCCTCGTCCTCGGCCCGGACGGTGAACGTGCGATCGCGGTGGAGGACTTCTACCGGCTTCCCGGCGGCACTCCCGAGCGCGACACCGTGCTCGAACGCGACGACCTCGTCGTCGGCGTGCGGATCCCGGCATCGCAGAGTTCGCTGTCCACCTACCGCAAGGTGCGCGACCGTGCGTCCTACGCCTTCGCGCTGGTCTCGGTGGCGGCCGAGATGACCGTGGCGGACGGGACGATCACCGGTTGCCGCCTCGCGTTCGGAGGGGTGGCGCACCGTCCGTGGCGGGCGCATCGAGCGGAAGCCGCACTTCTCGGGCAGCAGCCCTCCGGCGAGGTCTTCGCCGCCGCGGCCGAGGCCGAACTCGCCGGCGCGAGCCCCCTCGACGGCAACGCCTACAAGATCCCGTTGCTGCGCCGAACCGTGGTGGCGACCCTGCGCGAACTCGACGAACGACGGGAACGAGGTGAATCCGCATGAGCCCCGAGCCGATCCGAGCGGGCGGACGCTCCACCGCGCGAATCGACGGACCGGCGAAGGTCGCCGGGACGGCGCCGTACGCCTACGAGCACCCGGTCGACGATCCGGTCTTCCTCGTGCCGCTCACCTCCACCGTCGCCCGGGGCCGGGTCGACCGGATCGACACGGCCGCCGCCGAAGCGGTACCCGGGGTGCTGAAGGTGCTCACGTCCTGGAACGCCCCGAGGCTCACCGACGAGGCCGAAGGCGAGTACTCCGTCCTGCAGACACCCGACGTGCTGTACCGAGGGCAGATCATCGGAGCGGTCGTCGCGGAGAGTCTCGAGATCGCCCGCGAGGCATGCTCTCTGCTGGAGGTCGAATACAGCGAGGAACCACACGACGCCCTCTTCCGCGCCGACCATCCCGATGCCTACACGCCCGAGACGGTCAACGGTGGCTACGAGCCCGATTCCGAGCGGGGCCATGTCGACACTGCGTTCGCCCGTGCCGACACTGTGGTCGACCAGTGGTATTCCACACCCGAGGAGCACAACAACCCGCTCGAACCGCACACCGTCGTTGCAGTGTGGCGGAGCGACGTGGTTCCGTCGAACGGTACGGCCGATGCGTACACCCTGACCCTGTACACCTCGACGCAGCACCCGCACGGTGTTGTCGAGACCCTCGCCCCGGTGTTCGGCCTGGACGCCGACCGGATGTGGGTGGTCTGTCCGTACATCGGTGGGGGATTCGGCTCGAAGGGTGGCCCCCACGCGCACGACGTGCTCGGCGGATTGGCAGCACGGGCCCTCCCCGGGAGGGCGGTCAAGTTCGCGGTTTCCCGGCCGGACATGTTCGCCTATGTCGGCTACCGGTCGCCGACGGCGTCGCGGGTCCGGCTCGCGGCCGACCGCGACGGCAGGGTCACCGGCCTGGTGCACGAGGTGTTCGCACAGTCGTCCCGGGTCACCGAGTTCGTCGAACAGGCGGCGGTGCCGTTGCGCAATCTCTATGCCGTGGACAACGTCCGTACATCCCACCGCGCGATCACACTCGACGTCCCGGCGCCCTTCTGGATGCGCGCTCCCGGTGAGGCCCCCGGCATGTTCGCCGGTGAGGTCGCGATGGACGAACTCGCCGCCGAACTCGGCATCGACCCGATCGAACTGCGCATCCGCAACGAACCCGAGGCCGATCCCGAGACGGGGAAGCCGTGGTCGTCGCGGCGTCTCGTCGAATGTCTCCGCGAGGGGGCACAGCGATTCGGATGGAATCCGTCGGATCGCGAACCCGGCGCCCGTCGGCGAGGCACCACGCTCATCGGTACCGGCGTGGCGGTCGCGACCTATCCGCACATGGTCAATCCCGGTTCGGAGGCACACATCCGGCATCTGGGGGAGGGCCGCTACTCCGTCCGCATAGGAGCGACCGACCTCGGCACCGGTGCGTGGACGGCGCTGACGCTCATCGCCGCCGACGCCCTCGGATGCCGGCCCGAGGACGTGGACCTCGAGATCGGCGACAGCGCGCTGCCCCACGGCACCGTGGCCGGTGGCTCCTCGGGTACCTCGTCCTGGGGCACCGCGATCGTCACGGCCGCAGAGCGATTCGGCAAGCGCTTCGGTGACGATCCGCCGGTGGGCGCGGAGCTGTCCGCGTCGGCAGCCGAGAACCGCGAACTCGAGCACTACACCGCGCAGTCCTTCGGCGCGCACTTCGCCGAAGTACACGTCGACGCCGACACCGGGGAGATCCGGGTGCCGCGGATGTTCGGCCTGTTCTCCGTGGGACGGGTGATCAATCCGCGGACGGCACGTTCGCAGTTCATCGGAGGGATGTCGTTCGGGATCTCGATGGCCTTGTTCGAGGAGAGCATCCGCGACGCGCGCTTCGGGCACGTCGTCAACCACGACCTGTCCGAATACCACGTGCCGACCCACGCGGACATCCGTGGGATCGAAGCGGAGTGGCTCGACGACGAAGATCTGCACGCCACACCGATGGGTTCGCGGGGGATCGGTGAGATCGGGATCGTCGGCAGCGCCGCCGCGGTCGTCAACGCCCTGTGGCACGCGACCGGGGTGCGGGTGCGGCACCTGCCCGCCCGGCTCGACGACCTACTGGTCGGCTTGCCCTGACCCCTCGGATCGATAACAGACGAGTGTCCAGCGATTGATGCCCCCCTGACGGCGGTACCGGAGTTCGTCGAGCGCGGCGAGGGCGATGGCGAGCCCTCGGCCGCGTTCGGCGAGTGCGTCGGGGAGCTCGACCGAACGTAGATCCACCCGGGCCGGGGCGCCGTCGTCGACGAACACGGCCTCGAGACGATCCGGATGGAGTTCCAGGGTCAGCGCCACCGAGACCGCATCTCCCCGGCCGGCATGCTCGATGATGTTCGCGCCGATCTCGGCGACCGCGATCTCGAACTGCATGCGATCCGAATCGTCGAGCTCCTCGGCGGCGAACATCTCGGCGACCAGATCCATGATCCGGTCGAGGGTGCCTTCACTCGTCGTGGCGGACAGCTCCCACCGCCCCGAGGGGCCCTCGGCCGGTTGCGCTTCGGGTGACCGGTCAGTCGCCATCGAAGGCCACATCCGCGGAATCGTGTGTCGTCAGCACCCGGTCGAGCCGGGTGAGCGCGAGCACGCTCTGTACCTGGGCGGTCGGTGCGGCGATCCGCAGGTCGCCGCCGGCCTGACGGGCCGCCTTCAACCCGGAGACGAGTGCGCCGAGCCCGGAGGAGTCGATGAAATCGGTTGTGCTCAGGTCGACCACGAGCCGGTGGGATCCGTTCTCGACGAGATCGCGCAACTGCTCGCGCAGGCGCGGTGCCGCAACCATGTTCAGGCGACCGGTGGGTTGCACGACCGTGCTCGTTCCCACCTGGCGGGTTTCGTAGTGGCTCATCGAGCTCCTTCGCTTTCGGGTCCACGGTAGCGAGCTGCCTGGATCACCACCGAGAGAATGAACAGGTCGAACACGACCCAGACGAGGTTCGCGGTGACTCCCAGCACCGAGATGTCGCCGAGGAACAGCCGCACGGTGCCGATGACCGCCGCCACCACCAGCAGCGCCATGACGAGCAGCTGCTGCCGGAACAGATACCACGGGACACCTTCGCCCCCTTGGCGTGTCTTCGGCGTGACCGCGAAGTCCAGCGGCTTGTCGAAGTACACGTTGAGGAAGGCCGTCCAGCACGCCCTGATCCACACCGGGAAGAGCGCGAGGCTGTACTGCTGGCCCCGCCAGGTCGGCGTCCCGCGGCCCACGATGAAGAACAGCAACTGACTCAGGATGAGGAACGGGACCAGTCGCGAGAAGAAGTCGAGACTGAACGCCTCGACCGGCAGGATCCCGAAGACGAGATAGATCACCGGCGCCGCGAAATAGGCGAGCGCTGCGAAGCCGGAAAGATAACTCCACATCGTCGACCAGTACATCAGGCGCTGGGGTACGGTCATGCCCTTCTGAACGAGCGGGTTCTCCCGCAGCATCACCTGGATCGTGCCCTGTGCCCACCGGAGTCGCTGGGTGACCATCGTCTTCGGATCCTCCGGGGCGAGCCCGTAGGCGAGGATCTCGTGGTGGTAGACGGACTTCCAGCCGGCGCCGTGCAGGCGCATCGAGGTGGCCATGTCCTCGGTCACGGAGATCGTGGCCAACGCGAGCATCGGCTCGGCCTCCTCTGCACGGTCGACATCGACGGCGCGGATCATCGCGCGGATCGATTCGAGCGCGCCGAGCGGTGACCACTCGCGGTCGGCGAGGCGTTCGAGGACGGTGTCGTCGATCGTGAGCGCATCGGTGCCGTGCGCGTCGAGCGCTGCGATCTCCTCGAGATCGGCCCGGATGCTGCCGAAGTCGGCGTCGACGATGCTGCGCGCGGCGGCGTCGACCGTCTGCTGGAAACGGAAGGTGACGTCGGCGAGTGCCGCGCCGGTCCGGAGTTCGCCGCGTGCCGTGCGCACGGCACGGCGCACCGAGTCGAGTGCCGCGGCCACGTCCGGCTGGTCGGCGGGCACTTTCCGGCGTGCCCGGTCGACCACCCTTCCCGCGGTGCGCAGGGTGCGTTCCACACCGTCCTCGACGGCCTGGACATAGCCGGCGATGCCGAGCTGCATGAGTGCTTCACGTCGCAGGATCGCATTGGACCCGCAGAAGAAGGCCGCGTTCCAGCCGTCCTTGCCCTGCTGGATCGGCCCGTAGAACAACGGCGCCTGACTGCCGAGCGGATCGGAGTCGGGCACATTGGTGAAGTACTGCGGCGTCTGGACCAGTGCCATGCTGTCGTCGGTGAAGTATCCGAGTGTGCGGTCGAGGATCTCGGGTTCGGGAATCTGGTCGGCGTCGAGGATGAGAAGGAACTCGCCGTCGGAGTGCAGCAGGGCGTTGATGAGATTGCCGGCCTTGGCGTGACGGGGCTTGTTCGTCCAGCTCGCCGACCGCGTCATGTAGTCGACGCCGAGTTCGGCTGCGGCCGCGGCGAGTTCGGGCCGGGCTCCGTCGTCGAGGATCCACGTGCGGTGCGGATAGCGGATGCGCTGCGCGGCTGCTGCCGTGCGCAACACCAGATCGACCGGTTCGTTGTAGGTGGTGATGAAGACGTCGACCGTCATGCCGGCGGGTGCGATGGGCGGCTCGGGACGTCTCCTCAACCGCCACATCGTCAACGCGAACAGCAGCGAATCGATCAGGCTGTACGTCTCGGCGAGAACGAGCGGGACCGCGATCCACCACGCATCCCAGTTCACGGAGAACAGCCAGCGCCAGACGATGTAGTTCAACCCGACGATGACCGTGAGGACGATGAGGACGCGCAGGAAGGGGGACGGGTAGCCCTCCTTCGTGACCGCGTTCACGACGCCGTCTCCCGGCGTAGCGCGACCACCGTGACGTCGTCGAGCGGCGGATTGCTCTCGGCCAGCGCACGCGCGGCGGCCACCAGTTCTTCCGGGTCGGCCCGGTCGGCGACGAAACGGCACAGAGCCGCCGGGTCGCTCTGTTCGTCGAGCAGGTCGAGCAGGCCGTCGGAGCAGATCACAAGCATGTCGCCCGCATCGAGCCGCGCGGTCTCGGACCTCCAGGTGGTCGCGGGAAAGATCCCCAGCGGAGGACCACCACCGCTCGTCAGTGGTTCGACCGTACCGTCGGCGCGGCGGATCGCGGCCAGCCCGTGCCCGGCATCGGCGTAATCGATGTCTCCCGTGGAGAACTCGAGCGCGGCGAGGAAGGAAGTGACGAACGTCCCGGTGTGCTCGAAGTCGTCGGCGAGGTGTTCGGCGCCGACGGTCAGAGTCATCCCGGTGTCGAGGACGCCGACCGGACGAGTCCCGAAACGCTCGAGCACCCGCGCGACCCCCCGCATCGAGGAGCGCACGGCCGACGACAGGATGGCGGCGCCCAGGCCCTTGCCCATGACGTCGGCGACGGTGATCACGATCCCGTCGCGGAGCCGGTAGTGGTCGTAGAAGTCACCGCCCACCATGAAGGCGGGCAGGCAGATCGTGGCCATCTCGTAACCGGGAAGGTCCGGGAGCGGCCGGGGGAGGAGCTGGTTCTGGATCTCGGCGGCGCGGTCGAGTTCGTCGGCGCGATCGAGTTCACGTTGGGCCCACTCGGCCAGCTCGGCGAAGGTGTCGAGCTGATCCGGGTCGAGGTTCCGCTCCTCGGTGTCGTAGATGCAGAAGGTGCCCACGGGGTGACCGTTGGGTCCGTACAGGGGATAGCCCGCATAGAACCGGATTCCCCCCTTTCCGCCGATACCGGGGATGTCCGCGAAAGCAGGATCGGAGGCGGCATCCGGGAGGACGAGTGCGGGATTCTCGGGTTGCGCGTAGGCCCGGGCGATCGTGGTGCGGCACACCGTCCTCTCGCGCGGTACGTCGGAGAGCTCCAGTCCGAGGATCGATTTGAACCATTGCCGATCGCGATCCATCAGCGAGAGCGAAGCCATCGGGACACCGAACACGCGGCACGCGATGCGGGTGATCTTGTCGAACCGTTCTTCGTGGGGGGTGTCGAGCAGTTCGAGCAGTTCCACGTCACGCATGCGTTCGTTCTCGAGATGTTCGGGGAGGAGCGACGCCTCGGCTGTCATCGTGCGATGTGTCTCCTGTGCAGAGCGTCGCTCAGCGCCCCCGCGGACTCGGGCGTGCTGGTCAAGCGCCAATCGGTTTCTTTGTTGTGATGGAACCACACGAATGTTGTGACCGCCGGGTGACTGTCCAAGTAACCCACCAGATCCCGGATCCAGTCCGGCTTCGATCCACCGGCCTCCGCGCTCGCGACCTCCGTGACAGCGATGGGACGCCCCGGAGCGAGCCGGCCGAGTTCGTCCAACGTCGGTCCGAACAATTCCTCGGGGGACTGCCACCGACTCCACGGCCGGGTGGTGCCCCAGTTGTAGCCGTCCACTCCGACGACATCGACGTACTCGTCACCCGGATACAGGGGGGCGAGGGGACTGCTGCCCTCGTGCGGGACGTTGACCGTCCAGATCCAGCGCACGTTCTCGACGTTCTTCGACGCGAACAGATCGTGCACATGCCGCCACGCGGCGACATACGTCTCCGGCGGGGTCCCTGCCGCAGGGCTCCAGGGGTACCAGTCCCCGTTCGGTTCGTGGGCGAATCGTAGATAGACCTTCCCTCCCCAGGCGGCGAGCTCGTCGGCCCAGCGGTAGAGGTGGTCGTCGTGGACGCCGGCGGCGATGTCGCTCATGGTCACGGACGTCCGGTCGTAGTCGTGCTCGCGGCGTATCCAGGGTTCCCACGTGACGATCGGGTCCGCGCCCGAGGCCCGCACGATGTCGAGGGCGCCGATGGGGGGAGGGGAGGGGAAGTCGACGAACCACAACACCGCGCCCGGCGCCGTGCCGACGGCCTCGGCGACCGCGCGGTACTCGTCGACGGCCACCGGGCCCCCCGGGGTGCTGATGCCGAAGCGGGGGCACGCGGTGCTCGTCTCGTCGAGCGGGGCGGCGATCGGTTCGCATGTGCGGCGCGGGTCGCAGGCGGTGCACAGGGACAGTGCCAGGAGGGTGGCGGCCATCGCGCGAACCGGGAACACGAGGAGTCATTCTTCCTGCCCGCGGCCCTCCGCGCAGGCGGTCCGGAGAGGTTCCCGCGGTGACGGCCCGAAGTTGTCGGTGGCACCCGCCACACTTGTGCTCGAGGTCTCTCCCGGGCGCCTCGCGACGACACGCCGAGACGCGCCCGAAACGCCGTGGAGGGAGGGTTGCGACCTGGGAATATCACCTTTGTAAGTCACAACATCCTGGGTTCTGTGTATCCGGTGGGCACAAGGTGTAGTGTCTAGACCGCTGGAAGGCCACAAGTGCCGACGATCTCTCGGGGAAGCGGGATCGGACGGATTCGTGGGTTTCCGGGTAACGCACAGCAGTCAGTCGTCAGGCCGCCCACGGCCGTCGGAAAAGGGGCATTCATGAACATCACCGTCTACACCAAGCCTGCCTGCGTCCAGTGCACCGCCACCTACCGTGCCCTCGACAAGGCCGGCATCGAGTACGACGTCGTCGACATCAGCGAGAGCCCCGAGGCCCGCGACTACGTCATGGCCCTGGGTTACCTCCAGGCGCCCGTCGTCGTCGCCGGCGACGACCACTGGTCGGGCTTCCGCCCCGACCGCATCAAGGCGCTCACCGTCGCTGCCTGAGCCCGGGCCGCGTTCGCAGCGGCCCGATCGTCGTCGTCTCCGGGCGGAAATGCGCCGTGTCCGCCCGGGCCGGTCTTCGCAATCGAATGAAGAGTGGTGACTACCGATGGCTTCGCTGGTGTCGATCCAGGGAACGTCGCTGGTGTACTTCTCGAGTACATCCGAGAACACCCACCGATTCGTGCAGAAGCTCGGGATTCCGGCCAGCCGGATCCCCCTGCACGATCGGGAGGGCACTTTCGAGGTCCACGAACCGTACGTGTTGATCGTGCCGACCTACGGTGGCGGGACGACCGCCACCGGTCGCGATACCCGCTACGTTCCCCGGCAGGTCATCCGGTTCCTCAACAACGAGCACAATCGGAGCCTGATCCGCGGTGTCATCGCGGCGGGTAACACCAACTTCGGCGACTCGTACTGTTTCGCGGGCGACATCGTCGCGCGCAAGTGCAAGGTGCCGTATCTGTACCGATTCGAGTTGATGGGCACGACCGACGACGTGGAACGTGTCCGCGACGGTCTCGCCCGATTCTGGGAGTCCGTTCTCCAGAACGCCTGAGCCACATCCGTATCCGTATTCGACGCGCGTCGCGGACGTGACTGCGCGGCCGTTTCCTAACTCCGACAAGTGGGGACAGCACTGTGACCATTACCGATCCCGCTCCCGCCACGAGCGCACCCCTCGACGATTCGATCAAGGATCTCGACTACCACGCGCTCAACGCGATGTTGAATCTGTACGGCCCCAACGGCGAGATCCAGTTCGACAAGGATGTGGCCGCCGCCCGCCAGTACTTCCTGCAGCACGTCAACCAGAACACGGTCTTCTTCCACAACCTCGACGAGAAGCTCGACTACCTCGTCGAGGAGAACTACTACGAGCCCGAGGTGCTCGACAAGTACTCGCGTTCGTTCGTCAAATCGCTGTTCGACCATGCGTATTCGAAGAAGTTCCGGTTCCCGACCTTCCTCGGTGCGTTCAAGTACTACACCTCGTACACGCTCAAGACGTTCGACGGCAAGCGTTACCTCGAGCGGTTCGAGGACCGGGTGTGCATGGTCGCCCTGACTCTCGCCGACGGCGACGAGATCCTGGCCCGGCACCTCGTCGACGAGATCATCTCCGGCCGCTTCCAGCCGGCCACCCCGACCTTCCTCAACTCGGGCAAGAAGCAGCGCGGCGAGCCCGTCTCGTGCTTCCTGCTCCGTATCGAGGACAACATGGAGTCGATCGGCCGCTCCATCAACTCCGCGCTGCAGCTGTCCAAGCGTGGTGGCGGTGTCGCCTTGCTGCTCAGCAACATTCGTGAGCACGGCGCACCCATCAAGAAGATCGAGAACCAGTCCTCCGGCGTCATCCCGATCATGAAGCTGCTCGAGGACTCCTTCTCCTACGCCAACCAGCTCGGTGCCCGTCAGGGTGCCGGCGCGGTCTACCTGCACGCGCACCACCCCGACATCTACCGCTTCCTCGACACCAAGCGCGAGAACGCCGACGAGAAGATCCGTATCAAGACCCTCTCGCTGGGCGTCGTCATCCCCGACATCACGTTCGAGCTGGCGAAGAAGAACGAGGACATGTACCTGTTCTCGCCGTACGACGTCGAGCGCGTCTACGGAAAGCCCTTCGCCGACATCGACGTCACCGAGAAGTACTACGAGATGGTCGACGACAAGCGCATCCGCAAGTCGAAGATCAAGGCGCGCGAGTTCTTCCAGACCGTCGCCGAGCTGCAGTTCGAGTCGGGCTACCCCTACGTCATGTTCGAGGACACGGTGAACCGGGCCAACCCGATCGCCGGCAAGATCACGCACTCGAACCTGTGCTCGGAGATCCTGCAGGTCTCGACGCCCTCGGAGTTCAACGACGACCTGTCCTACAGCCATGTGGGCAAGGACATCTCGTGCAACCTCGGCTCGCTGAACATCGCGAAGACGATGGACTCGCCCGACTTCGCGCAGACCATCGAGGTCGCCATCCGCGGCCTGACGGCGGTCTCCGACCAGACGACGATCTCGTCCGTTCCGTCGATCGAGCGGGGCAACAACGAATCCCACGCCATCGGCCTCGGCCAGATGAACCTGCACGGCTTCCTCGCCCGCGAGCACATCTTCTACGGGTCCGAAGAAGGCGTCGACTTCACGAACATCTACTTCTACACGGTGCTGTTCCACGCCCTGCGTGCGTCGAACAAGATCGCGATCGAGCGAGGCTCGTACTTCAAGGGCTTCCCGGAGTCGAAGTATGCCTCGGGTGAGTTCTTCGACAAGTACACCGATCAGGTCTGGGAGCCGGCCACCGAGCGGGTTCGTCAGTTGTTCGCCGAGTCGGACATCGCGATCCCCACGCAGCAGGACTGGCGCGAGCTGAAGGAGTCCGTGCAGAAGCACGGCATCTACAACCAGAACCTGCAGGCGGTTCCGCCCACCGGTTCGATCTCGTACATCAACCACTCGACGAGCTCGATCCACCCGGTCGCGTCGAAGATCGAGATCCGCAAGGAGGGCAAGATCGGGCGTGTCTACTACCCGGCGCCCTACATGACGAACGAGAACCTCGAGTACTTCCAGGACGCGTACGAGATCGGCTACGAGAAGATCATCGACACCTACGCCGCCGCGACGCAGCACGTCGACCAGGGCCTGTCGCTGACGCTGTTCTTCAAGGACACCGTCACCACCCGCGACGTGAACAGGGCCCAGATCTACGCGTGGCGCAAGGGAATCAAGACCCTGTACTACATCCGTCTGCGGCAGATGGCGCTCGAGGGGACCGAGGTGGAGGGTTGCGTCTCCTGCATGCTGTGACCCGCACTTCGTGACAGTCCTTGCATCAGCACACAATTCAGGTAGGTAACCGATGACTGCAGCAGCACACTCGCCGGCCGACGGCATGCGCGTCAAACTCATCGATCGCGTCTCCGCGATCAACTGGAACCGCGTCCCCGACGACAAGGACGCCGAGGTCTGGGATCGCCTCACCGGCAACTTCTGGCTTCCGGAGAAGGTGCCCGTCTCCAACGACATCCAGTCGTGGGGCACCCTCACCGAATACGAGCAGGAACTGACGATGCGGGTCTTCACGGGCCTGACGCTCCTCGACACCATCCAGGGCACGGTCGGTGCGGTCTCGCTCATCCCCGATGCGGTCACCCCGCACGAGGAGGCGGTGCTGACGAACATCGCCTTCATGGAGTCGGTGCACGCGAAGAGCTACTCGCAGATCTTCTCGACGCTGTGCTCGAGCCGGCAGATCGACGACGCCTTCCGCTGGTCGGAGGAGAACGAGCACCTGCAGCGCAAGGCCCAGATCATCCTCGACTACTACAAGGGCGACGACCCGCTCAAGCGCAAGGCTGCCTCGACGCTGCTCGAGTCGTTCCTGTTCTACTCGGGCTTCTACCTGCCGATGTACTGGTCGTCGCGGGCCAAGCTCACCAACACCGCCGACATGATCCGCCTGATCATCCGCGACGAGGCCGTCCACGGCTACTACATCGGCTACAAGTACCAGCGCGGCCTGGAGACGATCACGCAGACCGAGCGCGACGAGCTCAAGGACTGGGTGTTCGAGCTGCTCTACGAGCTGTACGACAACGAGACCCACTACACGGCCGACCTCTACGACCAGGTCGGGCTCACCGAGGATGTCAAGAAGTTCCTGCGCTACAACGCGAACAAGGCGCTGATGAACCTCGGGTACGAGGCGCTGTTCCCCAAGGACGAGACGGACGTCAACCCGGCCATCCTGTCGGCGCTGTCGCCCAACGCCGACGAGAACCACGACTTCTTCTCGGGTTCCGGCAGTTCCTACGTGATCGGCAAGGCCGTCGTCACGGAAGACGACGACTGGGACTTCTGACCGGGCACGCTGCACGCATCGATCCCGTACACCGGCGCCGGAGCGTCCGTGTACGGGATCGCGTGTTTTTCGCGGCCCGGCCGGTCACCTATAGCATCGCTCCTCGTGACCGAGACAAGAGAAGCGTCGGGCTCGCCTCGGCCGGTGACATCGGAACGCTCGCAGTCCGGCAGACGGGTGGTCGAGCAGCGGACCCGGCTGTGGGCGGTACTCGCCGCCGTGATGGGGATCGTCGCATCGATCGCGATACCGCTCTTGCCCGTGACGCAGACCACCGCAACCCTCGAATGGCCGCAGAGTGAGAGCAAGACCGGTATCTCGGCTCCGCTGGTGTCCTACGCGCCGGTCGATCTCGACGCCACGATCGAGTGCCGGTCCGTGCGCGAAGCGCTGCCGGACGGCGGCACCGTGTTCTCCACCCTCCCGGAAGGAGCTCCCGATCGTGAGCGCTACGGGCTGATCGTCCGGGTCCGGTCCGCCGGTGACGACGGACCGGCGATGTTCGAGGTGATCTCCCGCAACACGATGCTTGCGGCGGCACCGGTGGACGAGCTGTCCGGGGACTGTGCGGTCACCCTGTCCTCGAACTCGGAACGTACCGTCGCCACGATCACCGGGTCGGCCGCGGCGGGGGAGCGGACCGTCGACCGCGACCTGCGACCTCAGCTGGTCGGCGTCTTCACCGACCTGCCCGGTCCCGCGCTCGACGGCGTCTCGGTCACCGCGACCGTCGACACCCGGTTCACGACGTCTCCGACGATGCTGAAGATCGTCGCGATGATCGTCGCGGTGGTGGCCACAGCACTGGCCTTGTGGACGCTGGCCCGGCTCGACCGCACCGACGGCCGCCGCCACCGCCGCCTGTTGCCGGCGTCGTGGTGGTCGTTCACCCGCATCGACGCGCTGGTCGTCGGAACCCTGCTTCTCTGGCACGTCATCGGGGCGAACACCGCCGACGACGGTTACCAGCTCGGGATGGCCCGCGCTGCGGGGGAGGCCGGGTACATGGCGAACTACTTCCGGTGGTTCGGTGTGCCCGAAGCACCGTTCGGCACACCCTTCTACGACGTCCTCGCCGCGATGACCCAGATCTCGACGGCGAGCCTCTGGATGCGGCTACCGGCCCTGACCGCCGGGATCCTGTGCTGGTGGGTGCTCAGCCGCGAGGTCGCTCCGCGTCTCGGCGTGGCGCTACGCCGCAACCGGCTCCCGTTGTGGACCGGGGCCCTGGTGTTCCTGGCGTTCTGGCTGCCGCTGAACAACGGATTGCGTCCGGAGCCGATCGTCGCGACCGGTGTCGTGCTGACCTGGTGCTTGCTCGAACGCGCGATCGCCACCCGGCGTCTGCTGCCGGCGGCGGCGGCGATCCTCGTCGCCGCGCTCACCGTGACCGCCGGACCGTCGGGCATCATCTGCTTCGCCGCGCTGATCGCCGGTGCCCGCCCGATCGCCCGCATCCTCCATCGACGCGCGCGCAGCCTGGGATGGCTGCCGGTTCTCGCTCCGCTGGTCGCGGCCGGACTGGTGATCCTGGTACCGGTCTTCGCCGACCAGACCCTCGCGGCAGTGCTGGAAATGCAGCACGCGCACGAGGTCGGTCCGAACGTGCCGTGGTTCCAGGAGTACCTGCGCTACCAGTACCTACTGCAGATCACCGTGGACGGCTCTCTGGCCCGCAGGTTCGCGGTCTTCACTCTGGCGCTGTGCCTGGCGGTGGCGGTCGTCGCGATGCTGCGCCGCGGTGGGCACATCCCGGGCACCGCGCAGGGTCCCTCCCGGCGCATCGTCGGCATCACCCTCGGTGCGCTGGTGCTGATGATGTTCGCGCCGACGAAGTGGACCCACCACTTCGGTATCTACGCCGGTCTCGCGGCTGCGGTGGCGATGCTCGCCGCCGTGGCCACCGGCCCCGCTGTACTGCGCTCGCGACGCAACCGGGCGTTGTTCGCCGCGGCGGTGTCGTTCGTGGTGACCATGTCGTTCATCGGCCCCAACGGCTGGTGGTACGTCTCGAGCTACGGGGTGCCGTGGTGGGACAAGCCGCCGTCGGTCGCCGGATTCGGTTTCTCCACCGTCTTCTTCGCGGTGACGGTCGCGGCCTTGCTGCTCGCCGCGTGGTGGCACATCCATCCCGTCGCCTCGACGCGCACCGACTCTCCGGCGCGCTGGTGGGCGGTGCCGCCGTTGACGGTCGCCGCCGCCGCGATGGTGGTGTTCGAGGTGCTGTCACTGGCCAAGGGTGCGATCGCGCAGTATCCGGGTTATTCGGTGGCACGATCCAATCTCGACACCCTCACCGGCAACTCGTGTGCCCTGGCGAACGACGTGCTGCTCGAAACGGATCCGAACGCCTCGGTACTCACTCCCATCGGCGCCGACGCGGCGACCTCCCTCGACGCCGGAGGAGGGGACGGGTTCACTCCGGGCGGGGTCGCGCTCGATCTCACCCCGGACGACGACTCGGCGTCTGCCGGTACCGCCAACACCGTCGACACGAACAACGATCAGAGCTCGACGGGGGGCACCGGGGGCACCGGCGGCGGCACCGGCAGCGTCGGGATCAACGGCAGCACCGTCGCAATGCCGTTCGGTCTCGACCCGGCGACCACCCCCGTGCTGGGTAGCCACGGGTCGACCCTCGGCGACGTCACGAGCGCCTGGTTCCGGCTGCCCGAGCCGGACGCGAACGGCTCCCGCGGGGATCTCGTCACCATCGCTGCGGCCGGACGGATCTTCTCGGTCGACGCCGACGGCACCGAGACCTACGGCCAGCGACTCGAACTCGAATACGGAAGCACCGGCGCCGACGGCGGTGTCATCGCGCTGGGACGGGCGTTGCCGATCGACATCGGTCCGGCGCCGTCGTGGAGGAATCTGCGGGTCCCGATGGAGACGTTGCCCGGCGAGGCCGACGCGGTGCGGATCGTCGCCTCGGACAACGATCTGGCGCCGGAGCAGTGGCTCGCGTTCACCCCGCCGCGCGTGCCGCAGACCCGGACGCTGCAGCAGGTCGTCGGGAGCGACACACCGGTCCTGCTGGACTGGGCGGTCGGTCTCAACTTCCCGTGCCAGCGTCAGATGGTGCACCGCAACGGCATCGCCGAGATTCCCGAGTACCGCATCCTGCCGGACCGGGTCGGTGCCATCTCCACCGATCTGTGGCAGGACCACCACGGTGGTGGTCCGCTCGGCTGGACCGACCAGTTGCTGCGGGCGCGCACGATCCCGTCGTATCTCGATCACGACTGGGACCGCGACTGGGGAGCGATCGAACAGTACACACCGATCGACTCGGCCACGGAGACCGCGGAACTCGACACCACCACGGTCACGCGCAGCGGGCTGTGGAGCCCGGGTCCGATCAACACCGCCTACTGACGGAACCAGGCCTCCGCACGACCGGCGAGCGCCTTCCCGAGCCGCAGGCGTGATGTCTCGGTGAGCGGTTCGGGGAGCGCGTCCGGCGCGAACCACGCCACCTCGAGGTTCTCGTCGTCGGCGACACGTGCGTCCCCGCCGGTCGCGCGGAGCAGGAAGCACACGTCGAGGTACTGCGCGACGTCGCCGTTGGGATAGGTGATGGGCGCCGTGACGTCGACGCTCGTCAACCGGACGATCTCGGCGGTGACACCCGTCTCCTCGAGTACCTCGCGGACCGCGGCGACCGCCGGTTCCTCGCCGGGTTCGAGGATGCCGGAGACCACCGCCCACATCCCGTTGTCGGCGCGGCGGGTGAGCAGGACGCGACCGTGCTCGTCCGTGACGATCGCGCTCACCCCCGGCAGCCACAGGGGAGCGGTTCCTACATGTGAGCGGAGCTGGACGACGAAATCGGGTATCGGCACGCCATCGTTTGTATACCGGCGGGCGGGCTGCCGCCGGGCGAGCCGGCGGTCAGTTCGAGTAGCCGTTGAGGGTGTAGGTCAGATCGGTGAGGATCGCCCGCGCGGCGACCGGTCCGGGGGTCGACCACACGTCGTCGCTCACGGAGAACAGACGGCCGTCGCGAACGGCCCCGAGATCCAGCCACTCGTCGCTCTGCATGTAGTCGGTGCCGGCCCCGAGTCCGTCCTCACCGGCGAAGCGGACGAAGATCACGTCGCCGTCGGCGGCAGCCGGGTCCTGCGTGTCGACGGCCTGCCAGGGCTGTCCGTCGATCACCGCGAACCGCTGGGCCGGCGGACGGGCCGCTCCCACGTCGCCGAGCACCTGCCCTGCGAACGATGCGGTGCCCTCCACCCCGGGACCGTCGGCGGTGAACCGCACGATGGACGCCTGGGTCTGGGACGAGACCAGCTCGCGGCCCAGATCGCGTGCCGCCGTCGCGTAGTCGTCGAGGACGCGACGGGCTGCCTCCGTGCGCCCGAGCGCCTCACCGACGCGCACGAACTGTTCTCTCCAGAACACCGGATCGGACCCGACCAGCACGGTGGGTGCGACAGCGCTCAGCGAGGTGTAGACGTCGGGAGCGGCGGAGGACCCGAGGATCACATCCGGCTGCGCACGCTCGATCGCCGCGACGTCCGGAGCGCCGGCAGCTCCCACGGCCGGCAACTCGCCGATCCCGGTGCCGAGATATTCCGGCCGTCCGGAGATCTCGGCGCTCGCTCCCACGACGCGCTCCCACAGACCCAGGGCGCACACCGCGTCGAGCGCCGCGGAGTCGAGAACGACGATGCGCTGCGGGTCGGCGGGCACATCCGACCGGCCTGCGGTGTGCAGGACCGGCCGGGTGCCGTTGCTGGGCTGCCCCGGATCGGGCGGGGAGGGGAGCGGGCATGCGGTCGACGTGTCCCGGTCGATACCCACGACCGACGCTCCGGCGATACGCGTGGTGGTGCGCACGATCTCGGAGGCGTCGTCGTCGGGCGGGGTGGAGCACCCGGCCAGGGCTGTCGTCACCGCAGCGACGGCTGCGACGAGCACTGCTCGTGACCGGTGCACGGAAATCACGTCGGACCACTCCTGTAGGACGCTGCTCGGATCGGACGGCTCAGGCTATCCGGTCGTGGCGGTCGACTCCGAAGGTGTCCGCAAGGTCGTCGAGGATGCGGTGGGCTCCTTGGATGCTCACCGGCATCATCCACACGCTGTCGTCCACCTCGACTTTCCGCCCCTGCAGGTTCTGCCACAGGGGATTGGTGACGAACGGCTGGGCGGCCGCCTGTGCCTTGCCGTCGCCGAGGTCGTAGGTGGTGACGAAGATGACGTCCGCCTCGGCCTCGGTGATCAGTTCGGGGCTGACAGCGTTCATGATGCTCGACGGATCCGACGGATCGGGGCCCTGGCTCGCCGGGCGGGCGAGACCGGCGTCCTCGAGTACGACGCCGCTGAACGAGCTGGTGCGGTACAGCCGGGCCGTCGGCTCACCGGCGAAGCGGACGATCGAGATCGTCGGGTTGCCTGCCGTGGCGTTGATGTCCGCACCGATGGCTGCGGCGCGTTCCTCGTACTCGGAGATCTTCTGCTCGGCGAGGTCCTCCTTGCCGATGGCCTGCGCGACGAGCCGGATGTTGTCCTTCCACGTCGGCCCGGTCGACTGGGAGAAGACGGTCGGGGCGATGGCGGACAGTTCCTCGTAGTTCTCCCCGTCACGCACCTCTGCCGAGAGGATGAGATCCGGCTCGAGCGCGGCCACCTGTTCGAGGCTCACGTCCGCGGTCTTCCCGACCGACACGGCGTCGGCCGCGTACTCACGCGAGTCGCCGAGATAGTCGGGGAAACCTTCTGTCCGGTAGTCGACGTGTCCGACGAGCGGTGCTTCGAGGAGCAGCACGGCATCCGCGTAACTCGTGTCGAGCGCGACGATGCGGGTCGGTTCGTTCTCGATCGTGGTGGAACCGCGGAAATGCTCGACGGTCCGGGGAAAGCCGGTCGCGTCGGCGCCGGCCGCAGCGGAAGACTCGTCGGCTGCGTCGGCCGCACCGCAACCGGTGACGAGGAGTCCGGTGGTCAGCAGGGCCGCAGCGAGCCGGACGGGACGGGAGGGGAGAACAAGCACGGGTCGTCCTTCTGTATTGCGAGGGGGGTAAGTGCACCCTAACTCGCGCTCTTCGCCCGTGGTGGAGTCACGTCCCCCCGTCCGGGATGTGAGGTGTGGCACAGCAGTCGAGTGTGGTTGTCGGCTCCGCTCCAGGTAGCCTCGCGAGTCGAGTACGACAGCGAGTAGGACCCGGAGGGCGACCGTTTCGGGGAGGGTCTACGATTCGATGAGCGCAAGCCAGAGACCGTTCGCCTCCAGCCCGAGGTCGAGCGCGCATTCAGGAGGATTAGTGACTGCCGTAGCGCCCCAGCCAGTCCCAGAGATAGCTGCAGCAAGGCCGTACCCGCCGCGGCAGGGACCCAAGGGTTCGTTCATCCACAAGATGATCACGACCACAGATCCCAAGATGTTGGGGATCATGTACATGGTCACCTCGTTCGCCTTCTTCCTCATCGGCGGCCTGATGGCACTGCTGATGCGCACCGAGCTCGCGGTCCCCGGCCTGCAGTTCCTGTCGAACGAGCAGTTCAACCAGCTGTTCACGATGCACGGCACGGTCATGCTGCTGATGTACGCGACGCCGGTCGTGTTCGCCTTCGCGAACTACATCCTGCCGCTGCAGATCGGCGCTCCCGACGTCGCCTTCCCGCGCCTGAACGCCTTCAGCTACTGGCTGTACCTGTTCGGCGCGACGATCGTGATGCTCGGCTTCGTCACCCCCGGCGGCGCTGCGGACTTCGGCTGGACGGCCTACACGCCGCTCACCAGTGAAATCCACTCCCCGGGTGTCGGTGCCGACTTCTGGATCCTCGGCCTCGGCGTGATGGGTCTGGGCACCATCCTCGGTGCCGTCAACTTCATCACCACCGTGGTGTGCATGCGTGCACCGGGCATGACCATGTTCCGGATGCCGATCTTCACCTGGAACATCCTGATCACCAGCCTGCTGATCCTGCTCGTGTTCCCGCTCCTGACCGCCGCCTTCATGGGCCTGTTCGTCGACCGTCACCTCGGTGGCCACATCTACGACCCCGCCACCGGCGGCGTGCTCCTGTGGCAGCACCTGTTCTGGTTCTTCGGTCACCCCGAGGTGTACGTCATCGCGCTGCCGTTCTTCGGCATCGTCTCGGAGATCTTCCCGGTCTTCTCCCGCAAGCCGATCTTCGGATACACCGGCCTGGTCTACGCCACGATGGCGATCGCGGCGCTGTCCATCGCCGTGTGGGCGCACCACATGTACGCCACCGGCGCGGTGCTGCTGCCGTACTTCTCGTTCATGACCTTCCTGATCGCTGTCCCCACCGGTGTGAAGTTCTTCAACTGGATCGGCACGATGTGGAAGGGCCAGATCACCTTCGAATCGCCGATGCTGTTCTCGGTCGGCTTCATCGTGACCTTCCTCTTCGGTGGTCTGACCGGTGTCATCCTCGCGAGCCCGCCGCTGGACTTCCACCTGCACGACTCGTACTTCGTGGTGGCGCACTTCCACTACGTGCTCTTCGGCACCATCGTGTTCGCGACCTACGCCGGCATCTACTTCTGGTTCCCGAAGATGACCGGACGCATGCTCGACGAGCAGCTCGGCCGCTGGCACTTCTGGCTGACCTTCATCGGCTTCCACACCACCTTCCTGGTGCAGCACTGGCTCGGTAACGAGGGCATGCCGCGCCGCTACGCCGACTACCTGCCGTCCGACGGGTTCACCACCTTGAACACGATCTCCACCATCGGTGCGTTCGTGCTCGGTGCGTCGACGCTGCCGTTCCTGTGGAACGTCTTCAAGAGCTACCGCTACGGCCAGGTCGTCACGGTCGACGACCCGTGGGGCTACGGCAACTCGCTCGAGTGGGCCACCAGCTGCCCGCCGCCGCGGCACAACTTCACCGAGCTGCCGCGGATCCGCTCGGAGCGCCCTGCTTTCGAGCTGCACTACCCGCACATGGTCGAGAAGATGCGCGCCGAGGCGCACGTCGGCCCGGGCAGCGACAAGCACAACGTCAATGTCCTCGAGGGTGCCGACCGTACCCCCGGCGACCATCCGCGCGCCTGAGCGCAGAGCGACGATCGACCGAAGCCCCATCCGTGCACCGGGTGGGGCTTCGGCCTTTCGGTGGGCCGGACCCGCGAACGGGAGGGACGGTTCGACCTGCAACAATGGACGTGCGAGCCGGTACGCGCGTGCGTCCGCGTGTACCTCGACAGACAAGCGATCGGAGACGTAGTGGCGTCTGACAGCACGGTGCTGGTGACCGTGACCGGACCTGACCATCCCGGCGTGACCTCGGTGCTCTTCGCAGCGCTGACGCGGCACGACGTCGACCTGCTCGATGTGGAACAGGTCGTGATCCGCGGGCGGCTCACCCTCGGGGTCCTCCTCGTCTGCCCGAACGATGTCGAAGCACTGCAGGACGAGGTCGAGTCCGCGATGGCCACGATCGGCATGCACGCCGACGTCCAGATCGGCGCCGAGCGCGGTGCACGCACCGTCTCGACCCACGCCGTCGTCGTCCTGGGCAGCCCGGTCAGTGCCCGGGCACTGCGATCGGTGGGCCGCACGCTCGCGTCCCAGGGCGCGAACATCGATTCGATCCGCGGTATCGCCGACTATCCGCTCACCGGCCTCGAGTTGATGATCACCGCCGCCGATACCGGCGCCGACGCCGACGCCGCTCTGCGGCACGCTCTCGTCGAACTCGCCGCGGGTCTCGACGTCGACATCGCGGTGGAGCGTGGCGGCCTCGCCCGTCGTTCCAAGCGCCTGATCGTCTTCGACGTCGACTCCACACTCATCCAGGGCGAGGTCATCGAGATGCTCGCCGCACACGCGGGTGTCGAGGACAAGGTCCGCGAGGTCACCGAAGCCGCCATGCGTGGCGAGATCGACTTCGCGCAGTCCCTCGAGCAACGCGTCGCGACCCTCGCCGGTCTGCCCGCGACCGTCATCGACGAGGTCGCGGAGCAACTCGAGCTCACTCCCGGTGCCCGCACCACGATCCGGACGCTGCGGCGCCTCGGATTCCGCTGCGGTGTCGTCTCGGGCGGCTTCCGTCAGGTCATCGACCCGCTCGCACACGAACTCGAACTGGACTTCGTCCGCGCCAACACGCTCGAGATCGTCGACGGCACACTCACCGGGCGAGTGGTCGGCGACATCGTCGACCGCGCCGCCAAGGCACGTGCCCTGCGGGAGTTCGCCGACGAGGCCGGCGTGGCTGTCGAACAGACCGTCGCGGTCGGGGACGGCGCCAACGACATCGACATGCTCGCGGCGGCGGGGCTGGGCGTGGCGTTCAACGCCAAGCCGGCTCTGCGTGAGGTCGCCGACACGGCGCTGTCGTATCCCTACCTCGATGCGGTGCTGTTCGTCCTCGGTGTCACGCGCGACGAGATCGAGGCGGCCGACCGCGTCGACGGAACCCTGCGGCGCGTCCCGATCGACGGCAGTGTCTGAGCGGAGCCCCGAGCGGCTGCACGCCGACGTGGTGGACACGGCACCCGAGCCGGTCTTCGACCCGGCGTCGGATCCGGGTTTCGCCGACCGGCACGGCGTCCTCACCCGCGGTTACGGGCACCGGCCCGATCCGGACGACCCGGGGAAGGTGCAGGCGATGCCGATCGTGCTGCACCTCCCGAAGGTCGATCCTCCCGCCCGTAGCGCGGTGCTCGAGGCGGCCGCGATGGCCACCGTGGCACTGTGTTTCGACCCGCGGGTGGGCGCCGGTCCGGAGGGTGAACCCGGTCCGTGGCAGGAGCCCTTCCTCGCGTGGAACGACGCGCGGATCCGGAAGGTCGCCCGCCGCGCCCGTGGAGCGCACTGGCATGCCGCGCAGGACGTCGACGGGGTCACCGTCGACCACGCCGGTGCCCAGGCCCGGGCATTCGTGCCCGGTCCGGTGGGGGAGCTCGACCCGCGCATCTCCCGCCTGCAGATCGGCGGCACCGACCTGCCCCACGACGATCCGCCCCCACCGACGGACGGCGTGCCCGTCTTCTGGGTGCAGAAGGACCTCGAAATGACCGTCGGTAAGGCGGCCGCGCAGGTCGGTCACGCCGCGATGCTGTTCGCGGGAGCACTGGACGTCGACACCGCACGTGCCTGGGCATCCGACGGATTCCCGTGCGCCGTCCGCGACGCCGACGAGACCACCTGGCGCGGACTGCTCGCCCGGGTGGAAGCGGGCACCGCCGTCGCGGTCCGCGATGCGGGCTTCACCGAGGTGGCGCCGGGTTCGATCACGGTCGTCGCGGTGCCGGGCACGGTCAGCGCACGAGTCTGACCTCCACCGGCGTCGTGCCGCCGTGGATCATCCTTGCTCGACCTCTTCGTCGTCCGTGATCCGGAAGATCAGCACCGTCGGTCCGTCGACCGGGTACGAACTTCCCACCCGCATCGGTGAGGTGTCCGCGGGCCGGCCGTCGGGGGCGCTCGAATCGAACACGCACGCGATGTCGCCGCGATACCACTCGGGTCCGGCCAGTGTCACCGTGGCGGCATTCCCCGAATGCAGAACGAACAGGCCGCTGCTGTCCTCGAGAGTGACGCCGGTGCGGGTGACCGTGCCGAGTTGCGAGCCGTCGACCCAGCCCTGCAGCGTGCGGCGGCTGTCGTCGTGCCAGGCCTCGTCGTCGAGTTCGACCCCCTCGATGCCGAACCACACCAGGTCGGGATACCCCACGGACCGGGCGCGTCCCTCGAAGAAGCGTCGCTGCCGCAGCACAGGGACGCGTGTGCGCAGGCGGAGCAGTTCGCGCACGTAATCCGTTCGCGCACGGTCGGCGTGCTCCCAGTCCAACGGCCACGCGTCGCGGACCGCGACGTCCTCGGGAACGCAGTAGGCGTTGTTGTTGCCGTGCTGTGTGTGGCCGAACTCGTCACCGGCGAGCAGCATCGGGGTGCCCGTCGACAGCAGGAGCGTCGCCAGCACGGCCCGGACGTGACGGTCGCGGGCGGCGAGGACATCGGGATCGTCGGTCGGACCCTCGACACCGTGGTTCACCGACTCGTTGTTGTTCGACCCGTCGCGACCCTCTTCACCGTTCTCGTCGTTGTGCTTGCGCTCGTACGACACGGCATCGGCGAGGGTGAAACCGTCGTGGGCGGTGACGAAGTTGATCGACATCCACGGTTGCCGGATGTTCCTGTCGTAGAGGTCCTCCGAACCGGTGAGCCGCGACGCGACCTCGCGGATGCCGGAACGTCCGGCCCAGTAGCGGCGCACCGTGTCGCGGTACCGGTCGTTCCATTCCGCCCACTGAGCCCCGAAGTTCCCGAGCTGATAACCGTGCGCGGTGGCGTCCCACGGCTCGGCGACGAGCTTGACGTCGCTGAGGACGGGATCGGTGACGATCGCGGTGAGCAGTGCCGCTCGCGGATCGAACGCCCCGCCGCGCGGGCGCGCGAGCGCACTCGCGAGATCGAAGCGGAAGCCGTCCACACCCATCACGTCCGCCCAGTACCGGAGGCTGTCGCACACCATTCGCACCACGATCGGGGAGGACGCGTCGACGGTGTTGCCGCATCCGGTCAGATCCACGTCCCGCCCGTGCGTGTCGAGCAGGTAGTAGCCGGGAGCGTCGAGACCGCGCCAGGACAGGCTCGGGCCGTCCACCGACGCTTCGCAGGTGTGGTTGTAGACGACGTCGAGGATCACCTCCAGCCCGGCACTGTGGAAGGCGTCGACCATCGTGCGGAACTCGGCGATCTCGTTGCCCGGCGTCACGGCGTAGGCGGGGTGCGGCGCGAAGTACGAGGCGGTCGAGTAGCCCCAGTGGTTGCGCATCCCCCGCGCACGGACCGACGGCTCGGTCACGAAGGCCTGCACGGGAAGCAGCTCGACGGTGGTTGCTCCCAGGCCCACCAGATGGTCGATCACCGATGGATGTGCGAGTCCGAGATAGGTGCCGCGCAGTTCCGGCGGCACGAGCGGATGGCGGGCCGTGTACGAGCCGACGTGCAGTTCGTAGACGACGGTGTTCTCCCACGGCACCCGGGGTTTGTCGTGCATCGGTGTCAGGACGGGGGTCACCACCGACAGAGGCGTGTGACCGAGGGAGTCGACGGTCGACATCGCCCCGAAGGGATCGCCCTGATGGGGGAGCAGGCGGCCGGGGTCGCCGACGTCCCCGACGATCCGCCGTGCCCACGGATCGAGCAGGATCTTGTGCGGATTCGTGCGCAGCCCCCATCGGGGTTGCCACGGCCCGTGGGCGCGGTAGCCGTACCGCTGCCCGGCGCCGACGCCGGGAACGACCCCGTGCCAGACCCCGTAGGTGCGGTCCGGCAGGTCCACGCGATGCTCGTCCCCGTCGTCGTCGACGAGGCAGACCTGGACGCGGTCGCTGTGCGGGGCGTGGACGGCGAAGCGTGTCCCGCCGTCCACCGGTGTGGGCCCGAGCGGGAAGGCGGCCCGGTCGGGGAGCGCGACCGAGTCGGACACGACGGCAGGTTCGGATGCGGAGGACGACACGGGAACCGATCCTGCCGCGTTTCGGGCTCGGGCGTAAGAGAAGATGGTCGTCGTGGCACAACCTGATCCCGATTTGCTCATCGAATTCGACGACGTAGTGGTCCGACGCGGCGGGAACGTCCTCGTCGGTCCCGTGACCTGGAAGGTGGAACTCGACGAACGCTGGGTGGTTCTCGGACCCAACGGGGCGGGAAAGACTTCGCTGCTGCGGGTCGCGGCGGCCGAGACGTTCCCCACCTCCGGTACCGCGCACGTCCTCGCGGAGACGTTCGGCCGGACCGATCTGTCCGAGCTGCGACCCCGGATCGGATTGTCCTCCGCGGCGCTGGCCAACCGCGTGCCCAACGACGAGAAGGTCACCGATCTGGTGCTCTCCGCGGGTTACGGCGTGCTGGGCCGGTGGCGTGAGCGGTACGACGACATCGACACGAGCCGGGCGGTGGAGATGCTCGAGAGCCTCGGAGCGGAGCATCTCGCCGATCGTCTGTACGGGACGTTGTCGGAGGGCGAACGCAAGCGCGCGCTCATCGCCCGGGCGTTGATGACCGACCCGGAGCTGCTGCTGCTCGACGAGCCGGCAGCGGGTCTGGATCTGGGTGGTCGTGAGGAACTCGTGGCCCGGCTCGGAGCCCTCGCGGCCGATCCGGACGCGCCTGCGATCGTGCTCGTCACCCATCACGTCGAGGAGATCCCGCCCGGCTTCACACACGCGATGCTCCTGAAGGAGGGCGGTGTCGTCGCTCAGGGTCTGCTGGACGACGTGATCACCGCCGAGAACCTCAGTGCGGCGTTCAGCCAGTCGATCTCGCTCGACAAGGTCGACGACCGCTTCTTCGCCCGCCGCACCCGCCGGCCGGGCCGGCACCGCAGGTAACTCCGGGTCGGGTGGTGCCGGGGCCGATCGGTTAGGTTGAGGCCATGGCTATCGATCGCTCGGCATCCACCTTCGATCCCACCGCGGTGCCCATCCGCGACGCGTCCACCGTGATGCTCGTGCGCGACTCCGCGCGCGGTGTCGAGGTGTTCCTGCAGCGCCGCGTCGTCGGTATGGACTTCGCCGGCGGCATGACCGTCTTTCCCGGCGGTGGTGTCGACCCCTCGGACACCGACGCCGAGGTGTGCTGGACCGGCCCGGACGTGGCGTGGTGGGCCGAGAAGTTCGGTATCGACGAAGCGCAGGCCCGCGCGCTGGTGCTCGCGGCCGTGCGGGAGACCTTCGAGGAATGCGGCGTGCTGCTCGCCGGCCCGACCCCGGATTCCGTGGTGGCCGACACGACCGACTACGCCGAGGCGCGGCGCCTGCTCGAGGCGCGCGAGTTGTCGTTCGGCGACTTCCTGGAGAAGGAGCGACTCGTGCTGCGCGCCGACCTGCTGCGTCCGCAGGCGAACTGGATCACCCCGCTGGGGGAGCGGCGCCGCTACGACACGCGTTTCTTCGTCGCCGCGGTGCCGGAAGGACAGCGGGCGGACGGGAACACCACCGAGACCGATCTGGTGCAGTGGCAAACGGTGGAGGAAGCCCTCGCCGACTGGCGTTCGGGCCGGTGCCTCCTGCTTCCGCCCACGTGGAGCCAGTTGTCGATCCTGTCGGGCTTCACCACGGTCGCCGACCTCATGGCAGCCGATCCGGTCATCGAGCCGATCCTGCCCGTCATGAGCCGCCGCGACGGCGCGGTCCACATCACGTTCGACGGGGAGGAGGCCTACTACGAGGCCGGTACTCATCCGTGGGCCCGGCGCTCCGACATCTAGGCTGAACGGCATGGCTGAATTCGTGACCCTCGACGTCTCCGACGGGATCGGCACCATCCGTCTCGATCGACCCCCGATGAACGCCCTGAATCGTCAGCTCCAGGAGGAGATCCGGGAGGCTGCGCGGCAGGCGACCGTGCGTTCCGACGTGAAGTCGGTGATCGTGTACGGCGGCGAGAAGGTGTTCGCGGCCGGCGCCGACATCAAGGAACTGGCCGACCTGAACTTCGTGCAGATGAGCGAGATCGTCGGCGACCTGCAGTCGGCCCTCGGCTCGATCGCCGACATCCCCAAGCCCACCGTCGCCGCGATCACCGGTTACGCCCTCGGTGGCGGCCTCGAACTCGCGCTCGGTGCCGACCGTCGCATCGTCGGCGACAACGTCAAGCTCGGTACGCCCGAGATCCTGCTGGGGATCATCCCCGGTGGCGGCGGCACCCAGCGACTGGCCCGGCTCGTCGGTCCGGCGAAGGCCAAGGACATCGTCTTCACGGGTCGCTTCGTCGGTGCCGACGAAGCCCTGTCGATCGGTCTCGTCGACGAGGTCGTCGCACCCGACGACATCTACGAGGCGGCGCGTCGCTGGGCCGGGCAGTTCACCGGCGCGGCCTCGCGCGCGCTCGCCGCTGCGAAGGCCGCGATCGACCAGGGGCTCGACACCGATCTGGACACGGGTCTGAAGATCGAGCAGCACGTCTTCGCTGCCCTGTTCGCCACGAAGGATCGCACGATCGGCCTCGAATCGTTCGTCGAGAACGGGCCGGGCAAGGCGCAGTTCGTCGGCGAATGACGCGACCGGCACGCACACTTGTCCACAGCTTACCGACGAGTAGGATCACCGCATGACTGCCAGCAGGACCGACGGGGCCGACCCCGCGCCGAATCCGTACGCCACGGCCGAAGAGGTCGCAGCGGCCCTCGAGGACACCAAGCTCGCCCAGGTGCTCTACCACGACTGGGAAGCCGAGACGTACGACGAGAAGTGGTCCATCTCGTACGACGAGCGCTGCATCGACTACGCCAAGGGCCGGTTCGTCGCCGCTGCGGGCGACCAGCCCCTGCCCTACGAGCGTGCTCTCGAACTCGGTTGCGGCACCGGCTTCTTCCTCCTCAACCTCATGCAGGGCGGGGTCGCGAAGAGCGGGTCGGTCACCGATCTGTCGCCCGGCATGGTGAAGGTCGCGCTGCGCAACGCCGAGAATCTCGGTCTCGACGTCGACGGCCGCGTCGCCGACGCCGAGACCATTCCCTACGAGGACGACACTTTCGACCTCGTGGTCGGACATGCTGTGCTGCACCACATCCCGGACGTCGAGCAGTCTCTCCGCGAGGTGCTGCGCGTGCTGAAGCCCGGTGGCCGGTTCGTCTTCGCCGGTGAACCCAGCACGATCGGCAACGCCTATGCGCGCCTGCTCGGCCGGGTCACCTGGGAGGCCACCACCAGTATCACCCGGCTGCCCTTCCTGCGCGACTGGCGTCGTCCGCAGACCGAACTCGACGAGTCCTCCCGGGCGGCCGCTCTCGAGGCCGTCGTCGACCTGCACACCTTCGACCCCTCGGATCTCGAGAAGCTGGCCTCGTCGGCCGGTGCCGTCGAGGTGAAAGCGTCGAGTGAGGAATTCGCCGCGGCACTGCTCGGCTGGCCGGTGCGTACCTTCGAGGCCGCGGTGCCGCAGGAGAAGCTCGGCTGGAACTGGGCGAAGTTCGCCTTCGGCGGATGGAAGGCGTTGAGCTGGGTCGACGAGAACGTGCTCAAGCACGTCGTTCCCCGCAGCTTCTTCTACAACGTCATGATCACCGGTGTGAAGCCCGGCAAGTAGTTGGGCTACGACTTCACCCTCGCCGACGTCGCGTATCTGACGTCGGGAGACGGCCGCGACGCTCTCGCACGTGTCGCCGGCCGCGAACTGTCGACGCGTACGCGCCTCGCCGACATCGGCTGGGCGCGTACGCATTTCGGTGATCGCGCCGGCATGCTCGTCGAAACCGTCATGTTGCGACGCAAGGCGGAGACGAAGATCGCCGGTGGCACCGAGTGGGTTCTCACCGACGACGCCCTGCAGCAGTCCACGCCGACCCGCGTCGCGGCACACCGTGCCCGGCGGTTGCGCGGCCGCACCGTGCACGACGTGACGTGTTCGATCGGCGCCGAACTCACCGAACTCGTCGGGGTCGCCGAGACCGTGATCGGCAGCGACCTCGACGACGTGCGCCTGGCGATGGCCGCGCACAACGTCCCCGGGGCGTATCTGGTACGCGCCGACGCCCTGCGTCCGGTCACCAAAGGCACCACCGTCGTCGCCGATCCCGCACGCCGGTCGGGCGGCCGGCGCACCCACGATCCGGCGGCGCTGCAACCACCGCTACCCGATCTCCTCGACGCCTACGCGGGCCGCGATCTCGCCGTGAAGTGCGCGCCGGGACTGGATTTCGACTCACTCGGCTGGGCCGGCGAGGTCGAGGTCGTCTCGCTCGACGGCGGAGTCCGCGAGGCATGCCTGTACTCGCCGGGCCTGAGCGCACCGGGCGTGCGGCGCCGTGCTGCTGTACTGCGTTCCGACGGAACCGGTTTCGAGATCACCGACGACGCGGACGACGACATCCCCGAGCGCGAGCCGGGGGAGTGGATCGTCGACCCGGACGGTGCCGTCGTGCGTGCCGGTCTCGTGCGCCACTACGCCGCCGCGCACGGGCTGTGGCAACTCGACCCGCGGATCGCCTATCTCACCGGCGACCGTCTGCCCGACGGCGTGCGGGGCTTCCGGATCGTCGAACGTCTCAAGTACAGCGAGAAGACGCTCCGTCAGGCACTCGCCCGCCACGACTGCGGTGCGGTCGAGATCCTCGTGCGCGGTGTCGACGTCGACCCGGCGGTCCTGCGTCCGCGGCTGAAGCTACGCGGGTCGGCCTCGCTCAGCGTGGTCCTCACCCGCATCGGCCGGACGCCCGAAGCGTTCGTCTGCACCCCCTCACGCTGAACGGCCGGCACACCCTCACACCGACTGCGGGGCGCGCAGCACCACCACGTCGCCGTCGACGGTCGTGATCACGAACTCCCCGTCAGGGCCGATGCCGGTGCCGACCGGCAGTCCGGTGGTGGGCTCGAGGGGTTCCTTCTCGGTGGTCGCGCCGTCCGCGAGATCGAGCACCGCGGCAGCGAGACCCCGGTCGCCGTCGACCACCACGTAGGCCCGGCCGTCGGCGGTCACCGCCGGCGCACCGTAGGGCTTCACATCCGTCCGCTCCCACTCGAGGTCGGCACCGTCGCCGTTGTCGCGCAACGCCGTCAGCGGCGCGCTGCCGTCGGCCGACGCGAGGAGCAACAGCCCGTCCTCGGTGACGGCGGGACCGAGTGCCGTGGGACGACCGGTCTCGTGGCTCCACCGCGCCTCGCCGGTCTCGGTGTCGAGCGCCCACAGGGTGCCGTCCCCGTCATGGACGTAGACCGTGGAACCGTCCGCGGACAGCACCGGACTCGTCACCGCACCCCCGGGAAGATCGGGCGCCGACCACTCCTCGGTCACTGCGGCGTCGTCGCCGCCCGTGTAGCGCAGCGCCACGAGCGCGGACCGGTCGGCGCCCGGCCGCCACACGGTGACGAAGACGCGATCGGTGGCGGTGTCGACGGCCGGAGTGGTGGCCACCGGGCAGTCCTCCGAGCCGCCGAAGCATGCCGGCAGACCGTGATCGCTCGCGAGTCGCGGCAGATTCTGCCCGTCCGCGACGGTCGGCACCGGCACGAGATCGAACAAGGGCGCCTCGAGGTGGCCCGTCTGGGGATCGACGACATTCACCTGACCGAAGTGGGTGACCACCAGCAGACTTCCGTCGGACGTGAACTGCGCACTGCGCGGGCTGCCGCTCACAGGAAGGCGCCAGCGACGCTGACCGTGCTCGTTGAACGACAGCACCCCGCCGTCCTCCCCGACGTAGATGTTGGCGACCGCGTCGGAGACCGGTGTGATCGTCGTGACGGCCGGTGCGAGACGCGTGCACCAGCGCTTGCGACCGGAATCCATCTGGAAGGAGAACAGATTGCATCCGGCCGCCGTCGCGGCGGTCACCGAGACCTGACCGTTGGCGGCGATGCCGGCGGGCGAGCCGACCGCTCCACCCAGCGGGCGGGTCCAGCCGGCCGTGAGATCGTCGACACCGTCGGCGGTCGCGGTGTTGCTGTTGCGGGCATCGGAGTGACGGCCCGGCCAGCCACCCGTGGACAACACGTCGTCGGTGCCGCCACCACCGCACGCGCTCAGCGCGAAGACCACAGTCAGCGCCGGGACCGCGGTCCGCAGGACACCCCGCATCACTCAACTCCTCCACAGGCGAACGATTCGACGTGTCAGCGTATCGGGCCGGGGGTCGTGTGCCGCGAACGAGGCGGACCGTAGGCTGCCCCTATGACGAGCATGTGGGGTGCACCTCTGACGGCGAGGTGGCGCGGGTCCCGTCGCAGGGATCCCGAACAGGCACGATTCCTGACGCTGTCTTCTCTGAAGTGGGTGCTGGACAACAAGGCGTACACGCCCTGGTACCTGGTCCGGTACTACCGCCTGGCGAAGTTCCGACTGGCCAATCCACACGTGGTGCTGCGCGGCATGGTGTTCCTGGGCAAGAACGTCGAGATCCACGCGACGCCGGAACTCTCGCGTCTCGAGATCGGCAGATGGGTCCACATCGGGGACGGCAACGCGATCCGTTGCCACGAGGGCTCGCTCCGGATCGGCGACAAGGTCGTCTTCGGCAAGGACAACGTGGTCAACACCTATCTCGACATCGAGATCGGCGCGTCGACGCTGGTCGCGGACTGGTGCTACATCTGCGACTTCGACCATCGCACCGAGGACATCACCTATCCGATCAAGGACCAGGGCATCGTGAAGAGCCCCGTCCGGATCGGCCCGGACACCTGGATCGCCGCGAAGGTCACCGTGCTCCGGGGTACCCGCGTCGGCCGTGGTTCGGTGCTCGGAGCGCACGCGGTCGTCAAGGGCGACATCCCCGATTTCGCTATCGCGGTGGGTTCGCCCGCCAAGGTGGTCAAGAACCGTAAGGTGGCATGGGAGAGCGCCGCCGCCGAACGTGCTGCCAGGGAAGCGGCGCTCGCCGACATCGCACGGAAGAAGTCGGGAGACACGCCCGCGGACGTGCACCGGTAGCGACGCGGGCCGGACCACAGGTGGGGGACAGCCATGGAGTACTCGGAGTATCGCAGTCGCGACGCGATCGGCCTCGCCGAACTCGTCGCAACGGGCCAGGTGTCGGCGAGTGAGCTGCTCGAGACCGCGATCGCGCGGCTCGACACTGTCGAACCGACACTGAACACCGTCGTCCGCAGGCTCGACGACCGGGCCCGCGCCCGCGCCCGCGAACCACTCGCCGGCCCGTTCGCGGGGGTGCCGTTCCTGCTCAAGGATCTGGGGCAGGATCTGGCCGGTGAGCCGACCTCGAGTGGTTCCCGCGTTCTCGCGAACCTGCCGGTGGACGAGAACTCGGTGATCGTGGACCGGTGGCTCGGTGCGGGGCTGGTCCCGTTCGGGAAGACGAACACTCCCGAGTTCGGGGCGAAGGGCATCACCGAGCCCGAGGCCTTCGGTGCCGGCCGCAATCCGTGGAATCCGGCGGTGACGCCGGGCGGGTCGTCGGGCGGATCCGCCGCCGCGGTCGCGGCGGGCGTCGTTCCGGTCGCCGGAGCGAGCGACGGCGGCGGCTCGATCCGGATTCCCGCCGCGTGTTGCGGTCTCCTCGGACTCAAACCCGGACGTGGGCTCGTGCCCACCGGTCCGCGCGGCGGGGAACCTCTGCACGGGGCCGCCGTCAACGGGGTGATCTGCCGGACGGTTCGCGATGCCGCGGCCTTCCTCGACGTCATGGCCGGGTCGTATGCGGGTGGCCCCTATCTCGCCGAGCGGGCGCAGTCGTACGCGGAGGCCGCGCGCTCGGTCCCGAAGCGGCTGCGGATCGGATACGAGACCGCGTCACCGATCGGGACGCCGGTCGACCCGGAGGCGGTGGCCGCGGTGGACGGTGCCGTCGCGGTGCTCGAGGAACTCGGTCATCACGTCGAACCCGCCTCGACGGGTATCGACGAACGACGTCTGGCGGAGGACTTCCTCACGATGTGGTTCGCCACGGCCGCCGCGGAGGTCGCCGACGCTCGTCGCCGGACCGGGGCACGGGCGGAGGACTTCGAATTCGACACCCGCATCATGGCCGCCATGGGGGCCGCGACGTCGGCATCGGACTACATTGCGGCCCATACCCGTTGGGCCGAGTATGCGAGCGGTCTCGCGCAGTTCCACGAGCGCTACGATCTGCTGCTCACGCCGACTCTGGCTTTCCCACCGTCGCGCATCGGCGAACTCGACACGCCGCGCTGGATGCGGCGCGCCGGCGAGGCCCTCCTGCGGACCCGGACGGCGTGGCTCGCGGGGCGTGCCGGTTTCGTCGACCGGATGGTGGACGACAACCTGGGCCGTACCCCGTACACGCAGCTGGCCAATATCACCGGGCGACCGGCGATGTCGGTCCCGCTGCACTGGACGGCCTCCGGTCTGCCGCTGGGGGTGCAGTTCGTCGCGCCGCTCGGCGGGGAAGGTGTGCTCCTCGCGCTCGCCGGCGAACTCGAACAGGCCCGGCCGTGGTTCGAGCGGCAGCCGCCGCTCGCTCCGGCCGAGTTGTCCGCCGCCTCCTGAGCCGGAAGTCGACTCAGAACGCCAAGGACTTCCGGTACACGACCGTCTCGCACGGAACTGCAAGGGCAGGAACGAGTTCCGGATGTCGAGTATCGAGCGGTGCCGGTTCGTCCGGCACGTACCCGAGCCGGGTGTAGAGCCGGTCGAGGAACACCTTCGACTCGTGCGAGGTTCCGCCCGGCCGGATCACCTCGAGTTGCACCGTCTCGAAACCCCGCTCCGCGCACTCTGCCTCGACGGCATCGATCAGGAGACGGCCGACGCCCGTTCCGCGGACCTCCGGGTCGGACGCGAACATCCCGAACTCGGCCGTCGTCCCGTCCACCGGGGTCACGCGGATGCATCCGACCACCCGGCCGTGCGACCGGGCGATCCGGATACTGCCTTCCCGTGCGTACCGGGTGATCTCGTCCGTGTCGGTCCGCGTGGTGCCCGGCACCCACATGCCGTCCTCGGCCACCGCGTAGACGGCATTGAGCAGGCCGGTGACGGCGACGACGTCGGATCGGTGCGGTTCGAGGCATTCGATCCCGGCGGTGTGCTGCCCGCTCATCCGCGATCCGGGAGTGGGCGTTGCGGGATCGTGGGACGTGCCAGCGGGTGTCGTACCCGCCGTTTCGCCGACGAGTAGACCTGCACGGTCTCCTCGGCGACGCGGCGCCAGTCGAAGTCGTCGGTCAGCCGCGCCCGGGCGGCCCGCGCACGCACCTGTGCGTCCTCGGGGTCGTCGAGGGTCTCCCGCACGGCCGAGACGAGGCCCGCCACGTCGCCGGGCCGGAACGACAGTCCGGTCACGCCGTCGACCACCGCTTCGCCCAGGCCACCGGCGGTGGACGCGATCAGCGGGGTGCCCGCGGCCGCCGCCTCGAGGGCGATGATGCCGAACGGTTCGTAGCGGCTCGGCAGCACGATCGCGTCGGCGCCGTGCAGCCAGCCGAGCAGTTCGGTGTGGTCGAGGTTGCCGAGGAAACTCACCGAGCGTGCGACGCGGTGCACCCGTGCCTGTTCACGGAGCCATTCGAACTGGGTGCCTTCGCCGGCGATCACGAGGGTCGTGCCGGGATGCGATCGGCGGATGCGGGGGAGGGCGGCGATCGCGTCCTGCACACCCTTCTCGTATTCGAGGCGGCCGACGTACAGCAGCCGGGCCGGCCCGGGACGCGGTTCGCGGTCCCGGTACGACCAGGTGGTGATGTCGATGCCGTTGCGGATCACCGAGATCTCCGGCAGGTCCGGGCCGTACAGCTCCGTCACCTCGTCGTGCATCGACACCGAACACGTGATGAGCCGGTCGGATTCGTTGGCGAGCCACCATTCGACGGAATGCACCTGCCGATTGATCCGGCCGGACAGCCAGCCGCTGTGGCGACCCGCCTCCGTCGCATGCAGGGTCGACACGAGCGGCACATCGAAGAACTCGGCCAGCGCGATCGCGGGGTGGGCGACGAGCCAGTCGTGGGCGTGGACGACATCGGGATACCAGCCTTCGCCGATACCGCCGCGGCTCAGTCCGATCCCGGCGCGGACCATCGCGTGGCCCATCGCGAGGGTCCAGGCGATCATGTCCTCGCCGAAGTCGAAGTGAGGTGCGTCCTCCGCGACGGCCACCACGAGCACGCCGTCGGCGATATGACCGACCGTGGGATGGGTCGACGCATCGGTGCCGGTCGGACGACGCGACAGCACCACCACTTCGTGGCCGGCCGCGGCGAGTTCGGTAGCGAGATGGTGGACGTGTCTGCCCAGGCCGCCGACGACGACGGGTGGGTACTCCCATGACACGAGCAGGATCTTCATCGCGGGCCTCCGTGGCGTCCGGGCAGTCGCCGGGCGTCGAGTCCCGGGAAGAGATTGTCGGCGCGGCTCCATCCGTCGGCCAGACGTCGCGCCGTCTCGGTGCGTCCGGAGCCGACGGCCTCGGCGATCTCACGCAGTGCGTGGGCGTGCTTGTGCGCGCGGTCGCGGGCGTAGGCGGCAGCGGTGTCCTTGCTGACCATGAACGCCCAGTCGCTGGACACCGTGAGCAGCGCTTCGCGCAGCATCTGGTCGTGCACGCGGTTGCGGAGCGCGACCGGCGAGACGTTCTGTTCGCGGGCCTTGTCGATGCTGTCGAGGGTCGTGCGCACCACCTCGTCGTTCAGTCGCACGAGGTCGGCGACCTGATCGCCGGCCCAGACCCGCCAGTCCTTGCCCGAGCCCCACGACGAATCCTCGAGATCGACGCAGGCGCCGACGTAGCCGCGGTCGCGGGCATCGGCGAGGGTTCCCACCTCGATACCGGCCTCGGGAAGAGCGCGCAACAGCCGCTCGAGGAAGATCGGGCCCTCGAACCACCAGTGCCCGAACAGTTCGGTGTCGAATGCCGCGACGACGAGCGCGTCCCGGCCGATGCGGTCGGACTCGCTGCGCAGCCGCTTCCGGACGGTCTCGACGAAGTCGGCGACGTCCCGGTCGACGGCCTGCGAGGCGAGTTCAGGGTCGTAGGGAGCCTTCTCGTGCGAGGGCACCGTGCGGCCCGTGACCCGGGAGGGCTTGAGTCCGGTGTCGTGGCAGTAGGTGTGGAAGTCGCGGTAGGCGGAGTGGCCCGGGTAGCCGGATTTCGGCGACCACACCCGGTACGAGACCTGCAGGTCGCGGCCGAAGCACACCACGTCCGAGTCGCGGACCGTGCGACCGAGCGAGGTGTCGCCGCGCAGTGCGGGGCCATCGACCATGAAGTGCTCGACACCCGCTGCGGCGTAACCCTTCTCCATGCCCGGCGTGTAACCGCATTCCGGACCCCAGATGCCGCGCGGCCGATGGTTCCAGCGGGCGTGGGCGTCGGCGAGGCCCTCCGACAGGGAGAAGGCGCGCAGTCGCGGGTCGAGGAGGGGCTGGAAGGGATGGGCCAGAGGTCCGCCGAGGAGTTCGATCGCGTCGGCGTCGATCAGCTGCCGGACGACGGGGGAACCTCCGTGGCGCCAATGGGTTTCGAAATCCTCGAGTGCGGTCGAGGCGGCACGGTGCTCGCGGGCGCCGAGCGCGCGGTAGGACTCCTCCCGCATCCCGGCGGCCTCGTGCGCGCGGAGTTGCCAGTTGCCGAGCCAGTGGTGCATCCCGGCGAGGCAGTGCGGATCGTCGAGTTGCGCGGCGAGCACCGGGGTGACCCCGAGCGTGAGCATCCGGGTCCGACCTTCGGCGGCGAGCCGTCTGAGGACGTCGGTGACGGGCAGATAGGTCGCGGCCCACGACTGGTAGAGCCATTCCTCGCCGACGGGCCACCGGCCGTGATGGGCGAGCCACGGGAGGTGGGAATGGAGGACGAGCGCGAACATACCCGGCTCGCGAGGTGATGCGGCACTCACGGCGCAGTGTCCTTCGCTGCAGGATCCTTCACGGCGATGGCGACGAGATCGAGGCTCGCGTCGATGTTCTCGGGAACGATGGCGAAGTCGTCGACGGAGACCATGGCGACATCGGCGGTGAGGTCGTCCGGCCACGGCTCGCCGGCGAGCGCCCGCTCGATCTGAGCGTCGATGAACGATCCGCCGTGCTTGGCGTCGAGAGCGCGCAGGGCGGGTCCGTGGTGCACGCCCGTCATGAGTTCGACGCGGAAGCCGGCGTCCTCGAGCAGTTGCGTCAGTTCGGCGGCGTTCAGCTCACGGGTGTGGAAGGGATTGAGCGGGGTGTCGCGGCCGGGGGAGAAGGTGATGCGGTTGGGCGTGCTGATCAGCAGCTCACCGCCGGGAGTGAGAATGCGGTGACATTCGCGTAGGAACTGTGTCTGATCCCACAGATGCTCGATCACCTGGAAGTTCACGACCGTATCGACCGATTCGTCCTCGAGGGGAAGTTCGGCGAGATTGCCGTGCCGCATGTCCACGCGGGGGTAGCGCGCGCGGATGTGGGCGACGGCGCTCTCGTCGTAGTCGAGACCGATCACCCGGGTGGCGACGTCGGCGATCATGGCGGCCCCGTAGCCTTCGCCGGCGCCGGCCTCGAGCACGGTCCGTTTCGCGCACCGGGGAAGAAAATGCTGGTAGACGACCTCGTGACGTCGGAACCAGTAGTTCTCCTGGGCGATGCCCGGGACCGTCCGTTCGCCGGTGAGGGGAAGGGTGTGCGCATCGTCGGCGCGGGCGGGGGTATCGCTCACCGCCACGACATTAGCCCCCTTCCCGGAGGGGAGGTCTCCGGTGTTCCGGATCACAGCTTCGGTCGTCCTTCCGTGCGGTTATGGTGAATCGGGAATTCCGTCAAGTTACCGGCTGGTAACTTAGCGGCTGATAATCTATCGCACACGCCGTGCGAAAGACACGAGTGCTCGGTTCAGGCAGCGCCTTGCCGACCAAAGGCAGCTACACACAGGAGGTCGACGCAGACCCATGACGAACATCGTCGTTTTGATCAAGCAGGTCCCCGACACGTGGTCCGAGCGCAAGCTCAGCGACGGCGACTACACGCTCGACCGTGAGGCCGCCGACGCCGTGCTCGACGAGATCAACGAGCGCGCCGTCGAGGAAGCTCTGCTCATCAAGGAGCGCGACGGCGGCGAGGTCACCGTTCTGACCGCCGGTCCCGACCGCGCGACCGACGCCATCCGTAAGGCGCTGTCCATGGGCGCCGACAAGGCGATCCACCTCAACGACCCGGCCCTGCACGGCTCGGACTCCATCCAGACCGCGTACGCGCTCGCCGCGGCGCTCGGTCAGATCGAAGGTGTCGAGCTCGTCATCGCCGGCAACGAGGCCACCGACGGCCGTGTGGGTGCCGTTCCCGCGATCATCGCCGAGTACCTCGGCCTGCCGCACCTGACGCACCTGCGCAAGCTCACCATCGCGGACGGCAAGGCCTCCGGCGAGCGTGAGACCGACGAGGGTGTCTTCGGCATCGAAGCTCCGCTCCCCGCCATCATCTCGGTCACCGAGAAGATCAACGAGCCTCGCTTCCCCTCCTTCAAGGGCATCATGGCCGCCAAGAAGAAGGAAGTTCAGACCCTCACCCTCGCCGACATCGGCCTCGATCCCGAGATCTTCGGCGTCGCCAATGCGGCCTCGACCGTCACCGGTGTGACCCCGAAGCCGCCGCGCACCGCAGGTGAGCGCGTCGCCGACGAGGGCGACGGCGGCACCAAGATCGCCCAGTACCTGGTCGGTCAGAAGATCATCTGATCGCGCCCCCGCGACAACATCTGACATATCTAGGAGAGAAGTAGTAATGGCAGAAGTACTCGTGCTCGTCGAGCATGCCGAGGGCGCGCTCAAGAAGGTCAGCACCGAATTGATCACCGCCGCGCGTGCGCTCGGCGAACCCGCCGCCGTCGTCGCCGGTGCTCCCGGCACCGCCGACGCGCTGCAGGACGCCCTCGCCGCCGCCGGTGCGGTCAAGGTCTACGCCGCCGAGTCCGACGACGTCGACAAGTACCTGGTCACCCCCAAGGTCGACATCCTGGCGTCGCTCGTCGAGTCCACCAGCCCCGCCGCCGTCATCACCGCCGCGTCCGTCGAGGGCAAGGAGGTGTCGGGCCGTCTCGCCGCCCGCATCGGTTCCGGTCTGCTCGTCGACGTCGTCGACGTCAAGGCCGACGGCTCGGCCGTGCACTCGATCTTCGGTGGTGCGTACACCGTCGATGCCAAGACCAACGGTGAGGTCCCCGTGATCTCCGTCCGTCCGGGTGCCGTCGAGGCCAAGCCCGAAGCCGCTGCCGCCGAGCGCGTGGCCGTCGAGGTTCCGGCTCAGGAAGAGAACGCCGTGAAGATCGTCTCGCGCGATCCGATCGTCGGCGGCGACCGTCCGGAGCTCACCGAGGCGTCGATCGTCGTCTCCGGCGGCCGCGGTGTCGGTTCGGCCGACAAGTTCTCCGTCGTCGAAGAACTCGCCGACTCGCTTGGTGCCGCCGTCGGTGCGTCCCGCGCCGCTGTCGACTCCGGCTACTACCCGGGCCAGTTCCAGGTCGGTCAGACCGGCAAGACGGTCTCGCCGCAGCTGTACGTCGCACTCGGCATCTCCGGTGCGATCCAGCACCGCGCCGGCATGCAGACCTCGAAGACCATCGTCGCCGTCAACAAGGACGAAGAGGCCCCGATCTTCGAGATCGCGGACTACGGCGTCGTCGGCGACCTGTTCAACGTCGCTCCGCAGCTGACCGACGAGGTCAAGAAGCACAAGGGCTGATCTGCTCGGGCAGACCGATCCCTGGGTGGCCCCGTTCCTTTCGAGGAGCGGGGCCACATCTGTTCGGCGGAGTGTTCATCGGCGATGCATCACCGCGACATCCCGGCGCCGCCGGCACGCCTCCCGCACTCGTTACACCTTCGGCATGACCACATCGTCGGTGCTGTACCGCCCGAGTCATTTCACCGCCCCGATCCTGTCCGGCCCCCGTTATTCTCTCGTCGTCTCGACCGAACCGTCCGTTCGCACGGTTGCGCAACGTCTGCGCCATCGGGTCTTCGCGAACGAACCGGGCTTCCGGCTCCCTCATTCCGGGACCGGTCTCGACACGGACCGGTTCGACGAGTTCTGCGACCACATACTCGTGCACGACCGGGTCACCGACGATGTCGTCGGCTGCTACCGGATGCTGCTGCCCGAGGCCGCGCGCGAGGCGGGTGGGTACTACACCGCCACCGAATTCGATCTCACCGCCCTCGACCCCCACGGACGCGGTCTCGTCGAAATGGGTCGGGCCTGCGTCGATCCGGCCCACCGCTCCGGGTCCGTGCTCACCCTCATGTGGGCCGGGATCCTGCTCTATCTCGAGACGACCGGACACCACGAGGTCGTCGGATGCGTGTCGGTGCCCCTGCGCACGACGCCCGACGAACCCGAGGCGTCGAACGTGCGGGGTGTGCGCGACCTTCTGCTCGACCGACACGCGATCGAGCCCGCATCACGGGTACGCCCGTTGAACCCCGTCGTGGTCGACGGCCATCCTCTCGATGAGATCGCGCCGCCACCGCGCCCCGTGGTGCCGCCGCTGCTGCGCGGATATCTCCGGCTCGGTGCCCGGATCTGTGGTGAACCGGCCCACGACCCGGACTTCGGCGTCGCCGACTTCGTCGCGATACTCGCCGTGGACCGGGCGAACGCACGGTATCTCGCCCGCTTGCGGGCCGTCGCGGAGCGCAACGAGGGTGGTACGCGATGACGCGGTTGCACGGGTGGATGCCGTCGAGCCCGTGCGGCGTGCGGTGTCTGGCGGACGACGCGGACCGTGTGGGTCTGCCGACGGTGGGGCTGCGCATCGCGCTCGTGGCGCTCGTGCTGACGGTGGTACCACTCCTGTCGGCCGGACGGATGATTCCTGCGACGCGCCGGGAACACACGTTGCGTCGCAGCGCGCGCGTGTTGCTGTGGTGCGTGGGCATTCACCCGACGGTCGACGACAGACGTGACCGGCGGGCGCACGCAGGGGGCGTGCTCGTCGTTGCACCGCACGTCTCGTGGACCGACGTGCTGGTCCTCACCGCGGTCGCTCCCGCTGTCTTCGTGGCACGGGCGGACCTGCTCGACTGGGGTGTGCTGGGCACACTCGCACGCCGGATGCGTGTCATCGCCATCGACCGGGAACGGCTGCGTCTGCTGCCCGACGTGATCGATCGGATACGTACCCGCCTGCTCGCAGGCGAACGTGTCGCGGTCTTCCCCGAGGGCACGACATGGTGCGGTCGGGCCTACGGCGGTTTCCGTCCCGCACTGCTCCAGGCGGCGGTGGACGTACAGTGCCTTGTCCAGCCGGTCGGACTGCGTTACCGCCAGCGCACGGGCGAGTCCACTGCGGTGCCCGCCTTCGTCGGTGACGAGACGATCGGGTCGTCGCTCCGGCGGATGATCCGGAACCGTGGTGTCGTCGCCGAAGTCGTCCTGGCGCCGCTCGAACGGCCGGGACAGGACCGGCGTGATCTCGCGGCCCGATGCGACCGCGCGGTCCGCGCCGATCGTGTGGCCGATGCCATATCCTCCGTGCCGGTCGACCGCTCACCGGTTGCCCGTGCGGCGCACCGGGCGGACGCCGCCCGCCCGCGGACCCCCTGAGCGCGGCGGGCACCCGTGCCCACCCGCTATCCTGGATCGGTCATGACCTCGCCCGCCTCCGGTCCCTCCGGTACCTCCACGACCGTCTACCTCGATCACGCCGCGACGACGCCGATGCTTCCTGCGGCCGTCGAGGCGATGACGTCGGTCCTCACCACCGTCGGAAACGCGTCGTCCCTGCACGGTTCGGGGCGCGCAGCGCGCCGCCGCATCGAAGAGTCGCGAGAGTCGATCGCAGCCGCCCTCGGCGCCCGGCCCTCCGAGGTGATCTTCGTCTCCGGTGGTACCGAGGGCGACAACCTGGCGATCAAGGGCATCTACTGGGGCCGCCGCGCCCAGGATTCCCGTCGTCGCAGGATCCTGGCGAGCGCGGTCGAGCACCATGCTGTGCTCGACGCCGTCGAATGGCTCGTCGAGCACGAGGACGCAGTGGTGACGTGGCTTCCGGTCGACCGGTCCGGGCGCGTCGATCCCGGCACGCTCCGCGACGAACTCTCGCGCTACGCCGACGAGGTCGCCCTCGTGTCCGTCATGTGGGCGAACAACGAGGTCGGCACCGTCATGCCGATCGTCGAACTCGCCGCCGTCGCCGCCGAGTTCGACGTCCCGATGCACAGCGACGCCGTGCAGGCGGTCGCTCATCTCCCCGTCGACTTCACCGCGAGCGGCCTGTCGGCGCTGACCCTGGCCGCCCACAAGTTCGGGGGGCCGCAAGGGGTGGGCGCGTTGCTGCTCGGCAGGCAGGTGCCGTGCGTGCCGCTCGCCCACGGCGGCGGTCACGAACGCGACGTGCGTTCGGGTACACAGGACACCGCGTCCGTCGTGGCGATGGCTACGGCGCTGCGCGAGGTCACCTCGGATCTGCCCGGACGTAACGCCGAACTGGCACGCCTGCGCGATCTTCTCGTCGCAGGTGTCGAGTCGGTGATTCCCGACGCGATCCTCAACGGCCCCCGCGGGGCGGGACGACTGCCCAACAACGCACACTTCACATTCCCCGGGTGCGAAGGGGATTCGCTGCTGATGCTGCTCGACGCAGCCGGTATCGAATGCTCGACCGGCTCGGCGTGCACGGCCGGGGTCGCGCGTGCGAGCCACGTGCTCGTCGCGATGGGATCGGACCCCGTCACGGCGCGTGGATCGCTCCGATTCTCGTTGGGACACACGACGACCCGTGGCGACATCGAGAAGCTGATCGAAACTCTCCCTTCCGTGGTGGACAGGGCTCGCGCCGCCGGACTGGCGAGCGCCGGTGGACGAGGAGGTGACCGGAGATGAGGATTCTTGCGGCAATGAGCGGCGGTGTGGACTCGGCGGTCGCCGCCGCCCGCATGGTCGAGGCCGGACACGACGTCGTCGGAGTACACCTCGCGTTGTCGAGCGCGCCGGGCACGCTGCGCACCGGCTCGCGGGGATGCTGTTCGAAGGAGGACGCCGGCGACGCCCGCCGCGCCGCCGACGTGCTCGGAATCCCGTTCTACGTGTGGGATTTCGCAGACCGCTTCAAGGAGGACGTGATCGACGACTTCGTCGCGTCCTACGCGGCCGGTGAGACCCCGAATCCGTGTCTGCGCTGCAACGAGAAGATCAAGTTCTCGGCGCTGGCCGACCGCGCCGTGGCCCTCGGCTTCGACGCCGTCGCCACCGGTCACTACGCGCAGTTGGACGGCGGGGTGCTGCGCCGCGCCGTCGACGCCGACAAGGACCAGTCGTACGTGCTGGCCGTGCTCACCGCGCAGCAGTTGTCGCGCGCGGTTTTTCCTGTCGGCGACACCCCCAAGAGCCGGATCCGCGAGGAGGCGGCCGAACGCGGACTTGCGGTGGCGAACAAGCCCGACAGCCACGACATCTGTTTCATCCCCTCGGGCGACACGCGAGCCTTCCTCGGTGCCCGGATCGGCGTGCGCCCGGGCGCCGTCGTGGACGACCGTTCCGGTGAGGTGCTCGCGCAGCACGACGGCGTACACGGCTTCACCGTGGGCCAGCGCAAGGGGCTCGGCATCGCCGGACCCGGACCCGACGGACGTCCCCGCTACGTCACGGCGATCGAGCCGGGGAGCGGCACCGTGCGGGTCGGCAGCGCCGAACAGCTGAAGGTCGGGTCGATCCGGGCCGAGCGCGCCGTGTGGACCTCGGGCACGGCTCCCGTCGGCCCGATCGAGTGCGTCGTTCAGGTCCGCGCACATGGTGGACTGGCCCCGGCCGTCGCCGAAGCGGTGGGCACGGGTATCGAGATCACGCTGCGCGAACCGCTCACCGGTGTCGCCGCCGGTCAGGCCGCCGTGCTGTACCGCCCCGATGCAGCGGGCGACATCGTTCTCGGCAGCGGCACCATTACGGCAGGGGAGCGGTGACGGCACCTGCCCCCGGCCGCGAGGTGTGGTCCGGTGCCGCGACAGGCATCGGTTCGTGGCCCGGAACGGACCCGCGCGAGGCCGCTACGGTCGTCGTCGGCGAACTCACCGATCTGCCGCATCTCGTCGAGTTACCGGCGCGTGGGCTCGGTGCCGATATCATCGGGCGCGTCAGTGCGCTGCTCGTCGACATGTATCTCGACACCTCGACCACCGGATATCGCCTGGTGTCGCGGCGCGGCACCGTGGCCGCCCGGGCGCGCGATCTGCTCGCGCAGGATCTCGACGCGCTCGAGGAGGCCTGGGAACGCGCCGGCTCGGACGTCACCCGCCCGGTGAAGGTGCAGTCCGCCGGACCGCTCACCCTGGCCGCCCACGTCGAACTCGCCACCGGGCGACGGGTGCTCACCGACCGCGGTGCCGTCCGCGAGCTGGCCGAATCGCTCGCGGAAGGGCTGGCCCGGCACGCGGCCGAGATCACCCGCCGGATCGGTGTGCCGGTCGTCGCGCAACTCGACGAACCGTCGCTTCCCGACGTGCTCGCCGGAACGCTGAAGGGCCGGACCATTCTCGAGACCGTGCCCGCGGTCCCGGATCCGGAAGCGCTGGACGTGCTCGACACGACGATCCGGGGCACCGGACTGTCCGTCGCGGTGCACTGCTGCGCGGACACCTTCCCGGCCGATTTCCTGCGGCGCAGCGCTGCCGAGGCGGTCGCTTTCGACGTCGGTCGTGTGCGACGCTCCGACCTCGACGGACTCGGGGAACTCTTCGACTCCGGCACGGTCCCGATCCTGGGGCTCGTGCCTGCCACCGCTCCGGCGTCGACGGGCTGGCGCGAGTACGCGGCACCGGCCGTCGACCTGATCGACCGGCTCGGTTTCCCCCGGAAGGTGCTGCACTCGGTGGCGGTGAGTCCGGTCTGTGGGCTGGCCTCGGCGTCCACGGACGGGGCGCGGGCCGCCCTGCGTTCCGTGCGCGACGTCGCCTCGGCGTTCGCCGAGGAAGCCGACACACTCTGAGCGTTCCTGTCGGCTCCCTCGACTAGGCTTGCAGGCTGTGAGTGAACCGACGGACGCACCCATCACCGCTCCTCCGGAGGCGCGTGAGCGCTGGCAGGATCTCGCCGAACAGGTGCGCGAGCATCAGTTCCGCTACTACGTGCGCGACGCCCCCGTCATCTCCGACGGAGAGTTCGATGCGCTCCTCGGCGAACTGCAGGCGCTCGAGGAGCAGTACACCGAACTCCGCACGCCGGATTCGCCCACTCAGCTGGTCGGTGGCGGATTCGCCACCGAGTTCGGCGCCGTCGAACATCTCGAACGCATGCTCAGCCTCGACAACGTCTTCACAGAGGACGAATTGCGTGCGTGGCTTTCGCGCGCCGAGGCCGAGACCGGCACACACCCCGACTATCTGTGCGAGGTGAAGATCGATGGTGTCGCGCTGAGTCTGGTCTACGAGAACGGCAAACTCGTCCGCGCCGCCACCCGCGGCGACGGCCGCACCGGCGAGGACGTCACCCTCAACGCCCGCACCATCGACGACGTTCCCGAAAAACTCACCGGCAGTGACGAATACCCGATTCCCTCGTTGCTCGAGGTTCGCGGGGAGGTGTTCTTCCGGCTCGAGGACTTCCAGACCCTCAACGCGGGCCTGGTTGCCGAGGGCAAACCGCCCTTCGCCAATCCGCGCAACTCGGCCGCCGGGTCCCTGCGGCAGAAGAATCCTGCCGTCACCGCGCGGCGGCACCTGCGTATGTACTGCCACGGCTACGGCCGAATGGAAGGCTTCGAACCCCGTTCGCAGTCCGACGCCTACGCGGCCTTCGCCGCCTGGGGGCTGCCGGTCTCCCCGCACACCGCGCGCGTGCAGGGTGCCGAGGCGGTCGTCGAGCGGATGCGTTACTGGGGTGAGCACCGGCACGACGTCGAGCACGAGATCGACGGTCTCGTGGTCAAGATCGACGACATGGGACTGCACCGCCGCCTCGGCGCCACGTCCCGGGCTCCTCGCTGGGCGATCGCCTACAAGTATCCGCCGGAGGAGGTCACCACCAAGCTCCTCGACATCCGTGTCAGCGTCGGGCGCACCGGGCGCGTGACCCCGTTCGCCTACATGGAACCGGTCACCGTCGCCGGGTCCACGGTCTCGCTCGCGACGCTGCACAACGCGTCCGAGGTGGAGCGCAAGGGCGTGCTGATCGGCGACACCGTGGTCATCCGCAAGGCCGGCGACGTGATCCCCGAAGTGCTCGGCCCCGTCGTCGACCTGCGCGACGGCACCGAGTACCACTTCGAGATGCCCTCGCAGTGCCCCGAGTGCGGCACACCTCTGGCTCCCGCGAAGGAGGGCGACGTCGATCTGCGCTGCCCCAATTCACGGTCGTGCCCGGCGCAGTTGCGCGAACGAGTCTTCCACGTCGCGGGTCGGGGAGCGTTCGACATCGAAGCGCTCGGTTACGAGGCGGGCACGGCGCTCCTCGAGGGAAACGTCATCGCCGACGAGGGCGATCTGTTCTCACTCACGGCAGAAGACCTCGAACGCATCCCGTTCTTCCGTACCACCAAGGGTGTGCTGTCGAAGAACGGCGAACGCCTACTGCAGAATCTCGACAAGGCGAAGGAGCAACCGCTCTGGCGCGTGCTGGTCGCCCTGTCGATCCGGCATGTCGGACCCACTGCGGCGCGCGCCCTGGCCACCGAGTTCGGCAGCCTCGACCGGATCCGGTCCGCGTCCGTCGAGGAACTCGCGGCCGTCGAGGGCGTCGGACCGACGATCGCCGCCGCGGTGACCGACTGGTTCACCGTCGACTGGCACGTCGCGATCGTCGACAAATGGGCGGCAGCGGGCGTGCGGATGGCCGACGAGCGCGACGAATCCATTGTGAGGACGCTCGAAGGACTGTCGATCGTGGTCACGGGCACGCTCGCGGGATTCTCCCGCGACCAGGCCAAGGAGGCCGTCGTCGCGCGTGGCGGCAAGGCGGCCGGATCGGTCTCGAAGAAGACCGCCTTCGTCGTGATCGGCGACAATCCGGGGTCGAAGGCCGACAAGGCGGCCGATCTCGGGGTGCCTGTGCTCGACGAGGACGGTTTCCGGATTTTGCTCGACGAGGGGCCCGATGCTGCTCGCGCCTACCTGGAAGGGCGCGAAGGAGAGAACTGAGACGCCTCCCGCCGGCAGGTGTCCTGTCGACGGATTATCAAGGAGCCGTAGCGGACTCGTGTTCCTCGGCGCTTCGCCTACCGAGGAACACCGCCGCGGCCAGGAGGAAACAGATCGCGCCGACGAACGTGCCGGCGTTGGCCAGGCTCGGGTCGAGAGTATTTCCGTCGTCGAGGATGAACGAACCGACCGCGGAGACCCCGAAAGCGATCGACCCGAGCATGTTCAGCCATCCGCTGATCCAGTCCTTCGAGCGCGGCGTCCAATGCGAGCCGGACCGCCAGAGGATCGCGCACGCGATGGCGCTCGACGCCAGGAAGCACAGGGAACCTTCGAGATTGGGGTTCCATACCAGGTGCATCTCACCCTTGACGGTGTGGGCGTGCAGTGCTGCTCCCGTGCTGACGTTGAACAGCAACGTACCGATGAACTGGGTGAGCGAGGCCAGCCAGTCGGCGCGGATCGCCGGGCTGCCCTTGTCGGAGACGGTCGCCGGTCCACTCCGCATCAATTGGACGAATGCCGCACCCGTGAAGAACCAGGAACCCACGAAGAACGAAGTATTTGCACCTGCGGTGCCGAGAATCGTCGCAATTCCGGGTGCCGAACCCAATGCGAACAGGACGGCCCCGATGACGAATCCCCAGGACTGCATGCGCAATGTCGGGTGAATCAGCATTGGCGCAGTATAAGTCCGAGATTGGAAATTTGTGCGTTTTCGGAAGAAACTGTCCGATCAGATAGGTGCAGGTCAGAGTATATTTCATAAAAAGGGTGAATGGCCGGGGTGAATTGGACCGGAAACTTGTCGGTTGGTAAGAAACCGTGTTCGATGCGCGTTAGCGTCCCAGCCATGACGGAGACCGGTAAGTCCACACATCGCCTCCTTTTTCGTAATGTGCGAGTTTTCGACGGAATTTCCGGAGAACTCGTCACCGGCGACGTACTGATCGACGGAGACCGCATCCTGGCCGTGTCCGCATCGCCGATCGGCGACGAACCCGGCCGCGAAACCGACGTGATCGACGGTGGCGGGCGGGTTCTCATGCCCGGCATGTCCGACGCGCACGTCCACCTCGTCGGCAACGCGAACTCCTATATCGACATGGTGATGGGCAGCGAAGCGCACATTGCGCTCAACGGCCTCGCGGAGGCCCGCAACATGCTGCTGCGCGGTTTCACCGCCGTCCGCGACATGGCCGGCGACACCGGCAGCATCAAGTCGGTGATCGACCGAGGACTGTTCGACGGACCCCGGATCTACCCGTCCCAGGCCGCGATCTCGCAGACGGCCGGGCACGGCGACTTCGGCTTCGTCTACGAATGCCCCACGGCCCTCGGCGGCGACCAGGCGCGCGCCGAACAGATCGGCTTCATGCGGGTCGCCGACGGTGAGGACCGGGTCCTCGCAGCCGTGCGCGAGCAGCTCAAGAAGGGCGCATCGCAGATCAAGCTGATGGTCGGCGGCGGGGCGGCGTCCATGTACGACCCGCTGTACACCGTCCAGTTCATCGACAAGGAACTGCGGGCCGCGGTCCAGGCGGCGTCCGACTACGGCACCTACGTGGCCACCCACGTCTACAACGTCACCGGGATCCGCCGCGCGGTCGCGGCCGGAGTGAAGTCGATCGAGCACGGCCACCTCGCGGACGAGGAGACCGTCGCGTTGCTGGCGGAGAAGGAGGTGTGGTTGTCGATGCAGCCCTTCGCGCTCGGTGATCACCACTATCCCGATCCGGATCGTGCGGAGAAGGACAAGCAGATCTGCACCGGCACCGACCACGTCTACGAGTGGGCGCAGAAGCACGGCGTGAACACCGCATGGGGAACCGATCTGCTGCTCGAGCCGCAGATCGCGCCGCGCCAGAGCGAGATGGCCGCGCGGCTCGGCGACCACTACAGCAACCTCGATGCGCTGCGGATGCTCACCTCCGGCAACGCCGAACTGTTCCGGCTCGCCGGCGAGCGCGATCCGTACCGGCAGGCCCGATGGGGCGTGATCGACAAGGGTGCCTGGGCGGACGTGCTCCTCGTCGACGGAAACCCGCTCGAGGACCTGAGTCTGATCGCCGATCCGGCCAAGAACCTGTCGGTCATCGTGAAGAACGGCCACGTCGTCAAGAACAGCCTGTGATCGTGGACGCGTATCGGACACGACACCACGCCCCACTCGTTCGGCGCAAGGACGGTCGGTGACCCACTACGGACAGCACAGCGACGCAGGGGCATGGGACGAGTTGTCGGACGAACAACTCGAGGATCCCTTCGTCGCGGATGGAAACTACGGCGGAACATCGGCGGGCACAGCCGGACCGGACGATCTCGAGACCTCTCCGTACGGAGCTCCGGCCGTGCAGCAGGCGGTTGCCCGCCAGACCCCGGGCACGCTCGTGTCTGCGCGCGGGATCGAACTCCACGGACCGTGGGGTCACGTCTTCGGCCCCCTCGACCTGGACCTCGACGCCGGGGGCGTGACGGTTCTGGCCGCACAGGCAGGTGCCGCACGGACCGCGCTGCTCATGGCCCTGTGCGGTCGCATGCGATTGACCCGGGGATCGTTGACGGTTCTCGGTGAGGACCGGCCGCAGAAGATCATCGCGCGGTCGGCGATCGCGTGCATGAACGAACTCGACGAGGTGCGCCCGTCGGTCACCGTGCGCGATCTCGTCACCGAGCAGAAGCGGTGGGATTCCCCGTGGTACAAGTTCGTTCCGCGGGTCCGTGAGGACGGTATCGCCGAGATGTGCGAGGAGATCTTCGGCGACGTACCGCTGCCACCGCTCGAGGCGTTCGTCGACGACCTCCCCGAACTCCAGCAACTGCTCCTGCGGATCTCGGTGGCGAACACCCGGCGTCCGCCACTGCTGGTGGTGGGCCGGATCGATCGGATCGCCGACGACGTCGAACGTGCCACCCTGCTCGGCCGGCTCGTCGCGCTCGGTGAGAACCAGGCGGTGATCATCGGCGACGTGAACCCCGTCGACCCCGATAGCGGGGTACGGGCCGTGGTGGACATGCACGATCTGCTCGGACCCGGTGACATCGGCGTCCTGACGAAGAGGAAGTGACGAGTGCTCGCAGGCGTCTCTCTCGGTAGCGACTCGAAGCGATACTTCCGCGGCACGATGCCGCGCATCGCGATCGCGACGATCATTCTCATGCCGTTGCTGTACGGGGCCATGTACCTGTGGGCCTTCTGGAATCCGTTCGGTGCGGTGAACAAGATTCCCGCGGCGATCGTCAACAACGACACCGGTCGTTCGTCGACGGGGGAACAGGTCGACGCCGGCGATCAGGTCGTGAAGTCCCTCATCGCATCCGGTCAGCTCGATCTGGCGGAGGTCTCGGAAGAGGACGCCGTCGCGGGTCTGGCCGACGGAAAGTACTACTACACCATCACGATTCCGGAGAATTTCACCGAAGCGGTCGAATCCCCCAACGGCGACAACCCGGAGAAGGCGAATCTGGTCTTCACTTTCAACGACGCGAACAACTATCTCGCGACGATCATCGGGCAGGACGCGTCCGAACAGGTGATCGGGCAGGTGAACTCCACGATCGGTGCCCAAGGTGTCGGGACCGTGCTCACCGGTCTCGAGAGCGCCGGCTCGGGTCTGAAGCAGGCCGCCGACGGTGCCGGGCAGCTCGCCGACGGCATCGACACGGCCAAGAGCGGCGCGGACCAGCTCGCTTCGGGATCGCAGGAGCTCGCGACGAACATGGTCACGGCGCGAGACGGGTCGGCGCAGCTCGCTGCCGGCGCGAACGAACTCGCCACCGCGATCGACGGCGTGACGGGTCCGCTGCTCAGCGCGCTCGACAGCGGTGCCCTCTCGGGTGTCGCCGGGCAGGCGGCGGAGCTGCGGGCCTCGCTCGACGCCCTCGAATCGCGGGTACCGCAGACCACGCAGTCGACGGTGAACCAGGCCGTACAGCAGGTGGTCGACATCTTGAACCGGAGCTCCGATCCGGTCGTGCAGCAGGCGATCACCGCGTTGACACCGCTGACGGCGCAACAGGCGGCCTCCGATGCCGACGCCCTACGCGCTGAGATCATGCGTCTGCAGGCAGGCGCCGAACAACTCGAATATCAACTCGGCAATCCGAACAGTCCGCTTCAGGGCGCCCTGGCGACGTTGTCGAGCGGGGGTCTGGCGGCGGAGGTGAACCAACTCCGCAGCGGTGTCGACGAGCTGAGCTCCGGTGCCGCCACGCTGAACTCCGGTCTCGTCCAACTCACCGACGGCAGTGTCCGGCTCGCCGACGGAGCGGGAGAACTGTCTTCGGGGATGGTCGAGCTGCAGTCGGGTTCGCAGGAACTCGCGCAGGCCTTGAGTCAGGGCGCCGCCCAGGTGCCGAGCTGGACGGACGAACAACGCACCTCCACTGCCGAGACGTTGTCGACTCCTGTTGCACTGCAACAGAACTACACGAACGAGGCACCCACCTTCGGTACCGGTTTCGCGCCGTTCTTCCTGTCGCTCGCCCTGTTCGTCGGAGGCATCATCACCTGGATGCTGCTCACTCCGTTGCAGTCGCGGCCCACCGTCGCGGGACTCGGCGCCTACCGCACGGTTCTCGCGTCGTACTGGCCGGCGCTGCTGGTGGGCATCCTGCAGGTGGTCGTGATGTACACGGTCGTCCATTTCGGTGTCGGACTGGACGTGAAGCACGTCGTGGGGACGATCCTGTTCCTGATGTTGATCTCCGCGACGTATCTGGCCATGATCCAGGCGTTCAACGCGATCTTCGGGGTCGCCGTCGGCCGTGTGGTGACATTGGCCTTCCTGATGCTGCAACTCGTCTCGGCCGGCGGTATCTACCCTGTGCCGACCACCGCGAAGCCGTTCCAGTACATCCACCCGTTCGACCCGATGACCTACACCGTCAACGGTCTGCGACAGCTCACCGTCGCCGAGAACATCGATTCGCGATTGTGGATCGCAATCGCCGTTCTCGTCGGAATTCTGCTCGTATCGTTGACCCTGAGTGCCCTGTCGGTCCGGCGCAACCGCCGCTACACGATGGAGAGGCTGTACCCGCCGATCGAGGTGTGAGAACCGCCCCGTATGTCCCGATGTCACCGGATCGACGAGTGTTCGATGCGGGAAATGGAGGAAACCATGTCAGAGTCCGACGCTCCAGGCGAGACACTCGCACCTGCCTTCACCGGCAGGCTCGGTACCGAACCGATTCCTGCTCTGCGGCTTCCCAAGTCGGAGACCGATCCGGAGGCGACCTACCAGTTCATCCACGACGAGCTGATGCTCGACGGCAGCTCGCGGCTCAACCTGGCGACCTTCGTCACCACGTGGATGGATCCGCAGGCGGGCCGAATCATGGCCGAGACATTCGACAAGAACATGATCGACAAGGACGAGTACCCCGCCACGGCGGAGATCGAGACCCGCTGCGTCAACATGGTCGCCGACCTGTTCAACGCGGACGACCTCGATCCGGCCGATCCGTCCTCGGCCACCGGTGTCTCGACGATCGGTTCGTCCGAGGCCGTCATGCTCGGTGGGCTCGCGCTCAAGTGGCGCTGGCGTGAGGCCCGCAAGGCCGCCGGCAAGGACGCGTCGAAGCCGAACCTGGTGCTCGGCAGCAACGTGCAGGTGGTGTGGGAGAAGTTCTGCCGCTACTTCGACGTCGAGCCGAAGTACCTGCCGATGGAGCCCGGCCGTTACGTCATCACCCCCGAGCAGGTCCGTGACGCGGTCGACGAGAACACCATCGGCGTCGTCGCGATCCTCGGCACCACCTTCACCGGTGAACTCGAGCCGGTGGCGGAGATCGCCGCCGCGCTCGACGAGCTCGCGGCCTCCGGCGGTCCCGACGTCCCGTTGCACGTCGACGCCGCCTCCGGTGGCTTCGTGGTGCCCTTCCTCCATCCGGACCTCGAATGGGACTTCCGTGTGCCGCGGGTCGTGTCCATCAACGTCAGTGGTCACAAGTACGGCATGACCTATCCGGGTATCGGTTTCGTCGTCTGGCGCTCGAAGGAACATCTGCCCGAGGACCTGGTCTTCCGGGTCAACTACCTCGGTGGCGACATGCCGACGTTCACGCTCAACTTCTCGCGTCCTGGTAACCAGGTCATCGGCCAGTACTACAACTTCATCCGGCTCGGTGTCGCCGGCTACACGCAGATCATGGAGACCCTGCGCGACACCGCACTCATGCTGTCGAAGCAGATCTCCGAGATCGAGAACATGGCGATCATCACGGACGGCTCCGCCATCCCGGTCATCTCCTTCGAGGTGACGGGCGACCCCGGCTTCACGGTGTTCGACATCTCCCACGAATTGCGGGCCCGCGGATTCCAGGTTCCGGCCTACACGATGCCGGCCGACGCGGAGGACGTCGCGGTCCTGCGAATCGTGCTTCGCGAGGGCTTCAGTCGGGACATCGCCCACAAGCTCGGTGAAGACATCGCCGATGTAGTCGGATATCTCCGCGAGGGTGTCGGTCGCGGCCACACCGACCAGGCATTCGCACACTGAACGAAGTCGCAGCGGGGGAGAAGCTCACCGAGTTTCTCCCCCGCCGACGTGAGATCCGTTCGTGGACCGTGTGAATGGAGGTACGGGACTACTTCGATGTGATTCCTGGCGCGCGATCGGAATCCCGGCGAAATCCGTCATTTCCCCCGCCGGCTGCTAATATTTGCACATACTTGTGAGTCCGTTTCGAGGGCGATGCTGCCCGGATGCGAAAGGGATAGTGGACGTGCCGAGAACACTGCCTTTGTCCCGTCGCCGATTGTTCTCCGTTCTGTCCGCGCATTCCGAACTCGCCGTGATCCTCGGTGGCCCCTTCTCCGGCAAGACGACCCTCGTCGACACGTGGCTGGCGACCGACCCGTGTCCCGAGTGGGCGCCGGTGGTGATTCCCGAACCCGCGCACGACGTCACACCCGAGACCTACTGGGCGACGGTGGCATCGTCGCTGTGCACCTCCCTCGGAATCGACGAACCCGTTGCAACGGAAGGCTCCTTCGACTCGTTGTGTTCGATACTGGTCCGGCACCCCCGGCCCGTGATGTTCGTGCTCGACGGTGTCCGGTCGGTCGAAGCGATCGAAGACCGGGTCGGGCAGTTGCTGCGGCTCGGGCCGCAGGTGCGGATGGTGGTCACCAGCAGGGCCGCAGGCTCGTGGGCCGAACTTGTCGACGGACACCCGCACAGGACTATCGTCGGCGACGACGACCTGGCGTTCACCGTGGACGAGACCGCTGCACTGTGCCGGCTCTTCGGACTTGCGCGGGACCAACGCACCATCGAGTGGATCACCCGCCGCACCGAAGGATTCGCCGCATTCGTCGCGGCGGTGTGTGCGACGCTGCGCGCCGAGAAGCCGGATCGGGTCTACGGCACCGACGCCCTCGACGTACTCGTCGACTCGGCCGTCGATCTCGTCGTCATGCATGCGCTGGCGGCGGATTCCTCACCGGCACTGCCCTCCCGCTCGGTCCTCGTCTCCGCCGCACCGAACACGGTGACACGGTCGTCGATCTCGGCCCTGCCGCACATCGACGACGGCGACGTCTTCCTCGCCGCACTGACCGATTCGGGACTGATCGAGACCTGTTCGACGGACGCGGACCCCGCGAGCGGCCGGACCACCCGGTGCTATCCCGAGGTCGTCAGAAGATCACTCCTGCGGGTGGGCGGCGCGGAATACCCGGAGGAATTGGGGGATGCGCGGTCGGCTCTCATCGACTACTGGTTGCAGCGCTCACGTCCGGACATCGCCCTCCAACACGCCGTGGAGCGGCGCGACCGGCGATGCGCGATCGACATCGTCGAGAAGAACTGGGTGGCGCTGTACGGGAGCGGATCGCTCCGCTCCCTGGGGATCGTGCTGCTCGAGTTGCTTCCCGACGGCATGGCGACCGACGATCGCACCGTCGCGTCGCTGCGGACGATCACCCGTGCACGGAACGGCCCGGAAGAGCCGAGGGAGTGGACATTCCCGCAATCCTTCGAAGCGGTCCTCCGCCTCGGAAGTCTCCGGATGCAGGGTTCCTACGAGGAGGCGATGGAGGTGTGCGATGGCCTGGCCACCGAACCCGTGCCGGATTTCGAGACGCTCGACACCACGGCCCGGCACGCTCACGGACTGAAATACCTCAACTTCGGCACCGTCTACCTCCTCGGCGGCCGCACCACCGAGGCCGGCACGATGCTGCGCCACGCCCACACGGCGGGGCGAGGGGTGTTCGTCGAGCGGGAGGCCGCAGGCAAACTCGCGCTGCTCGAAGCGCTCCGGGGCCGGACCCACGAGGCCACCCGGTGGATCGAGGAGGAACGGCGGCATCCGCCGATCCTGGGAGAAGCCGAGGCACTCGTCCGTACGGCAGGTCTGGCCGCCACCGCGCTCGTGGCACTCGACCGGCTCGACACCGGCACGGCCTTCCGCGCACTCTCCGAGCTCGGCACACTCCGCCACACGGAGGAGTTGTGGGCGGCCGTCATGTACGCGCGCGGTCGATTGGCGTTGCTGAGTGGTGTGCCCGCCGACGGCCTGCTGTACATCGATTCGGAGTTGCAGCACTTCTCCCATCGCCTCACCGGTATCTCCGCGGTGTTGGTCGATGCCGCGCGCGCCGATCTGCACCTCGCTCTCGGTGAGCCCGGTGCGGCGCGCGAGCTGCTCGACGGGTCGACACACCCCCTCACCGTTCCGGCCCGGGCGCGATCGAGTCTGCTCGCCGGCGATCCCGGAGGCGCCGAGGTGATCGTGCATCGCGGGGATGCCGCCCGTGAGCACTGTCCGGCCGTCGGTGCGGAACTCGCCCTGATCGGATCGGTGGCGGCGCTGCGACTCGGTCGCCGCACCGATGCGCGACGACGGCTCCAGCGGGCAGTGGTGCTGGCGGAACATGCCGGGGTGACGCGGCCGTTCGTCGGTGTCCCACCGTCGGCAGTGCGCGACATCCTGTCCCTGGGTGTCGACCTGCCGATCGATCTCGACTCGGCGATGGCCGAGTACGGCATCTTCCGTGAGATCCGTGTCGCCGTACGGCTGACCCCACGCGAGCGCGCGGTCCTCGACGCGTTGCTCGCCGGCGGCACGGCGGGCACGATCGCCAAAGAACAGTTCGTCACCCTCAACACCGTCAAGACCCAGTTGCGTTCCCTCTACAGGAAACTGGGTGTGCATTCGCGTGAGGAAGCGATCGCGCAGGCACACAGACTCGTCGTCGGCTGAGGCCTGTCCCCGAACCTCGGGCGACTACCGGAGGACGGTGCCGACGATGCCCGCGAAGTAACCGATGCGCGCGATCTCGGACGGCCGGAACTCGGGTCCGCCGGGACGCCCGAGGACGAGGACGCGCTCGGATGAGCCGAGAGGAGCGGCCGCGAGCATCGTGTCCATGTCGCGCCAGAGTTGCGGCACCCAGTCGCCCTCGTGGTCGAGCAGGGTGGCTTCGGCGAGCGGCATCCAGGGGACGCCGCTGAGACGGGTCTCCGGCGAACCCGGGCTCCCCGCGATGCGGAAGATGCCGTTCGGCCCGACCCCGAGGACGGTCGCCCAGCCGACGCGCAGCACCCGAGGCGCGCCGTCGACGAGGATCTGGATCCGATCGTCGCGCGCGGCGGCGACGTGATCGATCAGCTCGAGTTCGCGGTGTGTGTCGAGGATCCCGGCGTAGGGGCGGATCGAGTCGACCGTGACGCCGGGCAGGGCCTCGGCCGCGGTGAGGAGCGTGTCGGGGAGCTTGCCCGGTTCGACGTCGACGACGAGATCGTCGATCGCGAAGTCACTGCCGCGTTCGACCACGTCGAGCGACAGGATGTCGGCGCCGACCGAACCGAGCGCCAGGGCGAGCGAGCCGAGACTACCGGGACGATCGGGGAGCCTGACACGCAGGAGGTACGACACGTGAGTCCTTCCTCAGTCGTTTCGTGCCGTCGGCGAACGCCACAGCGACGGCATGTGGTGCGCCGGCATCCGCATGCCGGCGCCAAGGGCCGTATCGGCCTCTGGCAGACCACATCCTTGCACCTCGTCGACGGCGTCAGGGAGGGTGCGGAATCGAAAATGGGCCGAGCCCACCGAAAATCCCCGGTCGCGACCGGGGATTTCACACGAATGCAACACAGCGTTGCGGAGCCCGCAACATCGGACCGCGGAAGCGGCACCGCGCGGGCGGCGAGTGACGTCGTCGAACCGCGTGCGCCGCCGCTTCCAGGACGCATTACCCTGGACAGGACGTTCACTCTCCATCGGAAAGGGGCCATTCACGGTGCCTGCCATCTCCCGTGACGAGGTCGCGCATCTCGCCCGGTTGTCCCGGCTTGCGCTGACCGATGACGAACTCGACGAGTTCGCCGGTCAGTTGGATTCGATCCTCAACCACGTCAAGGCGGTGTCGGAGGTGGCCGCGGACGATGTGGCTCCCATGGCGAACCCGAACGCCGTCACCAACGTGACCCGACCCGACGTCGTCGTTCCCGGGCTCACGCCCGAGCAGGCGCTCTCCGGTGCGCCGGCCGTCGAGGAGGACCGCTTCTCGGTCCCGCAGATCCTGGGAGAGGGCGAATGAGCGCCGATACGACCCGGCTCGACGCCGCGACCCTGGCGTCGAAGATCCACGCCGGCGAACTGTCGTCGGTGGAGGTCACCCAGGCCCACCTCGATCGCATCGCCGAGGTGGACGGGGAGTACAACGCCTTCCTGCACGTCGCGTCCGAGCAGGCGCTCGCCGCCGCGGCCGAGGTCGACCGCGCCGTCGCCGCGGGCGAGAAGCCGGCTTCGGCGCTCGCCGGTGTGCCGCTCGCGCTCAAGGACGTGTTCACCACCACGGACATGCCCACCACGTGCGGTTCGAAGATCCTCGAGGGTTGGGTCTCGCCCTACGACGCGACGCTCACCACGAAGCTGCGCGAGGCCGGCATCCCCATCCTCGGCAAGACCAACATGGACGAGTTCGCGATGGGGTCGTCCACCGAGAACTCGGCATACGGCCCCACCCGCAACCCGTGGGACACCAGCCGCATCCCGGGTGGCTCCGGTGGCGGTTCCGCTGCGGCGCTCGCGTCGTACCAGGCACCGCTCGCGATCGGCACCGATACCGGTGGCTCGATCCGCCAGCCCGCCGCCGTCACCGCCACCGTCGGCACCAAGCCCACCTACGGCACGGTCTCGCGGTACGGCCTGGTCGCCTGCGCGTCGTCGCTCGACCAGGGTGGCCCCTGCGGCCGCACCGTCCTCGACACGGCACTGCTGCACGAGGTCATCGCCGGGCACGACCCGCGCGACTCGACGTCGGTGAACGCCGCCGTGCGTCCCGTCGTGGAGGCGGCGCGCCAGGGTGCGGCCGGCGACCTGAAGGGCCTGAAGGTCGGCGTCGTCAAGGAGCTGCACTCCGACAGCTACCAGCCCGGCGTGCTCTCGTCGTTCGATGCCGCCGTCGAGACGCTCACGAAGCTCGGCGCGGAGGTCGTCGAGGTCTCGTGCCCGCACTTCGAATACGCACTCGCCTCGTACTATCTGATCCTGCCGTCGGAGGTCTCCTCCAACCTGGCCCGCTTCGACGCGATGCGGTACGGCATGCGCGTCGACGACGGCACGATGAGCGCCGAGCAGGTCATGGCCGCGACCCGCGCCGCCGGTTTCGGCAAGGAGGTCAAGCGCCGCATCATGATCGGCACCTACGCGCTGTCCTCCGGCTACTACGAGGCCTACTACGGTCAGGCCCTCAAGGTCCGGACCCTCATCGCGCAGGACTTCGACAAGGCCTACGAGCAGGTCGACGTGCTCGTCTCGCCCACGAGCCCGTTCACGCCGTGGAAGCTCGGCGAGAAGGTCGACGATCCGCTCGCGATGTACCTGTCCGATCTGTGCACGCTCCCGACCAACCTCGCGGGGCACTGCGCGATGTCCGTGCCGTCCGGCCTCTCGGCGGACGACGGTCTCCCCGTCGGCCTGCAGATCATGGCCCCGGCTCTCGCCGACGAGCGTCTGTACCGGGTGGGTGCGGCCTTCGAGGCGGCACGAGGACCCATCGTCGCCTGATCCCTTCCCACACCGCGACCCGTCGTGCCGTTCGTCGGCCGGCGGGTCGCGGTGTATCCGGGCGCCGATCCGTGTGGGCGCGATCTACCCGTCGGCGGAGGTGCACCGCGCCTGGTCGTCGCCGTAGCGATGGCCGTGACCGGGTGCCGCCTCGAGCGAGGTGAGCAGGTCGACCGTCGTGTTCACGAACGACACCAGCGGCAGCCACGGTGGGGTGGGGGCATCGGCGCGCGCATGCGACAGATCCGGTGGCGACCACAGCAGCGACGGCTGCCACCACACGACAGGGTCGGAGGTGTTCGCCCGGACACTCGCACCGTCGGTGCGGACCCCCGCGGGTGGCCCCGCGAGGAACAGTGCACACGGCTCCGGTTCGTCGTCGAAGACGGCGCTCGCGCCGGTCGCGCCCAGGGACTGCCCGTAGACGTGCAGAGCGGGGCGTCGCTCGTCGGGCAGCGTGGACAGGTGCGCTCGCAGTGCGGTGACCAGGGCGCGGGCCTCCTCCTCCGCGGCACCGCGGTCGAGGACGAAGGTCGCCCAGCTCGGCATGTCCGAGTACTGCTGGGCGACGATGGCGACGTCGTCACCCCACCGGTTCTCGAAACCGCGGACCGCAGCGGCATCGACCCAGCCCGAACCGGTCGGCACGGCCACCACGAGATGCGGTCGATCGAAGGCTCTCGCCCGGCGGAGTTCGTCCACCGCGAACTCGGCGCGCGCAGACGGATCCGGTGCGGCCGACAACGGCACGTAGATCCGGATCGGTGACCCCTCGGCAGGCAGGGACACGAACTTCTGCCCCTCGCGGCCCAACCGGTTCCACGCCACCGCCGATCCCGCGCCCCCCGACAATCCCGCCGAGAGCGCGGTGGGGGAGGCGACCGTGTCGATCGTTCCTCCGGGTGAGGAGGCCACCGTGGCGGTGCCGATCCCGACCGTGACGCCGATCCCCAGCGTCGCGGCGACGGCCATTGCTACCCCGCGTCGCGACAGGAGATGCACGAGGCGCGGAACGGCGAGCAGCGCCGCGACCACCACGATCGCGACCGCCAGTGCCTCGAGCCACCAGCGCACATCCACAGCGGGGACCGACATCGCCTCCCGCAGACCGTTCTGCCACCGATGTGCACCGGCCGCCGCGATCAGCACGACGGACCCGCCGACGAGCGCGACCGGCACACGCAGTTCCGGCCTCGCGGGCCGTGGAGGTCGCCCGGTCCGCCGTCGCGCGACCACGACGAGACGGAGCACCGTCAGCGCGATCACGACGAACAAACCTGTGACGACACCCTGCACGACCGACTGCCGCGGCAGCAGGGGAGGGGCGAGGGAGATCACCGTCGCGAGAACCACCATGAGGACCGTCATCGCCGCACCTTTCGTGCCGTGAAACCCAGGGCTACCGACCCCGCAGCGACGGCCAAGGCCCACGGCGATTCCGCGACAGGCGTCCGGTGACCCTGTCGCCACGAGTTGAATTGCACTGCTGCAGAAGAGATCCCTGCGACCGGCGTGCACGACGTGATCTCGGGTTCGGAACGGCAGACGGTGTCGAGATGTCGCGCGAACAACCCGTCGAGGTCGCGCCGGGCATCGGTGCCCAGCTCGCCGCCGGTGGTGTGGGCGTACCGCAGGAGGTCGTACCCGAGATCGTGCACCCGGCATGCCGATTCGAACGCTGCCGGCAGCGGCACCGGGGTGGAGCAGTCGCCCTCCGGATCGGCGAGGACGGTCGTCCCGTCCGCCCACTGCTCGACGATCGGCGCGTACCCCATCACGGCGGCGAAATCGGCCGGCAGGGACGACAGCGCTCGCTCAGGGTCGTCGGCGACGAGCGCCGTCACCGTCGCCGCGGCCGCGGCGTCCTCCGTCGTGGTCGAGGCGGAACGGGCGAGCGCCCCCGGCACAGCGGCATATGCTGCGGTGGCGAGGAAGACGACCGACGCGACTCGGACCGCTGCGGATTTCACTGTCATGCCGGCGACGCTAGGAACGCACAGCCCTGCACCGGACCCCGCGACGGAGCGATCTCGCGGAGGCCGACACCACCTGCAGAGCCAGGCGGATCTCACCCTCAGGTATGAGGACAGTCGAGACCGGGGCTCCTAGCGTGGGTGAGGTGAAAGAGCTTGCGAAGTCCGGCGTGAGAACCGCGGGACGCCTGGGACGGGGACGGTGGAGCGTCGTCACCGTGGTCACCGTGACGTTGATCCTCTATGCGATCGCGTGGCCGACGCTGCCCCTGACCCACGACATCTCCCCGCCGCTGTTGCCGCTGATCTCGGGGATGGCGGTGTTCCCGTTCCTTTTCGTGCTCGTCCGGCCGGCTCTCGGGTGGGCGGTGGCCGCGGCGGCCGGACTCGTCATCCCGATAGCGTTCGACCTCGTTCCCGGCTACGACTATCCGTGGCAGGTCGTGCACATCCTGGTGATGCTCGCGCTGGTGTTCGCCGTTGCGATCCGCGAGGAGATCCGCCTCGTGCTGGTCGTGTGGATCGCGACCGTCCTGTTGTTCGCGGCATTCGTTCCCGGCCGCAACGGCTGGGGATGGGGCATCGGCATCACCGCCGTCGTCGTCTTCGGGTTGCTGGTGCGCTGGCTGCTGATCTCCCGACGGCAACTCGCCCAGGAGGAGGAGGTCAGCGAGCTCGAACGTGCGCGTCGCGCCATCCTCGAGGAGAAGGCGCACATCGCACGCGACCTGCACGACATCGTCGCCCACCACATGTCGATGATCGTCGTCCAGGCGCAGAGCGCTCCCTATCGGCTTCCGGACGTGAACGACGACGTGCGCGCCGAATTCGACGCCCTCGGTGCGACCGCACGGGAAGCGCTGAACGAGGTCCGCACCCTGCTCGGCGTGCTCCGCAGCGACGGGCAACTCCCCGAACACGAACCGCAGCCCGGCATCGACCGCATCGGCGAACTGTTCGAGTCGTCCCGCCGAGCCGGTATGACGCTCGAGACGGAGACGGTCGGCGTCCCCACACCTGTCTCCGACGGTGTCGGACTCACCGTCTACCGGATCCTGCAGGAGTCCCTGGCGAACGCGGCCCGGCACGCACCCGGTGCCCGCGTGTGCGCACGGCTGCAGTGGGAGCCGGCGAGCGTCACGGTGGAGGTGACCAACGGGCCGGCCTCGGCCGGTCAGGTCGACACCACCGTTCGGCCGTCGGACCGCAGCGGCGGCAACGGAATCCTCGGCATGGTCGAACGCGCGTCCGTCGTGGGCGGGCAGCTCGTCGCCCATCCCCGCCCCGGCGGCGGTTTCGAGGTCCGAGCGGTTCTCCCGGTGCTGACCGGGGCCTAAGGTGGGTGCCGATGACCGAACCGCACCCTCCCATCACCGTGTTCATCGCCGACGACCAGGCCATGGTCCGGCAAGGCTTCGGAGCGCTGCTCGGAGCCCAGCCCGACATCAGCGTCGTCGGCGATGCCCCCGACGGTCGAGCGGCCGTCTCGGAGGTCGCGCGACTGCGGCCCGACGTCGTCCTCATGGACGTGCGCATGCCCGAGATGAACGGCCTCGACGCGGCGCGGCACATCCTTGCCGACACCCGTGAGCCGCGGTCGAAGGTGCTCATGCTCACCACCTTCGACCTCGACGACTACGTCTACGAAGCGCTCGGGATGGGAGCGAGCGGGTTTCTGCTCAAGGACGCCCCCGCCGACGAACTCGTGCGAGCCGTGAGGGTGGTCGCCGATGGTCAGGCACTGCTCGCGCCGACCGTCACCCGCCGCCTGATCGCCGACGTCACCAGCCGACGCCGGCCGGCAAGAGGGCGCGACCGCGTCCTCGATCCGCTCACCCCACGCGAACTCGAGGTGCTCGAACTGATCGCGCACGGCCTGTCGAACACCGAGATCGCAGAACGATTGTTCGTCGCCGAGCAGACCGTGAAGACCCACGTCGGAAAGGTGCTCGGGAAGCTGCATCTGCGCGACCGCGCGCAGGCAGTGGTGCTCGCCTACGAATCCGGTCTCGTCACACCCGGCTGAATCGGGCTGCCGTCGCGCCGGTGAACGGGCAGGATGGCAATGCAGCAGCGGTCCGGGCGGTACCGGTCCGGGCGGTACGGATCCATGCGACGGGAGGTAGTGCGTGACGAGGATCGGAATTCTCACCAGCGGCGGGGACTGCCCCGGTCTCAACGCGGTCATCCGCGGTGCGGTGCTCAAGGGGACCGAGGTGCACGGGCAGGAGTTCGTCGGATTCCTCGACGGCTGGCGCGGTCTCGTCGAGGGCGATGTGATCCCGTTGGACCGCAGCCGTGTTCGCGGTCTCGCCCAGCAGGGCGGCACGATCCTCGGTACGAGCCGGTTCGGCCCGTACCAGGGGCCCGACGGTGGAGCGCAGAACATCCAGAAGACGCTCGACCGCCTCGGTGTCGACGCCGTGATCGCCATCGGGGGAGAGGGCACCGCCGCCGCCTCGAAGCGGCTGTTCGGTGAGGGAATCCGCATCGTCGGTGTGCCCAAGACGATCGACAACGACCTCGGTCACACCGACTACACCTTCGGTTTCGACACGGCCGTCGAGATCGCGACCGTGGCGATCGACCGTCTCCGCACCACGGGCAACTCCCACAAACGGTGCATGGTGCTCGAGGTCATGGGCCGGCACGCCGGGTGGATCGCGTTGCATGCGGGCACCGCCGGTGGTGCGCACGCCATCCTCATCCCCGAACACCCCGAGAGCCTCGAACAGATCTGCGAGTGGGTGACCAGCGTCCGCGACCGCGGACGGGCGCCGATGGTCGTCGTCGCGGAGGGCTTCACGCTCCCCGAGATGGAGGAGGCGTACTCCATCAAGGGACTCGACGGTTTCGACCGGCCACGCCTCGGCGGTATCGCGGAGGTGCTCGCCCCGCTCATCGAGGAACACACCGGTATCGAAACCCGCGCGACGGTGCTCGGGCACATCCAGAGAGGCGGTGTCCCCACGGCATTCGACCGGGTGCTCGCGACCCGCCTCGGCATGGCGGTGACCGACCTCGTCGCCGAGGAGGACTGGGGGCACATGGTCGCGCTGCACGGCACCGACATCGCCCGGGTCGATTTCGACGAGCTCGCCGAGCCGAAGTACGTGCCCGACGAGCGCTACCAGGAGATGCGGATCCTGTTCGGGTGAGGCCGCGCGGCGGCACTCGTGGCGCCGTCTAAAATCGACATCATGACTGCCTCCGTGTCCGCTGACCTGCTCGCCTACGACGACGTGCTCGCGAAGTTCGAGCCCGTGATGGGCATGGAGGTGCACGTCGAGCTGCACACCGCCACCAAGATGTTCTGCGGATGCCCGACCGCCTTCGGCGCCGAGCCGAACACTCAGGTGTGCCCGGTCTGCCTCGGCCTGCCGGGGGCGCTGCCCGTCGTCAACCAGGCCGCGGTCGAGTCCGCGATCCGGATCGGGCTCGCGCTGAACTGCTCGATCACCCCGTGGGGTCGCTTCGCGCGGAAGAACTACTTCTACCCGGATCAGCCGAAGAACTACCAGATCTCGCAGTACGACGAGCCGATCGCCACCGACGGCTACCTCGATGTCGTGCTCGACGACGGCACCACCTGGCGGGTCGACATCGAACGCGCGCACATGGAGGAGGACACCGGCAAGTCGCTGCACGTCGGTGGCGCCACCGGCCGCATCCACGGCGCGAGCCACTCGCTGCTCGACTACAACCGTGCCGGTGTGCCGCTCGTCGAGATCGTCACCAAGCCGATCGTCGGTGCCGGCGAGCGCGCCCCCGAGGTCGCGCGTGCCTACGTCACCGCCCTGCGCGACCTGCTCGAGGCCCTCGACGTCTCCGACGTCCGCATGGATCAGGGTTCGATGCGCTGCGACGCGAACATCTCCCTCATGCCGATCGGCGCGAAGGAATTCGGTACCCGCACCGAGACGAAGAACGTCAACTCCCTCAAGTCCGTCGAGGTGGCCGTGCGCTACGAGATGCGCCGGCAGGCTGCGGTGCTCGTGTCCGGCGGAGAGGTGATCCAGGAGACGCGGCACTTCCAGGAGGCCGACGGCACCACCTCGCCCGGTCGTCGCAAGGAGACCGCCGAGGACTACCGCTACTTCCCGGAGCCCGATCTCGAGCCCATCGCTCCCGACGCCGCCTGGGTCGAGGAACTGCGCGCCACCCTGCCCGAGCTGCCGTGGCTGCGCCGGGCCCGCATCCAGGCCGACTGGGGCGTGTCCGACGAGGAGATGCGCGACCTGGTGAACGCCGGCGCGCTCGATCTCGTCATCGCGACCACCGAGGCCGGTGCCCCCGCCTCGGAGGCCCGCTCGTGGTGGGTTGCGTACCTGGCCCAGCAGGCCAACACCCGCGGCGTCGAACTCGCCGAGCTGCCCATCACGCCCGAGCAGCTCGCCCGGGTCATCGCGCTGGTGGCCGAGGGCAAGCTGACGAACAAGCTCGCCCGTCAGGTCGTCGACGGTGTGCTCGCCGGTGAGGGCGAACCCGACGAGGTGGTGGCCGCTCGCGGTCTCGAGGTCGTGCGCGACGATTCGGCGCTGCAGGCCGCGGTCGACGCCGCCCTCGCCGCCAACCCGGACATCGCCGACAAGATCCGTTCGGGCAAGGTCCAGGCGGCCGGCAAGATCGTCGGCGACGTCATGAAGGCCACTCGCGGACAAGCCGATCCGGCGCGCGTGAAGGAACTCGTGATCGCCGCGTGCAGTTGATCTTGCGCCGCTAGAGTAGCGGCGCATGGACGCCGCAGTTGCCACCTCGCTGTTCTGGATCGTCGTCGCAGCGGTGCTCGCACCGCTGATCGCCGGCCTCGTTCCGCGTCGGCTGATCCCCGAGGTCGTGCTGCTGCTGGTCGCCGGTGTCCTCATCGGCCCCTACGCGCTCGATCTCGCGGAGACCGGTAGCGAGATCGGCATCCTGCGCGAGCTCGGGCTGGGAATGCTGTTCCTGCTCGCCGGATACGAGATCGACCCGGCCGAGCTGCGCGGGCGAGGCGGACGTCGCGCGATGGTCACCTGGTGCGTGTGCATGCTGTCGGCGCTCGGTACCGTCGCCCTCCTCGGAACAACGGGTCAGGTGCACGCCGAGATCGCAGTGGCGATCGCCCTGACGTCCACGGCACTCGGGACGCTCCTGCCGATCCTCGCCGACCGCGGACTCGTCGCCACCCCGATCGGGCGGTCGGTGCTCAACCACGGTGCGTTCGGGGAGTTGCTGCCGGTCGTCGCCATGGCGATCCTGCTCGGGGCGCGCGGCGCACTCGGGTCGCTGATCGTGTTGCTGGCCTTCGCGGTGGTGGCCGTCCTCGTCGCCGTGCTGCCCACCTGGATCCTGCGGGAGGGCACGCGGTTCTCGCAGTTCGTCCGGCTCGGCTCCGACACCACCGCCCAGATCCCGGTGCGCCTGACGATGCTGCTGCTCGTCGGGCTCATCGCGGTGGCCGCGGTCTTCGATCTCGACATCATCCTCGGCGCGTTCGCGGCCGGTTTCATCCTGCGCCGCACGATCCCGGCCGGCGACGAACGGCTCGAGAAGAAGCTCGACGGTCTGGGATACGGCTTTCTCATCCCCATCTTCTTCGTCACCTCGGGCATGGCGATCGACGTCGGTGCCGTCGTGGGCGCCCCAGGGATCCTGCTGGCCTTCCTCGGACTGCTGATCCTCGTACGGGGTGTGCCGGTGTTCGTCGCGTCGCGCCTCGAACGCGACGCGACCGGGAGCCGGATGTTCGGAACCGCGGAACAACTGCAGATCGCGCTGTACTCGACGACCGGCCTCCCGCTGATCGTCGCGGTCACGGGGGTCGCGGTGGCCGCCGGGCAGATGTCGAACGCGAGCGCGTCGATCCTCGTGGCGGCCGGCGCCGTCACCGTCCTGGTGCTCCCGATGCTCGCGGGACTGCTCCACCGCCCCGCGCCGGCGGAGACACCGGAGCGGGCCTGATCAGTCGAATCCGCCGCCGCCGGCCGGGAACTGGATGCGGACGACGCGGTCGTCGTTCGGTCCCGGTTCGGCGCCCGACTTGTTGACCGTGGACACCCACAGCAGGCCGTCGGGCGACGAGGCCGCACCGCGCAGCATGCCGTAGCGGTCCTCCGCCGCGAGGACGGGCGCCGCCGTGACCGCCCCGGTTCCCGGGTCGGTGGTGACGACCGCGACGGCTTTCGCGTCGGTGAGCGAGATCGCGATCCCGTCGGGGGCCGCCGCACAACCGGCGACGCCGGGCCGCTCGGGCCACGTCCAGGCCGGGCCGGTGCCGGTCGAGCCGTCCACCCCGACCCGCTGGAGCCGGTCCTCGAGGGGCGTGCGGTCGGTGACCCACAGGTTGCCGTTCGGATCGCGGCACACGTCGCCCGCGGTACCGATACCCGACAGCATCACCGACGGTGCCGGCGCCGCTCCGGGCGCCGGGAGCGGTAATTTCAGGAGCTTGCCGGACAGGACGTTCGGATCGTTTGCGGCGGAAGCATTTCCGGCGTCACCGGTGAGGACGGCGATCTCGGTGGGCGAGACGAACTCGAGGGCGCCGGCATTGCCGGTGGCGCCGCGGGGTATCCCCGTCAGCACGTCCTTGGGGGTGTCGCCCGCGGCGATCCGGACCACGCGATTGTCGGAGGCCGTGGTGATGTAGGCGTAGAACAACCGGTCCTCGGCGAAGGTGGGGGAGAGCGCCACGTCCAGCAGCCCGCCGTCTCCGGACCCGTCGACGGGGATCGTCGCGACCTCGACCGGCTCGGTGTCCGGCGCGACCTGCAGTATCCGACCCGTTCGGCGTTCGGTGACGAGCGCGGAGTTGCCGTCGGGCATCGTCACCAGCCCACCGGTGACGTCGAGGCAGGTCGCGATCACCGCCGGGTCGGGATCGACACACGGCCCCGGCAGCTTGGGGGAGGCGCTCGGCGTCGTCGTCTCGGTGGGATCCTGCGGGCCTACACCCGGACCGGGATCGAAGGTGGGTTCGGGGGTGAACGGGCTCGATGCGGAGTCGTCGAAGCGGGCACACGACGGGACGGCGAGGACTCCGACGGCCAGCGCCGCCGCTGCCGCGCGTACGCCCCACGAACCGGTCCACCGCGTACCCCGTGTCATGCCGCAAACGTTACCGGCACGACGCGCGCACCCGCGGATGCCGGGTGCGGGTGCGGAGGCGGGCCTAGGCTGAGGACGTGGCCGACAACAAGAACGGTGGCGTACCGGACGCGGGTTCGAGTCCCTACGGCACTCAGCCCGACGAACGCACACTCGAGATGCGCCGACCACGCGAGTCGTATCTCGGGTCCGACGACGACTTCGATGCCGGAACTCCGCTGGGCAACGACGCCTACGCCGCTCCCACCGAGCAGATGTACCGGCCGGAACCGGTCTACGGTGCGGAGACGGGCGGCGCGGTGGCCGCCGGGGAGCGGACTCCGGTGAAGGTCCGCCGGGGCACCCTGGACCTCGGTCTGTTCGTCCTGCGGGCAGCGGTCGGGGCGATCCTCGTCGCCCACGGACTGCAGAAGCTGGTGGGGCTGTGGAACGGCCCCGGGCTGGACGGTTTCGAAGCGTTGCTGCGCGATGCGGGATACCGGGAGCCGGCGGTGCTCGCGATCGTCGGCGCGGTCGGTGAGATCGCCGCCGGTGCGCTGCTCGTGCTCGGTCTGCTCACCCCGTTCGCGGCGGCTGCGATCGTCGCGATCATGATCAACGCGGTGCTGTTCGAACACGAACTCGAACCGGGCGTCCAGTTCTTCGCCGCCGAATCGTCGGGCTTCGAATTCGAGGCCCTCCTCGTCGCCTGCGCGGTGGCGATCACCCTCACCGGGCCGGGCCGCATCGCGGTCGACGGACGACGCGGCTGGGCGACACGCCCCTTCGTGGGTTCGTTCACCGTACTGCTGCTGGGTGTGGCGGCAGGCGTGTGCCTGTGGATCTTCGGACGCTGACCCACGAACAACCGGGATACGACAAGGGCGAAGGCTCCGCGATCGGATGATCGCGGAGCCTTCGCCCTCGTGTGGTGAGGGGTTACGGCACGCGCCGGACGGCACCCTTGTCGGCGGAGGTCGCCAGCGCAGCGTATGCGCGCAGTGCCTTCGAGACCGTGCGCTCGCGATCGACCGGCTGCCAGGGCCGCTCGGAGGCCTCCATCTTCGCGCGTCGCTCGGCGAGCACGTCGTCGTCGACGAGTACCTCGAGGGTGCGGGTCGCGACGTCGATGCGGATCCGGTCGCCCTGCTCGATCAGGCCGATCACACCGCCCGAGGCGGCCTCGGGGGAGACGTGCCCGATGGACAGACCGGACGTGCCGCCGGAGAACCGGCCGTCGGTGATCAGGGCGCACACCTTGCCCAGACCGATTCCCTTGAGGAACGAGGTGGGATGCAGCATCTCCTGCATGCCGGGGCCGCCGGCCGGGCCCTCGTAACGCACGACCACCACGTCCCCGGCCTTGATCTTCTTGCCGAGGATGACCGAGACGGCCTCCTCCTGCGACTCGACGACGTAGGCCGGGCCCTCGAAGTGGAACAGATCCTCGTCGATGCCGGCGGTCTTGAGGATCGCGCCGTCCGGTGCGAGGTTGCCGCGCAGCACGCACAACCCGCCTTCGACGGTGTAGGCGTGCTCGATGTCGCGGATACAGCCGCCCGCGGCGTCGGTGTCGAGCGACGACCAGCGGTTGTCCGTCGAGAACGGTTCGGTGGTGCGCACACCGCCCGGGGCGGCGTGGAACAGCTCGAGGGCCGTCTCGGACGCCTTGCCGGACCGGATGTCCCAGGTGTCGAGCCACTCGTCGAAGCTCTTCGTGTGGACCGTGGAGACGTCGGTCTCGAGCAGGCCACCGCGACGCAGTTCGCCGAGGAGGGCAGGGATTCCGCCGGCGCGGTGCACGTCCTCCATGTGGTAGTCGGAGTTCGGGGAGACCTTCGCCAGGCACGGCACCCGACGGCTGATCTCGTCGATGGTGGACAGGTCGAAGTCGACCTCGCCCTCCTGCGCGGCGGCGAGGGTGTGCAGCACGGTGTTCGTGGAACCACCCATCGCGACGTCGAGCGCCATCGCGTTACGGAAGGCGGCCGGGGTCGCGATGTTTCGCGGCAGCACCGACTCGTCGTCGTCGCGGTAGTAACGCAGGGCTGCCTCGACGATCGTCGTTCCGGCGGTCTCGAACAGTGCGCGTCGCGCCTCGTGGGTGGCGAGGGTCGAACCGTTGCCGGGCAGCGCGAGACCGAGGGCCTCGGTGAGGCAGTTCATCGAGTTGGCGGTGAACATGCCCGAGCACGAACCGCAGGTGGGGCACGCGCTGCGCTCGACCTCGTCGAGGCCTGCGTCGTCGACGTCCTCGCTGGCGGAGGCGGAGATGGCGGTGATGAGGTCGGTAGGGGCGTGCGCGACACCGTTGACGACGACGGCCTTGCCGGCCTCCATCGGGCCGCCGGAGACGAAGATCGTCGGGATGTTCAGGCGCATCGCGGCGTTGAGCATGCCCGGCGTGATCTTGTCGCAGTTGGAGATGCACACGAGCGCGTCGGCGGTGTGCGCGTTGACCATGTATTCGACCGAGTCGGCGATGATCTCGCGGCTCGGGAGCGAGTAGAGCATGCCTCCGTGGCCCATCGCGATGCCGTCGTCGACGGCGATCGTGTGGAACTCGCGTGCCACGCCGCCCGCTTCGCGCACGGCCTTCGCGACGATCTCACCGACGTCCTTGAGATGGACGTGACCGGGTACGAACTGCGTGTAGGAGTTCGCGATCGCGACGATCGGCTTGCCGAAGTCGGAATCGGTCAGGCCGGTGGCGCGCCACAGGGAGCGCGCTCCTGCAGCGTTTCGTCCGACGGTGGTGGTGCGTGACCTCAACGGGGGCATGGGCTGACTTCCTTGACGGTGGCTGTGTGCGCAATCGGCCGGGCCGCATCCGGTCGCCGGGCTGGGGCGGGTTCGGGCAGCGGCACCGACGAATCTACTCGTGTGTCTCCGGGTGCATCTATCCGCACCCGGTCGCGGGACTCAGGAGGAGCGGTGGTCCTTCTTCTCGACGGTGCCTGCGTCGTCGGCGGTTTCGGCACCGGATACCGATTCGGATCCGGATTCGGATGCCGCCTCGGCGCGGTGGGACTCCTCCTCGGCGCGGCGTGCGGCCGCGTACGGATCGGGGATGCGGCCGGCGCTGGCTTCCGACAGCTGCGGCAGGCGGCCGAAGGTGACGACCGGCAGTGCGACCTCACTGCCATCGGTGAGCCGTGCGCGGGCCCAGCCCCGCTTCGGGAACCGGAGGCCGTCGAGGGAATCCCAGTCCAGAGTCGTGGTGGAAAAGGTCGCCCGCGCGACGATGCCCTCGGGGCCGACGACGGTGCGTACACGCACGATCCATGCGGCGACGAGAAACGGGATGATCAGCGTCCATGCGAAGGCCGCCGGCCACGCCAGCGCGGGGGAGGCGAGGGCGAGGAACAGCAGGGCGCACGCCAGGAACGACAGTCGCGAGATCTGGATGACCTGCGTCGTCGAATCGGGCGTGTGGGATGATGGAGTAGGTGGCACGGGCTGCTGGGAAGATGACACCTCTACATCTTCGCACTGCAGCCGCGGCATCTCACATTCTGGGACAGTCGACCGCATCAAGTTGACTGTCTGGACACCATGCGCCTACCGTCGAGCGCGTGAATCAGAATGGGTTGCTCGTAATCGGCCGGCGCGTCGTCGCCTGAGCCGCATTCCGCAACTCGCCCACGACGCGCCACCCTCGTACAGCAGACTTGCTGACGAGGGTTTTTTGTTGCCCGGAGCCAGAATCAGAGGAACTCGCAGTGAGCGCACCAACCGCACGGCCTCAACCCTCGCCGCGAAAGCCGGGGTCCACCACCCCGACTCCCGCAGCTGCAGCAGCGCAGCCCGCCAACCGTCGCCAGGTCGCCCCCGAGCGGGTCACCGGCGCGCAGTCGGTGGTCCGCGCACTCGAGGAACTCGAGGTCGACACGGTATTCGGCATTCCCGGCGGCGCGATCCTGCCCGTCTACGACCCGCTCTTCGACTCGCGACGCGTGCGTCACGTGCTCGTCCGTCACGAGCAGGGCGCCGGACACGCTGCCACCGGTTACGCCCAGGCGACCGGCAAGGTCGGCGTGTGCATGGCCACCTCCGGTCCGGGCGCGACGAACCTCGTCACCCCTCTCGCCGACGCGCAGATGGACTCCGTGCCCGTCGTCGCGATCACCGGCCAGGTCGGTCGTCCGCTCATCGGCACCGACGCCTTCCAGGAAGCCGACATCTCCGGCATCACCATGCCGATCACGAAGCACAACTTCCTGGTCACCGACGGCGCCGACATCCCGCGCATCCTGGCCGAGGCGTTCTACCTCGCCTCCTCGGGCCGGCCGGGTGCCGTCCTCGTCGACATCCCCAAGGACATCCTCCAGGCGCAGACCACCTTCAGCTGGCCGCCGGAGATGCACCTGCCCGGCTACCGCCCCGTGACGAAGCCGCACGGCAAGCAGGTCCGCGAGGCCGCGCGGCTGATCGCCGACGCGACGAACCCGGTGCTGTACGTCGGTGGCGGTGTCATCAAGGCCGACGCGTCGCCCGAGCTGCTCGAACTCGCCGAGCTGACCGGCATTCCGGTCGTCACGACGCTCATGGCCCGTGGCGCGTTCCCCGACAGTCACAACCTGCACTGCGGCATGCCCGGCATGCACGGCAACGTCGCTGCGGTCGCCGCGCTGCAGAGGAGTGATCTGCTCATCACCCTCGGTGCCCGTTTCGACGACCGGGTGACCGGCCAACTCGACTCGTTCGCGCCCGACGCCAAGGTCATCCACGCAGACATCGATCCTGCGGAGATCGGCAAGAACCGGCACGCAGACGTGCCGATCGTCGGTGATTGCAAGGAGGTCATCGTCGAGCTGCTCGAGGCCATCCGCGCCGACCTGGCGACCGGCACGAAGCTCGACTACGCGGCCTGGTGGGCCTATCTCGACGACATCCGTCGCACCTACCCGCTGAGCTACGACCGCCCCACCGACGACACCCTGTCGCCGCAGTACGTCATCCAGGCCGTCGGCAAGCTCGCCGGTCCCGACGCGATCTACTGCGCAGGCGTCGGTCAGCACCAGATGTGGGCGGCGCAGTTCGTCGACTACGAGAAGCCGCGCACCTGGCTCAACTCCGGTGGTCTCGGCACCATGGGCTATGCGGTGCCCGCCGCGATGGGCGCCAAGATGGGCCGCCCCGACACCGAGGTGTGGGCCATCGACGGCGACGGCTGCTTCCAGATGACCAACCAGGAACTCGCGACGTGCGCCGTCGAGGGTGTGCCGATCAAGGTCGCGCTCATCAACAACGGCAATCTCGGCATGGTCCGGCAGTGGCAGACCCTCTTCTACGAGGAGCGGTACTCGAACACCGACCTGGCGACGCACTCGCTACGCATCCCCGACTTCGTCAAGCTCGCCGAGGCCCTCGGCTGCGTGGGCATCCGCGTCGAGCGCGAGGAGGACGTCGAGCCGGCGATCCGCCGGGCGCAGGAGATCGACGATCGTCCCGTCGTGATCGACTTCATCGTCGGCAAGGACGCGCAGGTGTGGCCGATGGTCGCCGCCGGCACGAGCAACGACGAGATCATGGCCGCGCGCGACATCCGGCCGTTGTTCGACGACGACGCCGCCGCCGACGATCCCGCCGTCATCCACGAGACCATCGACGCGCTCGAAGCCCGCAGCGAGAACGCGGCGGCCCAGGAGGAGACCAAGTGAGCACGAGCCACACTCTCAGTGTTCTCGTCGAGGACAAGCCGGGCGTGCTCGCCCGAGTCGCATCGCTGTTCTCGCGACGCGGGTTCAACATCGAATCCCTTGCCGTCGGTGGTACGGAAGTGCCCGACATCTCGCGGATGACGATCGTGGTGACCGTCGACGAGTTCCCGCTCGAGCAGGTCACCAAGCAGCTCAACAAACTCGTCAACGTCATCAAGATCGTCGAGCAGGAGGACGAGGCGTCCGTCGCCCGCGAACTCGTGCTCATCAAGGTGCGGGCGGACGCCAGCGTGCGCACCCAGGTCATCGAGACGGTGAATCTGTTCCGCGCCAAGGTGATCGACGTCTCGCCCGAGTCGCTGACCATCGAGGCCACCGGTACGCGGTCCAAGCTCGATGCGCTGCTGCGCATGCTCGAACCGTACGGAATCCGCGAGATCGTCCAGTCCGGTGTCGTCGCGGTCGGACGCGGTCCGAAGTCCATCACGGCTACCCGTTAGCCTTAACACACCCATACTTTCTGAAAGAGGTAATCACTGTGGCAGTCGAGATGTTCTACGACGACGATGCCGACCTGTCGATCATCCAGGGTCGTAAGGTCGCCGTCATCGGCTACGGCAGTCAGGGACACGCGCACTCGCTGAGCCTGCGCGACTCGGGCGTCGACGTTCGCATCGGTCTGAAGGAGGGCTCGAAGTCGCGGGCCAAGGCCGAGGAGGCCGGCCTCACCGTCGGTACGCCCGCCGAGGTCTCGGAGTGGGCCGACGTCATCATGGTCCTCGCCCCCGATACCGCACAGGCGTCGATCTTCACCAACGACATCGAGCCCAACCTGAAGGACGGCGATGCGCTGTTCTTCGGCCACGGCCTCAACATCCACTTCGGTCTCATCACCGCTCCCGAGAACGTGACCGTCGCGATGGTCGCCCCCAAGGGCCCCGGCCACCTCGTGCGTCGCCAGTTCGTCGACGGCAAGGGCGTTCCGGCGCTCATCGCCGTCCACCAGGACCCCAAGGGGGAGGGCCAGGCGCTCGCGCTGTCCTACGCCAAGGGCATCGGCGGCACCCGCGCCGGCGTCATCAAGACCACCTTCAAGGAAGAGACCGAGACCGACCTCTTCGGTGAGCAGGCCGTGCTCTGCGGTGGCACCGAGGAACTGGTCAAGACCGGTTTCGACGTCATGGTCGAGGCGGGCTACGCCCCCGAGATGGCCTACTTCGAGGTCCTCCACGAGCTCAAGCTCATCGTCGACCTCATGTACGAGGGTGGCATCGCCCGCATGAACTACTCGGTGTCCGACACCGCCGAGTTCGGTGGCTACCTCTCCGGACCGCGCGTCATCGACGCCGGCACCAAGGAGCGGATGAAGGAGATCCTGAAGGACATCCAGGACGGAACCTTCGTCAAGCGCCTCGTCGCCAACGTCGAGGGCGGCAACAAGGAACTCGAGGGCCTCCGCAAGGAGAACGCCGAGCACGGCATCGAGGTCGTCGGCAAGCAGCTGCGCGACCTGATGAGCTGGGTCGATCGCCCCATCACCGAGACGGCGTAAGACCTCCCGATCCGGTCACGGCGGCCCGGTACCCCTGCGGGGGTGCCGGGCCGCCGTCGTCCGTGCGATCGTGAGCAGGTGATGTCGTGAGCGATGCCGCCCCACGGGCGAAGGCGGCGGAGGACACTCGGCCGATGTGGCTCCGAGATGCGCGCTCTCGGTGTGGTGAACATCGCAGCCGGTGGCACAGGGTGATTCCCGATCCGCGCCGGTGGCAGCCGGACGCCGATGCTCGAACAGGCCGGAGCGCGTACCCAGCTCGCCGCGATCGTGTCGTCGCCGGCGGTCGTCGTCGTGCGTGCCCGGCGATCCCACCGGACCGAACCGGTCGAACTCGAGGACGTCGCCGGATATCACGACCGGCCTTTCGCCACCGCAACCGACCCGGTATCGAGCGCAGTCTGCTCGTCGCGTCTCCGCGGCACGTCGTGCTGCCGCCACGGAAGGATCCGCCCGCGCCACCGTGATCCCCATCCCGGTGGCGCCGTGGCCGGGGTCGGGGCACTAAACTGTGGGCGGTCGCGGGTGCCCGTGCATGCTGTCGGGCGCGAGCGCCGTCGACCACTCACACATCCACGACACAGGGAGTCCGCACGTGAGCCAGAATGGCCGTCCAGTAGTCCTGATCGCCGACAAGCTTGCGCAGTCGACCGTCGACGCGCTCGGTGACGGTGTCGAGGTGCGCTGGGTGGACGGCCCCGACCGCCCCGCCCTGCTCGCGGCCGTGCCCGAGGCCCAGGCGTTGCTGGTCCGCTCCGCGACCACAGTCGACGCCGAGGTGCTCGCGGCGGCACCCAACCTCAAGATCGTCGGTCGTGCCGGTGTCGGCCTCGACAACGTCGACATCGCCGCTGCCACCGAGCGCGGCGTGATGGTCGTCAACGCGCCCACCTCCAACATCCACTCCGCCGCCGAGCACGCGGTCGCCCTGCTCATGTCCGCGGCCCGCCAGGTCCCGGCCGCCGACCGCACCCTGCGTGAGCGCACCTGGAAGCGATCGAGCTTCAACGGCACCGAGATCCTCGGCAAGACGGTCGGCGTCGTCGGTCTCGGCCGTATCGGCCAGCTGTTCGCCCAGCGTCTCGCGGCCTTCGAGACCCATGTCATCGCGTACGACCCGTACCTGCCGGCCGCTCGTGCCGCACAGCTCGGCATCGAGCTCGTCGACATCGACGAACTCGTCGCCCGCGCCGACTTCATCTCCGTGCACCTGCCCAAGACCAAGGAGACCGCCGGCCTGATCAACGCCGAGCGCTTGACCAAGGCCAAGGACGGCGTGATCATCGTCAACGCCGCTCGTGGTGGCCTGATCGACGAGGACGCCCTGTACGACGCGCTCGTCGGCGGCAAGGTGCGAGCTGCCGGCCTCGACGTCTTCGAGACCGAACCGTGCACCGATTCGAAGCTGTTCGATCTCGACAACGTCGTCGTCACTCCGCACCTGGGCGCCTCCACCGCCGAGGCCCAGGACCGCGCCGGTACCGACGTCGCGAAGAGCGTGCTGCTCGCCCTCGCCGGCGAGTTCGTGCCCGATGCCGTCAACGTCTCCGGTGGCCCCGTGGGCGAGGAGGTCGCGCCGTGGCTCGAACTCGTCCGCAAGCTCGGCCTGCTCGCCGGTACCCTCTCGCCCGAGGCAGTGCAGAACGTCCAGGTCGTCGTCAGCGGTGAGCTCTCCGCCGAGAACGTCGACATCCTCGGTCTGGCGGCCCTCCGCGGCCTGTTCTCGGCGAGCAGCGACGAGCCGGTCACCTTCGTCAACGCCCCCAAGCTCGCCGAGCAGCGGGGCGTGACCGTCGAGGTCGACAAGGTCAGCGAGGCCACCACGCACCGCAGCGCCGTCGAGGTCCGCGCCGTGGCGCCGGACGGACACGTCACCTCCGTGGCGGGTGCCCTCACCGGCCTGCAGCAGGTCGAGAAGATCGTCAACATCAACAGCCGCAGCTTCGATCTCCGCGCCGAGGGCCACAACCTGATCGTCCACTACCAGGACCGCCCGGGTGTCCTCGGAACGCTCGGCACCGTGCTCGGCAACGCGAGCATCGACATTCAGGCCGCGGCTCTGAGCCAGGACGCGGAGGGCCCCGGCGCGACCGTGATCCTGCGCGTCGATCGCCCCGTCGGCGACGCCGAGGTCGAGCAGGTCACCCAGGCGCTCGAGGCGCGGGTCGCCCAGGTCGACCTGTCCTGATCGTTTCGTTCTCCATCATCCGGTGGCCGCGACCGTGTCTGCACGGTCGCGGCCACCGTCGCACAGGAAGTGAGTAGTGCTCATGAAACTTGCGGTCATCCCCGGTGACGGCATCGGTGTCGAGGTCACGGCGGAAGCGCTGAAGGTGCTCCGCGCGCTCGTCCCGGACCTCGCGACGACCGAGTACGACCTCGGCGCCCGCCGGTACAACACGACGGGTGAACTGCTGCCCGATGCCGATCTCGCCGCGATTCGCGAGCACGACGCGATCCTTCTCGGGGCCATCGGTGATCCGTCGGTCACCCCCGGTGTCCTCGAACGCGGTCTCCTCCTGAACATGCGGTTCGCGCTCGACCACCACGTCAATCTCCGTCCGGCACGGCTGTACCCGGGCGCGACGTCGCCGCTCGCCGCCGACCACGAGATCGATTTCGTCGTCGTCCGTGAAGGCACCGAGGGGCCGTACACCGGCAACGGGGGAGCGATCCGGGTGGGAACGCCGCACGAGATCGCCACCGAGGTGTCGGTGAACACCTGGTTCGGAGCCGAGCGTGTGGTGCGGTACGCCTTCGAGCTCGCGCAGACCCGCCGGAAGCACCTGACGCTGATCCACAAGACCAACGTCCTGTCCAACGCCGGTGCGATCTGGACACGGGCCATCGAGACGGTGGGGAAGGAGTTCCCCGACGTCACGACCGCCTACTGCCATATCGATGCGGCGACGATCTACATGGTCGACGACCCGTCGCGGTTCGACGTCATCGTCACCGACAATCTGTTCGGCGACATCGTCACCGACCTCGCCGGTGCGGTGACCGGTGGCATCGGTCTGGCCGCGAGCGGCAACATCGATGCTTCCGGCACCAACCCGTCGATGTTCGAGCCCGTCCACGGTTCGGCTCCGGACATCGCCGGCAAGGGCATCGCCGATCCCACCGCGGCGATCCTGTCCACCGCACTGCTGCTGCGCCATCTCGGACGCGAGCAGGACGCCGCCCGCGTCGAGCGAGCCGTCGAGGCCGATCTCTCGACCCGTGGCACCGGTCCGATCGTGACCACCGAGATCGGCGACCGCATCACCGCCGCGCTCTGACGTTCCCGTGTGGCTCCGTCGGGTACCTGCCGGAGCCACACGGTCCGTCAGTCTTTCGGCACCACCGGAACCGCCGCCGCCGGAGCCACTGCGGCCAGCGCGAAGGCGATCGGAAATCCGGCCGCGGCGATGAGGCCGCCGAACACGGGCCCGACCGCCGCGGCGAACACGAACTGTCCCGTGTTCTGGATCCCGAGTGCGCGACCTCCCCAGAACGGTCCGGCGATCTCGGCCACGGCGGTGAACGCCAACCCGTTCGGGGCCGACGTCAGGATCGACGCGACGAGCAGGGCACCCACGGCGATGGGCGAGTTCGTCCACGCCGTGACGGAGAGCGCGATCATCGCCAGGACGACCGATACGGCGACGAGGCGCATCGGGGCAAGCCTGCTCCCGACGCGGTCGGACCACGCTCCGGTGAGGACACGGCCGATCGCGCCGAGGATCTGGGCTGCCGTGATGACGAGACCGGCACCGACCTCGTCCCATCCGCGATCGGTGATCAACCACACCAGGGCATAGGTCCACACGACGTACTGCGGGATCACGAGCAGTATCGACGCGAGATGGATCCGCGTGAGGGACATCGAAGTTCGATACGGATTCGCAAGAACACCCGCGCGTTCGGCTTCGGTCCGGCCGGGGCGTGGCGGATCGGTCACGCCGACGGCGCAGGCGACGGCCGCCCCACCGCACGCGAGCGCGGGAAACGCGAGAGCCCAGGCGATTCCGTGATCGCCCGCCAGCGTCGGAATGACGAGGGCGCCCGCGGCGACGCCCAGCGGCACCGACATCTGCCGGATCCCCATCGCGAGGCCGCGCCGGTGCGGAGGGAACCATCCGACGACGACCCGGCCGCTCGCCGAGTTGGCGCTCACGGCGCCGGCTCCCGCGCACATCAGCAGCACACCGAGCAGAGCCGCGGAGGTCGTGCGGGAGAGTTCCACGGATGTCGTCGCGCTCGCGGCACCCATCGCGGTACCGGCGATTCCCAGTCCGGCGGTGAGCGCGAGACGCTCACCGAAGCGATCCGCGATCGCACCCCACACGACGAGGGTGAACACGCCACCGAGCAGTGGTGCCCCGGCGAGTGTCCCGGCCTGGGCGAGGGTGAGGCCGGTGTCCTCGTCGAGGGTCGGGATGAGGAAGGCGACGCCGTTGATCACCGTGGCCTGCGCGGCCTGGGCGAAGACGCCGAGCGCGAGGATGAGCCACCGCCGCCGGCCGATGTCCGGACTATCCATTTCTCTCACTATCTGAGATGTCTGTTCCGTTATGTGGAATTCGATCCGGACTCTACCTCCCGGCCACCCGGCAGTCGATCGCCGTGCGCGCACCCCGTTAGACTCCGGACATGCGCCTTGGTCGAATTGCCAGCCCGGATGGAGTCGCGTTCGTGAGCGTGGAGGGGGAGGGGGAGTCCGCAAGGGTGAAGGAGATCGCCGAGCATCCCTTCGGCAATCCCACCTTCACGGGCCGGAGCTGGCCCCTCGCCGACGTGCGGATTCTCGCCCCGATCCTCGCCACCAAGGTGATCGCGGTGGGCCGCAACTACGCCGCGCACGCGGCCGAGTTCGGCAGCGATGTCCCCGACGAGCCCATGATCTTCCTCAAGCCCAACACCTCGATCGTGGGGCCGGGAGCGCCCATCGTGATTCCACCCTCCACCTCGCTCGTCCATCACGAGGCGGAACTTGCGGTGGTCATCGGCCGCCCCTGCAAGGACGTTCCCGCCGCGAAGGCGCGGGAGGCGATCCTCGGGTACACGATCGCCAACGACGTGTCCGCTCGCGACCATCAGCGCACGGACGGCCAGTGGGGTCGCGCCAAGGGGTACGACACCTTCTGTCCTCTCGGGCCGTGGATCGAGACCGACATCGATGCCTCCGATCTCGAGATCTCGTCCGAGGTCGACGGGCAGATCCGGCAGCGCAGCCGGACGTCGAAGATGGTGCACGACATCCCGAAGCTCGTCGAGTGGATCTCCGGTGTCATGACGCTGCTCCCGGGCGACATCATCCTCACCGGTACGCCCGAGGGGGTGGGGCCCATCGAGCCGGGGAACACGGTCTCGATCACAGTCGAGGGCATCGGTACGCTCACCAACCCGGTCGTCGCGAAGGGATCCTGACAGGAACTCGCGGCAGGGCGGATAGCCTGGGATGGTCTCCCGTCGATCCTCAACCCTGAGCGAGTCATGACCACCAGCGAAGTACGCGTACGTTTCTGCCCGTCACCGACCGGAACCCCGCACGTGGGTCTGGTGCGCACCGCCCTGTTCAACTGGGCTTTCGCGCGTCATCACGGCGGCACCTTCGTGTTCCGCATCGAAGACACCGACGCCGCACGCGACACCGAGGAGTCGTACCAGGCGATCCTCGACGCGCTCCGGTGGCTGGGTCTCGAATGGGACGAGGGCCCGGAGGTCGGCGGACCGTACGAGCCGTACCGGCAGTCGCAGCGGCGCGACCTGCATCTCGAGATCGTGCAGAAGCTCGTCGACGCCGGCGAGGCCTACGAGTCGTTCTCGACGCCGGAAGAGGTCGAGGAGCGGCACAAGGCCGCCGGTCGCGACCCGAAGCTCGGCTACGACAACTTCGACCGCGACCTCACCCCGGAGCAGCGGCAGGCCTTCCTCGACGAGGGCCGGAAGCCGGTCGTGCGACTGCGCATGCCCGACGAGGACCTCACCTGGAACGACCTCGTCCGCGGCGAGACCACCTTCAAGGCGGGTTCGGTGCCCGACTTCGCGCTCACCCGGGGCAACGGCATCCCGCTCTACACGCTCGTCAATCCCGTCGACGACGCGCTGATGAAGATCACGCACGTCCTGCGCGGTGAGGACCTGCTGTCGTCGACCCCGCGTCAGCTCGCGCTGTATGCGGCGCTGCAGCGCATCGGCGTCACCGATTTCACACCCGAGTTCGGCCACCTGCCGTTCGTGATGGGGCAGGGCAACAAGAAGCTCTCCAAGCGCGACCCGGAGTCCAACCTCTTCCTGCACCGCGATCGCGGGTTCATCCCCGAGGGCCTGCTCAACTACCTCGCCCTGCTCGGCTGGGGTCTCGCCGACGACCGCGACGTGTTCTCCCTCGACGAGATGGTGGCGGCCTTCGAGATCTCCAAGGTCAACTCGAACCCGGCCCGGTTCGACCAGAAGAAGGCCGACGCGATCAATGCCGAGCACATCCGCCTGCTCGAACCGGCGGAGTTCGCCGCGCGCCTGAAGACCTATCTCGTGGAGCACGGCAGGATCGGGGCCGAGGTCGACGACGCGCTCTTCCGCACGGCCGCCGATCTCGTGCAGACCCGCATCGTGGTGCTCGGCGACGCCTGGGATCTGCTGAAGTTCCTGTTCGTCGACGAGGCCGACTTCACGCTCGACGAGGCATCCGCGGCGAAGAACCTCAAAGAGGATGCCGCGCCGGTGCTCGACGCCTCCCTCACGGCCCTCGAGGGCCTGGCCGACTGGACCACCCCGGCGATCGAGGAGGCGTTGAAGAGCGCGCTGATCGAGGGCCTGGAACTCAAGCCGAGGAAGGCCTTCGCGCCCGTGCGGGTCGCGGTGACCGGATCGCACGTCAGCCCTCCGCTCTACGAGTCGATGGAGTTGCTCGGCCGGGAGCGCACGCTCGCCCGGCTGCGCGCCGGCCGCACTCGTATCGCCTGACGAGTCCGTCCTCTCGGCCCGCCGCCTGCTCCCGGCGACGGGCCGAGATGGTGTCCGGGCTCGATTTCGGTGCTCTGACCAGCCGATTTGTAGTTCATGGCGGGGTTGGTGCTAATCTTCTTCTCGGTTCGGAACGGAGACCGCAGCGCGAGAGCGCGGGCCGACGGAACAGACCATTGGGGTATGGTGTAATTGGCAACACAGCTGATTCTGGTTCAGCCATTCTAGGTTCGAGTCCTGGTACCCCAGCTGAGGCGCGGTGGTTTGCCCGCAGCGCCTCGGCCAGCTATGCTGGCTGAGCTTCCTTCGGGGAGCGAAGAGAAGAAGTTCCATAGGCCCCCGTCGTCTAGCGGCCTAGGACGCCGCCCTCTCACGGCGGTAGCGTGGGTTCGAATCCCATCGGGGGTACAACGGACTCCCACCGATCTGCGGTTCGGTGGGTGTTTCTTCTCTCCGAAGGCACCGATCGGTCGGTGCCGAGGAAAGTTCCAGGCCCCCGTCGTCTAGCGGCCTAGGACGCCGCCCTCTCACGGCGGTAGCGTGGGTTCGAATCCCATCGGGGGTACAAC
>NZ_SDMJ01000002.1:268080-391951 GCF_004153645.1 Rhodococcus sp. Q1 | reverse complement strand
AACCACGAAGGCTCTCCGATCCTCGATCGGGGAGCCTTTCGCGTATCCGGGGTCAGTGTGCGGTGGACGGAAGATAGGCCGCCGTCGTGCCGCCGATCGCCATGGCGGGCATCCCGAGCTTGCGGTGGTCCCACGAGCGCACCCGCACGGGCACCACGCGCACGGCCACCCGCTTGTTCATCATCTGCTCCACCACGGGACGCGCCTCGTCCGTGTACGGGGCGGTGTACCGCTCCCACACGTCGCGGCAGACGTCGAACAGCCGGTCGTGGTCGTCGACGATCTCTGCCCGCCCCTCGATCGATACGCCGCGCAACTGGTCGTAGGTGTCTCCGGCCTCGACGAGGACGGTGACACGGTCGTCGCGGCGAAGGTTGACGACCTTCTGCGACTTCGACTTCGTCTCGAACCAGATCTCCCCGCGCAGTACCGCGTACCACATGGCGACGAGATGCGGGGTGCCCGTCGGTCCGAGGGTCGCGAGGTTCGCGACCCGGCTGCGGTGGAGGAACTCGTCGATCTCCGAGTCCGTCATCGTGATGTCTGCGCGGCGGTTCGTTCCCATGCGAAGCACTGTGGCACAGGGTGGGGCCGCACGCCCGGGTTCCTCCCGCTCCCGCCCGGGAGGTGGCCCGCGCGTGCGTTCCGGCTTCAGAGACGCTTCTGGAGCGCCTCCGCGGCGGCGAGGAGGTCGGCGGCCCATCGGGCACCCGGTCGGCGGCCCATACGGTCGATGGGACCCGATACGGAGATGGCGGCGATCACGGCGCCGGCGTTGTCGCGGACGGGTGCGGCGACCGAGGCCACACCGGGCTCGCGTTCGGCGGCGCTCTGGGCCCAGCCGCGGCGGCGGACCTCGACGAGGACGCGTTCGCCGAACGCGGCCTCGGGAAGAATGGCGCGCTGGGTCGCCGTATCGGCCCACGCGAGCAGAACTTTCGCACCGGAACCGGCCGTCATGGGAAGGCGCGCCCCGACAAGGACCGTGTCGCGCAGGCCGGTCGGGGGTTCGAGGGCCGCGACGCAGACCCGCTGGGTGCCCTCGCGGCGGTACAACTGCACGCTCTCTCCGGTGATCTCGCGTAGGCGGGGGAGTACGAGAGAGGCGGCCTCGACGAGGGTGTCGCCTGCGCCCGCGGACAATTCGGCCAGTCCGGGACCGGGACGCCACTGCCCGTCGCTGTCGCGCATGAGCAGGCGGTGAACCTCGAGGCCGACTGCGAGACGGTGCGCGGTGGCGCGGGGCAGGCCCGTCCGTGCGCACAACTCGTTGAGGTTGCACGGTTGTTCGGCAACCGCGTGGAGGACTGCCATCGCTTTGTCCAGCACTCCGATCCCGCTATGCTGTCTCATAGGTCGATACCTCCGTCTCGCATAATGGGAAGCATATCGCATGCCGAGAGCGGTGGGGACGACGCCATACGCGGCCGGACAGCCCCCGGGATTCGCGTTCGTCACGTACGACAAGGTGGAGAAGATGGCTGGAAAGACTCTGGCGGAGAAGGTGTGGGACCAGCACGTGGTCGTGCGCGGTGAAGGAGAGGGATCGGCACGACAGCCCGACCTCATCTACATCGACCTGCACCTCGTACACGAAGTGACCAGCCCGCAGGCCTTCGACGGCCTCCGGCTGGCCGGGCGCCCGCTCCGGCGCCCCGATCTCACGATCGCCACCGAGGATCACAACGTCCCCACGGTGGACATCGACAAGCCCATCGCCGACCCGGTCTCGCGCACGCAGGTCGAGACCCTGCGTCGTAACTGCGAGGAGTTCGGTGTCCGGCTGCATCCCATGGGCGATCTCGATCAGGGCATCGTCCACGTGGTCGGTCCGCAGCTCGGACTCACCCAGCCCGGTATGACGGTGGTCTGCGGCGACAGCCACACGTCCACGCACGGCGCATTCGGTGCCCTCGCAATGGGAATCGGCACCAGTGAGGTCGAACACGTCATGGCCACACAGACGCTGTCGTTGCGGCCGTTCAAGACGATGGCGATCAACGTCGACGGCGCGTTGGCGCCCGGAGTGACGAGCAAGGACCTCATCCTCGCGATCATTGCGAAGATCGGTACCGGCGGCGGACAGGGCTACGTCCTCGAATACCGCGGCGAGGCGATCCGCGCGCTGTCGATGGAAGCGCGGATGACCATCTGCAACATGTCGATCGAGGCAGGTGCCCGCGCAGGCATGATCGCACCCGACGAGACCACCTACGAATTCGTCAAGGGCCGGCCGCACGCCCCGGAGGGCGCAGACTGGGACGCCGCCGTCGAGGCGTGGGAGCAGCTGAAGACCGACGACGACGCGGTTTTCGACGCCGAGGTCCATATCGACGGCAGCGCTCTGACGCCCTTCGTCACGTGGGGTACCAACCCGGGCCAGGGCGCACCCCTCGGATCCACGGTTCCGGTACCCGAGGAGATCGCGGACGAAACCGAGCGGTCTGCCGCGGAGAAGGCGTTGCGCTACATGGATCTCGAGCCGGGGATGCCGCTGCGCGATGTGAAGATCGACACCGTCTTCGTCGGGTCGTGCACCAACGGCCGCATCGAGGATCTGCGTGCGGTGGCGGATGTCCTGAAGGGCCGCAAGGTCGCCGACGGCGTCCGGATGCTCGTCGTGCCGGGCTCGATGCGGGTGCGGGCACAGGCGGAGGACGAAGGCCTCGGCGAGATCTTCACCGCCGCAGGCGCCGAGTGGCGTCAGGCCGGATGCTCGATGTGCCTGGGCATGAACCCCGACCAGCTGGCGCCGGGTGAACGCTCCGCGTCGACATCGAACCGGAATTTCGAAGGACGGCAGGGCAAGGGCGGACGGACGCATCTCGTCTCGCCGGCCGTGGCCGCTGCAACCGCAGTGCGGGGAACGCTTTCCGCACCGGCGGATCTGGACTAGACCACAGGACCGACGAGGAGAATTTTCGATGGAAGCCTTCACCACCCACAAGGGCATCGGCGTCCCGCTGCGCCGGTCCAATGTCGACACGGATCAGATCATTCCGGCCGTCTACCTGAAGCGTGTCACCCGTACGGGATTCGAGGACGGTCTGTTCGCCGCGTGGCGCAACGACCCGTCCTTCGTGCTCAACACCCCGCCCTTCGACCGCGGCAGCGTTCTCGTCGCCGGACCGGATTTCGGCACCGGCTCGTCGCGTGAGCATGCGGTGTGGGCGTTGTCGGATTACGGATTCCGGGTCGTCATCTCGTCCCGGTTCGCCGACATCTTCCGCGGCAACGCCGGAAAGGCCGGTCTGCTCGCCGCCCAGGTCTCGCAGGACGACGTCGAACTGCTGTGGAAACTCATCGAACAGCAGCCCGGACTCGAACTGGAGGTGGATCTCGAGAACCGGACCGTGACCGCCGGAACCACCGTGGTGCCGTTCACTATTGACGACTACACCAGGTGGCGTCTGCTCGAGGGTCTCGACGACATCGGATTGACATTGCGCCAGGTAGACGCGATTTCCGAGTACGAAAAGTCAAGGCCGTCATGGAAACCGAGTACCCTTCCGGCGCCCTGAAAACACCCTCCGGGCACACCCCGTCCGGGCCCGGTCCGACACTCCCGTCGGGCCGGGCCCGGATGTATTTGCATGAGAATCCGCGTGGCACATAGACTCTTGCCCGTTTGCGGGTCTACCGTGGACTGGAGTCGGTCTGACGGTGGACCGTGTATGTGCGGAGGAAATCAATGAACAAGGCAGAACTGATCGACGTTCTGACCGAGAAACTCGGTTCGGACAGGCGCACCGCTACCGCGGCCGTCGAGCACATGGTGGACGCCATCGTTCGCGCCGTGCACGAGGGTAAGAGCGTCACCATCACCGGATTCGGTGTCTTCGAGAAGCGTCGCCGGGCCGCTCGGGTCGCCCGGAACCCGCGCACGGGTGAGACGGTCAAGGTCAAGCCGACCTCGGTGCCGGCCTTCCGTCCCGGCCAGTCCTTCAAGAACATCATCGCGGGCACCCAGAAGCTTCCCGCTTCGGGTCCGGCCGTGAAGCGCGGTGCGGCTGCAGCGGCCAAGAAGACCGCGGCGGCCAAGAAGGCGGCCAAGAAGACTGCGGCGAAGAAGACCACCGCCACCAAGTCGACCGCGGCGAAGAAGACCACCGCGGCGAAGTCGACCCCGGCGAAGAAGACCACGGCGACCAAGTCGACCGCGGCGAAGTCGACTGCGGCGAAGAAGACCACGGCGACCAAGTCGACCGCGGCGAAGTCGACTGCGGCGAAGAAGACCACGGCGACCAAGTCGACCGCGGCGAAGTCGACCCCGGCGAAGAAGACCACCGCCACCAAGTCGACCCCGGCGAAGAAGACCACCGCGGCCAAGTCGACCCCGGCGAAGAAGACCACCGCCACCAAGTCGACCCCGGCGAAGAAGACCACCGCGGCGAAGAAGACCCCGGCGAAGAAGACCACGGCTCGCAAGAGCGCCAAGAAGTAGAAGTCACCCTCGATGCTGTCCGCACCCGTGCGGGCAGCACAGGTGCGGCGACGGCGGCCACCGGACATCCGGTGGCCGCCGTCGCGCGTTACGGGTCAGATGCTCTCGTCGTCCACGGTGGGGCGGCCGATGGGAAGAGGACTGTCGATGTGGTCTGCCGCGACCAGGCGATCACCGCGCAGAGACAACACCCACATGCTCGCCTTCCGATTCCGTGCCGGAGGCAGCACGAGACCGTCGCGCTCCGCCCACCACTCGAGCAGTGGCGGGATCACCTTGCCCTGACTACAGATCACGGGTGTACCGGGACCGGACGCGATCTCCAGCGCCCGCTTGCGGCCGCGGTCCGGGTCGGCGCGGTACTCCTCTTCGGACAAGGACGGTTCGAGCGAGACCTCGAGCCCGTGCCGGGAGGCGAACGGTTCGACCGTCGCGGTGCACCGTGTGCGATCGGCCGATACCACCCGATCGCCGCCGAACGCCGTCAGTTGCGGAACGAGAGCGGCGGCCTGGGCCCGTCCGGACGCGTCGAGGGGACGGTAGCGGTCGTCGCCCTTGTACTTCTTACGACTTCCGGCCTTGGCGTGGCGGACGATCAGAGCGGTGGTGGTGTCGAGCGGCACGCGACGGAATCGGCGCAGGACACTGCGGTCCATCGGGTACGACAGGAGATCGAAAGCGTCTCCGGGGGTCACCCAACGCAATTCGTCCACCTCGTCGTTGGGTGTGAACTGCCCGTCGACGGTGCGTGCGGCCCAGTAGTCGACCCTCTTGAGTTTGCGGTGCCCCGGAACCGGGTAGACCACTTTTCCGAGGCTGCGTCCGAGTGCGGCGCGGAACCCGGTCTCCTCTTCGATCTCCCGCACCGCGGCGACCACGGCGGTCTCGCCCGCGTCGAGTTTGCCCTTCGGGAAGGACCAGTCGTCGTAACGGGGACGGTGCACGAGGGCGACCTCCGCATCGTACGGAGCGTTCTCGGCGGCGCCCCGCCACAGGACCGCACCCGCCGCGAAGATGTTGGCCTTCACGGGCTTGTCGCGTGATTCGGTCAACGTTTCCTCCACCTCAGGACGAGCGGCTACGCATGAGTTCGACCTGGTGGTCGCGGGCAGCTGTGCCCGGCTCGGGCGACGCCGTCCAGGTGCCGTCGCCCTCGAGAATCCAGCAGCGTGTCGCCGGATCCAACGCAGAATCGAAAATGCCGTCCAACTGCGTTGCGAGCCGGGTGTTCTTCACCTGCACCATCACTTCGACCCGACGATCGAGATTCCGGTGCATCATGTCGGCGCTGCCGATCCAGTACTCGTCGCTGCCGCGGAAATGGAACAGTCGCGAGTGCTCGAGAAAGCGGCCCAGAATCGATCGCACCGTGATGTTCTCGCTCAAACCGGGCACCCCCGGCTTGAGCGCACAGATCCCGCGCACGACCACCTCCACCCGGACCCCCGCGCGGGATGCGCGGTAGAGCGCGTCGATCACCTGCTCGTCGACGAGCGCGTTGGCCTTGAGCCGGATCCCGCTGGGACGACCGGCGTTGTGGTGCTCGATCTCACGCTCGACGCGCTGGACGATGCCCTTGCGGACCCCGTGCGGTGCGACGAGCAGATTGCGGTACTGGGCCTTTCGGGAGTATCCGGTGAGGGTGTTGAACAGGTCGGTCAGGTCGGCGCCGATCTCGGGGGAGGACGTGAGCAGGCCGACGTCCTCGTACAGGCGGGCGGTCTTCGGGTTGTAGTTGCCCGTGCCGATATGGCAGTAGCGGCGGATCGTCGACCCCTCGCGTCGCACGACCAGACAGGTCTTGCAGTGGGTCTTGAGACCGACGAGTCCGTATACGACGTGGACACCGGCCTGTTCGAGCTTGCGGGCCCACTTGATGTTGGCCTGCTCGTCGAATCGGGCCTTGATCTCCACCAGCGCGACGACCTGTTTGCCGGCCTCGGCCGCGGCGATCAGGGCGTTGACGATGGGCGAGTCGCCCGACGTCCGGTACAGCGTCTGCTTGATCGCGAGCACCTGGCTGTCGGCCGCGGCCTGCTCGATGAACCGCTGGACGCTCGTGGAGAACGAGTCGTACGGATGGTGGACGAGGATGTCGCCTTCGCGGAGAGTCGAGAACACGCTCTTCGGGGTCTCGCGCTCACCGAACGCGGGATGGGTCGCCGGCACGAAGGGCGCATCCTTCAGATCCGGACGGTCGACGGCGTGCACCTGCCACAGCGACGACAGGTCGAGCAGACCCGGCAGCTGGACGACGTCGACCCGGTCGACGTCGAGCTCACGCAGCAGGAGTTCGAGCATGTGCTCGGTCATGTCGTCCGACACCTCGAGTCGCACGGGAGAACCGAAGCGCCGCCGGGCGAGTTCGCGTTCGAGGGCCTGGAGGAGATCCTCGTCACGGTCCTCCTCGACCTCGAAGTCGGCGTTGCGGGTGACGCGGAAGGCGTGGTGCTCGACGATCTCCATACCGGGGAACAGGACGTCGAGGTGGGCGGCGATCAGCTCCTCGAGGGGGAGGAAGGCCGGCAGCCCGTGCGACGAACCCGCCCGATCGACCCGCACGAAGCGATCGACGTTGTCGGGCACCTTCACGCGCGCGAAGTGCTCCCCCGAGGACTGCGAATCCTTGACGGTGACAGCGAGGTTGAGGGACAGGCCGCTGATGTAGGGGAAGGGGTGGGCGGGATCGACCGCGAGCGGTGTCAGCACGGGGAAGACCTGCTCGGCGAAATACTGTGTCAGACGGTCGCGTTCGGTCGGCGTCAGATCCGACCACCGGATGATCGAGATCCCTTCGGCTGCCAGAGCGGGCAGCACCGAATCGAGGAAGACCTGTGCCTGACGCCCGGCAAGTTCTCGCGTGCTCGAGGCGATGAGGGCGAGCTGAGCGCGGGGAGACAGCCCATCGGCCGACCGGACCGACAGTCCCGTCTCGGCGCGCCGTTTGAGACCGGCGACCCGCACCATGTAGAACTCGTCGAGATTCGACGCGAAGATCGCGAGGAACTTTGCGCGTTCGAGCAACGGCTGCGAGGTGTCCTCCGCGAGCGCGAGCACGCGGGCGTTGAAATCGAGCCAGCTCTGTTCCCGGTTGAGATAGCGGTCGACGGGAAGCGTGTTGTCGTGATCGGTCGTCGACTGCAGGCCGGTCGCGGCCGGAGGCGCGCTGGTGGCGGTGGCCACACGACCGGAAGATCGTGCGACGCCGGACGGAGCCGCGTTCTCGGAACTCGTGGGTTCGGGGGAATCGCCGTTGGTCACCTGTTCATTGTGGCAGAGCCGCGGCTCCTCGCAGCGCTGTCGCATCGGTGACGAAGAGGGAATTCGAGGCCGTCCAGCACGGCCGCGGTGGCCGGCCCGACGCCGAGCTGCACTGCGGCGGCAAGATCGTCCGGTGTGTCCACATCGAGTCGCAGGCCCGGAAGTGCGTCCGGCACCGGGTATGCGCCGGCCCCGACATGACGGTGGGCCGATTCCGGTCCGAACGCCAGCGGCGGCAGGGTGCCGCGCACGCAGTGCAGCAACGCTGTCGTACCCCTCGATGTGTGGTCGGCCACGACGGCCGTCCCCGTCCGGCGCGCCGTCTCGCGTGCGAGCGCGAATTCGCCGGGTCGCAAGGACGGCAGGTCGGCCTGCAGGACCACGAGTTCGGCATCGGGTGCGAGGTCGCGCACCCGGCGGGCCGCTGCGCGCAGCGCGGCATTGAGCGGATCGGGGGAGCCGGGCGGGACGTGGTCGGGAAGGACGTCCGCGTCGCATGCCCGCGCGACGACCGCGACGCGGTCGTCGGCCGTGACGACGGTGACCGTCACGTCTCCGGCGGACAGCGCCGCCGTGACGGTGTCCTGCAGCATCGCGAGCACCAGCGATTCCCGTGCCACCGGGTCGAGAACATGGGCGAGCCGCGACTTCGCCAGGCCGAGGGCCTTGACGGGGACGAGCACGTGCGTCGCGGACATTGCCCGATTGTGCCATCAGCGACGAGTTCGGCCACTGCGCGGTCGACCGGCGCGGTCGGTGTGGCACGCGGTCCGTCCACCGACTCGGCACGGTGCCGTGGGGCCTGCGCGATACTGGGTACGACCGTGGGTGGTGACCGCCCGTGCCGGGCATCGGACGAGAGTGAGGATCGCGTGACCACAGCAGCAGTTCTGGGCGCGGGTTCGTGGGGGACGGCGTACGCCAAGGTGTTGGCCGACGCCGGAACGGACGTGACGATCTGGGCGCGACGCGAGGAGGTGGCGCGCGGCATCGCGGAACGGCACGAGAACTCCGATTATCTGCCCGGTGTGGAACTGCCGCACTCGCTGAAGGCCACCGCCGATCACCGGGTGGCGGTGGCGGGCGCCGACTTCGTCGTCCTCGCCGTACCGAGCCAGACCCTGCGCACCAATCTCGAGGCGTGGAAGGCGGATATCGGATCCGACGTCACACTTCTGAGTCTCGCCAAGGGAATCGAGAGCGGCACCCTGATGCGCATGAGTCAGGTGATCGGTCAGGTCACCGGCGCCGAGCAGAATCGGATCGCCGTGTTGTCCGGCCCCAACCTCGCTCGGGAGATCGCCGAGGGGCAACCGGCCGCGACGGTGATCGCGTGCCCCGATTCGACCCGTGCCATGGAGATTCAGAAGTCTTGCGCGACAAAGTATTTCCGTCCGTACACCAATTCGGACGTGATCGGTTGCGAGATCGGCGGCGCGTGCAAGAACGTCATCGCACTCGCCTGCGGCATGGCCGCCGGTATCGGACTCGGTGAGAACACCGTGGCGAGCATCATCACCCGCGGTCTCGCCGAGATCACCCGTCTCGGAACCGCCCTCGGGGCGAAGCCGGCCACGCTCGCCGGCCTCGCCGGCGTCGGCGATCTCGTCGCGACGTGCACCTCCCCGCTGTCGCGCAACCGTTCGTTCGGCGAACGCCTCGGCCGCGGCGAATCGCTCGAGAGCGCACAGGAGGCCACCCACGGCCAGGTGGCCGAAGGGGTCAAGTCGTGCACCTCGGTCCGCGCCCTCGCGGCGAGCTACGACGTCGAGATGCCGCTCACCGACGCCGTACATCGCGTGTGCCACGAAGGCATGTCGGTACCGGATGCGATCGGGCAGCTGCTCGGGCGCCGGATCAAGCCGGAATGAGCCGCATGACGGGCGATTCGACACGCTGCGTGAAGGCGGTTGCACACGAAGGCGTTCCGGGCTCCCCGTTGCAGGCGGGACCGGTCTTCGCCGCGCCGTACCTCCTCGGCGAGGACGAACGCGACGACGTCGATACCTACGCGCGGGCCTCGAATCCCGGCTGGCGCGCACTCGAATCGGCGCTCGCCGCGCTCGAACACGCCTCGGCGGTGCGCGTCGTCGGCTCGGGCATGTCGGCGATCACGGTCGCGTTGCGATCGCTCGTGGCCCCGGGCAGCACGGTCGTCGTCCCCTCCGACGGCTACTACCAGGTGCGCAAGTTCGCCACCGGATATCTCGCACCGCACGGCATCGAGGTGCACGAACTCTCCGTCGCCGAATTCGCGGACGGCTCGCTGCGGCGCGTGCTCGACGGCGCGGGGAAGGGAGCGGTCGTCCTCGCCGAGACACCGTCGAATCCCGGTCTCGACACGGTGGATCTGCGTGCGACCGCGGCGGCGTGCCGTCGCGCCGGGGCATTGCTGCTCGTCGACAACACCACCGCCACCCCGCTCGGGCAGCGTCCGCTCGACCTCGGGGCCGACGTCGTGGTGGCCAGTGGCACGAAATCGCTCAGCGGGCACAGCGACCTGCTGTTCGGATATGTCGCCGTCGCCGATCCCGGTCTGCTGCCCGCGATCGACCGGGAGCGGTTGCTCTCGGGAACCGTCCTGGGGCCCTTCGAGACCTGGCTCGCGCACCGCAGCCTCGGCACCGCCGGGCTGCGCTTCGAACGGCAGTGCGCCAACGCGCTCGCCGTCGCCGCGATGCTGCTCGGGCACCCCGCCGTCACCGACGTCCGTTATCCCGGACTCGTCTCCGACCGGGCGCATGCCGTGGCCGCCGGGCAGATGAGCCGATTCGGTCCCTTGCTCACCTTCCGGTTGCCCGGCCGCGACGAGGTGCACCGTTTCGTCCGCGCCGCCACGCTGGTCGCGCCGGCCACCAGTTTCGGCGGCATCCACACCACCGCGGATCGCCGCGCACGCTGGGGCGATGCCGTGCCGGAGGGATTCGTCCGGTTGTCGTGCGGAATCGAGGACACCGCCGATCTGCTCGCCGATCTCGACGCGGCGCTGAACGCACGCTGAGCGAGGGCGGATGCCCGGTGTGGACGGGACTCGGCTGGGTCTCGGCGAGGCGCTACCGGTACGGTGCGACACGTGAGTACGCCCCGCACCCGGGTGGCCGTCGTCTTCGGTGGTCGCAGCAACGAACATTCCGTGTCCTGCATCTCGGCAGGCAGCATCCTGCGCCATCTCGACCCGGAGAAGTACGAGGTCGTGCCCATCGGCATCACTCCCGAGGGTGCCTGGGTTCTCGGTGACGCCGACCCCGCTCGCCTCGCCGCGGCCGGTCGCGAGCTGCCCGTCGTCGCCGGTGACGGCTCCGATCTCGTCCTCACCGCGGATCCCACCCGCGGGGGCGACATCGTCGCCCTCGACGAGGGTTCCTACGGCCGGGTGCTCGCATCGGTCGACGTGGTGTTCCCGGTCCTGCACGGCGCCTACGGCGAGGACGGCACCATCCAGGGACTCCTCGAACTGGCGAACATCCCGTACGTGGGTCCCGGTGTCCTCGCCAGCGCCGCCGGTATGGACAAGGAGTTCACCAAGAAGCTGCTCGCGGCCGAAGGGCTCCCCGTCGGTTTCCAGATCGTCATGCGCCCCGGCACCGCGATCCTCACCGAGGAGCAGAAGGCCCGTCTGGGCCTGCCCGTCTTCGTCAAGCCCGCCCGCGGCGGGTCGTCGATCGGTATCAGCCGCGTGGCCGACTGGGCGGCCTTCGACGCCGCGGTCGCCAAGGCCCGAGAGCACGACCCGAAGGTCATCGTCGAGTCCGCGATCATCGGGCGTGAGGTCGAGTGCGGCGTGCTCGAATTCCCGGACGGTGACGTGCGGGCGAGCGTGGTGGCGGAGATCCGCATGCCCGACACCTCCGGCGACCACGAGGCGTTCTACGACTTCGACACGAAGTATCTCGACGACGTCTGCGAATTCGACGTGCCGGCGAAGCTCGACGAGGAGACCTCCGACCGGATCCGCGAACTCGCGGTCCGGGCCTTCCGGGCCCTCGACTGCCACGGCCTGTCCCGCGTCGACTTCTTCGTCACCGAGGACGGACCGGTGATCAACGAGATCAACACGATGCCCGGTTTCACGTCGATCTCGATGTACCCGCGGATGTGGGAGGCCACCGGCGTGGAGTACGCCGAGCTGCTGTCGATCCTGGTGGAGACGGCGCTCGTGAGGGGCACCGGCCTGCGCTAGCGGCACGCGGCCTGTCGGCCACCGCCAGGACCCGACTAGGCTGGACCCATGACTGCCGTGACCCCCGACTCAGCTGCGACCGACGCCGGCACGGACATCCGCGAAGCCGTCCACGAGGCCGCGCGTCGTGCCCGTGTGGCCTCGCGCCGGCTCGCGCTGCTCACCACCACCGAGAAGGACGCGGCACTGCACGCCGCCGCCGACGCTCTGCTCGCTGCCGCCGACACCGTCCTCGCCGCGAACGCGGAGGACATCGAGGCCGCCCGCGCCGGTGGCACCGAGGAGGCCATCCTCGACCGGCTGCGCCTGACCTCCGCCCGGATCGACGGGATCGCCGCCGGCCTGCGCCAGGTGGCCGGACTGCCCGACCCGATCGGCGGAGTGGTCCGCGGCTCGACCCTGCCCAACGGTCTCGAGCTGCGTCAGGTTCGCGTCCCGCTGGGCGTGGTCGGAATGGTGTACGAGGCCCGCCCGAACGTCACGGTCGACGCCTTCGGTCTGGCACTGAAATCCGGCAACGCCGCACTGCTGCGCGGTTCGTCGTCCGCGGCCCGGTCGAACGCCGCGCTCGTCGACGTGCTGCGCGCCGCGCTCGAGGAACAGGGCATCCCCGCCGATGCCGTGCAGCTGCTGCCGAGCGCCGACCGCTCGTCGGTCACCCATCTCATCCAGGCCCGGGGCCTGGTCGACGTGGTGATCCCCCGGGGTGGTGCCGGCCTGATCGCGGCCGTGGTCCGCGACGCCACCGTCCCCACGATCGAGACGGGCACGGGCAACTGCCACGTCTACGTCCACTCCGCGGCCGACCTCGCGATGGCCGAGAAGATCGTGATCAACGCGAAGACGCGCCGGCCCAGCGTGTGCAACACCGCGGAGACGATCCTCGTCGACAAGGCGATCGCGGACACCGCCGTCCCGAAGCTGTTGCGGGCCCTGCAGGAGCACAGCGTGACGGTCCACGGCGACCTGCCCGGCCTCGTGCCCGCGACCGAGCAGGACTGGTCGGACGAGTACCTCTCGCTCGACGTAGCCCTCGCAGTGGTCGACGACCTCGACGCCGCCGTCGACCACATCGACCGCTACGGCACCGGCCACACCGAAGCGATCGTCACCGCGGACCTCGCCGCCGCACGGGAGTTCACGACTCGGGTCGACGCCGCAGCCGTTATGGTCAACGCTTCGACGGCGTTCACGGACGGCGAGCAGTTCGGTTTCGGCGCGGAGATCGGTATCTCCACCCAGAAATTGCACGCCCGGGGTCCGATGGGCCTGCCCGAACTGACGTCCACGAAGTGGGTGGTGTGGGGCGACGGCCACACCCGCCCTGCCTGATCGTTACCGGTCCGACGAAAGGAACCAGCGTGGATCGTGCGCTGCCCACCACCCCGCCGATCTTCGCGGACGTCCAGGACGTGATCGATCGTCTGGCCGGTACCGGATATCTCGCCGACAAATCCACCGCGACCGCGGTGTTCCTCGCCGACCGTCTCGGCAAGCCGTTGCTGATCGAGGGACCCGCGGGCGTCGGCAAGACCGAACTGGCCCGGGCCGTCGCCGAGACCTCCGGGGCGGAACTGGTGCGTCTGCAGTGCTACGAGGGGGTCGACGAATCCCGCGCGCTGTACGAGTGGAACCACGCCAAGCAGATCCTGCGCATCCAGTCGGCGGGGGCGACCGCCGCGGCGGGTGAGTCGTGGGACCGCACCAGGGAGGACGTCTTCTCCGAGGAGTTCCTGCTGTCGCGGCCGTTGCTCACCGCGATCCGCCGGGAGGATCCGACGGTGCTGCTCGTCGACGAGGTCGACAAGGCCGACGTCGAGATCGAAGGTCTGCTGCTCGAGGTGCTCAGCGACTTCGCGGTCACGGTGCCCGAACTCGGTACGATCCGTGCCACCCGGAAGCCGTTCGTGGTGCTCACCTCGAACGCCACCCGCGAATTGTCGGAGGCGCTCAAACGGCGGTGCCTGTTCCTGCACCTGGACTTCCCCGACGCCGATCTCGAACGCCGGATCCTCGCGAGCCGGGTGCCCGACCTGCCCGACGCTCTCGCCGATCACCTCGTGCGCACGGTCCGGGTGCTCCGAAGTATGCAGCTCAAGAAGGTCCCGTCGGTGGCGGAGACCATCGACTGGGGCCGCACCCTGCTCGCCCTCGGACTCGACACCCTCGACGACAACGCGGTCCGCAGCACGCTCGGCGTGATCCTCAAACACCAGTCCGATCAGGTCCGCGCTGCCGCCGAGCTCCGGTTGAACTGACATGGCCGCAGCGCACCTTCCCGGATCCGCGGTGCCACCGGCACCCCACGGCCTGCCCGGGCACCTGGTCGGATTCGTGGAGGCGCTGCGTCGCCGCGGCATCGCGGTCGGTCCGTCCGAGACCGTCGACGCCGGACGCGTGATGACGGTGCTCGACCTCCTCGACCGGGAAGCCTTCCGCGAAGGTCTCGCCTGCACACTGCTCCGCCGTCCGACCCACCGTCCGACCTTCGACGCCCTGTTCGACCTGTGGTTCCCGCCCGCGATCGGACGGCGCGAGGCCGACGGTCCGCAGGTGAGCATTCCACGCACCCCGACAGGGGAGGTCGACCTCGACGCGCTGCGCGACCTGCTCGCCGAACTGTTGTCCGAGGAGTCGCCGGAGGCGCTCGAGGCCACCGAGATGCTCGTCTCCGGCATCGTGGACGAACTCGGTCGGTACGCATCGTCGAACGGACCGTCCTTCTCGGCCTACCAGGCGCTGCGGGACGTCTCCCCGGACACCCTGCTGACGAAGATCCTCGAGGGGCTTCTCGGAAACGGCACCCGGGAGGAACGCGACGACACCGCCTACGAGAGCGAGGTCGCGCGTCGCACCGCGGCCCAGCGGATCGCCGATTTCCGGGCTATGATCGAACGCGAGACCCGCCGCCGCACCGCCGAACAGCTCGGCCGCGAACGCGTCGAGAAGTACGGGGTGCCCAAGCTCGCCGAGGAAGTCGACTTCCTGCGCGCCTCCGACGCGGAACTCGTGGCCCTGCGCCGAAGCGTCGTGCCGCTCGCAAGGCTGCTCGCGAGCCGTCTCGCCGCGCGCCGCCGCCGTGCCCGCGCCGGCGCCATCGACCTGCGCCGCACGCTGCGCAAGTCCATGTCCACCGGCGGTGTGCCCATCGATCCGGTGAACCGCAAGCCCCGGCCGGCGCGCCCGGAACTCGTCGTACTGTGCGACGTCTCCGGTTCCGTAGCCGGGTTCTCCCACTTCACGCTGCTGCTCGTGCACGCCCTGCGCGAACAGTTCTCCCGCGTGCGCGTGTTCGCATTCATCGACACCGCAGACGAGGTCACCCACTACTTCTCGGCCGGCGCCGAGCTGGGGGAGTCGATGTCGCGGATGCTGCGGGAAGCGAAGCTGATCACCTACGACGGTCACTCCGACTACGGCAACGCGCTGGGCAGCTTCGCCGAGAACCACGCCCACGCCCTCACCGGCCGCAGCTCGCTGCTGATCCTCGGCGACGGCCGCACCAACTACCGCAATCCGAACCTCGAAGCCCTCGACCATCTCGTGTCCGTCGCGCGCCACGCGTACTGGCTCAACCCCGAGCCGAAGGGGCAATGGGGTTCCGGCGACTCGGCCGCTCGCGTCTACAGCGAGGTCGTCACGATGCACGAGTGCCGGTCGGCGCAGCAGCTCGCGACGGTGGTGGCGAGTCTGCTCCCCGTGTGAACCCGTAAGCTGGACAACCGTGCATCAGCCAACGGATCGGCCCTCGGCCCCCAGGCGCCGCCTGGGCGTCATGGGCGGGACGTTCGACCCGATCCATCACGGACACCTCGTGGCGGCCAGTGAGGTCGCCGCGAGCTTCGACCTGGACGAAGTGATCTTCGTGCCCACCGGGCAACCCTGGCAGAAGACCGGCCGCGAGGTCAGTGCCGCCGAGGACCGCTACCTGATGACGGTGATCGCGACCGCATCCAACCCGCGGTTCTCCGTCAGTCGCGTCGACATCGATCGCCGCAAACCCACCTACACCGTCGACACGCTGCGAGATCTCAGCAAGCAGTATCCCGATGCGGACCTGTACTTCATCACCGGTGCGGACGCACTGGGATCGATCCTGTCCTGGCAGGACTGGCAGACCCTGTTCGACCTCGCGCGCTTCGTCGGGGTGTCCCGGCCCGGATACGACCTGCACGCCGAGCACCTGGCACCGCATCTGGACGACCTCCCCGCCGAGGCGGTGAGTCTCGTGGAGATCCCGGCCCTGGCGATCTCCTCCACGGACTGCCGCAGGAGAGCCCGGGAGAACCGCCCGGTCTGGTATCTGGTGCCCGACGGAGTGGTGCAGTACATCAGCAAACGCCGGCTCTACCGCACGAATACGCACCGCGACGGAGATCCCGTCCCGGCGTTCGACGGAAACACCCCCGGCACCATCGAGAGAAAGAGCACGCAGTGAGCGCAACGGCAGAAGCCACGGAGATGGCCCGAATCGCAGCCCTGGCCGCCGACGAGAAACTCGCCACCGATGTTGTGGTGCTCGACGTGTCCGAACAGCTGGTGATCACCGACTGCTTCGTCATCGCGTCGGCGCCCAACGAGCGTCAGGTCAACGCCATCGTCGACAACGTCGAGGAGAAGCTGCGTCTGGCCGGACACAAGCCGGTCCGCCGCGAGGGCACCCGCGAAGGACGGTGGACGCTGCTCGACTACGTCGACGTCGTCGTGCACATCCAGCATGAGGACGAGCGCAACTTCTACGCCCTCGACCGTCTGTGGAAGGACTGCCCGACCATCGAGGTCGACGGTGTGGGCGGCCCCCGCACCGCTCTCGACGCCGCTGCCGACTCCCCGGAGGACGTGTGAGTCGTCCGGGGGAGGACACTCGGAGCCCGCGGGTGCGTCAGCTGGTCCTGCTGCGTCACGGGCAGACCGAGTACAACGCCACCCGCCGCATGCAGGGGCAGCTCGACACCGACCTGTCCGAGCTCGGCCGACGGCAGGCACTCGTCGTCGCGGACGTGATCGCCCGCTTCGATCCGATCGCCGTCGTCTCGTCGGATCTGCGCCGCGCCTACGACACGGCGACCGCACTCGGCGACCGCATCGGATTGCCCGTCGAGATAGATACGCGACTGCGCGAGACGCATCTCGGCGAATGGCAGGGTCTGACCCACTCCGAGGTCGACGCCGTCGCTCCGGGTGCGCGCAACTCCTGGCGCGCGGACGCCACCTGGGCACCGCCGGGAGGCGAGAACCGAGTGGACGTGGCGCGGCGCAGCATCGCCGTCGTCGGCGAACTGCTCGACAAGTACGAGAACTGGAGCGACCGGCCCATCGTGCTGGTCGCGCACGGTGGTCTGATCGCCGCGCTCACCGCGGCACTGCTCGATCTGCCGGTGGACCGATGGCCCGTCCTCGGTGGACTGGGGAACACCGGCTGGGTGCAGCTCAGCGGGTACGGAGAGGTGCCGTCCTGGCGTCTCGACGTGTGGAACGCGTCGGCCACGGTGGCCCCCGATGACGTCCTCTGAATCGACGCCGCTCGAGGCCGACGTCGCCCCGCGACGTCGGGTCCTGTTGGTGATCGGCGATTCGCTGAGCTATTACGGCCCGAAGGGCGGCCTGCCCGCCGATCATCCGCAGATCTGGCCCAACCTGGTCGCGGCCGAACTCGGGTGGGACGTCGAACTCGTCGCCCGGATCGGGTGGACCACACGCGACGCGTGGTGGGCGATGACCCAGGACCCGCGCGTGTGGGCCGCGATTCCGCACGCCGGAGCCGTGGTCCTGGCCGTGGGCGGTATGGACACCCTGCCGTCGCCGCTGCCCACCGCACTGCGGGAAGGCCTGCGCTACATCCGCCCACCGGCTCTGCGCCGGGCGGCGCGCACCGCCTACGGGTGGTTGCAGCCGCGACTGTCGCCGCTGGGCCGCCCCGTGGCGCTGCCACCGCGGGTCAGCGTCGAATATCTCGAAACGATCAGGGACGCACTGGCATACATGCGTCCCGATCTGCCCGTGATCGGCACCCTGCCCTCGGTGCATCGGAGCGAACAATACCGGTCGGTCCATGCCGGCCGGCTCCCCGCGGCGCGTGCGATCACCCACTGGGCGGCCGAGAAGTCGGTTCCCCTCGTCGATCTCGCCGAGGCGGTGAGGGAGAACATCTTCTCCGACGACGCGAATCCCGACGGGATCCACTGGGGCTGGGAGGGACACCGGCGAGTCGCCGCCGCGGTCGGCGCCGCCGTCCGGATCGTGCATCGGGATGCGGAATTCCCGGTGGAGGGCCTACGGTAGGCGTCGTGCCCGTCGTCGTCGTCACAGATTCGTCGAGTTGTCTCGACCCCGAACTGGTCGGTCGGTACGGTATCCGCGTAGTGCCGCTGCACATCATCGCGGCCGGACGCGACCTCCGCGAGGGCGTCGACGAACTGCCGGAGGACCTGTCGACCGTAACCACCTCCGGTCCGTCGCCCGCCGAGCTCACGGACGCCTACACCGAAGCGCTCGAGGCCAGCGGCGGCGACGGCGTGGTCGCGGTGCATCTCTCACGTGTGCTGTCCGGTACGTGGGACGCCGCCCGGCACGCCGCGGAATCGCTGGGCGACCGTATCCGGCTCGTCGATTCGCGGAACACCGCAATGGGTTCCGGCTTCGCCGTTCTCGAAGCGGTGCGTGCCGCTCGGGCCGGAGCCGATCTGGTACGGGTGCACGACCGGGCGGTGGAGGTCGCGGCGTCCGCCCGGACCCTGCTCGTCGTCGACCGGCTCGACCATCTGCGCCGGGGTGGCCGGATCGGCACGGCCACAGCATTGCTGGGCACCGCGCTCGCGATGAAGCCGGTCCTGCACATCTCCGACGGAAAGCTCGTCCTGCGGGAGAAGACCCGCACCATGACCAAGGCGATGGCGAAACTCGTCGACGGTGCGGCCACGGACGTCGGCGACGAACCGCTCGTCGCCGTGCACCATCGCGACGCGCCGGATCGTGCGCGCAGCCTTGCCGATCAGCTCGCACAGCGACTCCCGGACGGCACCGAGATCATCGTCTCCGAACTCGATGCGGTGCTCGGCGCGCACGTCGGACCGGGCGCGGTCGGTGTCGTCGTCGCGTCTGCGGCGACCGGGGCATCCGGCACCTCGGAGGACTGAACCTCTCTACGCCACGCCCCCGACCGCATCGCGGCGGCCGGGGACCGATTCGCACGTTCATCCACAGGGATACGAGTCATCCACAGCCCCGGCCGGATCGGTGGCGACACGGGACCCGGCCGGTGTGGACGCCGTTAGCGTCGCGGCATGGCGAGCAGTGACCACCGTGACCTCGCGCGCACCCGTCTCGGCGCGATCACACGTTCCTCGGCGGACATGCCTGCGGAACCGTCCTGGACGAACGGCAGGCCGACGAACGACGATCACCCCTGGGCGGATCCGGACGGCGACGACGAACCCGTTCACTCCGGTGCCGTCCGGGAGCGGTTCGCCGATCGGCTGACCGCCGCGCGGTGGGACACGGGACGGCGGGGGACCGTTGCTCTCGCAGGGATCGGAGTGCTCGCTGCCATAGTGGCCCTCGTCGTCGTATGGCGCGACCGTCCCGTCGCCGAACCGGTGCCACCCCTCCCGCGGGTCGAGGTCGTGGAATCGGCCGAGCCTTCGGACGCGCTCCGGCCGAGGGCGGCAGAGGCGGCACAACCGGGTACGGCCGAGATCGTCGTCAGCGTCGTCGGGGCGGTGGCACGCCCCGGCCTCGTGCGGCTGCAACCCGGCACGCGCGTCGCGGACGCGCTCGACGCTGCCGGTGGTGCTGCGGACGGAGCCGATCTCGTGGGACTGAACCTGGCCCGGCGGGTGGCCGACGGCGATCAGATCGTCGTGGGAATCGCTCCGCCCCAACCTGTTCCGAATACCAGTGGAATCGTGGGCGCGCAGCCGTCGGGTGCCGGTCCGACGGAGGCAGGTGGGCTGCTGAACCTCAATGCGGCCGACGAGGCCGCGCTCGACGCCCTGCCCGGAGTCGGACCGGTGACGGCTGCGGCGATCGTGTCGTGGCGGGACGCGAACGGACCGTTCACGGACGTCGAACAACTCGGTGAGGTCGACGGGATCGGACCGGCGCGGTTGGCGAGGTTGCGTGAACTGGTCACCGCGTGACGATGCGGCTGCGCGAACCGGTGATCGCGTGACCGCACGCGGCGATACCGCGGTCCCGACGGTTCTCGACGCGCGGCTGGTGCCGTGTGCGCTCGCCGCGTGGGGCGTGACCCTGCTGGCCTTGTACACCGGCTGGCGGATCGTGAGCGCCGTGGCGCTCGTCGCCGTCGTCGGGTGCGCGGTGACGGCCCGTCTCGTCGCGACCGGCCGCCTGCGGCGCGTCGGTGCGGGGGTCCTCCTCGCGGTATCGGCCGTCGTCGCGGGATTCGGGTCGGCCGCCGGACTGCGGATGTGGGCGGCCGATCATCACCCGATCGCGTCCGCAGCGGAGACCGGATCGTGGGCCACCGTCGTTCTCGTCCCGACCGACGACCCGCGACGCATCCGGGCGGCGGCGTTCGACGGCACGCCCCGGGTGCGTATTCCGGCACGCCTCGAGCACGTGACGACGGGCGGGCGGGCCCTCGACACCGGAGGATCGGTGATGGTCTTCGCGCCGGCCGACTCGTGGGGTGATCTTCTACCGGCGCAACAGGTCACCGCGCGTGTGCGAGCGGCACCGCACACCGGGCCGGGCACCACGGTGGCGGTGCTCCGAGCGGAGACCGCGCCCACGGTGATCGGCGCACCACCGGTGTGGCAGCGGTGGGCCGGAACGGTACGAGAGCGCCTCGCGCAAGTGGGTTCCGCCGTGCTTCCCGATGATCGGGCCGGCCTGCTGCCCGGTCTCGTGGTAGGGGACACCACGGCGCTGACCGACGAGGTCCGCGAGGACTTCCGGGTGGCCGGACTGACGCACTTGACGGCCGTATCGGGCGCCAATGTCGGCGTCGTACTCGGAGCGGTGCTGCTGCTCGTGCGCGCGGTCGGACTCGGTCCGCGTTCCGGGACTGTTCTCGCCGCAACGGCTCTCGTCGCGTTCGTCGTCGTGGTCCGTCCGTCGGCGAGCGTGGTGCGTGCTGCGGCGATGGGATCGATCGGTCTGCTGGCGTTCGTGACGGGCCGTGAGCGACAGGCACTTCCCGCCCTGTGTGCGGCGGTCGGCGTGTTGCTCGTGCTGATGCCGGATCTCGCCGTCGATGTCGGGTTCGCGTTGTCGGTGTCCGCTACGGCAGCGCTGATCGTCGCCGTACCGCCCGTGGTGGTTCGACTCACGGATCGCGGGTGGCCGCGGCCCGTTGCGGAGGTCACGGCGATGTCGCTGGTCGCCTTCGCGGCGACCGCGCCTCTCGTCGCGGCGGTGAGCGGGACGGTGAGCGTCGTGTCGGTGGTGGCCAACTGTCTCGTCGCCCCGGTGCTCGCGCCGCTGACGGTCCTCGGCGCGCTCGTAGCGATGGCCGCCTGCATCTTCCCGTGGGCGGGTGAGGTACTCGCACGTGGCACAGGTCCGTTCCTGTGGTGGCTGATCACGGTGGCGGACCGAGCGGCGTCCTTGCCGTCGGCCGAACTGGAGGTGCCCGACGGGCCGGCGGGAGCCGTCACCGCAGCCCTGGTGATCGCCACTGCATGGTCGGTGGTCCGTCACCGGCGAGCGCGGGTGGCGGCTCTCGTGATCGCGCTGGCGATCGCAGCGGTGTGGCTGCCGGTGCGTGTGCTGAGGCCCGGCTGGCCCGGAGCCGAATGGGTGCTCGTCGCATGCGATGTCGGCCAAGGCGATGCGCTGGTGCTGGCTGCGGGGGACGGACGCGCCGTCGTCGTCGACACCGGGCCCGAGCCGGAGCCCATCGACCGGTGCCTGCGCCGGTTGCGGATTCGTGAGGTCGCGTTGATCGTGCTGTCGCACCTGCACGCCGACCACACGGGCGGGCTCCGCGGTGTCCTCGACGGGCGGTCCGTGGAGGCGGTCGTGGTCGGTCCGGGTGTTGCGGATGACGGGGCCGCCGAAGGCCTCCGGCCGGCGACCGAGATCGGTGTCGCCGTGCGGGAAGTGCGTGCCGGTGCGGTGCTGCGCGCGGGCGACCTCGACATCCGGGTGCTCGGCCCCGATACGCCGGGGACGGGCCGCTCCGAGAACGACGACTCTCTCGTCCTGGCGGTCGAGACCGTCGTGGGGCGGATCCTGCTCCCGGGTGACGCCGAGGAGTCCGCGCTCGATGCGCTCGTACGATCCGGCATCGACGTGCGTGCGGAGGTGCTGAAGGTGCCGCACCACGGATCCCGCACCACGCCCGAGCGTTTCCTCACCGCCGTGCGGCCGAGCGTCGCCGTCGTCAGCGCCGGACGCGACAATCTCTTCGGGCACCCGCACCCCGAGATCGTCGCGACGCTGGCTGCAGTGGGGACGCGCGTGCTGCGTACCGACCTGCACGGCGACGTCGCCGTGGTCCGTGCCGCTTCCGGGGCGCTCGCGGTGGTGTCGGACGTGCGTGGCACGATCGAACCGTGAGCGACGCGTCCCTGCATCTGGTCCTCGGTGAGGAAGAACTGCTCGTCGACCGTGCTGTCGCGCAGATCGTGTCCGACGTCCGCACGCGCAGCGACACTCCGGGCGATCTACCGGTCTCCCGGCTCCGCGCGGGCGACGCCGGTGTCCCCGAACTGGCCGAGCTGCTGAGCCCGTCGCTGTTCGCCGAGGAGCGCATCGTGATCCTCGAATCCACCGCCGACGCCGGGAAGGACGCCGCGGCGCTCATCCTCGACGTCGCGGCCGATCCGCCCCCGGGCGTGACGCTGGTGATCCTCCACAGCGGTGGGGGCCGCACCAAGACGATGGTGCCCGCGCTCCGTAAGTGCGGCGCCGAGGAACACATGTGTGCCGCTCCCGCGAAAGCGGGGGAGAAGGCCGCCTGGGTGCGCACGTTCGTCCACAAGGAGTTCCAGGCCGCGGGCGTGCGGGTCTCCGGCGACGTCGAACAGCTCGTCATCGAAGCAGTGGGATCCGACCTCCGCGAACTCGCTGCCGCGTGCGGCCAGCTCGTGGCCGACACGGGCGGCAAGATCGACGCCGCAGCCGTGCGGCGCTACTACTCCGGCAAGGCCGAGGTGTCGGGATTCGATGTGGCCGAGAAGGCCGTGGCCGGTGACACCGCCGGAGCGCTCGAAGCGCTGCGATGGGCGATGCACCGCGGCGTCGCCCACGTATTGCTCGCCGATGCCCTCGCCGATGCCGTTCACACCATCGCCCGTGTCGGCTCGGCCGGTCGGGGCGACCCGTTCTCACTCGCCTCGTCGCTCGGCATGCCGCCGTGGAAGGTCAAGAAGGCTCAGGCCCAAGCGCGGACGTGGGCGCCGGCGTCCATCGGCACGGCGCTCACGGTGGTGGCCGCTCTCAACGCCGACGTCAAAGGGGCGGCGGCCGATCCGGATTACGCCCTCGAACACGCCGTGCGGGTCATCGCGCAGTTGGCGGCCTGAGCCGTCCGCGCGCCTCACTCGGTTTCCGGGCGACCGGCACCGTGTGGCATCCGACGCCACTGAGGCCGTCCCCTGCGGGGACGGCCTCAGTGAAGCAGAGCCTGCGTCTACTACCTCGGAGCGATGAACTCAGAGCTTGTTGGCAAGCTTCGCGAGAGCAGACTTCTTGTTGGCGGCCTGGTTGGGGTGGATGACACCCTTGCTGGCAGCCTTGTCGAGCTGACGGCTGGTGGCGACGAGGAGCTCGTTGACCTTGTTCTTGTCGCCGGCGGCCGCAGCCTCGCGGAACGAACGGATCGCCGTACGCAGCGACGACTTCACCGACTGATTCCGGAGTCGGTTGCGCTCGTTGGTGCGAATCCGCTTCACCTGGGACTTGATGTTGGCCACGCGTAAAATCCTGTCGTCTTGCTGGTAGCTGGTAGGAAAGCTCTGGGTGCATCCGAGCACCGATGGACAAGGCTACCAAGAGCGGTTCCCAAAGCCCAAACCGGTGGAGAATGCACCCTCGTCACCAGCGCTGATGTCTCCTACGAGACAGTCCCCGTCCGATCGACGGTGTTGTCGTGCCTGGGTCGACGCTTCCTCGCCTGCTGCCCGGGCGGGCACGCCACAGCGCACGATGTCGTTGTCGAGGTGACGACGCTCGAGTAGTCTGCGTCACAGCGCGAACGGCGCGTTCGCCCAGCGGTGCATCGACTCGAAGTGTTCTACCACCAGGTTCCGCCTGCGTGCGGAGCCGCGAACATCGAGGTGACCCATGGAACCCCCACGCGATCCCGAATCCCGGCTCGACGAAGATCTCGCGCGCGAGACGTCCCTGGAAATCCGTGATCCCGGTGAGTTCTCCGACCTGCGGAAGTACGTGGCGGAGGCCATCGGGACGTTTCTTCTGGTGTTCTCCGCGGTGGGTACCGCAGTGTTCGCCGGAAGCCGTGTCGGCCAGCTCGGCGTCGCATTGGCGTTCGGCCTGACCCTGCTGTTCCTCGTGTACACCATCGGCCCGATCTCCGGGTGCCACGTGAACCCGGCGGTGACGCTGGGGCAACTCATCGTCGGGCACGTGACCCCGGTGCGTGCCGTGGGCTACTGGATCGCGCAGGTCGTCGGCGGCCTGATCGCCGGTCTGACGCTCTACGCGGTGGCATCGTCGCTGCCGAGCTACAACCGTGCCGCGGACGGCCTCGGGGCCAACGGCTGGGGTGCACACAGTCCCTCGGCCGTACGCGGCCCGCTCGGCGGTGTACTCCAGAACGGCTACGGCATCGGCGCGATGATCGTCGTCGAGGTCCTGCTCACCGCGGTACTGGTGTTCGTGGTGCTCGGTGCGACCGATCAGATCGCCGACGCACCGATCGCCGGCATCGCCATCGGGTTCACCCTCGCCGTGATCCACCTGATCTCGATCCCGATCGACAACACCTCGGTCAATCCCGCGCGCAGCCTGGCCGTCGCCTTCTACCAGGACGGCGCGCTCGGGCAGCTGTGGGCGTTCATCGTGTTCCCGCTCATCGGAGGCGCACTCGGAGCCCTCGTGTACACCTTCCTCTTCGGACGGCGATACGGGCTCAGAGCTTCCTGAATCCCCGATCGGGAGCGGTCCGGTTCAGCTCCAGCCGAACTCGGTGCGGAGCCGGACCGCGACCTGATCGAACCGTGCCCGGGGAAGGATCGCCCCCTCGCGGCGGATGCCGTCCTCCGGGACGTCGAGCACGCGATCGAGTCGAACCCAGCTCGGACGGTTCTCCACGTCCCACGGTCCGGAGCCGATCCCGAGCCAGTCGCGCTGACCGTCGCGGTCGGTGTTCGACGACAACATCAGTCCGAGCAGCGTCGAGTCGTCGCGTCCCACCACGAGCACCGGGCGGTCCTTGCCCTGCGCCGGGTCGTCCTCGTAGGCCACCCAGGTCCACACGATCTCGCCCGGATCGGCGCGGCCGTCCAGGTCGGGGGAGTATTCGAGGCGGCGCGCACGCTGGGCGGTCGGCGTGGTGCGCGAGGCCACCGGCCGGCCGGGGGCCGGGCGCTTCGTGCCGGCGGGGGTCTTCGCAGCGCCGGGCTTCGGTGCGGCCGTCCCGGCAGCACCGGGCTTCGGTGCCTCGGTGGTACCGCTTCCGGAGGTGCCGGTCTGTGCGGTCGGGTTCAGCGCGGCGCGTGCCCTGTCGAGCGCTCCGGACTGCTGCAACTGCTGGTAGATCTTCGGTCCCTGCTCGACGGCGAGACGCCCGAGTTGCCTGCCCAACTTCTTCCATGTACCGGCCACGGGAACCGAGCTTAACCGGACCGGACACGGGCGAAGTCCCGGCCGCTGCCCGACTTGGATATTCTGCAGGGTGACCGCGGTCTGCAGGCCGCTGCCAGTCCGAGTCAGGAGCACGACATCAGCACCTTCGCCGACACCACGTTCACGGACCCCGCGAAGATCCGGAACTTCTGCATCATCGCGCACATCGACCATGGAAAGTCGACGCTCGCCGACCGGATGCTGCAGCTCACCGGGGTGGTCGAGGAGCGGCAGATGCGCGCCCAGTACCTCGACCGCATGGACATCGAGCGCGAGCGCGGCATCACGATCAAGGCGCAGAACGTGCGCCTGCCGTGGAAGCTCGACGGTGAAGACTTTGTGATGCACCTGATCGACACGCCCGGTCACGTCGACTTCACCTACGAGGTCTCCCGTGCGCTCGAGGCATGCGAGGGGGCGGTCCTGCTCGTCGACGCCGCGCAGGGCATCGAGGCGCAGACCCTCGCCAACCTCTACCTCGCGCTCGACAAGGACCTGACGATCATCCCGGTCCTCAACAAGATCGACCTGCCCGCGGCCGATCCCGATCGGTACGCCGGCGAGATCGCGAACATCATCGGCTGCGAGCCGTCCGACGTGCTCCGGGTCTCGGGCAAGACCGGCGAGGGTGTCCCCGAACTCATCGACGCCGTGATCCGGCAGGTGCCGCCGCCGGTGGGCGACGCCGATGCGCCCGCCCGCGCCATGATCTTCGACTCCGTCTACGACACCTACCGCGGCGTCGTGACGTACGTGCGTGTGGTGGACGGCAAGATCGTCCCCCGCGAGAAGATCAAGATGATGTCGACGGGCACGACCCACGAACTGCTCGAGGTCGGCATCGTCTCGCCCGAACCCAAGGCCACAGCCGGACTCGGCGTCGGCGAGGTGGGCTACCTCATCACCGGCGTGAAGGACGTGCGCCAATCGAAGGTCGGCGATACCGTCACCACCGCCCGCAACGGTGCCGAGGAGCCGCTCACCGGCTACCGCGAACCGCGCCCGATGGTCTACTCCGGTCTGTATCCGCTCGACGGCTCCGACTACCCGGTGCTGCGCGACGCGCTCGACAAGCTCCAGCTCAACGACGCCGCGCTCACCTACGAACCCGAGACGTCCGTCGCCCTCGGCTTCGGTTTCCGCTGTGGCTTCCTCGGCCTGCTGCACATGGAGATCACCCGCGAGCGCCTCGAGCGCGAGTTCGGCCTCGACCTGATCTCCACCGCACCGAACGTCGTGTACCGCGTGGTGCTCGAGGGCGGGGAGGAAGTCGTCGTGACGAACCCGTCCGTGTGGCCCGAAGGCAAGGCGCGCGAGATCTACGAACCGATCGTCAAGTGCACCATCATCGCGCCGAGCGAGTTCATCGGCTCGATCATGGAACTGTGCCAGTCGCGGCGCGGCGAGCTCGGCGGCATGGACTACCTGTCCGAGACCCGCGTCGAACTGCGGTACACGCTGCCGATGGCCGAGATCATCTTCGACTTCTTCGACTCGCTCAAGTCGCGAACCCGCGGTTACGCCTCGATGGACTACGAGGAGGCCGGCGAGCAGCAGGCCGCGCTGGTGAAGGTCGACATCCTGCTCCAGGGTGAGGCCGTCGACGCGTTCAGCGCGATCGTCCACAAGGATGCCGCCGCCGCCTACGGCAACAAGATGACGACCAAGCTCAAGGAACTCATCCCGCGGCAGCAGTTCGAGGTTCCCGTCCAGGCGGCCATCGGCTCGAAGATCATCGCCCGCGAGAACATCCGGGCGATCCGCAAGGACGTTCTCGCCAAGTGCTACGGCGGCGACATCAGCCGTAAGCGCAAGCTGCTCGAGAAGCAGAAGGAAGGCAAGAAGCGGATGAAGACGATCGGCCGGGTCGACGTGCCACAGGAAGCGTTCGTCGCCGCGCTCTCGTCGGAGGCCTCGTCGGACAAGCCGAAGAAGTAGCCGTCCCTGCTCCGAGGCCCATCGGAAGGATTCGCATGCTCGACACCTGGCTCACCCGTGAACTCGGAATCTCCGTTCCCCTGCTGGGCGCGCCCATGGGTGGACGTGCCGGCGGGCGGCTCGCCGGCGAGGTGACCCGTGCCGGCGGTCTCGGCCTCATCGGCGCCGCCCGGTACAACACCGCCGAGTGGATCGCGGGGGAGGTCCGCACCGCCCGCGAGATCGGAGGCGGACCTGTCGGATTCGGCCTGATGACCTGGGCGCTCGCCGACGACGACAGCCTCCTCACCGCCGTGCTCGACCACCGGCCGCAGCTGGTCACGCTCTCGTTCGGCGATCCCGCACCCTACATCGAGCGGGTCCACGAGGCAGGGGCCGTGGTGCTCTCGCAGATCAACACGATCGACGATCTGCGGGTCGTCGAGGCGGCGGGTGTCGACGCGGTGATCGCGCAGGGCCACGAGGCCGGTGGGCACACCGGAAGGATCGGCACCCTGCCGCTGCTGCAGGAGGTGCTCGAGTCGACGTCGCTGCCGGTACTCGCCGCAGGTGGCATCGCCACGGGTCGCGGCCTGGCGGCGGTGCTCGCGGCGGGTGGGCAGGGTGCCCTGGTCGGTACGGCCCTGCTCGCCAGTCCCGAGACCGTCGGCCCGGACTACGCCCGCGGCCGGCTCGTCGAGGCGGGCAGCGCCGACACCGTCTACACCGACGTCTTCGACAAGGCCCGGCACCAGCCGTGGCCGGCGCGATGGGGTGGGCGCGCCCTGCGCAACGCGTTCACCGACGAATGGCACGGCCGGGACGCCGACGAGGAGACCCTCGCGGAGGCGTACACGGGCGACGACCCCGACATCGGTGTGGTGTATGCGGGGGAGGCGGCCGGGCTGGTGCGGTCCGAGCGGCCCGCGGGCGAGGTGATCCGGGACATCGCCGAACAGGCGGAATCGCTGCTGTCCCGGTTTCGCTGAGGGGTGCCGTCGGCGCGGACGCCCCCGCTCGAGTCGAATTCGACGGGATCCGGCCGCAGCTCGGGGCGGTCGCCGGCACCGGAGACCGAGTCACGGACCGAGATGCGCCGGCCGGAAGTTGCCTGTTCCGATCTCGCGTTCGGCGCGGATGACATGGACGACGGCGTTGATGAGCGCCAGATGGGTGAAGGCCTGCGGGTAGTTCCCCAGATGCCGTCCCGTGTCGGTGTCGATCTCCTCGGCGTAGAGCTTCAACGGACTCGCGAAGTCGAGCAGACGTTGGCACAGTGCAGTGGCCCGCTCCACCTCACCGATCTCGACCAGCGCCGACACCAGCCAGAACGAGCAGATGGTGAACGAGCCCTCCTTGCCCGCGAGTCCGTCGTCGGTCGTCTCGACCCGATAGCGCAGTACGAGACCGTCCTCGGTGAGTTCGTCGGCGATCGTCAGCACCGTGGCCCGCACCCGCGGATCGTCCGCGGGCAGGAACCGCAGCAACGGGATCAGCAGCGCGGAGGCGTCGAGTGAGGGATGCCCGTAGCGCTGGGTGAACACCCCGCGCTCGTCGACGCCGTGCTCCAGGATGTCGGCCTTGATCTCGTCGGCGACGGCTGCCCACTTCCGGGCGTAGTCGGGCCGGCCCTGGAGTTCGGCGAGTTTCGCGCCGCGGTCGAGTGCCACCCAGCACATCACCTTCGAGGACACGAAGTGCTGGGGCTCGCCCCGCACCTCCCAGATTCCCCGATCGGGTTTGCGCCAGTTGGCCGCTGCTTCTTCCACCTGTCGGCGCAACGTGTGCAGCAACGTCTGGGGAAAATGTCCGCGGGACTTCACGTGCAGATACACCGAATCGAGCAGCGTGCCCCAGATGTCGTGCTGCTGCTGGTGATAGGCGTCGTTGCCGATCCGGACCGGGGTGGCGGCGTCGTACCCGCTCAGATGCTCGAGGGTCGACTCGGGCAGTTCGCGCTCACCACCGACCCCGTACATCACCTGGAGTGGATATCGCACCCCGTCCGCGTCGCGCGAGACGTCGAGGATGAACGAGAAGAAATCGTCGGCCTCCCGGTCGAACCCGAGTGTGTACAGGCCCCACAACGCGAAGGTCGAATCGCGCACCCACGCGTAGCGGTAGTCCCAGTTTCGCTCTCCGCCAAGGGTTTCCGGCAGCGATGTGGTCGACGCGGCGAGCAGCGCCCCGGTCGGGCTGTAGGTCAGTCCCTTGAGCGTGAGGGCGCTGTGCTGCAGGTAGGTGCGCCAGGGGTGATCCGGGAATCGGCCCGTCGTGATCCATTCCCGCCAGTAGTCCTGGGTGGCGACCATCTTGACCATGGCCTCGTCGAAGGTGTGCGGCATCGGGCAGTCCGACCACGACAGTGCGACGAACGCCGTGTCGCCCTTGTGGAGTCGACGCCGCGCGCGGACCTCGCGGTTCTCGATCCCGAGGCGCAGATCCGTGGTCATGCGCAGCGTCGGGTGCTCGTCCGGTGCGTTCCTGCACACCGCGGTGGCCTCTTCGTAGACCTTGCCGGTGTAGCTCCACTCGGTCCGGCCGCGGTGGTAGTCGAAGGCAGGTTCGCAGCTGACATACAGGTCCACGGTCCCGTTCACGCAACGCACCGTCCGCAGCAGCATGTGCTCGGCCTCCCAGTCGGACGGGGTCCGGCGATGCGTCGTCGAGCGCTCCTCGACGTCGTACCACGGGGCCATGACCAGCGCGTCCCGCACGATCATCCATCCCGTGTCGGTCTGCCAGGTCGTCTCCAGGACCAGGCCGCCCGGCAGGTACCGGCGTGCGGCAGGAACCGTGCGGTCGTGCGGCGACAACCGGAAATGTCCCGCGCTGCGGTCCAGCAGCGACCCGAACACGCTGGGGGAGTCCGGTCTGGGCACACACATCCACTCCACCGTGCCGTCGCGCGCGATCAGACAGGTGCTCTCGCAGTCCGAGAGGAATGCGTAGTCGTCGATGGGTGGGAACGGACTCCGCCGGAAGGGTGCCCCTGCCGGCGGTGAGGAGGAGTGGTGATGGTGGTCCATCCCTCCATGATCACCGTGGGCCGGGCGGATCGCAGGGTGGTTGCCGAACCTACTAGGGTGTAACCAATGGATCGGGTGGCATCGTGGTGGGACGGCTTCGAGCTGTGGCTCGCGGGCTTGTCCTTCGTCCCCCAGGTGGCCCTGGTATCGGCGGTGCTGGTGCCGGCCTGCTTCGGGGTCGCATGGTCGCTCGATCGGGCGATGGCCGGCGTCTTCCGACTGCTCGGCCGTGAAGAGACGGACTCGCCCGCCACGACGACGGAGGATTGCTGACATGCCGCGTTCGCGCGTGACCCTGGCGCTGATCGCGCTGCTGATCATCGTCGTCGTCGCCTGGCTCCTCTCCATGTGAGCACTCCGCTCGCGGATCCGGTTCCGGTGCTCGATCCGCGGTGTCCGAATCGTCGATTCCGGTCGACCTTCCACCTCTGCTAGTCTCTCCCGCGTGTCCGCGACCACAGTGCCCCACATCCGCCATGAACTGGCGTTGATCGCTGTGGGCATGCCTTCGGTCGCCGACATCGACTGTTGTCGCTGACCCCCTCTTCTCTGCGGTCCCCGTGTCCGGGTCTGCCCGGTTCCTGCCGGTTCCGCATCCTCGCGAATTCCGACCTGTCCGATCCCGGCAGCTCCTCCTCGTCCGGGTCAGGCCGCATTCATTCCCCTCGAAACAGCCCCTCAGGAGGCTCGTCATGAAACGTTCCAGGCTCGTCGTCGCGACGCTCGCGGCGGTCACCGCGATCACCACCCTGACCGCCTGCTCCGGAGGTTCGAGCGACACCGTCGGAGCGGAGAGCGGGGCCGACGGATCCGGCGGCACGGTCGATCTCTACGCCTACGCGGTGCCGAAGGTCGGGTTCGACCTGCTGATCCCCGCCTTCCAGGAGACCGAGGAAGGGGAGGGCGTCGTCTTCCAGCAGTCCTACGGGGCCTCCGGAGACCAGTCCCGGAAGGTGCGCGACGGCGCCGAGGCCAACTTCGTGAACTTCTCGGTCGAGCCCGACATCACCCGTCTCGTCGACGCCGGACTGGTCGACGAGGGGTGGAAGGACAACGCCTACAAGGGGATTCCGTTCGGATCGGTCGTCACCATCGTGGTCCGTGAGGGCAATCCGAAGAACATCCGGGACTGGGACGACCTGCTGCGCCCGGACGTCGAGGTCGTCACGCCCAACCCGTTCAGTTCGGGTTCGGCGAAGTGGAATCTGCTCGCCCCGTACGCCGCGAAGAGCAACGGTGGCGCCGACCCGCAGGCCGGCATCGACTACGTCACCGCGCTGGTCACCGATCACGTGAAGGTGCAGCCGAAGTCCGGTCGCGAGGCCACCGAGACCTTCCTGCAGGGTACCGGCGACGTGCTGCTGAGCTACGAGAACGAGGCACTGTTCATCGAGCGCAACGGCGACCCCGTCGAGCACGTCACCCCGCCCATCACCTTCAAGATCGAGAACCCTGCGGCGGTGCTGAAGAACGCGAAGGATGTCGAGGTTGCGCAGGCGTTCAACGACTTCCTGTACACCCCCGAGGCGCAGCGTCTGTGGGCCGAAGCCGGCTTCCGGCCCGTCGACCCGGCCGTCGCCGAGGAGTTCGCCGACGAGTTCCCGCAGCCGGAGACGCTGTGGACGGTCGCCGACCTCGGCGGCTGGGACACCGTGAACGAGGAGCTGTTCGCCGACAGCACCGGTACCATCGCGGTGATCTACGACAACGCCACGAAGTAGAGCACGCGCGTGACCGTTTCGGAACACACCGCCGGGTCGGGAGATTCGTCTCCCGCTCCGGCGGGTTCGCGTCGCGGGCCGTCCACCGCGGCCCCCGCCCGGCCGCGACGCCGGATGTTCACCGGCGCCGTCGGGCCCCTCGGTATCGGCATCGCCACCCTGTGGTTGAGCCTGATCGTCCTGCTTCCCCTCGCAGCCCTGGCCTTCCACTCCGTCTCGGACGGACTCGGAACGTTCGTCGATGCGATCACCGCGCCCGCCGCCCTCGCGACCCTGCGGATCACCGTCGTCGTCTCGCTGGTCGTCGCGGCCATCAACGCCGTGATGGGCACAGTGATCGCGTGGGTGCTCGTCCGTGACGAGTTCCCGGGGAAGAAGTTCGTCGACGCACTCATCGACCTGCCCTTCGCCCTGCCCACTATCGTCGCGAGCATCGTGCTGCTCTCGCTGTACGGACCGCAGAGCCCGATCGGTGTGCAGCTCAACGCGACCGAGCCGGGACTGGTGGTGGCGCTGGCGTTCGTCACGCTGCCGTTCGTGGTGCGCTCCGTGCAGCCGGTGCTCATCGAAGCCGACCGGGAGGTCGAGGAGGCCGCCGCCTCGCTCGGCGCCGGCAACGTCACGATCTTCCGCACGGTGGTCCTGCCGGTGCTCGCACCGGCGATCCTCGGCGGCACCGGGCTGGCCTTCGCCCGCGCCATCGGTGAGTACGGCTCGATCGTGCTCATCGGCGGCAACATCCCCTACAAGACGCAGGTCGCGTCGCAGTACATCCAGCAGCAGATCGAGATCGACCGGTCGGTCAACGCCGCCGCGGTCTCCGTCGTGCTGTTGGTGCTCGCATTCGTCGTGCTGTTCGTTCTGCGCCTGGTCGCGAACCGCGGATTGCGCCGAGAGGAGGACGACCGGTGAAACCGTCCCTCGCATCCCGACTGTCGCTGCGCTTCGTCGCGCTCGCCTATCTGTTCGTGCTGTTGCTCGTCCCGATCGGGGTGATCCTCTACCGCACTTTCGAGAACGGCATCGTGGCGTTCGCCGAGTCGATCAGCACCCCGGCGGCGATCTCGGCGCTGAACCTGTCGCTGCTGATCGTCGCGATCGTCGTTCCCCTGAACGTGATCTTCGGCATCGTGGTCGCGCTGGCGCTCGTCCGCGGCCGATTCCCGGGGCGGGGACTGCTGCAGGCCGTCGTCGACCTGCCCTTCGCCGTCTCACCGATCGTCGTGGGTGTCGCGCTGATCATGCTGTGGGGCGCCGACGGCTGGTTCGGTGCCGTCGAGGATCTCGGTGTCAAGGTGATCTTCGGGCTGCCGGGCATGGTGCTCGCGACGATCTTCGTGACCCTGCCCTTCGTGGTGCGCGAGGTCGAACCGGTGTTGCGTGAGATCGGGGAGGAGCAGGAGCAGGCAGCTGCGACCCTCGGCGCGAACACGTGGCAGACCTTCTGGCGGATCACGCTGCCGGCGATCCGCTGGGGCCTGACCTACGGCATCGTCCTCACCGTCGCGCGAGCCCTCGGCGAGTTCGGCGCCGTCATCATGGTCTCGTCCGGCTTCCCCGGCGTCTCCCAGACGCTGACGTTGCTCGTCCACGCCCGGTACATCGACGACCACAACACCTTCGGCGCCTACAGCGCCGCGACCCTGCTCATGGCCATCGCGGTGATCGTCCTGCTGCTGATGACCCTGCTCGACCGGAAGAGGAGCACCGAATGATCACCGTCACCGGGGCGCGCAAGAACTACGGAGACTTCGCCGCACTCGACGACGTCGGCATCGACATCCCGTCCGGCTCGCTCACCGCGCTGCTCGGGCCGTCGGGTTCGGGGAAATCGACCCTGCTGCGCTCGATCGCCGGTCTCGAGACCCTCGACGCGGGCACCGTCCACATCGCCGGTGAGGACGTCACCGACATCTCCCCGCAGAAGCGCGACATCGGCTTCGTCTTCCAGCACTACGCGGCGTTCAAGCACATGACGGTGCGTGAGAACGTCGCCTTCGGACTGAAGATCCGCAAACGCCCCAAGGCCGAGATCACCAGGCGGGTCGACGAACTCCTCGAGATCGTCGGGCTCGGCGGATTCCAGCGACGCTATCCGGCACAGTTGTCCGGTGGCCAGCGCCAGCGCATGGCGCTCGCCCGGGCCCTCGCCGTCGATCCGCAGGTGCTGCTGCTCGACGAGCCGTTCGGTGCGCTGGACGCGAAGGTCCGCGCCGACCTGCGCACCTGGCTGCGTCGCCTGCACGACGAGGTCCACGTCACCACTGTGCTGGTGACGCACGACCAGGAGGAGGCACTCGACGTCGCCGACCGTATCGCGGTGATGAACGCCGGACGTATCGAGCAGATCGGAACACCCGAGGAACTCTATGATCGCCCGGCGAACAGCTTCGTCATGTCGTTTCTCGGGACGGTGTCCGAGCTCAACGGTGTGCTGCTGCGCCCGCACGACATCCGGCTGACTCGGCAGCCCACTCTCTCCGAGGCGTCCGGTGGAGCTGTCGGTGTCACGCGGGCGACCGTCGAGCGTGTCGTCCGGCTGGGCTTCGAGGTGCGTGTCGAACTGCGCAACGATGCGACCGGCGATCGGTTCACGACGCAGATCACCCGCGGCGAGGCCCACGATCTCGGGCTTGCCGCGGGCGACACCGTCTACGCGCACGCCCCGGCCGCGTCGGAGGGCGAACCTCTCGGTACCCTCGCGCCGTGAACGAGGTCAGTGGGCTTCGGCATCCGCTTCCGCGCGGCGTCGGGCCCTGCAGATCATGACCGGGCAGCAGCTGTGGTGGATCAGCCCTTGGCTGCTCGAGCCCACGATCGAGGCGGCCAGAGGGCTTCGGCCGTGGCTTCCCACCACGACCAGCTGGGCGGTCTTCGACTCCTCGAGCAGCACGATGTCGGGCTTGCCCCGCTCCACCCGGTAGGAGACGTCGACGTCGGGATACTGTTCGGTGTATCCGGCCGTGTTCGTGATCATCTCCTTCTTCCGGTACTCGACGTACGCCGACCAGTCCCTGAATCGTGAGCCCTCGCCGTAGGTCAGGGTCGACTGCTCGGTCCAGGTGTGGAGCACGACGAGCGGCGCCTCGAGCGCACACGCGGTCGCGAAGGCCTGTTCCACGGCGGCCGCACTGAGCTCGGTACCGTCCACCCCGACGACGACCGGACGGCCGTCGGGCGGCCGGAACCCCTCCCGGCTGCGCCACGTCACCACCGGGCATTCGGCGTTGTTGGCGACGGATACGACGTCGGAGCGCCGGACCATCGACTGCCATTCGCTGGTGGTGGTGTGTCCGAGAACGATCATCCTTGCCTCGCGCGACAGTTCGGTGAGCACGCGATCCGGCTTGCCCGACGGCGTGGACCGTCGAACCTCGACCCGGTCGACCGCGCCACGAACCGCTGCTTCCGAGGTGGTGAGAACGGCCTCCGACGGGTCGGTGCCGTTGTCGGAGGTGGGGGGATGAACGTGGACCAGGTCGATCGGTTCGCCGAGACGTCGGGCAACGCAGGCGGCCCACCGGGCCGCATCGAGTGCGCTGTCCGATCCGTCGATGCCGACGACGATTCCGTGACCGACATTGGCTGTGCCCATGCTGCCTCCTCGCGTCACCATCCAGTGTGGTACGGATCACAGCGTGTGCGCCAGCCCTGCCGGTCCCGGCAGGTGCGGAACACCGCTACGGAGGCCCTAGTCGCCGACGGCATCCTTGCCGCGCCGGACGATCATCGGGTCGGCCGGGAAGACGATCTGGCGGTCCTTGTCGTCGTACTCGAACTGGTCGAGGAAGAACCGCATCGCGTTGATCCGGGCCCGCTTCTTGTCGTTGGACTTGATGGTCGTCCACGGCGCCCAGTCGGTGTCGGTGCGCCGGAACATCTCTTCCTTCGCGTCGGTGTACTGGTCCCATTTGTCGAGCGACTCGAGGTCCATCTCCGACAGCTTCCATCGCCGGACCGGATCGAGCTGGCGGATCGCGAAGCGGGTGCGCTGTTCCCTCCGAGTGACGGAGAACCAGAACTTCGTCAGAGTGATGCCGGCGTCCACGACGAGCTGTTCGAACATCGGGACCTGTTCCATGAAGCGCTCGTATTCGTCGTCGCTGCAGAAGCCCATGACGCGTTCGACCCCGGCGCGGTTGTACCAGGACCGGTCGAACAGTACGAGTTCACCGGCGGTGGGGAAGTGCTGAATGTAGCGCTGCAGGTACCACTGACCGTGCTCGCGGTCGGACGGCTTGTTGAGCGCGACGGTGCGGGCGTGCCGGACGTTGATGTACTCCTGGAACCGTTTGATCGTGCCACCCTTGCCGGCGGCGTCGCGGCCCTCGAACACGATGATGTGCTTGGATCCGTTGTCCTTGGCCCACGACTGGAACTTCAGCAGTTCGATCTGCAGGAGATACTTCTCGACCTCGTAGGTGGCGCGATCCATCCGAGTGTCGTACGGATAGTTCTCCCGCCAGGTGTCGACGGCCTTGCCCTCGATGTCGATCAGGTCGGGGTCCTCGCCGTGGTCGTCGCGCACCGAGTAGCCCTCCGTGCGGAGCCGATCGATGTAGCGACGGAGTTCGTTCTGCACGCGCGGTCCTCCCGGATCACGGATATCGAGTGACGCCCTGTGGTTACGTTGTAGCGGAGGAATGCGAATCGCGGGTGAACTCGGACGGAGAGTCGGTGGCGACTCAGGCCACGCGCAGCTCGTGTCCCCGGCGCAGGGTCTCGGTGTACCGCTCGGTGATCACCCGCGCGACGGCGTCGTGCCGGGTGAGGGTCTGCGCGACCCGCACGTGCCCGAGGTTTTCGGCGGCGGTGCGGGCGCGATCCCACAGCAGCCCTGGGGCGAGGATCCACGGTGTCAGCACGACGGTGCGGGCGCCGCGAGAGGTGAGGGTGTCGAGGGCCGCCTCGACCGACGGCGCCGTGGTGGCGAAGCACGCCGCGGCCCGCGTCCACGCCGTGCCGGCGAGAATGCGGGGCACGACCAGTTCCGTCGTCCGGTTCGCTTCGGGGCGCCGCGATCCCACCGCGCACACCGCGACTCCCACGGACGGATCGTCCACCGACACACCCGTCGCCGTGATCAGGTCGCGAGCCGCGTCGACGAGGAGATCATCGTCGCCGAGGATCGGTGAGCACAGCACCTCGAGCAGCGGATGACGTTGCTGCGCCTCGTGCAACAGGGCCGGCAGATCGACCCGCGCGTGGAAGGCGCTGCCGAGCAGCAGCGGCACCACCGCGACCTGCCGATGCCCGTCCGCGGCGAGCGCGTCGAGGACCTGCCCGACCGACGGGGTGTTCAGGTCCAGGAACGCGAGTCGCACGTCCAGACCGGGATTCTCGGCCCGGACGGTGTCGAGCGCAGCAGCCACGGCCCGCGCCGATCGCGGGTCGCGACTGCCGTGCGCGACGGCGACGAGCGGCATCATGCCGGGACGCGGTCCCCGAGCTCGATGTCGGCGAGTCCGTCGCCCACGAGTCCGGCCGCGAGGGTGTTGCCCCCGGCCGGATCGATGAGCAGGAAGCTGCCGCTGCGACGGTTGACGCGGTAGTCGTCCGCGGCGATCGGCTCGGCGACGCGCACCGTGATGCGCGCGATCTCGTTGAGCTCGATGCTCTCCGGGCTGGGGACGGAGGAGAGGTCCTGCTCGTCGAACCGCTCGTCGATCGTCCCGACGATGGCCTGCGTGGTGCGGGTGCCGTGCTTGAGCAGCAGCCGGGCGCCGGGGCGCAGCGGCTTCTCGGCGAGCCAGCACACGGTGGCCTCGAACTCGGACAGCGGCTCCGGTGCGGCCTGCGGCGTGGCGATGATGTCCCCGCGGGAGACGTCGACGTCGTCGGCGAGCACCAGCGTCACCGACCGGCCGGCGTGCGCGACATCGAATGCGCCGTCGGCAGTGTCGATGCGCTCGACGGTGGTGCGGACACCGGACGGCAGCACGACGACCTCGTCGCCGGGACGCACGGAACCCGCTGCGACCTGACCCGCGTAGCCGCGGTAGTCGGGGAACTCCGCCGTGCGGGGACGGATCACGTACTGCACCGGGAACCGCAGACCGGTCTCGTGCCGGCCGTGCACATCCGCGTCGACGGGGACGGACTCGAGGTACTCGATGAGGGTCGGGCCGTCGTAGTAGGGGGTGTTCTCGCTGCGCACCGCCACATTGTCGCCGTGCAGCGCGGAGACCGGGATCTCCTGCACGTCCTCGGCCGCCCAGCCGAGCGAACTCGTCAGCTCGCCGAACTCTGCGGAGATCTGCGCGAACACCGCCGCCGGATCCTCGACGAGGTCGATCTTGTTGACCGCGAGGACGAGCTTCGGCACACCGAGCAGGGCGAGCACCGCGGCGTGCTTGCGGGTCTGCGAGACGACGCCCTTGCGCGCGTCGACCAGCAGGACGACGAGCTGCGCGGTGGACGCACCCGAGACGGTGTTGCGGGTGTACTGGACGTGGCCGGGGGTGTCCGCCAGGACGAAACTGCGCTTCGGCGTGGCGAAGTAGCGATACGCCACGTCGATGGTGATGCCCTGCTCACGTTCGGCGCGCAGGCCGTCGACGAGCAACGACAGGTCGGGGGTGTCGAGGCCGCGATCGACCGACGCGCGGGTGACGGCGTCGATCTGGTCGGCGAGCACGGACTTGGTGTCGTACAGCAGCCGGCCCACCAGGGTGGACTTGCCGTCGTCGACCGAACCGGCGGTGGCGAGGCGCAGCAGCTGCGTGTCGCTCTGCACGGCCCGCTCGTGGAGGTCGCTCATGATCAGAAATAGCCCTCTCGCTTGCGGTCTTCCATCGCCGCTTCGGAAACCCGGTCGTCGCCGCGGGTGGCGCCGCGCTCGGTCAGTCGTGATGCCGCGACCTCGGCGAGGATCTCCTCGTTCGTGGAGGCCTCGGACAGGATCGCGCCGGTGGTCGAGCCGTCGCCGACGGTGCGGTAGCGCACCGAACGCACCTCGAGCTCTTCGCCTTCGGCCGGACCGCCCCAGACACCCGGGGTCATCCACATGCCGTCGCGGCGGTAGACGGGACGCTCGTGCGCGTAGTAGATGCTCGCCAGTTCGACGTTCTCGCGGGCGATGTACCGCCAGATGTCGAGTTCGGTGAAGTTGCTCAGCGGGAAGACGCGCACGTGCTCCCCGGGTGCGTGCCGCCCGTTGTACAGATTCCACAGTTCGGGACGCTGACGCTTCGGGTCCCACTGGCCGAATGCGTTGCGCAGCGAGAAGATCCGCTCCTTGGCGCGCGAACGCTCCTCGTCGCGGCGGCCACCGCCGAAGACGGCGTCGAACCGGTTCTCCGAGATCGCGTCGAGCAGCGGAACGGTCTGCAGCGGGTTGCGGATGCCGTCGGGACGCTCGGTGAGCCGGCCGTCGGCGAGATAGTCCTCGACGCTCGCGACGTGCAGGCGCAGGTTGTACTTCGAGACCACGTGATCGCGGAACTCGAGAACCTCGGGGAGGTTGTGCCCGGTGTCGACGTGCAGCAACGCGAAGGGCAGCGGTGCCGGCCAGAAGGCCTTGATCGCCAGGTGCAGCAGGACGGTGGAGTCCTTGCCTCCGGAGAACAGGATGACGGGTCGTTCGAACTCGCCCGCGACCTCGCGGAAGACGTGGATCGCCTCCGACTCGAGGGCATCGAGGGTGTCGAACCGGTTGCCGTCCGACAGTGTCCGGGCTTCGGTGGGATTCGTATCGGTGAGTGTCATGAGGCGTGCAACCCGCATTCGGTCTTGGCTCGGCCGGCCCAGCGCCCGCTGCGCGGATCGGCTCCGGGAAGTGGTTTGGTGGTGCACGGGGCGCACCCGATGGACGGGTAGCCCTCGTCGACGAGGGGATTGACGAGGATCCCGTGTTCGTCGATGTAGTTCTGCATGTCCTCGTCGGACCATGCCGCGATCGGATTGATCTTCACCAGCCCGAACGCGTCGTCGAACGAGACGAGCGGAGCGTTCGCGCGGGTGGGGGCCTCGACGCGGCGGATGCCGGTCACCCATGCGCGGTAGCCCTTCAGGCTCTCCGTCAGCGGTACCACCTTGCGCAGGCGGCAGCACTCGTTCGGATCGCGGGCGAACAGATCCTTGCCGAGCAGGTCGTCCTGCTCCGTGACCGACTGCTGTGCCTGCGCGTCGACGATGTTCACGCCGTACACCTGCGCCACCGCGTCACGTGTGCCGAGCGTCTCGGCGAAGTGGTAGCCGGTGTCGAGGAACAGCACGTCCACCCCGGGGCGCTGCTGCGCGGCGAGATGGACCAGGACCCCGTCCTGCATGTTGGACGCGACGATGTAGCCGCTGCGTCCGCTGTCGGTGGGGGTACCGAACGTCTCGTCCGTCCAACGCAGGAGTTCCTGCGCCGACGCACCCTCGAGTTCTGCCGCCCCCTGCGCGGCAATACTCCGGAGTTCGTCGATGTTCGTGTCGATCGTCATCGCGTCCCTTCCCGATCCGTCTTCGTGTCGACCGCTGCAACAGTGCCGGTCATCGCAGGTCGGCCTCCTCGGCCCGGACGGCCCATTCGCCGAAACGCTCGCCCTCGGTGCGCTCCTTGACGAAGGTGCGCACCACCCGCTCGATGTAGTCGCCGAGTTCGGCGCTGGTGACCTTGTGCTGGCGCAGCTTGCGCCCGAACTTCGCGTCGAAGCCCAACGCACCGCCGAGATGCACCTGGAATCCCTCGACCTGGTTGCCCTCACCGTCGTCGACGAGCTGGCCCTTGAAGCCGATGTCGGCGATCTGGGAACGCGCGCACGAGTTGGGGCAGCCGTTGATGTTGATCGTGACCGGAACGTCGAGCTGCGCGTTGATGTCGGCGAGCCGCTCCTCGAGTTCGGGCACCAGGGCCTGCGAACGCTTGCGTGTCTCGACGAAGGACAGCTTGCAGAACTCGATTCCCGTGCAGGCCATGAGATTCTTGCGCCACGGCGACGGCGAGGCCGGCAGACCCAGCGCCTCGAGCTCGGTGACGAGCTGCTCGACCTTGTCGTCGGCGACGTCGAGCACGATGAGCTTCTGGTAGGGCGTGAACCGGATCCGGTCGGAGCCCGCCCGCTCGGCGGCGTCGGCCACTGCGGACAGGATCGTGCCCGAGACACGGCCGGCGATCGGCGCGACCCCCACGGCGTTGAGGCCGTTGCGCAGCTTCTGGACGCCGACGTGGTCGATCGGACGCTCGGGAGCGGCCGGGGCCGGGCCGTCGATCAGCGGACGCTTCAGGTACTCGGTCTCGAGCACCTTGCGGAACTTCTCGATGCCCCAGTCCTTGATGAGGAACTTCAGGCGCGCCTTGGACCGCAACCGGCGGTAGCCGTAGTCGCGGAAGATCGCGACGACGCCCTCCCACACGTCGGCGACCTCGTGCAGCGGGATCCACGCGCCGACCCGTTGCGCGAGCATCGGGTTGGTGGACAGACCGCCGCCGACCCACAAATCGAAACCGGGACCGTGCTCGGGGTGCTCGACGCCGATGAAGGCGACGTCGTTGATCTCGTGCACGACGTCCTGCTGGCCGGAGATCGCGGTCTTGAACTTGCGCGGCAGGTTCGAGTACTCGGGGTTGCCGATGTAGCGGCGCACGATCTCGTCGATCGCCGGGGTGCCGTCGATGATCTCGTCGAGGGACTCACCGGCGAGCGGTGAACCGAGTACGACGCGGGGGCAGTCGCCGCACGCCTCGGTGGTCTTCAGGCCGACCGATTCGAGACGCCGCCAGATCTCCGGGACGTTCTCGACCTCGATCCAGTGGTACTGGACGTTCTGGCGGTCGGACAGGTCGGCGGTGTCGCGGCCGAACTCGGTGGAGATACCGGCGATCGTCCGCAGCTGGGTCACATTCAGGGCGCCGGCGTCGCAGCGCACCCGCATCATGAAGTACTTCGCCTCGAGCAGGTCGAGGTTCTCGTCGCCGGTGTAGGTGCCGTCGTAGCCCTGCTCGCGCTGGGTGTACAGACCCCACCAGCGGAACCGGCCGCGCAGGTCGCTCTTGTCGATGCCGTCGAAACCGGTGTGCGCGTAGATATCCTCGATACGCCGACGGACATTGAGCGGGTTGTCGTCCTTCTTCGCTTGCTCGTTCGCGTTGAGCGGCTCCCGGTAACCGAGGGCCCACTGTCCCTCGGAGCGGCGGGTGGCAGGTCGCGCAGCGCGACGTGCGGGCTTGGCCGACTCGTCGGCGGGAGTGACGTCGGTGGTCGACGACATACAGGGTCTCCTGATGTTCGCTGGAACCGGATCGGCGAGCGCAGGAGGGGGCTGAACCTCGTGCACGCATGCTTCGACCCGGCGGGATCTGGGATGTGCCGGGGAGTGCCGACTAGGAACAGTCGGCGCAGAGACGAGCGGCGCAAGGCAGACAGCAGGACGCGCAGACGCGCTTGAAGTCGACGTGGCGTCGCGCCACGAGTCGCACTCCGGGTCCTGTCATGCCGACCATTGTGCCATGTCACCGGGGCGATTCCGAATTGTGGCCGGTATTTCCACCCGATTTTCGGGAAATGTCGAGGTAGGGGGCTCGCGCGCGGAGGTGCCCTCCGGCTCTCTGGAAGACTGGGGTCGTGAACACCACGGAGATCGGTCGGCGCACCGGCACGGAAATCGGTATCGCGGGTCGTCCGGCCGGTCTCGAACTTCCCGCTCCGGCGCTCGCGGGGGTGGGGACGCGACCGTTCGGGGTGTACGTGCACGTGCCCTTCTGCGCGACCCGCTGCGGCTACTGCGATTTCAACACCTACACGGCCGGTGAGCTCGGCAGCGCCGCCTCACCGCAGTCCTGGCTCGAGGGTCTGCGCCGCGAACTCGACGCCGGCGCCCGGTTGCTCTCGGACACCGGACGACAGGCGCCCGCCGCCGAGACGGTCTTCGTCGGCGGCGGCACCCCCTCGCTGCTCGGCGCGGACGGGCTCGCGCAGGTGCTCGACGCGATCCGCGACTCGTTCGGACTGGCGCCCGGCGCCGAGGTGACCACCGAATCCAACCCCGAATCCACCTCCACGCAGTTCTTCTCGGCCATCCGGGAGGCCGGATACACCCGCGTGTCGCTGGGCATGCAGTCCGCCGCGCCGCACGTGCTGGCGGTTCTCGACCGCACCCACACACCCGGGCGGCCGGTCGCGGCGGCGAAGGAAGCGCGCGCCGCCGGTTTCGACCATGTCAACCTCGATCTGATCTACGGCACACCGGGCGAGCGCGACGCCGACCTCGACGCCTCCCTCGACGCGGTGCTCGAGGCGGGCGTCGACCACGTCTCGGCGTACGCGCTCATCGTCGAGGACGGCACCGCGCTCGCGCGCCGTGTGCGTCGCGGCGAGCTGCCCGCACCGGACGACGATGTGCTCGCCACGCGGTACGAACGGATCGACGCACGACTCGCCGAGGCGGGTATGACCTGGTACGAGGTGTCCAACTGGGCGAAGGCCGACGATCCGTCGGCGCGCTGCGCCCACAACCTCGGCTACTGGGACGGTGGCGATTGGTGGGGTGCCGGACCGGGGGCGCACAGTCACGTCGGCGGCGTGCGCTGGTGGAACGTCAAGCACCCCGCCCGCTACGCGTCGACCCTCGCCGACGGTGTCCTGCCCGTGGCGGGCAGCGAACACCTCACGGCCGAGGACCGGCACACCGAACTCGTGATGCTCACCGTCCGGCTGCGCACGGGCCTGCCGCTCGCCGTGCTCGACGCCGAGGAGCGCGAGGCGGCGGAGACGGTGATCGCGGACGGTCTCGCGGTGGTGCACGACGACCATCTCGTGCTGACCGACCGGGGCAGGCTGCTGGCCGACGCGGTGGTCCGCTCGATCCTCACCTAGCCGGCTCGTCCGTGCCCACTGCTTCCCGGTCGCGGCCCGAGCTCGGTCGCTCCGTCGGACATCGGTCGAAACGGAGTGAGTCCACTCCTGATCCGGCTACGCGGGAGACGTGCCCCGAACCTCGGCACCCGGATCGGAAGCGCCACCGGGAATCAACAGGTCGTACTCGAACACCCGGACGTGCATCACCGGCCGGTTCCGCAGCGCGGACTGCACCGCCCGGTGGAGCCCGTCCTCGAGATACAGCACGCCCTGCCACTGGACGGCGTGCGGGAACAGATCGCCGTAGAAGGTCGAATCCTCCGACAACAGCCGGTCGAGTTCGAGAACCTTCGTGGTCGTGACGATTTCGTCGAGGCGCACCTGACGGGGCGGAATCCTCGACCAGTCGCGCAGAGACAGTCCGTGATCGGGATACGGCTTGCCGTCCCGGACGCCCTTGAAGATCATGCGAACACATTACGGGGAACACGCTGCCGGCGTCGCGTCCGGTGCCGGGGTGGTGTCGCGCACGTGCCCGACACCTGCACGGTCCTCGCGCGATTAGACTGGCAGGGTACGGCCCCGAGAGGTGCGGTCCTGCAGGCGGCGGAAACGGAGGTGGCGGGTTGTCGAGTACCGAGGAGCGGAGATTCAAGGTCTTGCGCGCCATCGTGGCGGATTATGTGTCCACCAAGGAGCCGATCGGCTCCAAGACTCTCGTCGACCGGCACAATCTCGGTGTATCCAGCGCCACGGTCCGCAACGACATGGCTGTGCTCGAAGCCGAGGGATACATCACACAGACCCACACGAGTTCCGGGCGTGTACCCACCGACAAGGGCTACCGCCAGTTCGTCGACAGGATCGCGGAGGTCAAGCCGCTCTCGTCGGCCGAGCGTCGCGCGATCCTGCAGTTCCTCGAATCCGGTGTCGACCTCGACGATGTGCTGCGGCGCGCGGTGCGTCTGCTCGCACAGCTCACCCGTCAGGTCGCGGTCGTGCAGTACCCGACGCTCTCGGCGTCGTCCGTGCGACACCTCGAGGTGGTCGGGCTGACACCGGCGCGGCTGCTGCTCGTGCTCATCACCGATTCGGGTCGCGTGGATCAGCGGATCGTCGAACTCGGCGACGTGATCGACGAGGACGGTCTGTCGCGACTGCGTGAGCTGCTCGGCGGGGCGCTGGCCGGCAAGCGGCTCGCTGCCGCGTCCGTCGCGGTCACCGAACTCGCCGACAACGCGCCGGAGGATCTGCGCGACGCGCTCATCCGGTGCACCACGGTGCTGGTGGAAACCCTCGTCGAGCATCCCGAGGAACGCCTCGTGCTCGGCGGCACCGCCAACCTCACCCGCAACGCCGCGGACTTCGACGGCCACGGGATCGTGCCGGGATCGTTGCGCACGGTCCTCGAAGCGCTCGAGGAGCAGGTGGTGGTGCTGAAGCTGCTCGCGTCCAGCCAGGACGCCGGCCGGGTCACCGTCCGCATCGGTGAGGAGACCCAGTTCGAGGAGATGCGCACCACCTCCGTCGTGTCCACCGGCTACGGTGCCGCAGGTACGGTCTTCGGTGGTCTGGGAGTGCTCGGCCCCACCCGGATGGACTATCCGGGAACCATCGCATCGGTGGCTACCGTTGCGAGATATATCGGTGAGGTGCTCGGCGAGCGCTGAGCACCGTCCATTTTCTGTGTAGAACGAAGTAAGGACGAGAACGAAACGTGGCACGGGACTACTACGGGACGCTCGGCGTGTCCAAGAACGCGACCGACCAGGAGATCAAACGGGCGTACCGCAAGTTGGCGCGCGAGCACCACCCCGACGTGAACCCCGACGAGTCGGCGCAGAAGCGTTTCCAGGAGATCTCGGCCGCCTACGAGGTGCTGTCGGATCCCGAGAAGCGACGCATCGTCGACCTCGGCGGCGATCCGCTCGAACCCGGTGGCGGCGGCGCCGGTGGCTTCGGGGGCGCCGGCTTCGGTGGCGGACTCGGCGACGTCTTCGAGGCGTTCTTCGGTGGCGGGGCAGGCGGATCCCGCGGCCCGCGCGGCCGCGTCCAGCCCGGCGCCGACTCGCTGCTCCGCACCCGGCTGACCCTCGAGGAATGCGCTCGTGGCGTCACCAAGACGGTCACCGTCGACACCGCGATCCTGTGCGATGCGTGCACCGGTTCCGGTACCCACGGCGACTCGAAGCCCGTGCGATGCGAGACCTGCGGTGGTGCCGGCGAGGTCCAGTCGGTGCAGCGCTCCTTCCTCGGCCAGGTCATGACGTCCCGGCCCTGCCCGACCTGCCGCGGTGTCGGCGAGACCATCCCGGACCCCTGCCGGAAGTGCGGCGGCGACGGTCGCGTGCGCGCCCGCCGTGAGATCACCGTCAAGGTGCCTGCCGGTGTGGGCAACGGCATGCGCATCCGCCTCGCGGCCCAGGGCGAGGTCGGCCCCGGCGGTGGTCCCGCCGGCGATCTCTACGTCGAGGTGCTCGAACAGCAGCACGAGGTCTTCGTCCGCGACGGCGACGATCTGCACTGCACCATCCGGGTGCCCATGGTCGACGCGGCGCTCGGCACTGCGGTGACGGTCGACACGATCCTCGACGGCCCCATCGAGATCACCGTCGATCCCGGCACCCAGCCCGGTTCGGTCTCGGTGCTGCGCGGTCACGGCATGCCGAAGCTGCGGTCGGGCACGCGCGGCGATCTGCACGCCCATCTCGAGGTCGTGGTGCCCACCCGGATCGATCACAAGCAGACCAAGCTGCTCGAGGATCTGCGCCGGCACAGCGACCGCGAGCGTGTCGAGGTCGTGACGACCGGTTCGCAGAACTCCGGCGGCCTGTTCTCGCGTCTGCGCGACGCGTTCAGCGCCCGTTAGGTCGCCCGGGTGGCCGCGACACTGTTCTACCTCGACCCGCTGCCCGCCGAAGGGCAGACGGCCGTGCTCGACGGCAAGGAGGGCCGGCACGCCGCCACGGTCCGTCGCATCGCGGTCGGCGAACGGCTCGTGTTGTCCGACGGTGCGGGTGGGGTCGCCGACGTCGAGGTCACCGCGGTGGCGAAGGATCGGCTCGAAGCCCTCGTGCTCGGTCGTCGCGCCGTCGCCCCGCCGCGTCCGAGTGTGACGGTCGTGCAGGCGTTGCCGAAGTCCGACCGGTCCGAACTCGCCGTCGAACTGGCCACCGAGGCCGGAGCCGACGAGTTCGTGCCGTGGCAGTCGGCGCGGTGCGTGGCACGATGGGATGCCAAGGCGGACAAGGGTGTTGCCAAGTGGCAGGCTGTTGCGACCTCGGCGGCCAAACAGTCGCGGCGTGCGCACGTGCCCACGGTCGACGCGCTGCACCGCACTTCCGAGGTCGTCGCCCGTGTGCGGTCGGCCGTCGAGCGCGGTGACGTCGTCGCGGTGCTGCACGAATCCGCGACCACTCCCTTCGCCGACCTGCCGGTGGGCGACGCCGATTCGCTGACGCTGATCGTCGGTCCCGAAGGCGGACTCGACGACGCGGAGGTCCACGCTCTCGTCGACGCGGGGGCGGTGGCCGTCGGTCTCGGCCCCACGGTGCTGCGTACCTCGACCGCGGCGGCCGTTGCACTCGGAGCGATCGGCGTGCTCACCGACCGGTGGCGCACCCGGCCGCTGCACTAGGGACCGCGTGCGGGTTCCGGCTCTCTGTACTGAGGGACCGCGTGCGGGTCCCGACCCTCTGCACTGAAGGAATTCCTCTTGGCTCGCACCAGAATCGCCTACGGCGCCCACTCGCAGCAGTTCGGGCACGTCTTCCTGCCCGACCTCGAGACCGTGACGGGGCCCGTTCCCGTCGTCATGGTCGTCCACGGGGGTTCGTGGCACGGTCGCTACCGACTCACCTTGGGCACGGCGCTCGCCGTCGACCTCGCTCGTCGCGGTGTGGTGGCGTGGAACGTCGAGTACCGGCGACTCGAGGCCGGTGGCGCGTGGGAGGAGATGTCCGCCGACGTGGTTGCGGCGTTCGAGACGATCTTCACCGAGGTCGTTCCGCACGCGCAGCGCGCCGGCATCGAGATCGACGTCGACCGTGTCCGGCTCGTCGGTCATTCGGCGGGAGGTCAGCTGGCGGTGTGGCTCGCCGGTGAGAACACATCGGTGCGGCCGGAATTCGTGGTCTCGCAGGCAGGAGCACTCGACCTCGTCACGCCCGGGGAGCGAGGCCGCCGTGTGCACGCATTCGAGGCGCTCTTCGGCGCGTCCTACACGGATGAGCCGGAGCGTTACCGCTCCGCCTCACCCACGCACCGGGTGCCGATCGGTGTGCCGGTCGCGGTGCTGCACGGCACCACCGACGAGCAGGTTCCGGTGAGTGTGGCGCACCGCTACGCCGAGGTGGCCGCGACAGCGGGAGATCCGGTGTCGCTGGAACTGTTCGACGGCGACGACCATGTCGCCTTCCTGAACCGCACGACCCGCTCCTGGGAGCGATCGCTCGAACTGCTCACCGCTCCGTCAGTCGCCGACCTCGGCATCGCTGCGGGAGCGGGCGGGGAGCCCGCGGGGGAGTAGCGCCGTGACCGCCGCGGCGCCGACGAGCAGGACGATACCGGCGACGAGGCTCGCGGACGAGATCGCCTGCGCGAACGCTGCGGACGACGCGTCGAGCAGAGGCTGCGCGTACGACGCCGCGAACGGATGGGCTGCGAGTTCCTCCGCGACGATCGCCGCACCGCCCACCGAGTCGCCGGCCGCCTCGATCGCCATCGCCGCCTGCTCGGCCATCGGGCCCGTCAGATCTGCCATCGGGAATCCGTCGAGGAAACCGGAGATCTCGCGGTGATAGGTGGTCGCGAGGATCGAGCCGAGTACGGCGATGCCCAGTGAACCGCCGAATTCCACTGCGGTGTCGTTCAATCCGCCCGCCGATCCGAGATCCGAGTCGGGGAAGCCGCCCATGACGAGGTCGGTGGACGGGGGTGTGGCCAGGCCGATGCCCAGCCCCAGTAGCAGCAACGAGATGAGGAAGGGTGTGAAGCCGGAGCCGGTGTCCGTGACGGTGAGGGCGAGGATGCCTGCCGCTGCGGCGATCATGCCCGCGCCCACGAGGAGCCGCGCGCCCAGGCGAGGGGCGAGCCGGCCGCTCAGCGCCGCACCCAGCGAGACCGTCGCCGCAAGGGGGAGCAGACGCAGCCCCGTCTCGAGGGGGCCGTAGCCCAGCACGAACTGGAACTGCTGGGAGACGAAGTAGATGGCTCCGAACGCGACGAGGAAGAGCAACAGCACGGCGACGCAGGCACCGCCGACGGTCCGGTCCGCGACACGGTGCAGATCCAGCAGCGGCCGGGGATGGCGCAGTTCCCACACGACGAAGAGAACCGCGACAACCACCGAACCGACCGTGGTCGCGATCACCCCGGTGCCCCAACCGAAGTGGAAGCCTTCGATGATCGCGTAGACGATCCCGCCGAGGGCGAGGACCGACAGGGCGCCGCCGATCCAATCGGTGCGGGTGAGATCGTCGGCCTTCGATGCGGGCACGAGGATCAGGGCGGCGAGGGCGGCGAGCGCCGCGATCGGTACGTTGATGAGGAAGGTCGACCCCCACGAGTTCGATTCGAGGAGCCATCCGGCGAGCAGTGGGCCGAGGGCGATGGCGAGGCCCGAGGTGGCCGCCCATGCGGCGATCGCCCGGGCACGCTCGCGCGGGGGGAACATCGCGACGAGCAGCGACAGCGTTGCGGGCATGATGACGGCGGCGCCCACACCCATGACGATGCGCGCGACGATCACATCACCCGCGCTGTCGGCGAGCGATCCGTACACCGCCCCCGCGGCGAACCCCGCCAGGCCTGCCAGCAGCGCGCGTCGACGGCCGTACCGGTCGCCGAGCACGCCGAACAGCAGCATCAGCGCGGCGTAGGGGACGGTGTAGCCGTCGATGATCCACTGCATGTCGGCGCTGGTGAGCTGCAGGTCGCGCAGCATTCCGGGCGCTGCGACGATGAGTGAGGTGTTCGCCATCACGACGATGAGCAGGCTCAGGCACAGCACCGCGAGTCCTGCCCAGCGCAGCCGGTAGGGTTCCTTCGCCGCGCTCCCTTCCGATCGGGTGACAGCAGTGGTCATCGGGCTCTCCTCGGGGTGCTGGGTGGACGGGGACGGACCCCCGTTCTGCACGGCGCTGTGCAAGTTACCCAGCTGCACATCCGTGTGCAACTAAAATGAAAGACAGATCACAGTCAGTAGGAAGAGGGCGAAGAACGTGGAGAACTCGGTCACTCGGCCACGAACCCGATTCATCGCGAACCGCATGCGCATACTCGATGCGGCAGTGATGTGTTTCGCCACCGACTTCGACGCGAGCATGGACGATGTCGCGAAGGCCGCGGGCGTGGTCCGCCGCACGGTGTACGCGCACTTCCCCAACCGGGAAGCGCTCGTCGAGGGGATCGTCGACGACGCCTCGACCGCGCTCGCCGAGGCCCTCGACCACCCCGAACCGGAGGACCCCGAGGTCGCCCTCGCGGTGGAGGGGCTGCGGACCTGGCCGATCGGCGACCGCTATCGCGTGCTGCTCTCGTTCGCGCGCAAGGAGGTGGGTGAGCAACGCATCGCCGAACTCGTCGCGCCGGTGCGCTCACGCGTCCTCGGGCTCGTCGAACGTGGCCTCGCGCAGGGGCAGTTCTCCGACTACCTTCCGGCGCCGGTGCTGGTCGGGATGATGGAAGGCCTGACGATGGCCACGCTCGAGCAGGCCAACCTCGGTCTGGTGGACGACTCGGGCGACACGATCGTGCTCGGCAACCTCGTGCTGGCCGGGGTCTCACCCGATCGGGCACCGGCCGTCCTCGCCGAGGCGCGGCGATGGCTCGCGGAGGCCACCTCGGGAGACGGGGGCACCGAAGCCCGGTGAAACGCACTGTTGCGGGAGGGTACGCCCCGCCCGGCGCTAGACTGGCACGAACACGACGACCGTCGTGCACGAGCCGAACCGAAAGCAGGACGTACCGTCCACGTGAGTGAACCAGACCGACCCCACGAGCCCGCCGAACTCGAACCGACCACGGTCCGATCGAGCCTGGACCTCCCGTCGGAGGCCGCAGCGCCCCTGCTCGGAGCTGCGGACGAGAACCTGATCGCCCTCGAGGCCCTCCTGGCGGCGGACATCCACGTGCGGGGCAACACCGTCACGCTGACCGGTGCACCCGCCGACGTCGCGCTCGCCGAACGCGCGCTCGCCGAACTCGTCACCCTCGTCCGACGCGGTCAGCCGCTCACCCCCGACGCCGTGCGCCGCACCGTGGGCATGCTCACCCAGGGGCTCTCCGAGTCGCCGGCCGACGTGCTCAGCCTCGACATCCTGTCGCGTCGCGGGAAGACGATCCGGCCCAAGACCCTGAACCAGAAGCGGTACGTCGACGCCATCGATGCTCACACCATCGTCTTCGGCATCGGCCCCGCCGGTACGGGCAAGACCTATCTCGCCATGGCGAAGGCCGTGCAGGCGCTGCAGACCAAGCAGGTCAACCGCATCATCCTCACCCGACCCGCCGTCGAGGCCGGGGAGCGACTCGGCTTCCTGCCGGGCACCCTGTACGAGAAGATCGACCCCTATCTGCGTCCGCTGCACGACGCATTGCACGACATGATGGATCCGGAGGCGATCCCGAAGCTCATGCAGGCCGGGGTGATCGAGGTTGCGCCCCTGGCATTCATGCGGGGCCGGACCCTCAATGACGCGTTCATCATCCTCGACGAGGCGCAGAACACCACGGCCGAGCAGATGAAGATGTTCCTCACGCGCCTGGGCTTCGGCTCCAAGATCGTCGTGACCGGCGACATCACGCAGATCGACCTGCCCGGCGGTGCCCGCTCGGGTCTCGCCGCCGCCACCGAGATCCTCGACGGCATCGACGACATCCACATCGCGCGACTCGACAGCAGCGACGTCGTGCGGCACCGGCTCGTCTCCGACATCGTCGACGCCTACGGTCGTTTCGAGGCCGGCCGCGACGGCGACGGGATTTCCGGCAACCGCGCCCAGCGCCGCGCGCAGCGGGTGCAGCGTCGATGAACCCCCTTGTAGATCAACCGAATACCGTCGTGCAGAAGGAACTCCAGTCATGAGCATCGAGATCTCGAACGAATCGGGCATGGACGTCTCGGAGGAGGAACTCCTCGACGTCGCTCGCTTCGTGATCGCCCGGATGGATGTGCATCCGGCGGCGGAGTTGTCGATGGTGCTCGTGGACCTCGACACCATGGCCGATCTGCACGTGCGGTGGATGGACCTGCCCGGCCCCACCGATGTGATGTCGTTCCCCATGGACGAACTCGAGCCCGGCGGACGTCCCGACGCTCCGGAGCCGGGCCCGTCGATGCTCGGCGACATCGTGCTGTGTCCGCAGTTCGCCGCAGACCAGGCGGTCAAGGCCGGTCACCCGGTGGACCACGAGCTCGCCCTGCTCACCGTGCACGGCATGCTCCACCTCCTGGGCTACGACCATGCCGAGCCGGAGGAGGAGAAGGAGATGTTCGGCCTACAGAATCAGCTCCTCGCCGAGTGGTACGAGGAGATCCGGCGCGCCGAGCAGGAGGCACTCCTCGCCGCCCGCGATCGGAAGCTGCTGGGCAAGGCCGGTTTCGTCGACACTCCCGAATCATGAGCGGCGACAGTACGAACCCACCTGATCGGACGACGCCGGCCGGGGGAGTGACGGTCGCGTGAGTACCGTGCCCCTCGTCGTCCTGGCGGTCGTCCTGGTGGTGCTCGGCGGTCTGTTCGCCGCCGTCGATTCCGCCCTGAACACCGTATCCGCTGCGCGCGCCGAGGAACTGGCGAAAGAGGGCCGGACCGGTGCGCGGCGCCTGCTCGGTCTGCTCGACGATCGGCCCCGCTACGTCAATCTGACGGTGCTGCTGCGGATCCTCTGCGAGATCACCGCCACCGTGGTGCTCGTCGGTGCGCTGCTCGCCGTCCTCGACCGGACGTGGGTGCTCGTGGTGGGCGCCGCGGTGATGGTGATCGTCGACTACGTCGTGATCGGCGTCGGCCCTCGCACTCTCGGACGCCAGCACGCCTACCCGATCGCGCTCGCGGCCACCGGTCCGTTGCGGATCCTCGGTGTCCTGCTCGGTCCGATCAGCCGGATCCTCATCGCCGTGGGTAACGCCGTCACACCCGGCCGCGGTTTCCGGAACGGCCCGTTCGCCAACGAGATCGAGCTGCGCGAACTGGTCGACCTCGCGCAGGAGAGCGGAGTCGTGGCCGACGAGGAACGCCGGATGATCCAGTCGGTGTTCGATTTCGGCGACACCACCGCCCGCGAGATCATGGTTCCGCGTCCCGAGATGGTGTGGATCGAGGAGACCAAGACGGCCGGTCAGGCCACCTCGCTCGCGGTCCGCAGCGGACACTCCCGGATCCCGGTGATCGGCGAGAACGTCGACGACATCCGCGGTGTCGTCTACCTCAAGGATCTCGTCAAGCAGACCTACTACCACCGTGATGGTGGGCGCAGCGTCTCGGTGGCCGACGTCATGCGACCGGCGGTGTTCGTGCCGGATTCGAAGCGCCTCGACGATCTGCTCGCCGACATGCAGCGCGACCGCAACCACATGGCGGTGCTCGTCGACGAATACGGCGGCATCGCAGGCCTGGTGACGATCGAGGACGTCATCGAGGAGATCGTCGGTGAGATCGCCGACGAATACGACACCGGGGAGATTCCCGATGTCGAGGATCTCGGCGACGACACCTACCGGGTCTCGGCGCGACTGCCCGTCGAGGATCTCGGCGAACTGTTCGATATCGACATCGAGGACGACGAGGTCGACACGGTCGGCGGACTCCTCGGCTACGAGCTCGGCCGAGTTCCTCTGCCGGGCGCGGAGGTACGGACCCACGGCCTGCTGCTGCGCGGTGAGGGCGGACCGGACGTCCGCGGGCGGGTGCGTGTGAGCACCGTCCACGTGCAGCGGGCGGCACCCGACGAAGAACACAGCGATACCGATACGGCCACGACCGAGGAGCATGCATGACCGACACCGACTTCCGTTCCGGCTTCATCTGTTTCGTCGGCCGGCCCAACACGGGGAAGTCGACGCTCACGAACGCGCTCGTGGGCAGCAAGATCGCGATCACCTCGTCGCGTCCGCAGACCACCCGGCACACCATCCGCGGCATCGTCCACCGCGACAACGCGCAGCTCATCCTGGTCGACACGCCAGGACTGCACCGTCCGCGCACCCTGCTCGGCCAGCGACTGAACGATCTGGTGCAGGACACCTACTCCGAGGTCGACGCGATCGGCATGTGCTTCCCCGCCGACGAGAAGATCGGCCCCGGCGACCGCTGGATCCTGGAGCAGGTGCGGCACATGGCGCCGAAGACCCCGGTCGTCGGCATCGTGACGAAGATCGACAAGGTCGGCAAGCAGCAGGTCGCGGCGCAGTTGCTCGCCGTGTCGAAGCTCCTCGGCGAGGACTGCGAGGTCGTGCCCGTCTCCGCGGCGTCGGGTGAGCAGGTCGAGGTCCTCATCGACGTCCTCGTCTCGCACATGGAACCCGGTCCGGCCTTCTATCCCGACGGCGAGCTCACCGACGAGCCGGAGGAGACCCTGATGGCCGAGCTCATCCGTGAGGCCGCGCTCGAAGGTCTCGGCGACGAGCTGCCGCACTCGCTCGCGGTCGTCATCGAAGAGATCACGGAACGTGAGGGCCGCACCGAGAAGCAGGGCGAGATGCTCGACGTGCACGCCCTGCTCTACGTCGAGCGGCCGAGCCAGAAGGGCATCGTGATCGGCAAGGGCGGCGCGCGGCTGCGCGAGGTGGGCACTGCCGCGCGCACCCAGATCGAGAAGCTCCTCGGCGTGAAGATCTATCTCGACCTGCACGTGAAGGTCGCGAAGGACTGGCAGCGCGATCCCAAACAGCTGGGCCGCCTGGGATTCTGACGCTCGCTGCGGGCACCCTGTCGGGCGGACGTGGCGACCGGCCGGTGAGCCACACCGACGCGAGGTCGTCCGCGGTCACCACGGCCCGAAGTTCTGCGCGACCACCGAGACCGATGCCGCGTGTACTGCGGGGTTCAGCGGCGATCTGCCGCTGCTCCCTGCAGCAACAGCAGGACGGCCTCCGACAGGTCCGGCTCCGTGCCCGTCGACAGGCGGCGCAGCTGCAGGCCGGTGATGGTGGCCACGACCGTCGGGGCGATCGTCTCCGGTGTCGGCACACCGAGGGCGGAGAGGACGGAGACGGCCAGCACGTCGTAGGCGCGCCAGCACCGCTCGGCGACCTGCCGTAGCTCGTCGTCGCGTCCCGCCTGCACGTACAGTTCGAAGGGCGCGATGCGCTCGGCCGTGAAGGTCAGGTCGTGGGCGACCCGCTCGGTGATCTCCGCCGCTTCGGTCAACGACAACGCCTGTGAGCGATAGCGATCGGTGAGTACGCGCAGGCGCTCGGTCTCCTCGTCGACGAAGAACTCGAGGGCGGCCCGCAGCAGGTCGGCCTGGGTGGGGAAGTGGTAGGTGATCGATCCCAGCGATACCTCGGCGCGCGCCGCGATGCGCCGGTTCGTCACGCCCGCGACACCGTGGGTTCCGACGAGATGCAGGGTGGCGTGGACGATCCGCGAGCGGGTGTCGTCGCGCGTGGTCACCACCATTGCTCCCGGGTGTGCTCGTGCCAGCGCAGCACCGACTCCAGTTGCGAGGCGAGGGACACCAGGAGCGGTTCGGAGTTCTCCGGGCCGAGCAATTGGGCGCCCACCGGCAGGCGCTCCTCGGTGAATCCGGCCGGGACGTTGACCGCGGGCCAGCCCAGCACGTTCCACGGCCACGCGTACGGGCACGCGCCCGTGATGACCTTGTCGGTGGCCCACCCGCCGATTCCGTCGATCGCCGTCACCGGTAGCGGCGGTGTGGCGGTGGTGGGGGCGAGCACGACGTCGAACCGGTCGAAGATGCGGCCGACCCGCCGGTGCAGGCGCGGCTCGGCGGCGCGTGCTGCGCGTAGCGGAAAGCCGTGGAGCAGGCGGCCGGTGCGCGCGTTGGCGCGGGTGCGGACGTCGGGGAGAGACGGATCGGGCAGGCGATGCAGCCAGTCCTCGATGCCGGACATGGAGCGCGGAAGGAAGTTCAGCCCGAAGAGGATTCCGTAGTCGGGATCGGCGAGGGTCACCTCGTGTCCGAGATCGCGCAGCACGGCGGCGAGCGCGGCGATGCGGGTGCGGACGCGGGCGTCGAGGCGGGTGGGTGTCGCGGTGAACGGGATCTTCACCGACAGGGCGATGTTCAGCCTGCCCGGATCCCGTCCCACGGAGTCGGAGACGGTGAGTGGCGCGCACGTGTGCCGGTCGCCGGGATGGTTGCCGGACACGACATCGAGGAGCAGGGCCGCATCGGCGACCGTGCGGGCGAGGGGACCGTGCGTGGTCAGCCCGTTGAAGGACTCGGCGTCGGGCCACATGGAGATGCGGCCGCGCTGCGGCTTGATGCCGACGAGATTCGACCACGAGGCAGGGATACGGACCGATCCGGCGCCGTCGGATCCCAGCGCGGCCGGCACGAGCCCGGCGGCGACGGCGGCGGCGCTGCCGCCCGACGAACCGCCGGGGGTGTGGTCGCGCGACCACGCGCTGCGGGTGTGCCCGAACGCATCACTACCGGTGAGCGGCCACTGGCCGAGTTCGGGGGAGTGCGTCTTACCGACGATCACGGCTCCGGCGGCGCGCAGGCGGCACACGACCTCGGCGTCGGTGTCCTTCGGAGCGAAGGTGCCGGCGCACCCGAACATCGTCGTCTCGCCGACGACGTCGGTGTCGTCCTTGATCGCGATGGGGACCCCGAGCAGGGGCAGGCGTTCGCCGCTCGCGCGGCGCCGGTCGGCCTCGCGGGCCTCGTCGAGTGCGGCCGTGCGGCGCACGACACGGAAGGCGTTGAGGTGCGGCTGCGACTCGTCGATCCGGTCGAGGCTCGCACGGACGAGATCCGTGGAGGTGGTCTCGCCGCGGTCGAGCGCTCCGACGGTCGCCTTCAGGTCGCGCAGATTGGTTCGAGCATCCATTCGTTCCCCCGTTCGTTCGAACGAACAATAACGCGTTCCAGTTCTGGGTGTCGAGTCCCCTCACGGGTCGTCCCGTGTCACCGCGCCATGACAGACTCGGGGAGTGAGGCTTTATCGGGACAACGCGGTGGTGCTGCGCCAGCACAAGCTGGGCGAGGCCGACCGCATCGTCACCCTGCTGACACGCCGGCACGGACTCGTGCGGGCCGTCGCGAAGGGCGTGCGCCGCACCCGCTCGAAGTTCGGCGCGCGGCTCGAACCGTTCGCCCACATCGACGTCCAGCTCCACCCGGGCCGCAATCTCGACATCGTCACCCAGGTGCAGACCCTCGACGCCTTCGCCGTGGGCATCGTCGACGACTACTCCCGTTACACCACCGCGTGCGCAATCCTCGAGACCGCCGAACGGCTCGCCGGTGAGGAACGCGCACCCGTACCGCGCCTGCACGCGCTCACCGTCGGAGCCCTCCGTGCGGTGTGCGACCACACCCGGCCACCCGAACTCGTGCTCGACGCCTACCTGCTGCGAGCCATGACCTACGCGGGGTGGGCGCCGGCGATCACCCACTGCGCGCGCTGCGACCGTCCCGGCCCGCACACCGCCTTCCACGTCGCCGCCGGCGGTGCGGTGTGCGTGCACTGCCGTCCCCCGGGGGCGGCCACACCCGCACCGGGAGTGTTCGCACTGCTCGACGCGCTCGACCGCGGACGATGGGCCGAGACCGAATCGGCCGACGCAGCGGTGCGGCGCCAGGCCAGCGGCCTCGTCGCCGCGCACCTGCAATGGCACCTCGAGCGGCAACTGCGCTCGCTGCCCCTCGTCGAACGCGGTCGCACCGAGCCTCCGATCTCCAACCGGGCTGATGACGTCGCACGGGCCGTCCGGCAGGATGGGGATCGTGATTCGACGACGTACCACGCCCCCATCGTCTGAGCGGGTGATCCGGCCGCCCGACCCGCACCCGTCGGGCGCACGGCCTCCCGTCCTGCAGCCCGAGCTGATTCCGCAGCACGTGGCGCTCGTGATGGACGGCAACGGTCGCTGGGCGCAGGAGCGCGGTCTGCCGCGCACCGCCGGGCACGAACGAGGCGAAGCCGTACTGATGGACACGGTGTGCGGATGCATCGAGATGGGCGTCAAGTGGCTGTCGGCCTATGCCTTCTCCACCGAGAACTGGAAGCGCAGCCCCGACGAGGTCCGATTCCTCATGGGCTTCAACCGCGACGTGATCCGGCGACGCCGCGACGAGATGCACGAGATGGGTGTGCGCGTCCGGTGGGCCGGCCGCCGTCCCCGCCTGTGGCGCAGCGTGATCAAGGAACTCGAGATCGCCGAGGAGCTGACGAAGGACAACGACGTCATGACCCTCACGATGTGCGTCAACTACGGCGGACGCGCCGAGATCGCCGACGCCGCAAGGGAAATCGCCCGGCGTGTCGCGGCCGGTGAACTGGACCCCGAGCGCATCACCGAGTCGACCGTCGCGCGGTATCTCGACGAGCCCGAGATGCCCGACGTCGACCTGTTCCTGCGGCCCTCGGGCGAGCAGCGCACCTCGAACTTCCTGCTGTGGCAGTCCGCCTACGCCGAACTGGTCTTCCAGGACACGATGTTCCCCGATTTCGACCGGCGCGACCTGTGGGCGGCATGCGTCGAATATGCCTCGCGCGACCGGCGATTCGGCGGTGTGAAATGACCTCCCTGCGCGAGCGGGTCGCGGTCGCCCTCACGCCCTTCGTCGACGTCCGCACCCCGTCGTCCGCCGCGAACGGCGACAGTTCGTTCGGATTCGACTACGGCGCCGTGCCCTTCGCGCTGCAGGTCGTCACGCTCACCGAAGGACTCGACGTGATCTCCGTCACCGGAGTGCTCGCATGGGATCTTCCGCTCGACGACGCCGTGCGCATCCGGGTCGCGACCGCTGCCGACGCCCTGCAGTTCGGCTCGGTGCACCTCGTAGAACGCGACGCCGAGGCCGACGTCGTACTGCGGTACTCGTTTCCCGCGACCGGTCTCGACGACACGGCGCTGACCACCATGCTGCTGCTCGTGCTCGACGGCGCCGCCGGCGCGCGCGGTGCCGTCGCGGGAACCCCCGATCCGAAGGAGAATTCGTGACCACGACCGACACCGACGTCGAGACCACCACCGAGGAGGTCGTCGCCGCCGACGGGCCGCATGCCGTCGCGATCCCCACCGAGGACGACGACACGCTGCGTGCCGCCGTGGTGGAGACGCTTTCGGAGATTCTCGAGGAGGCTCCCGAAGCCGACGAGGACGGCGAGATCCCGATCTGGATCGACGACGTGCTCACCTACGCGACCGTCGACGCCGAGGGTGGCTTCGTGCTGCTCACCACGTACCTGGTCGAGGGCATCGCGGGGCGCACCCGGGCGGCGGAGGTCCTCGGCGACCTGCAGATCGAGTTCCCGGAGGTGAAGTTCGTCCTCGACAAGGACCGGGTCACCGTCGAGTTGCGGGTCGCGGCGTCGCCGCTCGTCCCGATCCATCTCGTGCGGGCCGTCGCGTCGCTCGTCCCGGTCGTCGAACAGGCACGCGCGCTGGCGCAGCGCCTCGGGGGCGAGGCGTCGGTCTTCGACGGTGAGGCCGATGGCGACGAGGAGGACCTGCTCGTCGACGGCTGCGGCTGTGGGGACTGCGACTGCGGCTGACCGCCGCGGTCAGCCCTGTGCGAGTGCGCAGTCCCGGCAGTTGCCGAAGATCTCGACGGTGTGACTGACGTCGACGAAGCCGTTCGCCTCGGCCACCTCGTGCGACCAGCGTTCGACCTCCGGGCCGTCCACCTCGACCGTGAAGCCGCAGTGGCGGCACACGAGATGGTGGTGGTGCCCGGAGGAGCACCGCCGGAACAGCGACTCGCCGCTGTCGGTACGCAGCACGTCGACGCTGCCCACCTCTGCGAGCGACTGCAGGGTGCGGTAGACGGTGGTCAGGCCGATGCCTTCGCCGCGCTTGCGCAGTTCGTCGTGCAGATCCTGGGCGGAGCGGAACTCCTCGGTGTTGTCGAGCAGGTCGACGATGGCGCTGCGTTGACGGGTCGAGCGGACCCCCACGAGAGGTTTGCGGGCGGAGGTCACTGCGATCGTCCTTCCTGTGCATGAGCAACGGCATCGACGACGATATGGGCGAGATGGTCGTCGGCCAGGTGGTAGAGCACTTCGCGTCCCGAGCGTTCGCCGCGTACGACGCCGGCGGTCTTGAGTACTCGCAGATGCTGGCTGATGAGCGGTTGGGTGACTCCCAGGGCGCCGACGAGTTCGTGCACGCAACGAGCGGACTCGCGCAGTTCGAGCACGATCGAGATGCGGACGGGCGCCGACAGCGCCCGCAGCAGCTCACCGGCCGCGATCAGCGTGTCGTGGGAGATGTCGGGCCGGGATGCGAGGGCGTCGGTCCCGGTCGATCCGAGGGCCCGCTCGCCTGTGCTGCAGTCGTGTGGATCGGCGTCGACACTCACGGGGCTCCTCGGGGCGGGTCGGCCGCCGATCGGCGGCCTTATTGCAAATCGATTCCATTTTGATATGCACGATTGCGCATGTCAACCGGCGCGAATTCGGACTCCGAACGAGGAGCGATAGGCTTACAGATCGACGCATGCTGCGAAAACCCGCATCGAAGATGGAGAACCGAGTGGCACCCAAATCCAAGATCGATACCGTCGCCAACCTCGCCAAGCGCCGGGGCCTGGTCTATCCCTGCGGTGAGATCTACGGCGGAACCAGGTCGGCCTGGGATTACGGGCCGCTCGGTGTGGAGCTCAAGGACAACATCAAGAAGCAGTGGTGGCGCAACATGGTCACCGGCCGCGAGGACGTCGTCGGCCTCGACTCGTCGGTGATCCTTCCGCGCCAGGTCTGGGTCGCGTCCGGCCACGTCGGTGTCTTCAACGACCCGCTCGTCGAGTGCCTGAGCTGTCACAAGCGCCACCGGCAGGACCACCTACAGGAGGCCTACGCCGAGAAGAACAAGCTCGACGATCCCGACGCCGTGCCGATGACGGAGATCGTGTGCCCGGACTGCGGCACCAAGGGCCAGTGGACCGAGCCCCGCGATTTCAACATGATGCTCAAGACCTACCTCGGCCCGATCGAGAGCGAGGAAGGCCTCCACTACCTGCGCCCCGAGACGGCGCAGGGCATCTTCGTGAACTTCGCGAACGTGCTCACCACCTCGCGTAAGAAGCCGCCGTTCGGCATCGGCCAGATCGGCAAGAGCTTCCGCAACGAGATCACGCCCGGCAACTTCATCTTCCGCACCCGCGAGTTCGAGCAGATGGAGATGGAGTTCTTCGTCAAGCCGGGCGAAGACGAGCAGTGGCACCAGTACTGGATCGACTACCGGATGAACTGGTACACCGATCTGGGCATCAACAAGGACAACCTGCGCCTGTACGAGCACCCGCTGGAGAAGCTGTCGCACTACTCGAAGCGCACCGTCGACATCGAGTACCGCTTCCACTTCCAGGGCAGCGAGTGGGGTGAGCTCGAGGGTGTCGCGAACCGCACCGACTTCGACCTGTCGACGCACTCGAAGCACTCCGGCACCGACCTGAGCTTCTTCGATCAGGCCACCAACGAGCGCTACACGCCGTACGTCATCGAACCGGCGGCCGGCCTGACCCGCTCGCTCATGGCCTTCCTCGTCGACGCGTACACCGAGGACGAGGCACCCAACGCCAAGGGCGGTGTCGACAAGCGCACCGTGCTGCGCCTCGACCGACGCCTCGCACCGGTCAAGGCCGCCGTGCTGCCGCTCAGCCGCAACGCGGACCTGAGCCCGAAGGCCAAGGACCTCGCCGCGAAGCTGCGCCAGAACTGGAACATCGAGTTCGACGACGCCGGCGCCATCGGCCGCCGCTACCGTCGCCAGGACGAGATCGGTACCCCGTTCTGCATCACGGTCGACTTCGACACCCTCGAGGACCAGGCCGTCACGATCCGCGAACGCGACACCATGGCGCAGGAGCGCGTGAGCCTCGACCAGGTCGAGGGTTACCTCGCGCAACGCCTGCTCGGCTGCTGACCGACCTGATCGACACAGATGCCCTCCGGTCCCGACGGACCGGAGGGCATCTGCCGTTTCGTAGCCGAGCGTTTCGTAGCGATCAGGTCGAGCGCCGATCGATGTACTCGAAGTCCACGTCCCGGAAACGGGTTTCGTCACCGCGGCGGGTGCGCAGGATCACCGATTCCAGGCCGGTGTCCGGTGCGCGTGCCGCGATCGGGCGCACGGGCTAGAAGCGTCCGCCGCTCGACCCGCCGAAACCGCCACCCCCGAAACCGCCTCCGCCGAAACCACCGCCGCCGAAGCCACCGCCGCGCCCGCTGTTGAGCACGCTGTTGATGAGGATGCCGCCGAGCACGGCCCCGGCGATGTTGCCGCCCGACGACCCGCCGCGCGGCGGGCGCTGTTGGTAGTCCCAGCGCTGCACGTCGTTCTGAGCGCTGCGCAGCGCCTCCACCGCGAGCGACGCAGCGGTCCGCGCGTACTGGATGGCGGCGGCCGGATCGGAATCCGCGGCCTGTCTCGCAGCCTGCAGGTGGCGCTGGGCCTCCGACAGACGCGTGCGGGCCTTCGCGCCGACGACCCCGCGACGCGTCCCGATGAAGTCGGCGGCGGCGGTGACCTGCGCCTGCGCCGCGCCCAGGTCCTGTTCGAGACGGCGACGCATCTCGGCGGCCTGCTGCTCGGCCTGTCGCGTCCGGGCGCGCAGCTCGTCGAGACGCGCGTCGGCCTCGACGACCCGTGTGAAGCTGCCCAGCGGGTCGGTGTGCTGCTCGGCGCGCGCGTGTTCGAGTGCCTCCTGCACGGCCTTCAGGGCGTCGACGAGTTCGGGACCGCCGGCCTCGACGAGTTGTTTCGCGTCCGCCACGCCCTGCTCCGCATCCTCCATCGCCGCCGGGAGTGTCGCGATGGCGCGTCGGATGTCCTCGGCCGCGTGATCGAGCGCGTCGAGCAGCGTCGCGGCATGACCGAGGGCGCGCTCGGCTTCGCGGATCGCCCGTACGGCGTCGCCCTGCTCGCCGACCGGTCGCGCCACCGCGGTGCGGCCCTGATCGATCGCGTTCTCGGCGAACGCGATCTCCTCTCGCGCGAGTGAGACGTTGTCCACCACCGGGGTCAGTGCACCGGCGGGGAACTCCGAGTGCAACTGCCCGAGGATCCGTTCGGCCTCCGGGATGCGCGCCTGCAGCGCGATCGCCCGCTGGGTGAGGCCGTCCAGACGGGCCGGGGCATCGAGCAGCAGATCACGCATCGAGTCGAATGCCTCGACCTGTGCTTCGAGTTCGCGGTCGGCCTGCCCGCACGAGGAGATCAGCTGCACGAGCATGTCGCGTTGCTGGTCGGGTGTCTCGGGGATGTCGTCGTCGAGACGCTGGCGGATCTCGAAGGCGTTCGCCAACGCATTCTGCGCCTGCCGATGGGCGCGGTCGAAAGGAGCCACCGCAGAGTCCCCGAATTCGCCCCGGGCGAGTTCGAGCGCCTCGGCGCTGGAACGGACCGCGTTGTCGGTCTCCACCAGCAGGGTCTGCGCGTACCGATCGAGACCCTCGAGCGGCAGGGCGCGCAGAGCGGTGGTGTCGGCCGGATCGATCTGCGCGGCCTGTGCGGCGCCGGACTCGGCGCGCTTCTTCTTCGACCGCCGGTTGTACGCGTACACACCGGCACCGCCGGCCGCGATCACACCGCCGCCGACGAGCAATGTCGTCACCGGGGCGCTCGACGGCGTGAGAGCGTTGCTCAGGCCGTCGGCCGCACCCACCGCGGCACCCGTCCAGTCGCTGTTCCGCAATGCGGGTTCGATGTCGGACGAACTGATCCGGTCGCGTTCGCTCGGGGAGATCTCGGATCCCGTCGGAGTCCACAACGCGTACTCGCGGTCCGTCGTCGCGATCGCCAGCAAGGCCGTATTCCGACCGAAGTTGCTCGCCTGAGCGGTGGCCTGCGCCCAGCTGTCGTAATCGCGTCCGTCGAAGCTCGACACGTAGGTCACCCACAACTGCAGACCGTGCTCGTCGTACAGGGTGTTCGTCGCCTCCTGGATCCGTGCGACATCGGCATCGTCGAGAACCCCCGCGGTATCGGTGATCGGCTGGGGAAGCCGCGACGGAGGTTCGGCGGAAGCTGCCGCCGGCAGGAGCAACCAGGCGGCCACTGCCAGCAGAGCAGGGACGAATGCGAGCGCGGACCGTGCGGGTCGCCGAGACGGTGCGGCCGATACGTGTGGCATGGAATCGAATCTAGTGGCTGCGAGGCGTCGGCGGGGTCGGCGCGTCGCCCCGTCTGCGCGTTCTCGTTCGCTGGCAGAATCACGGGGGTGAGCACCGCATCCCGCCGCACCGGCACCACCGCGACGTACACCGGGGACGACCTCGGGGCAGGCGCGCGCATCGCGCGCTGGCTCCGACGGCTGATCGTCGGGGTGTTGCTCGCCGCTGTTCTCGTCGTGGGCGGAACGGCGCTCCGGGTCTGGCAGGTCGCGCGGATCGACGACCGCACACCCGCCGACGCCATCGTCGTCCTCGGTGCGGCCCAGTACTCGGGGACGCCCTCGTCGGTGTTCGAGGCCCGCCTCGAACAGGCACTCAAGCTGTACGAGGCGGGAGTCTCGCCGCGGATCGTCACCGTCGGGGGCAAGCAGGAAGGCGACCTGTTCACCGAGGCTGCGGCGGGGAAGAACTATCTCGTCTCGCGCGGGGTGCCGGCGGAATCGATCGTCGCCGTCGAAGAGGGCTCCGACACGCTGCTCAGCGTCGAGGCCGTCAGCCGGGAGATGTCGGAGCTGGGACTGTCGTCGGCAGTGTTGGTGAGCGACCCGTGGCACTCGCTGCGCACCCGCACCATGGCGCGCGATGCAGGTCTCGATGCGTGGACCGCTCCCACCCGGCAGGGTCCGGCGGTGTTCACCCGCGAGTCGCAACTGCACGGGATCGCCCGCGAGACCGGCGCGTTGATCTGGTACCAGATCACCCACTTCTCCGCCGATTTCCCGTACACGGCGCAGCAGTGAGGCGGAACGTAGGGTCTTCGGTGACGGAAGGCAGTGTGATGCAGGGCTACAGCGAACACGATCTCGAACGGCGCGTCGCCGAGCCGCGGAAGACCTCGGCCCTCGCCGGGTCCGAGGGCGCGGCATCCGAGCGGACCGCCTTCGCACGCGACCGTGCGCGCGTGCAGCACTGCGCGGCCCTGCGCCGCCTGGCCGACAAGACACAGGTCGTCGGTCCCCGCGACGGCGACACCCCGCGCACCCGTCTGACGCACTCGATGGAGGTCGCGCAGATCGGCCGCAGCATCGGCGAAGGGCTCGGCGCCGACCCCGATCTCGTCGACCTCGCCGGCCTCGCTCACGACATCGGGCACCCGCCCTACGGGCACAACGGCGAGCGGGCACTCGACGCGGTGGCGGAGTCCTGCGGCGGATTCGAGGGCAACGCGCAGAACCTGCGCATCCTCACCTGCCTCGAACCGAAGGTCCTCCATCCCGACGGCACGAGCGCCGGCCTCAACCTCACCCGGGCCTCGCTCGACGCGACGCTCAAGTACCCGTGGACGCGTCCGCGTCCGGGCGCGAAGTTCGGTTCGTACGACGACGACTCCGAGGTCCTCCACTGGATCCGTGAGGGCGCACCCGAGCGCCGCAAGTGCCTCGAGGCGCAGATCATGGACTGGTCCGACGACGTCGCGTATTCGGTCCACGACCTCGAGGACGGCGTCATCGACGGTCGCATCGACCTGCGGATGCTCGAGGATCCCGACGAGGTCGCCGGGCTCATCGAGGTGGGCATGCGCGAATTCTCGGGCCTCGACCCGGCCGAGCTGACCGAGGCGGCCAAGCGGTTGTCCACCATGCCGGTGGTCCGCGCCGTCGGCACCTTCGACGGCACTCTCGCCTGCTCGGTCGCGCTCAAGAAGCTGACCAGCGAGCTGGTGGGCCGCTTCGCCAACGCGGCGATCCTCGGGACCCGGCAAGCGACGGAGAGCCGCCCGGTCACCCGGTACGACGCCGACCTGGTGATCCCGCCGATCGTGGTCTCGGAGGTCGCTCTGCTCAAGACGATGGCGCTGCAGTTCGTCATGTCCGACCGCGCCCACCGCACGCGCCAGGAATCCCAGCGCGAACGCATCCATCGCGTCGCCGAGTGGCTGCTGCGCACTGCGCCGGTGGGGCTCGACCCGTTCTTCGTCGCCGCATGGAAGGCGGCGCCCGACGACGCCGCGAAGGTGCGGGTGGTGGTCGATCAGATCGCCTCGTGCACCGAATCGCGCCTCGAGCGGATCGATCGCGACAGCCTCGCCGCACAGGCGAGCTGGGGCTGACGAAGACGCGTTCTCCGGGACGGATGCTCGTGGTCGACATCGGGCATCCGTCCACAGGACCGCGCAAACCTGCGGTTCGGCAGCCCCTGGCACGAGCAGACAGTGTCCGCACGCCGCAGCGCTGCGGAACCTGTTCAGCCATCCGTACAGACCATGATGTCGGCAGGTCGGCGCCGCGGCTTAGACTCGTCACCGTGGCCGGCCGTATTTCAGACAGAGACATCGCGGCCATTCGCGACCGCGTGCGCATCGAGGACATCGTCGGCGAGTACGTCGCACTCAAGCGCGGCGGTGCCGACTCGCTCAAGGGCCTGTGCCCCTTCCATGACGAGAAGTCCCCGTCCTTCCACGTGCGGCCCAATCACGGGCACTTCCACTGCTTCGGCTGCGGTGAGGGCGGCGACGTCTACTCGTTCCTGCAGAAGATCGAACACGTCAGCTTCGTCGAGGCCGTCGAGCAGCTCGCCGAACGTGTCGGTTACACGCTGAACTACGAGGGCGGAGGTCCGTCCGTCCAGCGCGACCGGGGCACCCGTGCCCGGCTGGTCGCGGCGAACGCGGCCGCTCAGCAGTTCTACGCCGAGCAGCTGCGCACCCCCGAGGCGCAGGCCGCCCGCGACTATCTGACCGAACGCAACTTCGACCAGGCGGCCGCCGAGACGTTCGGCTGCGGCTATGCACCCGCCGGCTGGGACGCGCTCACGAAGCACCTCCTCGGCCGGGGATTCGATTTCTCCGAACTCGAGGCCGCCGGATTGTCCCGGCAGGGACGCCGCGGACCGATCGACCGCTTCCACCGTCGTCTGTTGTGGCCCATTCGCAATCTTGCGGGCGACGTCATCGGCTTCGGTGCTCGCCGCCTGTACGACGACGACCAGATCACCGCGAAGTACATGAACACACCGGAAACGGTGCTGTACAAGAAATCTCAAGTGTTGTTCGGTCTCGACCTCGCCAAGCGCGAGATCGCCAAGTCCCATCAGGCCGTGATCGTCGAGGGATACACCGACGTCATGGCCATGCACCTGGCCGGGGTGAAGACGGCGGTCGCCGCGTGTGGTACCGCTTTCGGCGACGAGCATCTCGCTCTGCTGCGCCGCCTGCTCATGGACGACAGCTTCTTCCGTGGCGAGGTCATCTACACCTTCGACGGCGACGACGCCGGTCGTGCGGCGGCGATGAAGGCGTTCGAGGGGGATCAGAAGACCGCGGCGAAGACCTACGTCGCGATCGCACCCAAAGGCATGGACCCGTGCGAGCTGCGGCAGCAGTCGGGCGACGGCGCGGTGCGCGATCTCATCGCCCGCCGCACGCCGATGTTCGAGTTCGTCGTGAAATCGATTCTCTCCGAACACGACCTCGATACCGTCGAGGGCCGCGTCGAAGCCCTGCGCCGGTGCGTGCCGGTGGTGGCCCGCATCAAGGACCGCACGATCCGCGACAACTACGCGGTGCAACTCGCGCACTGGACGGGATGGGACGACATCCCCACGGTGCGCCGGCGCGTGCAGGAGGAAGCGCGCCGGGGAGTTCGTGCGCCGGAAGCGAGGACGCGGCCGGCTACGGCCTCGGCTGAGCCCGCCTCGGCTCTGCGGCGCCCCCGCCCCAACGATCCGGCACTGTGGCCGCAACGCGACGCGCTCAAAGCCGCGCTGCAGTATCCGGGTATCGCGGGAACCGTCTTCGACTCACTGCCGCCGGAGACATTCACCGACCCCGCCTACGCGGCGGTGCGGCACGCCGTCGCCGATGCCGGCGGAACGGCCGCCGGCCTCGGGGGAGCCGAATGGGTCGACGCCGTGGGCCGGGCTGCGACGGATCCCGTCGCGCATTCGCTGGTGATGGAACTCGCCGTCGAACCGGTCCCCACCGAAGAGGACCGGCTGCCGCGCTACATCAGCGGTGTCCTGGCCCGGCTCCAGGAGGTCTGGGTCGGTGAGCAGGTGGCCGAACTGAAATCCAGATTGCAGCGGATCTCCCCGGCCACCGAATCCGAGGAGTTCCACGCACTGCTCGGCGACCTCATGGCGCTCGAGCAGTACCGGCGGAGCTTGCTCGACCAGGCCATCGGTGACGGCCTGGCCGGCTGACCGCCTACTTCTTCAACTGGTCCCGCGGGATCATGATCGTGGTCGTCTCGTCGATGGGCTTCATCGGTTCGAGTTTGGGCTGAGGGCTGAGCGAGTCGGCGAGTCTCTGCCGGCCCACCTCGATCGCCTTCTTCGTGACGGGGCTCGCGGCCACCGCCTTGGCCGTCTTGCTGAGCTGTTCGTACCTCGCGCGACCCGCTCGGGTGCCGAGCACGTATCCCGCAGCGACCCCGACCAACAAACCCATCAATGTGCTGTCCTTCCACCTGTGACTGCGTCGTCCCCATCCTGCCCGATGACCTCGCAGCATGCCCACAAGCAGGCGATTTGGTACTGCGGCGGGTAGGACGCTATGGTTTTTCACGCACCGGGGGAAACCGCGGAGCACCGCAGGACAATCCCCTGTAGCTCAATTGGCAGAGCATTCGACTGTTAATCGAACGGTTGCTGGTTCGAGTCCAGCCGGGGGAGCGCCCGAGAATCCTCTCACCCGTCACGGGTGGGAGGATTCTGTGCATCCGGGGGGTGTACAGATGCGGCAGGACATCCATCGATGTGATCTCCCTAACTCTGCACCCGGCAGAGTGTCGCCCGCTGTGTCCGGGTAGCATTCGATCGCGCCGTGCGACGAGTGCGGCACTGTGCGACGAAGTGTCGTCGCGACGGGGCGGTAGCTCAGTCGGTTAGAGCCGCGGACTCATAATCCGCTGGTCGCGGGTTCGAGCCCCGCCCGCCCCACCGTCCCGGCCCGCTGTCGGCGTGTGCATGAGTGAGAGAGGTCCGCAGTAGGCATCCTTATGATCATGCGTATGGAGCCTGTTCGAGTCGTCCTCGCCGATCCGGCATGTCCGGGGGCGGAGCGGAAGACCGCTGAGCCGGGGATGTCGTGATGGCAGGAAAATTGCGGGTGCCGCTGCGGCGCTCGGATACCCTCACCGACCGTCCCGACTTCGCTCTCGTCGGGGTGCTGCGGGTACCGGAGGAACAGACCAGTCCGGGCCGGGCGATCGTCCGCCGCATCGGTTACGCCCTGGCTGCGCTGACCGCGGCGGTGATCGTGGTGTACATGGGCAGGGACGGCTACCGCGATGCCCAGGAGAACCCGCTCTCGTTGCTCGATTGCATCTACTACGCCACGGTGTCGCTGTCGACCACCGGTTACGGCGACATCACTCCGCTCACCCCGCAGGCCCGGCTGGTCAACATCCTGGTCATCACCCCGCTGCGAGTGTTCTTCCTCATCGTGCTGGTCGGCACCACCTTGTCGGCGCTGACCGAAAGTTCCCGGCAGGCGTTCAAGATTCAGCGGTGGCGTCGCCGCACTCGCAGTCACACCGTGGTCGTCGGGTACGGCACGAAGGGGCGCAGCGCTGTCGATGCGCTGCTCGCCGAGGGACTCGCTCCGTCGGAGATCGTGGTGGTCGATGCCGATCCGGTGAGTCTGGACATCGCGTCGCGTCAGGGTCTGGTGACCGTGCAGGGGTCGGCCACCAAGTCGGACGTGCTGCAGCTGGCCGGGGCCCGGCATGCCGGCTCGATCATCGTGGCCGTCAATCGCGACGACACCGCCGTGCTCGTCACTCTCAGCGCTCGTCAGCTCGCGCCGCAGGCGCGCATCGCCGTCGCGGTGCGCGAATCGGAGAACACCCATGTGCTGCGCCAGTCCGGTGCCGATACGGTCGTGGTTTCCGCCGAGACGGCGGGCCGGTTGCTGGGATTGGCCCCTGCCACTCCCACGGTGGTGGAGATGATCGAGGATCTGTTGACTCCCGAGGACGGGTTCGCCGTCTCCGAACGCGGTGTCGAGCCGCACGAGCTCGGGCTTTCGCCGCGGGAGCTGCCCGTCATCGTGCTCGGGGTCGTCCGTGACGGACGGCTGATCCGGGTGGATTCTCCCGAGCTCGGCGTCATCGTCGCCGACGACCGGCTGTTGTATCTGCGTTCGGTGTCCGTGTAGAGGACAGCCTGCGTCCTCGGATGATCGTTCCGTGGGGGGCAACGACCGATGACGGCTCCCTTACCGGAACAGGACCGGGGGTGTGCCGGCACGTTCGGGTCAGAACTGATATCCACGCCGGAGGTCGTCGACGATGCGCGGCCGATCCAGGGTCGACGGTGCCATCTCGCGAGGCTGCCGATCGAGCGGAAAGACCGATGCTGCAGCGAGAGTCGCGGAATCGAGAAATCTTCGCGGTGCGGCATTCGCCGACAGTGCCGGTGTCGCCGGTGTGCCGGCCTGCGCGAGGACGAACCCCCAGTCGCCGAAGCTCGGTACGTGCACGTGGTACGGGGCCACACCGAGTCCCGCGGACTCGACGGTCGACACCGTCCGCCAATACGCATCCGGTGTCGAATACGGGCTGCCCGACTGCACGGTCATCAGACCACCGGGGTTCAGCACCGACGCGGTCAGCCCGTAGAACTCCGTCGAATACAACCGCCCCAGCGTGGGGGTATCCGGGTCCGGCATGTCGACGATGATCGCGTCGAATCCCGCACCGGTGTACTCGCGCAACCAGCGGAAGGCATCGGCGGTGACCACCGTCACCCGCTCGTCCTGTAGTGCCCCGCCGTTGAGCGCGCTCAACCGAGTGTTCGCCAGTTCGAGCACCATCGGGTCCAGTTCGACCTGAACGACTTCCCGCACGTGCGGGTGGCGTAGGAGTTCCCGCGCGGCGAGTCCGTCACCGCCCCCGAGTACGAGCACCCTGCCGGGATCGCGGGCGAGCGCCGGATATACCAGAGCTTCGGTGTAGCGATGTTCGTCGCGGCTCGAGAACTGCAGGTCACCGTCGAGATACAGACGCACGTCGTCGCCGCGGGCGGTGACCACGATCTCCTGGTAGTGCGAACGCTGCGCATGCACCACAGGATCCGGATAGAGGCGCTGCCGCGCTGTGATCTCGATATCGGATGAGCGCGCCAGCAGAACGCCGAGCAGCGTCGCGGCGAGCAGCAACGCCACCGAGGACAATGCTCGCGTAGCCGGCCCGAGGTGCCCGCGCAGCAGAAACAATGCCGCGATCGATGCTGCCGCCAGGTTCACCATGCCGGTCAGCGCCGCACCACGGATCATTCCGACCGACGGTAGCAGCAGCAGGGGCCACACCAGACCTCCGATCAGCGCGCCCGCGTAGTCGGCCGCGTTGAGGTCGGCGAGGATCTTGCCGGTATCGCGAGCACCGGCACTGCGACCGGTCTGCAGCAGCGTCATGAGCAGTGGGACCTCCGCGCCCACCAGCATCCCGATGGCTGCAGTCGCCGCGACGAGCACCCAGGTCGACGATCCGACGAAGGTGAACGCCACGTACAGAACGGTGGCGCTCGACCCGCCGACCAATCCGAGAACGACCTCGACCGCGACGAATGCCGTCGCGGCGTAGGGGAGCAGCGGTTTGGCGGCAAGCGCACCGACTCCCAGTGCTGCCACGAAACCGGCCACGATGAGCGAGGTTTCCGTGATTCCGCCGCCGGTGAGGCTCGCCGACAACGTCAGAAGTGCCAGTTCGTACACCAGTCCGCACGCGGCGCAGGCGGCGACCGCTGTCAACAGCAGTGCCCTCGCCCGCCGGCCGAGCGGTGGCGCACCGGCGTCGACATCCGGAGTCGTCACGGCTGTCACGACAACGCTGCGGCGTTGACCAACCCGATCGAGAACAGGGTGATCGCCACGGCCCATGCGGCACCGCTCGTGCGGGGCTCGGCGACCAGTGCCGTGATCCGGCCCGGCAGTACACGATTCATGATGAGCAAGGCTGTGGCTTGCAGCACCACGCCGACCAGTCCGTAGACGAGCGAGTCGGCGATCCCCTGCGCGAACCCGTCGGAGCTGGTGACGATCGCGGTCACCACGATGACCGCGAGCGCCAGGTGATTTCCTGCGAGCAGCAGTGCCGCGTTGGGGTTGCGGTCCACATAGACCTGGTGACGCAGGTTTCCGGGCGTCAACCCGTCGAGCACGGCGAATCCGAGTGCGAGAACGCCGACACCGACAGCGAAGTAGATCAGTGTCCCGATCACTCCCAGCACGAGCAGGAGGGGGTCCACGGTGCCGATCTCGAGGTCGGTTGCCGACAGGGTGGAGATCATTCTTTCGAGGTTCCGATCTGGTGAGTTCGTCATTTCGCACTTCCCGATCCACCGGACAGGTTGCCGGCGGCCGGAGAACCAGGGGTGAAGCCCGGCCCGAGGAACACGAAACCGCCGCTGCTGAAGCGTCCGTCGATGTCTTCGACGGTGATGGTGCTGCCACCCTCCGGCGCAGCACCGACCGTGACGATGTCGTCGTCGTATCGGAGGTATTCGTTGCCGCCGTCCGCCTTGCGTGCGGCCGGTTCGTCCTCCGCGATGATTCGGGAGACCGTGGTACCCACAGGATCCGGAGAATGATAGGTGTCGATATCACCGGAGGTGCCACGGTAGTCGTAGGTGTCGGCGATGTGGTCGCGTGCCTGACTCCCGCATGCCGTGGTCGCGAGGACCGCGATACCGACCAGCGAGCCGATGACGATTCGTCTCACGGCCGCCACCGGCTCTCGGTCTCGACGATCACGCCCGTGTCGACGGACGGATAGAGATGCCAGGTCCGCCAATGCCATTCACCGGCATCTGCGGTGCCGGAGAGCACGGTGAGCGCGTCGTCGTCCCCCGGGAACGCTGCACACAGCCATCCGGGTGCGGAGCGGGCCGTAGCGCGCAGTCGGTTCGCCCGCTGCGCCAGTTCTGCGCGCTGCACCGTCGCGGTGCGACTGCGGAACAGGTAGCCGTCCCGGTCGTGACGCTCGGGGAGCGGGTGTCCGCCCGCCCCGACCGCGTCGCACGACACTTGTTCGGTGAGGGTGCGTCGTCCGGATTGCGCTGTGACCACGTGGGAGGCGCCGAGTACACCGAGGGTGAGAATGCCCGCGGCGGAATCGGTCAATCGTGCGGACACGAGTGGTGGCGGTGCGGGAGCGTCGAGTACCAGTCCCAGCGCCGAGGCGGAAACATCACGCGGGACGATGTCCAGGATGTGCGTGCTCACCGGGCGGGTCCGGCATGGATGACCGTCAATTCGCTGCGGGTCACCGCACGTCCGGTGGACACCTCCCATGATCCGGCGCGAGACCATCGTTCGAACGCGAGCAGACCGGTGCGGTCGGCCGTGGCGTAGTCGGCGTAGTCCATGGTGCCGGTGGGAGCGGTTCCGGTTGTGCCTTCGGCGGTGAATCGGGCGGTGCCGTGTTCGAGTCGGCGGTAGACACGATCGTCGAGGATCACGTCACCGTCGGGTTGCAGGCCCGTGCCCTCGCGACGCATCCACAGGGTCATCTCGAGCTCACCCTCGTCGTTCTCGACGGTGAGCCAGCGGCGACCGGTCGACCCGTCGAGGAGATGCTCGTACCAGCGGTAGCCTTCTTCGTCGAGTGTGAGAGTGCCGCGGACGACGTGGTCGATACCCGCGTAGGTGATGATGTCGCCGACCCCGATCCCGAAGGGGTCCCACACCTCCGGATAGTCGGCGAGTGGATCCACCCTGGCAGGTGGTGCTGTGGGTGTGCGGGTGCGGATCACCACCACGACGGCAGCCGCGACCACAGCGACGATCAGCAGGACGAGCAGGACTTCGGTCATCGAACACCCCGGGTCGGCGATATTTTCCGGGGCCGACCCTACCGGCCGGCTCGGCAGATCACGGGACCGCGGCACTCCGACGGTCAGGCCCGGGTGGCGGCATCGCGTCCCGCGACACGACCGAACGCCAGGGCGTCCCCGATGTGGAACCCGCCGTCCTTCCGCCAGCTGTAGGTGGAACTGATTTCACCTGCGGCATAGAGACCGTCGATCACCTCGCCCCGAGTGTCGAGAACACGCGCTCGCCCGTCGCGTCGGGGTCCGCCGTTGGCCCACCCCAGCAACGGAGTGATCCGCAGGGCATGGAACGGAGCCTCGATCACAGGCCCGAGTTTCTCCGGAATCCGCCCGAAGTGCTCGTCGCGTCCACTCGCGCACGCAGCGTTGTAGCGGGCGACGGTATGTTCCAGCGTGTCGGCGTCCACCCCGATCAGGTCGGCCGGAGGGGGAACAGCTCGTAGGATCCTGCGCGCAGGATGTGTCCGTGGAACGGATCGGCGGTCTCGTCCATGAATCGGCGGCCGTCGTCGCCCACCCACAGATGGTTGTGTGCATTCCACAACGCGAGGTAATGGCCCTGACCGTCGTCTCCGCGAACACCGGTGATGGTCATCATGTTTCCCATGTGCCACAGATCGACGCGGACTGCTTGCGCCATCTTGTGACCGTCGCCGGTGGCGGCAGGTGATCCCCACAGGACGTGCTCTTCGACCCGCAGACAGTCGCGCACCATGGCCGGGTCGGCTTGGAAACCGCCTGTGGCCAGGACGACGCCGCCACGCGCTCCGATACGCCGAGGGCCGTCCGCGCCGGTATCTCAGCGGTCGCAGGGCTGGAGAGGGGACCGACCTTCTCCGAGAGCGTCGAAGAAGGCGAGGGCATCCGACGCGGCAGCAGGAACGGTCGGTACATGTTCGAGTCCGTCGTAGACGGCGTAACCGACGGGCGAACCGCCGGCGCACAGTGATTCGACCAATGCTGCAGAACCCGGTTCGGTCACGGCGGTGTCGCCGCCGCCCTGCAGGATCAGTGTCGGCACGCGGGGGCTGAGTCGATCGGGGTTCTGCTCGGTCAGATAGGAGACCAGCGGCGCGAAGTCTGCGTCGGGTCGGATCACCTCGTCCAGCGGTACCGATTCCGCGAGTTCCCAGAGGATGTCGGTGCAGCCGCCCTTCGCGGCATCGAGCAGAGGTGTCATCTTCTCGGTGACGTAATCGTAGGGACTCAACTCCTCGTCGGCCGCATGGGCGCCGAGCAGGATCAGCGGTAGGTAGCCGAGGACGGCACGCGACTCGGGACCTCCGGCTGCGAAGTATTCGACGGTGTCGCCGAGGTTGTTTCCCGGTGCGATCGACACCGCTCCCCGCAAGTCGAGTTCGGGTGCCAGATCGGGTGCGCGATCTGCGGCGAACAATGCTGCGTGCCCGCCTTGGCTGTGTCCCGCGGCGTACCAGACCGTGCCGATATCGGGATCCAGGCGGCGCGCTGCGCGCACGATGTCGGTGACGGCCGCCGCCTCGGAATCGCCGTTGATGTACGGGTGGACCCCCGGCGTTCCGAGTCCCGCATAGTCGGTTTGGGCGACTGCGTAGCCGGCCCGTACGAAACGATCGAGGGTCTCGTCGACGTATCTCAGGTATTCACCGTCCGACCCGGGTACCGAGCCCGAAGACGGCGCGCAGGCGTCTGCGACACCCGTGGTGCCGTGCGCCCAGCTGATCACCGGCCATCCGCCTTCCGGAACCTCGCCCGCAGGTACGGACACCGAGCCGGACACGACGACGTCCTGGCCCATCGGCCCCTGGGACAGGTAGGTGATCTGTTCGCTGCGCCCGGCGCCGGGCAGTTTCGGAGGCCCCGAGAGTGATCGGCTCGTCAGCAGAGCTCCGTGTTCGCGGCCGTCGGTGACCGGATCCTGTTCGGCGGCGGAACCGCAGGCCGTCAGCAGGCTTGCCGCCGTAAGGGCTGCGAGTAAGGAGATTTGCCGGGGGGAATCGGTGCGCATCGTGCTCCTCCTGAACCGATCACGAGATTAGGTCAAATGACCTAATCGGGGAAGGTAGCACTCTCGTATGCTCACGTCCATGCCTGCACCCAGTACCCGAGAGGCACTTCTCGACGCCGCCGAACGTCTGGTCGCCGAGCGTGGCCTGGCCGGTGTCTCGGTTCGCGAGGTGATCCGGGAAGCCGGTCAGCGCAACAACGACGCGGTGAAGTACCACTTCGGATCCTGGCACGGACTGCTGATCGACCTGTGGGCCACCCGCGCTGCCGGAGACGGGTCCGCCCGGGAACTGCACGAGACCGCGAAACACGCACAGGACCGCCTGCCCGCGCTGGTGGAAGCCTATGTGCGCCCGTTCGTCCGGGAAGTTGCCGCCCGCAACCCCTCCTATTGGGCCCGGTTCAACGAACAGTGGTTAGCGGGTATCCGCAGCGACTTCGTCGCCTCCCCGCAGCCCCTGGTTCCCGACGACCCGGCCTATCCTGCGATCCCCGGACTGGAAGGACTGAAGGAGCTCTTCTCCGATCTGGCTTCCGAACTCGGGCATCTACCCCCGGAACAGCGCAACGCTCGCGTGGCGCTGGCTGCGCGATTCGTGGTGTCCGCGCTGGCGTCCTGGGAACGCGACCAGGTTGCGGGAGTGTGGCGCGACCTGGACATGTTCGAGGACGAGTTGTGCGCGTTGATGCTCGCTGTTCTCCAGGCCGATGCCGGCCGGAGGTGAGGAATGTCGACCGGCATGGGCCACCGCGTGCCGCCCTGCCGCGGAGCAAGGGCGCCGCGGCAGCCGGTGACCGGGCTGCGGGGGCAGAGTTCCCCGGATCGTTCCGGGCAACCGACCGCGCAGACGTTCACGATGTGGACGATGTCGAGAACCTTCGCCCGTACCCCGAGCCGTCCGTCGGAAGATCTGAGGAGGGAAGCAGGGCTCCGTTACGCATCCGGTAGGCGCGATCGACGAGAGCGAGTTGGTTCAGGTCGTGGGTGACCATCACGATCGCAACGTCGCGGTCCCGGCTGAGATCGGCGAGCAGGGTCACGACCTCCCGGCTGCGTTCCTCGTCGAGCGCCGAGGTGGGCTCGTCGACCAGCAGTACCGAAGGATCGTTCATCAGACCGCGGGCGATGGCGACCCGTTGCCGTTGACCTCCCGACAGTTGGTGGGGACGCCGATCCAGGTGTTCCTCGAGACCCAGCGAGCACAACAGATCCCTGGCGCGCGCGCTGTTCTCGCGAACCGATCCGCCGGCGAGGTGGGTCATCATCTGCAGTTGTTCGACGGCGGTCAGCGACGGCAGCAGATTCGACTGTTGGAACACGAATCCGAGTTTGTCGCGCCGTACAGTGGTGCGCTCGTCGCGACCCAGTCCCGTCATGTCGCTGCCGTCGATGACGACGCGGCCGGCGTCGGGGGTGATGAGCAGGCCGGCGACGGCGAGCACGCTCGACTTACCGGACCCGGACGGACCGGTCACGGCGACGAACTCGCCGCGCCGGACCTCGAGATCCACCTCGTCGAGGACGCGTCGGCGCTCGTCGCCGTCGGGGTATGTGAGGACGATGTCGCGTAAGGAGATGCTCATATCGGAGTCCTTCGGGTTCGTGGAGTGGCTCATCGGGCGGTTGCGAGCGCGGTGAGGGGGTCGACCTTGGCGATACGGGCCAGGGAGGCGGCCGCGCCGATCATGCCCGTGGCCACGAGGACGAGGAACGGAACCACGGTGGTCGAGATCGAGAGGGAGAACGGGACGACCTGTGCGGCAACGAGTCCGAGACCGAGTGCGGCCACGGTGCCGAGTCCGGCTCCCAGCGCGAGCACGATCAGGCTCTGGCCGAGGGCATCCCGGAGCAGATAACGGGTGGATGCACCGACGGCTTTGAGTACGGCGAGGTCCTGACTGCGCTGGATCGTCCACACGGTGAAGAAGGCGCCGACCACCAGGGCGCTGACGATCATCAGCATGGTCTGCATCAGCAGGAGCGAACCCCGCTCGGAGGTGTACGAGCCGATGGCGTTCAACGCGCCGTCGTCGTCGGTGACGACCGTTCCGGTCGCAGCACCGACGGAATCGGCATCGAAATCGCCGGAGGTGCGCAACGCCACGACGGTGCCCTCGCTACCACCGGCCGACGGCAGCGACTGCCATGCGTCGTGCTCCATCCAGACCACGGGCTGGTGACTGTAGAACGAGTCGTCGACCAGAGCGCGGATGGTGAATGTGTTGCCGCCAAGCGAGATCCGAGTTCCGGTCGTCCATCCGTTGCTGCTCGCGAGGTCGGTGTCGAGGGCGACCGAGCCGGAGTCGAGTGGAACCGGGGATGCGAAGGACCGCCCGTCGACACCGAACGCGGAAGCGGCGACCTCTCGTCCGTCGGCGCTGATCCGGACGGGGGCGATCCCGATGATCGCGGCAGCGTCGACACCGTCGGCACCGGCCAGTTCCGCCTGTTGGCGCATCGTCACGGTCGACTCGCCGAACGAAACCGCTCGGCCCTCGGCCGGAGTGCCGAAGGCGACGTGGTCGGCATCGATCTTCTCGATCGCGGCGATGGACTGATTGCCCAGTCCCGAGGTCAGACCGGACAGCATGACCACCATCAACGAAATGAGGAACAAGGCTGAAGCCATCAGCGTGAAACGGCCTTTGGCGAAACGGAGATCTCGGAGACTGAGGAACATGTATCCAGCCTCGCGGAGAACGGGGGGTGCGGACATCGCGCATTGGTTGAGTTCGTTCATCCATCGAAAGTTGGAGATCCGCGATCGGGACGGCCGACCAGGCAGTGCGGTAACGGAGTGCGCCGAGCGGGATTCGACGGCCCGCCTCGGGCTCGAGGCGGGCCGTCCGGTGACCCACAGGTCGGGGATCGTGGACCACCACGGACGAGTATCACCGCTCGGGAACGACCGTCCCGGCGGGAAACGGACGTTCCGATGGTGAAAACGGAGGTGAAATCCTGGCAACTGCGAGGTGAGGCACCGGGTGGGTGGTCAGGCCGCACCGTGTGCCGCCGAGACCCGACGATCACCGTGCCCGGCGTACCCTGATGTGCCCGGCCGGCCGGACCGGAAAGCGGAACGGCTCAGGAGCCTTCACGATGCTCGAGTCCGACGGCCGCGCGTAGTTCCTCGCAATCGATCTGCAGGCCGGGGTGCTCACGGGACAGCTGTGCCATCAGGTCGGCCAAGCCGTCGGCGATCGCGTTGAGTTTGTGCTGGATCGCATCGTCGGACCGTTTCTGGGTGTTCTGCAACAGGGCGACCAACAGGAACGTGACGATGGTGGTCACGGTATTGATGATCAGCTGCCAGGTGTCGATGTTGTCGAGCAACAGAAACGACGGCGCCCAGACCAGTACCAACAGCACGCAGAAGGCGAAGAACGCGGCTCGGGAGACCGGAACGTCGGCACGTGTGGCGAAACGGTCGAACAGTGACAACTGCCCGCGTACTTCGGAGGGCAGCACCACCGGGGATTCGGCGCGGCGGCCGGATGAGTCGACCATGATCGTGTACCTCCTTGCGGCCCCGACTGTCGGGCCTGCTGAAGGCCACATACCCGACTGTTTCGTATGCAAACTTTGTGGGCCTCGCAGCGGGCAGCGGGGTGCTGCGCGGTCGGGAGGCGCATCGTTGCCGGTGGGGAGTGCTCGGTGGGATCAGGGGGGCTCATGTCCGGACGGGCCGGTCCTCGCGCTTCGATCCCGATACGGAGACAAGCGGTTCGAGTCCGTCGAGGACGCGCTGCAGCCCGAACTCCCACGCGTGGTGCGGGCTGTAGGCGGCGTTCATCTCCGCTCCGGCCGCCGCTCCCACCCGCTGCGCGAGAGGATGGGTGTCGCCCAGATAGTGAGCCAATCGCTCGTTCCACCTGGCCCACGCCTCGCCCATGTCGGCCGCGTGCGGATCGGGACGTCGTGCTCGCGCCGCACCGCGCACGAAGTCCGCGACGAATGTGAGTGCCGCATCGCGATCGATATCGACGAGGGATGTTCCGTCGAAGGCGTGGAGTTCGTGGTCGTACTTCGCGATCGTGCCGGGGCCGAGGGCTGTGCGTTGGTCGTCGACGTCCAGCAGCCACCAGTGCGCGGCATAGTGCTCGAGTTCCGCTTCGGCGACCTGCCGTATCCGGTCCCGCCACGACGACGTGTAGGGCGGGCGGGGTTGTCGGGCGTGGACTCGGTCCACCATGAGGACGAGAAGATCGTCGCGTGATCCGACATGGGTGTAGAGGGCCATCGCGGAGATCCCCAGGTCGGTTGCGAGGCGGCGGATCGTCACGGCCTCGAGGCCTTCCCCATCGGCGACGGCGACGGCAGCGTCCACCGCGGAAGTGGTGGTGACCTTCGCTCTCGGTCCGCGTGAACCGGCGGTGGGCGCCTCGGGGTGCTCGCGCCACAGCAGGTCGATCAGATCGCGTGCCATCGATACCTCCCGGAATCTCGTCCTCACGCGTACTCTATACAACGTACGAAGTTTCTCTCCCGGGAGGTCTTGTGAAAATCAACTCCACAGCACTGTCGCTCAACGTCGCCGACACGGCCGCATCGGCCGATTTCGCCATCCGGCACTTCGGTTTCACCGAGGAGATGTCGGCCGACGGGTTCGTCTCGTTGACTCACCCGCACGCAGGATTCAACATCGTGTTCCTGCGTACAGGGCTGTCGACCTTCAAGCCGGAATCCGTCGCCGGACCGGCCGGGCAGGGCATGCTCATCGCCTTCGTCGTCGACGACGTCGACACCGAGTTCGCGCGCATCGCGGAATCCGGTGCGACGGTGGTGACCGAGCCGGAGACCGAGCCGTGGGGCGAGCGGTACTGCCAGTTCGCCGATCCCAACGGGATCATCTGGCAGCTCGTCCACTGGGTCTCCGAGCCGGCCTGACCCAGGCGAGGTTCAGTCGAGGCAGAACTCGTTGCCCTCGGGGTCGGCCATGACGATGTGGCCGGCCCCGAACGGTGGCGCCGGGTCGTGGCGCTCCCGGCGCGTGGCACCGCGCGCGACGAGCCGCTCGGCCTCGGCTTCCAGGGCGGCCATGCGCTCGGCGCCGTCGAGTCCGGGAGCGGCACGCACATCGAGGTGCACCCGGTTCTTGGCCTGCTTGCCCTCGGGCACCTTCTGGAAGAACAACCGGGGACCTGCCTCGTCCGGATCGACGACCGCCGACGCGTCGTTGCGTCGGTCGAGCGGTACTCCCATCGCGTCGAGTGCGTCGTCCCACGAGACGAAATTGCCGGGCGGCTTCTGTATCTCGTAACCGAGGGCATCGGCCCAGAACTCCGCGAGGGCTCCGGGATCGGCGCAGTCGAACGTGATCTGGATATCGCGGGCCATGTCAGCTCGTCTCCTCTCGGGCTCGGCTACGGGAATGCAGGTACAGGTCCCGCAGGAGGCAGACCTCGGACAGATGGTGGATGAGTTCGCGGTTGATGTGCAGGACCAGCATGCCCATCGGGTACTGCGCGTACGGTCCTTCCGCCTCACCGCACGGCCGGGCGAGTCCGTCTTCCCCGAGTGATTCGACGCCTGCGATCCACGTCGAGAGTTCGGCATCGAGCTGGGCCAGGGCCTCGTCGGCGGTCGCTGCGTACTCGAACGTCGTGTAGTCGGTGGGGGTGCGCCCGAAGTGGCTCGCATTGCGCATCGCCAGCACGCCGACGAGTACGTGCCCGAGTCGCCACGCGATGGTCGTGAACGGCGGCGGATCGGGTTCGGGGAAGGCGAAGTCGATGGTCATCGCCCCGGCTCCGCCCTGCACGGGAGCGGTACTCGTCCCGCGTGGCCGCACACTCCAGCAGCCCGGGGCGGGCTCGAAGAAGTATTCGTCGTCGGTCAGGCCGTCGAGACGGCGGCGGACCGGATAGTCGAGTTGCTGTCGCAAGAGGTGGTTCCAGGCGAGTTCCGTCATGGCTCCAGGTTGACGCATATTGCGGACAGGGTCGGTCCGTGATCCGTGCGACCATCGTCGTATGACCGTCGAGTCGACCACCGAACGGGTCCTGCGGATGCTGGCACTGCTGCAGAGCCGCCCGTCCTGGACCGCCGTCGAACTCGCCGCGGAGCTCGGTGTGACCGATCGCTCGGTGCGTCGCGACGTCGATCGTCTGCGTGCCCTCGGCTATCCCGTGCGCGCGTCTCCCGGAGTCGGGGGCGGCTATCAGCTCGGAGCCGGCACGAGGTTGCCGCCGCTGCTCCTGCACGACGACGAGGCGATCGCCACGGCGGTGTCGTTGCGACTGGCGTCGGGCAGCACGATCGCCGGAGCCGCCGAGGCGGCGCTGCGCGCCCTGGCCACACTCGACCAGGTGATGCCACCGCGCCTGCGCGAGAAGGTGCGGGCGATCTACGGCGCCACCGAGACCGTCGTCGGCGCGGGTACGGAGATCGACGCCGACATGCTGATGGCGCTGGCCCGCGCCTGCCGCGACGCGACCCGCGTGCGGTTCCGGTACACCACCCGCCTGGATGCGGACGACGAGCGCACGGTGGAACCGGTGCGGATGGTCGCAGCGGGACAACGCTGGTACCTCATGGCCTGGGACGTCGACCGCGACGACTGGCGTACCTTCCGGCTCGACCGGATGCGCGAGGTGACACCCACGACGTGGCGGTTCCGGCCGCGGCAGCATCCCGATCCGGTGGCCTACGTCCAGCGGTCGGTGACGGAGTCGCCCTACCGGTACATCGCGCGGATCCGACTACGGGCGGACGCCGACCGGGTGCGCGACATGGTGCCGCCGCAGGTCGGGCGGGTCGAGGAGGACGAGGACGGATGGTGCGTGCTCGTCGTCGGCGCGGACGACCCGGACTGGATCGTGATGCATGTCGCGCGAATGGGTTTCGAAGCGGTCGTCCTCGAGCCATCGGAGCTTCGGGCGGCTGCGGACCGGCTCGCGACGCGCCTCGCCGCGATCGCCCGTGCCGATCGGTGACGAGCCGAAGCGGTGTCCCGGTGCGGGATCGGGCCTCGGCGCCCATCGACTCGGCGAGGATCGGCCACGCCGTGCGCAGATCGTCCTCCCGGTAGCCCCACGACTGCGTTCCGTCGGAATCGGGTTCGGCGGTGACCGGGACAGTGAGTAGAACCTGTTCCAATTCTGTGCGATTGTGGCTATCGTCACGTGCACAACCGGCAATGCGATGGAGGCGAGCCAGATGAAGACCAAGGGTGCAGTGCTGTGGGGCATCGACGAACCGTGGTCGGTCGAGGAGATCGAGCTCGGCGACCCTGTCGCGGGTGAAGTGCAGATCCGCATGGAAGCCGCCGGCATGTGCCATTCCGACCATCACATCGTCACGGGTGCCACGCCGATGCCGGCCTATCCGGTGATGGGTGGTCACGAGGGTGCAGGTGTCATCACCAAGGTCGGCGACGGGGTCACCGGTCTCGAGGTGGGCGACCACGTGGTGCTCTCGTTCGTGCCGGCCTGCGGCCGGTGTCCGTCCTGTGTGATGGGGCAGTCCAATCTCTGTGATCTCGGTGCCGGACTGCTCAGCGGCCTGGCCATCGCCGACGGGACCAACCGCGTCCATGCGCAGGGCAAGCCCGTGATCCCGATGGTGCTGCTGGGGACGTTCGCGCCGTACATGACCGTCCACGAGACCCAGGTGGTCAAGATCGACAAGGACGTTCCCTTCGAGCTCGCGGCACTCGTGGGGTGCGGCGTGCCCACCGGCTGGGGTTCGGCCACGCACGTCGCCGACGTGAAGGCGGGGGACTTCGTGGCCGTCATCGGGGTCGGCGGCGTGGGCATGAGCGCGCTGCAGGGTGCGGTCGCGTCCGGTGCACGTTACGTCTTCGCCATCGATCCGGTGCCGTGGAAGCGCGAGCAGGCGATGAAGTTCGGTGCCACGCACACCTTCGCCTCCATCGAGGAAGCCATCGTGCCCATCATGGAGATCACGTGGGGACGCATGTGCCACAAGACGATCATCACCGTGGGGGAGATGAAGGGAGAGTACGTCGATCCCTCGCTCACCATCACCGGCAAGGGCGGGACGTGCGTCGTCACCGCCATGGGTCATATGGCGGACATGGACGTCAAGCTGAACGCCTTCATGTTCTCGATGCTCCAGAAGGAGCTCAAGGGCAACATATTCGGTGGCTGCAACGCGCGGGTGGACATCCCGAACCTGCTCGACCTGTACAAGTCCGGTCAGCTGAACCTGGCCGACATGGTCACGCGCACCTACACCCTCGAGCAGGTCAACGACGGATACCGGGACATGCTCGAGGGCAGGAACATCCGCGGCGTCATCCGGTACACCGAAGCCGATTGGTGACCGGCGCCGACCGGTGACCTCGCCCCGTCGGGTCGTCTCGTAGGCTGATCGCGTGCACAGCCTCGATCCGATCAGCGACTGGCCCGTCGACCGTTCCGCCGCCGCAGTGGTGACCCGCGACGGCGGAACGGTCGCGTCCCGGGGGGAGCTCGACGAGGTCTTCCCGCTCGCGTCCGTGACGAAGCCGCTCGTGGCGTACGCGGTCCTGGTGGCCGTCGAAGAGGGCGCGATCGAACTCGATCAGCCCGCGGGTCCCGAGGGGTCGACGGTGCGGCATCTGCTCGCCCACGCCTCGGGTCTGGCGTTCGGTGAGCGCACCGTGCAGACCGAGCCCGAGCGGAAGCGGATCTACTCGAGCGCGGGCTTCGAGGTACTCGCCGAACTCGTCGAGACGGAAACCGACATCGAGTTCCCGGAATACCTCCGGCAGGCGGTCTTCGAGCCGCTCGGCATGCGGTCCTCTTCCCTGCCCGGTCCGGCCGGCCACGGTGCGCAGTCGTCGGTGGCCGATCTCGCTCTGTTCGCGCGCGAATTGCTCACGCCTGTTCTGGTCTCGCCCGGAACGGTCGCCGAGGCGACCGCAGTGCAGTTCCCGGGGCTGAACGGACTCGTACCGGGCTACGGGATGTTCAAGCCCAACGACTGGGGTCTCGGATTCGAGATCCGGGGCGAGAAGAATCCGCATTGGACCGCCACGCGGAATTCGCCGCGCACTTTCGGTCATTTCGGTCAATCCGGAACGTTCATTTGGGTAGATCCCGAAATTTCCGTCGCCACTGTGGTACTTACTGATCGTGCGTTCGGAGATTGGGCGAAGCCTCTCTGGCCCGCCCTCGGGGACGGGATCATCACCGAATTCACATGAACCTCTCTGGTTCGCTGGCGAAACACCCGCCACACGGGCACACTTGTACGCAGCCCGCATGGAGAAGCCTTGATCGGCGAAGGTCGTTGGGGAAGACGTCCTGGTCGAATCGGAGGTGAATGTATGCGCGCATCCAACCAATTCGCGGATGCCACGGCGGGGGTGATCTATGTCCACTCCTCTCCGGCGGCCGTGTGCCCGCACATCGAGTGGGCGCTGGCCGACATCCTCGACTGCCGGCCCGACCTCGCGTGGACGGGTCAGCCCGCCTCCCCGGGCCTACTGCGTACCTGCGTCGATTGGGTCGGGCCCGTCGGCACGGCCGCACGACTGGCCGACGTGCTGCGCTCGTGGCCGATGCTCCGCTTCGAGATCACCGAGAACCCCAGCGAGGGTGTGGACGGCGAACGCTTCAGCTACGTCCCCCGACTGGGCCTGTGGCGGGGGGCCACCAGTGCCAACGGCGACATCGTCGTCGGAGAGATGCGTCTGCGTGCCCTGCTGTCCTCCGCTTCCGACGTCACGAGCGAACTGCACCGCGCCCTCGGGACCGCATGGGACGAGGAACTCGAGCCGTACCGCAGCGGCGACGAAGGCGCCCAGGTGACATGGCTCCGCCGGGACGTCGGCTGACCGCGGTCGCCGCCCCGGAATCACGACCGGAACGCACCCCACAGCTTTGACGAGAACACCGGCATCGCTCCTCGGAGCGATGCCGGTGTTCTTCTGCCGTGGAAGAGCAGTATCAGAGCGGAATGTTCTTGTGCCGTCCGCGAACCGCAGGGGCGGCAGCGAGTGCAGCGGCCAGGGTGCTGCGCGTGGTGGCCGGATCGATCATCTCGTCGACGACACCGATGGCCATCGCGCGCCCGACACCGCCGGCGATCGCCTCGTGCTCCGCGGCGAGCCGATCGTGCAGCGCCTCGCGCTCCTCCTCGGACGCCGCGGCGAGGGCCTTCTTGTGGAGGATGCCCACGGCTGCCTTCGCGCCCATCACGGCCACCTCGGACTCCGGCCACGCGTAGACGGCGGTGGCCCCGAGAGCCCGAGAATTCATCGCGATGTACGCGCCGCCGTAGATCTTGCGCGTCACGAGCGTGACGCGGGGAACCTTCGCCTCGGCGAACGCGTGGAGCAGCTTGGCGCCGCGTCGCACGACACCCTCCCACTCCTGGTTCACGCCGGGAAGGTAACCGGGAACGTCGACGATCACGACGAGCGGAACGCCGAAGGCATTGCACATCCGCACGAATCGCGCTGCCTTCTCGGCGCTCTCGGAGTTGAGGCATCCACCGAGGCGGAGCGGGTTGTTGGCGATGACACCGACCGTGCGGCCGCCGAGACGACCGAAACCGGTGACGATGCTGCGCGCCCAACCGCCCTGGATCTCCTCGAAGGCGGACTCGCCGTCGACGTTGTCGAGCAACCGGTGGACGATCGGCCGCACGTCGTATGCGCGTCGCGGCGACTCGGGCATCAGTGCCCGCAGGTCGGTGTCGCCGAGTGCCGCTGCGGCGACGTCGAATTCGCCTTGTTCGGCGAGCATCGACACGAGACGGCGTGCCCGGTGCAGAGCGTCGGTCTCGTCGTGCGCGGCGATGTGGGCGACACCGGACTTCTTGGTGTGCGTGTCGGGGCCGCCGAGCGACTCCATGTCGACCTGCTCGCCGGTGACGCTGCGCACCACGTCCGGGCCGGTGACGAAGACACGGCCCTCGGGGGCCATGATGACGATGTCGGTCAGGGCCGGGCCGTAGGCGGCACCACCGGCCGCGAAGCCGAGAACGACGGAGATCTGGGGGACGAGACCGGACGCGCGCACCATGGCCTCGAAGACCAGGCCCACGGCGTGGAGGGCCTCGACACCTTCGGCCAGACGCGCGCCCCCGGAGTGGAAGATGCCCACCACGGGGATCTCGTGATCGATGGCGTAGTCGATGGCGGAGACGATGTGCTTGCATCCCTCGACGCCCATGGCGCCACCCATGACGGTGGCATCGGAGCAGTACGCGACCGTGCGGATGCCGTCGACGTCGCCGACGGCGGCGAGGACGCCCGACTTGTCGCGGCTGTGCAGCAACTCCAGGCTGCCCGGGTCGAACAGTTTCTCGAGACGGGCCAACGGATCTCTGGGGTCCACCGACGTCTCACGCAGGGTGGCTGGATCCAGGATGGTCATCGGGTACTCCTCGGGCAGACGCGGTGGTGGTGGGCTGTGGTGGAGGCTCCGGGCGGAGCCTCCACCACAGGGGGCGGACAGGCGTCGACGGTCAGGCGCGACCGAAAGCGAGCGCCACGTTGTGCCCACCGAAACCGAACGAGTTGTTCAGCGCGAAATCGATCCGGCCGGAACGCGGTTCGCCCTTGACCACGTCGAGATCGATCCCTGGATCCTGGTTCTCGAGATTCAGCGTGGGAGGGATGACCCCGTCACGCAGCGTCAGGACCGTGAGTACTGCTTCGAGTGCACCCACCGCACCGATCGAGTGACCGAGCGCGGACTTGGGGGCGTAGATCGCGGCATGGTTGCCCACGGCCGCGTTGATGGCCTTGGCTTCGGCCACGTCGCCGATCGGGGTGGCCGTCGCGTGCGCGTTGACGTGCCCGATATCGGCCTTGGTGAGCCCGGCGGTCTCGATCGCCCGCCGCATGGCCCGTGCCGCACCCGTGCCTTCCGGATCGGGGGCGACGATGTGGTACCCGTCGGAGGTGATGCCGGCGCCGAGGATGCGACCGTGGATGGTCGCTCCGCGTGCTTTGGCATGCTCCTCGCTCTCGAGCACCATCAGCGCGCCGGCCTCGCCGAAGACGAAACCGTCGCGGTCCTTGTCGAACGGGCGCGACGCACCGCGCGGGTCGTCGTTGCGGGTGCTCAGCGCCCGCATCATCGCGAAGCCCGCGGTGGCGACCGCGTCCAGCTGACCTTCGACACCACCGGTGACGACGATGTCGGCGTCGCCGAAGGCGATCATCCGGTACGCGTTGGCGATCGCCTCGGATCCGGACGAGCACGCCGAGACCGGGGTGATGACCCCCGCGCGAGCACCGAGTTCGAGCCCGACGGTGGCCGACGGCCCGTTCGGCATGATCATCTGCACCGCGAACGGCGAGACCTTGCGGTACCCGCCCTGACGGAGCTTGTCGACGGCGTCGATGAGCGATTCGCCACCACCGAGGCCCGTACCGATGACCACACCGAGACGGTCCTTGTCGACCTCGGGGCTGCCGGCGTTCTGCCAGACGGTGCGCCCGAGGGTGAGCGCGAGGCGCTCGACGAAGCTCATCCGACGGAGCTCCACGCGGGACAGGCCCTCGTCGGGGCTGACCTTCAGAGTTCCGCCGATGCGCACCGGCAGGTCGTACTCGTCGACGAATCCGCCGTCGATGGTGCCGATCCCGCTCTCACCGGCCAGCAGTGCCTTCCAGGTGGAGTCCACGTCGCCGGCGATCGACGTCGTGGCCGCGAGGCTGGTGACGACGACGTTGCGGAGTGCCCGAGGAGAAGGGGAGGTCACAGCAGAACTCATTCGTTGTCGTTCGTGGCCTGAACGCCTGCGGCCTCGAGCTTCTGGATGTAGTTCACGGCGTCGCCGACGGTGCGGAGACCGGCGAGATCCTCGTCGGGGATCTTCACGCCGTACTTGTCCTCGGTCTGGACGGCGATCTCGACCATGGACAGCGAGTCGATGTCGAGGTCGTCGACGAAGGACTTCTCGACGGTCACCTCGGAGGGCTCGATGCCGGTGACCTCTTCGATGATCTCGGCGAGACCGGCGATGATTTCTTCCTGGGTGGCGGCCACGATGTGGCTCCCTTCTCGATCTGTCGACTATGTCGTTCGAAACCGGCCGGATGTTTCCGACCGGGGCTCCGGGGATGTCCCGGTGAGGTGCCCGTGCTGTGCGACGGCGCGCGCAGCAACCTAACCGAGTTGAAGACTTTCGGCCAGAGCGGAAATTTCCGCGGGGGTCTTGAGGGCGAGGGTGGGCGTGCCGCGCATGTCGCGCTTGGCGATGCCCACCAGCGTGCCGGCGGGGGGAAGCTCGACGATCCGGCTCACCTGCGCCTCGCGCAGAGAAGCGGTGCACAGATCCCACCGGACGGGCCGGGTGACCTGGGCTGCGAGACGTTCGAGGGCGTCGGCTCCGGAGGTGACGGGCTTGCCGTCGTAGTTCGACAGCAGCGTGTGCGTCGGGTCCGAAGGGGTGATCTTCGCCGCGGCGGCGGCCACGGCGTCCTGGGCGGGTGCCATGAATCGGGTGTGGAAGGCACCGGCGACCGGCAGTGCGCGGACGCGGGCCTTCTCGGGCGGGTTCGCAGCGAGTTCCTCGAGCGCGGTCAGGCGCCCTGCTGCGACGATCTGGCCTGCCGCGTTCATGTTGGCGGGGGTCAGATCCAGCTCGGCGAGGCGCGCGAGCACCTCGTCCTCCGCGCCGCCGAGGACGGCGGACATTCCGGTGGGTTCGATCGCGCACGCACGGGCCATCTCGGCCCCGCGGATCGCGGCCAGGGCGACGGCGTCGTCGGCGCTGATGACACCCGCGATGGCGGCTGCGGCGAGTTCGCCGACGGAGTGGCCGGCGACGATCGTGTCGGCAGGCACGAGGCCGCGACGGTCGAGGTCCTCGAAGGCCAGGAGTGCGGAGGCCACCACGAGCGGCTGGGTCACCGCGGTGTCGGTGATCTCGTCTGCGGTGGCGGTGGTGCCCAGTCGCGCGAGGTCGAGTCCCGCCGTCTGCGACCACAGATCGATGCGGTCGCGCGCTCCGGACTGCTCGAGCCACGGGGCGAGCATTCCGGGTGTCTGAGACCCCTGACCGGGGGCAAGCAGCGAAATCACGATCACCAGGGAACACCGGAAGTGCGCCCCCGCGAGATGTCGGTAGCGATGAAAGCTGGCGCCTCGATTTGTAGGGTTCCCACAAATCTGCACGTCGGTGGTCGCTATCGGGTGAAAGGCCCGAGACGTTACGTGTCCGATTCGCGAATTGTGAATCGAGTGACAGGTGGTGCAGGTGATCTCAATTCGTTATGGCTTCGTGCCAGGCGGCCCACCGTCGCCGCGATCCGGAGCACGTACGCGTCGCGAGGATTTGTGGGATCTCGACCCGTTACCTCTGTGATCCGCTTCAATCGATACCGCACGGTATTTGGATGAACAAACAGCTTTCGGGCACAAGTCTCGACAGCGCCCCCACTGTCGAGGTATGCGTCCAGCGTGTCCGCGAGGGACGGTCCCGCAGCCGCCAGCGGGGCGACGACGAAGTCCTCGAGCGCGGCGATCGCACCCGGATCACCGAGCAGCGCACGCTCGGGCAGCAACTCCGCGGCATGCACCGGCCGGGGAGCGCCCGGCCAGCCCACCACGGCCTCCATCCCGGCGAGCGCTTCGACCGCGGAGACATGCGCGGTCGTCAGCGTGGGCGTCGTCGGGCCGATCACCACCGGGTCGTCCGAGAACGCGCGCATCAACTCGGTACGGAAGGTCGCCGCATCCGCCGAACCGTGCAGATCGCCGCTGACCACCATCACCAGACGTTCGCCCTGCACCACGGCCAGAGCTGCGCGCCCGTGCTCCTGAGCGACGGTGTGCACGGTGGTGATCACCGAGACCCCTTGATCCGGCGGGGGAGTACCGACGATCACCGTCGCCGGGGCCGTGGCATCCCAGTTGAGGGTCGCGGCCCGCGACTGCATGTCGGGACCGGTGTCCCCGCGCACCACGGCGTCGACGACGAGGGCCTCGAGCCGCGTGTCCCACGCACCCCGGGACTCGGCGGCCCCCGCATATACCGCGGCCGCGGCGAAGCCGAGTTCGCGTCCGTACCGGAGGATCGCCTCGGTGAGCGCGACCAGCTGTTCCTCGTTGCGGGCGAGGGCCGGCAGCCACTGCTCGAAGAACTCCATCGCCGCGCGGACCATGTCCACCGTCTGACGCAGCGTCAGCCGCCGCGCGAGATCCTGCGGGATCATCTGGAAAGCGTCGAGACTGAACCGCAGGTCGCTGTCGGGATTGCGCACCCATTCGAGAAAATCGACCACCGACGTCTGGATGACCAGTTGCACCGTCGAACGCTGCGACGCGTCGAGGTCGGCGAAGAACGGCAACTGCTCCTGCATGACGTGCACGGCCTCGGTGGACAGTCGCCCCGAGAACTGCTTGACCCGACGGAGCAGAGCGTCGGGCAGCGGCGCCCGCTCGGGACGCGAAGGCGGCACCGGGCGCTCCCTGTGAGCACCCGGTACCTGCCCGATCCGGCGGGGTTGCGGCTCGTCGACCATGGGACGAAAGTACCCGCCGGTCGCGAGCCGGCCGTCACGCCACGACGGACGTGACGTCGAGGTGGGTCAGGCGACGCCCGGATCCGCCATCGACACCGGGGCGGCCGTCACGTCGTCGATCTTGTAGGTGCGGGCCGCCTCGACGGCCTTCTCACGGTCGACGGCACCTTCGCGGCCCAGCGCTGCGAGCACCGCGACCACCGTGGACTCCGCGTCGATGTTGAAGACGCGACGCGCGGCACCACGGGTGTCGGAGAAGCCGAAGCCGTCGGCCCCGAGCACCGTGTAGTCGCCGGGCACCCACTTGCGGATCTGGTCGGGCACCGCACGCATCCAGTCGGACACCGCGACGAACGGACCTGCCGCGTCGTTGAGCACCGACGCGACGTAGGGCACCGGAGCTTCCTCACCGGGGTTGAGCAGTGCCTGACGGTCGCACTCGACGCCGTCGCGGCGCAGCTCGCCCCATGAGGTGACGGACCAGACGTCGGCGGACACGCCCCACTCGTCGGCGAGCATCTGCTGCGCGCGCAGCGCCTCGGGCATCATCACGCCCGAGACCAGGATCTGCGCCTTCGGGCCGGATTCCGCACCCCGCTTGTACAGGTAGATACCGCGGAGCAGACCGTCGACGTCGAGATCCTCCGGCTCGGCCGGCTGCGAGTACGGCTCGTTGTACACGGTGATGTAGTAGAAGACGTCCTCGCCGCCGAAGCCGTCGACACCCTCGGTACCGCCGTACATCCGCCGCAGACCGTCACGGAAGATGTGGGCGATCTCGTAGGAGAACGCCGGATCGTAGGTGACCGCGGCGGGGTTGGTCGACGCGAGCAGCAGCGAATGCCCGTCGGCGTGCTGCAGGCCCTCACCGGTCAGCGTCGTGCGACCGGCGGTGGCGCCGAGCACGAAACCGCGTGCCATCTGGTCGGCCGCCGCCCACAGACCGTCGCCCGTGCGCTGGAAACCGAACATCGAGTAGAAGATGTACACCGGGATCATCGGCTCGCCCTGCGTCGCGTAGGACGTACCGACCGCCGTGAACGACGCCGTCGAACCGGCCTCGTTGATGCCCTCGTGCAGGATCTGCCCGACCTCGCTCTCCTTGTAGGCGAGCATCAGGTCGGCGTCCACCGAGGTGTAGAGCTGACCGTTGCGGTTGTAGATCTTCAGCGACGGGAACCACGAGTCCATACCGAAGGTGCGGGCCTCGTCCGGGATGATCGGCACGATGCGCTTGCCGATCTCCTTGTCGCGCAACAGTTCCTTGAGCACACGCACGGTCGCCATCGTGGTGGCGACCTCCTGCTTGCCCGAACCCTTGCGGACCACGTCGTAGGTCTTCTCCGCGGGTAGCTGCAGCGGCTTCGTGTTCGTGCGGCGCTCCGGCAGGAAGCCGCCGAGGGACCGTCGCCGCTCGAGCATGTACTGGATCTCGGGTGCCTCGGAACCGGGGTGGTAGTACGGCGGCATCTTCGGATCCTTCTCGAGCTCGGCATCCGAGATCGGGATCCGCTGAAGGTCGCGGAAGTACTTGAGGTCCTCGAGGGTGAGCTTCTTCATCTGGTGGGTCGCGTTGCGGCCCTCGAAGTGCTTACCGAGCGTGTAGCCCTTGATGGTGTGCGCGAGGATCACCGTCGGCTGACCCTTGTGCTCCATGGCGGCCTTGTACGCCGCGTAGATCTTGCGGTAGTCGTGACCGCCACGCTTGAGATTCCAGATGTCCTGGTCGGACAGATCCTTGACCAGTTCCTTCGTCCGCGGGTCGCGGCCGAAGAAGTGCTCGCGCACGAACGCGCCGTCGTTCGCCTTGTACGTCTGGTAGTCGCCGTCGGGCGTGACGTTCATGAGGTTGACCAGCGCGCCGTCCTTGTCGGCGTGCAGCAGGGCATCCCACTCCCGGCCCCACACGACCTTGATGACGTTCCAGCCGGCGCCGCGGAAGAACGACTCCAGCTCCTGGATGATCTTGCCGTTACCGCGCACCGGGCCGTCGAGTCGCTGCAGGTTGCAGTTGACGACGAAGGTCAGGTTGTCGAGACCCTCGGTGGCTGCGACGTGCGCCAGGCCGCGCGATTCCGGCTCGTCCATCTCGCCGTCGCCCAGAAACGCCCAGACATGCTGGTCGGAGGTGTCCTTGATGCCGCGGTCGTGCAGGTAGTGGTTGAACCGTGCCTGGTAGATCGCGTTCATCGGGCCCAGGCCCATGGACACCGTGGGGAACTCCCAGAAGTTCGGGAGCAGACGCGGGTGCGGGTACGACGGCAGGCCGCCGCCGAGCGAGGCGTGGCTGTGTTCCTGACGGAAGCCGTCGAGTTGCTCGGTGCCGATGCGTCCCTCGAGGAAGGCGCGCGCGTAGATGCCGGGGGAGGCGTGGCCCTGGATGAAGACCTGGTCGCCACCGCCGGGATGATCCTTGCCGCGGAAGAAGTGGTTGAAGCCGACCTCGTACAGCGCGGCCGACGAGGCATAGGTGGAGATGTGGCCACCGACGCCGACACCCGGACGCTGCGCGCGGGTGACCATGATCGCCGCGTTCCACCGGATGTACGCGCGGTAGCGGCGCTCGACCTCCTCGTCACCGGGGAACCACGGCTCGCTCTCGGTGGGGATGGTGTTGACGTAATCGGTGGAAGTCAGGGCGGGAAGGGAGACCTTGCGTTCGTTGGCGCGCTCGAGCATGCGCAGCAGCAGGTAGCGTGCGCGGGTGGGGCCTGCGGCCTCGAGCATTCCGTCGAACGACTCGAGCCACTCGTCGGTCTCCGCCGGATCGATGTCCGGCAGGTAGGAGGCCACACCTTCGCGGATCACCCGGACTCGATTGTCCTTGGTCGATGCCGGCTTGGCCGAGGAATCCGGTCCCGATGCGCCCGGTGCGGCGCCTTGTCGGGAATCGGATCCGTGGATCAGGTCTGTCAACGTCTGCTCCTCATCGTGGTGGGCGCGTCGGTGGAGCGCCCTCTCCGTCGGCCGGCTCTTGTGGGAGCCGACGCAATCGACATCTGAACATGATGCAACCCTCATCTTCCCCCATCCGGAACGAAGGATCACGTCGTGGTCCGGCCAACCGGACGGATCGGGCGCGGTGTGAGGTGGTGCAAAAGGTCTCTTCCGAAAGATTCTCCCGCTTTTCCCAGCGATTCGGGTTGCGTTGAGGCTTCCGACGATGTTCGCTTTGACCTATTGATCGTCACGTCGGTGCGCGGAGCCCGCTTCGCGCGCCACAACCCTGAGGAGGAACCACCGTGGTCGCCGCGGCGGATGCCAAGAACTATGTTTCCAAGCTCGGTATCACTCACGACCACGTGGTGCAGGAACTCGGTTGGGACGAGGACACCGACGACGAGTTGAGGGCTGCGATCGAAGAGGTCACCGGTACCGAGCTGCTCGACGAGGACTCCGACGAGGTCGTCGACGTCGTACTGCTGTGGTGGCGCGACAGCGACGGCGACCTGGTCGACACCCTCATGGACGCGATCGGTCCCCTCGCGGACGAGGGCGTCGTGTGGGTCCTGACCCCCAAGACCGGGCGTCCCGATCACGTCGAGCCCAGCGAGATCGCCGAATCGGCCACCACGGCCGGTCTCACCCAGACCACGGCCACCAACCTCGGAGACTGGATCGGCAGCCGCCTCGTCCAGCCCAAGGCCGGCCGTCCCCGCCGCTGACCCGACTCCCAGAACGTAAGGATCCACACGCATGCCGATCGCCGTGGGCACCGAAGCCCCCGATTTCACCCTCAAGGACCAGAACAACCAGGAAGTGACGCTGTCGAGCTTCCGGGGCAGCAAGAACGTGCTCCTGGTGTTCTACCCGCTCGCCTTCACCGGCGTCTGCCAGGGCGAGCTGTGCGCCGTCCGCGACGACCTGCCCACCTTCGAGAACGACGACACCGCCATCCTCGCGGTCTCCGTCGGTCCGTCGCCCAGCCACAAGATCTGGGCGGCCGAGCAGGGCTACACCTTCCCGCTGCTGTCCGACTTCTGGCCGCACGGCGAGGTCGCGCAGGCCTACGGAGTGTTCAACGACAAGTTCGGTTTCGCGAACCGCGGCACGTTCGTCATCGACAAGGACGGCATCGTGCAGTTCGCGGAGGAGAACCAGCCCGGAGAGGCCCGTGACCAGGGAGCTTGGGCCAGAGCGCTCGCCGCGCTAAAGTCCTGATGCGAAGTCGGCGGCATCTGCCGCCGTCTTTCGGGCGTGTAGCTCAGTGGTAGAGCTCTGGTTTTACACACCAGCGGTCGGGGGTTCGAAACCCTCCGCGCCCACAATCCCATTTCGCGATCTATGTGGATCCGGCCCCGCTCAGCGGGGTCGAATCCACCCGAATCGGATGTGTTGTCAGTCGCGCGGTTCCGCCGCGGTGCGGTAGGCGACGTCCAGCAGCTCCACGAAATGGTCGTCGAGTTCGTCGACGGACGAAACGCTCAGCCGGTGCGTGGTCACCGGTCCCTTCTTCGGGAACGCCTCGCGCAGCGTCGCGTGGTGGATGCGCCGGGGGAGATCCAGGGCCACCTCGAGGCGTGAGGCGTAGACGAACGCCGCCGCGAAGGGCAGACCCCGCGACCAGGAGATCTCCGACGCGTGCACACGCTCGGTGACGTCGTCGCCGAGGCCGAGGATCATGGCGCGCACGTGCCGGAACACGTCGACGGCGGCCGGATCCTTGTCGGCCAGATAGTCGTCGACGGTCGTGTACATCGGGAGCTCCTCGGATCGGGGCAGGGTGGTCGGCTCGGTCACCGCGGCCGGCCGTATCGATCGGCGAGCTTCTCGCTCGCGGTGCGTGGCGCCGCTTCCACCGGAGCCCCGGCAGCGTCACCACCGGCTTCCGGATTCTTCGCCTTCTTGCGCTCCCGCATCTCGGCCCACACGAAGTAGCCCAGACCGAGCGGAGCCATGATCCCGAACGCCAGCCACTGCAGGCCGTACGACAGGTACGGGCCGGAGTCGAGCTGGGGGAGGGGGATCACGCCGAGGCCGCCGGCCTGGTCGGCGTCGAGTTGCAGATAGACGTCCTCGAGGTCGAGACCCGTGACGGATGCGACCTGCGGGGCGTCGATGAAGTAGACCTGCTGGTAGCCCGCGTCGAAGAAGGGGTCCTTGCCGTCGACCGTTCCCTCGGACATCCGGATGCGGGCGTCGAGCGTGACGGGGCCGGACGGCGCGGGCGGGATCTCGGGGATCTCGGTGCCGCGGACCGGCCGCACGTACCCGCGGTTGACGAGGATCGTTCCGCCGGAATCGAGTGCGAACGGAGTCAGCACCTCGTAGGCCGGCTGCGACTCGACGCTGCGCAACCGCACGAGCACATCCGACTCGGGGAGGTAGGAGCCCTGCGCGAGCACACGGCGCCACTCGTCCTCGACCGTCGGGCCGTCGCCGCCCAGCAGATCGGCGACGGGAACCGGATCCTGCGCCATCGACGCAGCGATGCGGCCGTTGCGGTCCTCGGTGCTCGTGTTCTTGCCGAGCTGCCACGGCGCGAGGACCGTGAAGCACGCGTAGGCGAAGCCGACGACGACCAGCGCCAGGACCAACCAGCTGGGGCGTAGGAGAAATGTCAATCGGCGCACAGACCCACGGTAGCCGGTGAGGCGCGTCTCACCACTGTCGCACCCGCTCGAGCAGGCCGGGAACCGCGGCTTCGATCTGCTCGCGGACCTGCTCGAACTCGTTCAGGGAGCCGTAGTACGGATCGGGCACGGAATCGTCGTCGGCGTCGGGATCGAACGATCGCAGCAACACACGGCGATCGGAGGGGACACCGAGCCGCGCCAGCGCCCGCTCGTGTGTGGTGGTCATGGCGACGACGAGGTCGGCGGACAGGTGTTCGGTCCCGAGCTTCGCGGCTCGGTGACCGGTGGGATAGCCGTGCCGCTGCAAGACCGCGTCGGTCCGCGGATCCGCCTCGGACCCGACGTGCCAGCCGTGGGTACCGGCGCTGCTGACGCGGATCCGGTCGTCGAGTCCTTCGCGGCGCAGGTGTTCGGCGAAGATCTTCTCGGCCATGGGCGACCGGCAGATGTTGCCGGTGCACACGAAGGTGACGTGGAAGCGGCTGTCAGCGCTCACCGGTGAGCACCTCGCGTAGTTCCTCGACCGAGGCGGTCGTCCGCGCCGCCGCACGGCCCTCGGTCTCGGTCCCGTAACCCCACTCGACGAAGACCGTGGGGATGCCGAAGCGTCCCGCACCGTGGATGTCGTGTTCGCGGTCGCCCACCATCACCACGCCGGTCGTGCCGCCGGCCGCGGTCTCCTGCGGATCGATCCCGAGGGCGGCGAGACTGTGCGCGACGACCTCCCATTTGTGCCGCCGGGAGCCGTCGTCGCTGGCACCGCCGATGAACTCGAAGTATCCGGTCAGACCGAAATGGTCGAGGATCCGTTCGGCGAACGCCTGGGACTTCGACGTCGCGACGGCCAGTCGGCTACCGGCGCCGCGTACGGCCTCGAGCACCGATTCGATGCCGTCGAAGACCGCGTTCTCCGCCCATCCGGTGGCGGAGTAGTAGTCCTTGTACGCTGCGAGCCCCGCAGCGATCTGCTCGTCGTCGAGTCCGAGGCCCTGCAGCGTGTCGCGCATCGGAGGTCCGAGCAACCACTGCAGGTCGCCCTCGGGTGCTTCGAAGCCGGTCGTTTCGGCGGCGTGGAGGAATCCGTTGATCACCCCGGTCGCGGAATCGGTGAGCGTCCCGTCCAGATCGAACAGGACGACGGGGGCGGGGAGCACGAGCGGTCGGGTGGTGGCGAGAGCGGTCACCGGCCCATTCTCCCCGTTCGTCCGGTGTCCTGCCGCGTAGGGTCGTGCGCGTAGGAGAGAGCGGATCAGCTGGAGGTGGACGTGACGGCGGCGACGCTGCGTGAGGTGATCGACGTTCTGGAGACGGCCTACCCGCCGTCCCTGGCGGAGAGCTGGGACTCGGTGGGACTGGTCGCCGGCGACCCCGACGAGCCGGTGCGCAAGGTGCTGCTGGCGGTGGATGCCACCGGGGCCGTCGTCGACGAGGCACTCGAATGGGGTGCGCAGCTGCTGCTCGTACATCATCCGTTGCTGCTGCGGGGGGTGGACACCGTGGGTGCACATACCCCCAAGGGAGCGTTGATCCACCGTCTCATCCGCGGTGGTTGTGCTCTGTTCACCGCGCACACCAACGCCGACCGGGCGAATCCCGGTGTCTCGGACGCGCTGGCCGCGGCACTGGGCCTGACCGGGCTGCGACCGCTCGAGGCCAAGCCCGAACCCGCAACCGACAAGTGGGTCGTCATGGTGCCGGCCGACGCCGCCGACACCGTGCGCGCGGGTCTGTTCGCGGCGGGTGCGGGCGCCCTGGGCAACTACCGCGAATGCTGCTGGACCACCTCGGGCACCGGTCAGTTCCGTCCGGTCGACGGCGCCGACCCGGCCATCGGTTCGGTCGGCGACCTCGAACGCGTCCCCGAGGACCGGATCGAGGTGATCGCACCGCGCCGGTCGCGGGCGGCGGTACTCGCGGCTCTGCGCGAGGCGCACCCCTACGAGGAACCGGCCTTCGACATCCTCGAACTCGCCGACCTGCCGAGCGATCGTGGCCTGGGGCGGGTGGGAGAGCTGCCGCAGACACGCACGCTGCGCGAGTTCACCGAGGATGTCGCCGCCGCGCTGCCGGCCACCGAGTGGGGTGTCCGCGGCGCGGGCGATCCCGACCGGCCCGTGCGGAGCGTGGCGGTGTGCGGCGGCTCCGGTGATTCCTTCCTCGGTCTCGCCACTGCGCGCGATGTCGACGTCTACGTCACCGCCGACCTGCGGCATCATCCCGCCGACGAGCACCTGCGTGCGGGAGGTCCCGCGCTGGTGGACGTCGCTCACTGGGCGAGCGAGTACCCGTGGTGCGCGCAGGCCCGCGACGTCCTGGACGAGGCGTTCGCCGGCCGGGACGGCTGGCAGGCGCGGGTCAGCGAGTTGCGCACCGATCCCTGGACGACCGCGGCGGGCGCGGTACGGTAATCAGCTACGACACGTCCCGCGTGGCAGCCGACTCCCGGCCCGCCGACACACCACCGAAAGCAGGAACCACCCGAGTGAACGTCGAACCCACCGTGCAGGCCAAGCTGCTGTCCCTCGCCGCCGTGGACGCAGAACTGAACCGCCTCGCGCATCGCCGTCGGACATTGCCCGAACAGCAGGAGGTGGATCGCCTGCAGACCGAGCGCAACGCGCGCAAGGATGCCGCGGTGGCCGTCGAGATCATCCTCGACGACCTCGACCGGGACATCCGGAAGCTCGAGGGTGAGATCGAGGCCGTACGTCTGCGTGCCGACCGCGACCGGTCGCTGCTCGAGGGCGGATCGGTGGGATCGAAGCAGCTCACCGAACTGCAGCACGAACTCACCAGCCTCGAACGTCGCCAGGCGGCACTCGAGGACGACCTGCTCGACGTGATGGAGCGGCGGGAGGCGTCGAAGGCCGACCACGACCATGCCGGTGCGCAGGTGTCGCAGGTCGACGACCGGCTCGGCGACGCCGTCCGGGCCCGCGACGAGGCCATCGCCGACATCGAGGTGGCCGAGCAGCGGTGCCGCAGTGATCGTGAGGCGCTGCTCGCGGTGTTCCCGGCGGAATTGGTGACGGTCTACGAGAAGCAGCGTGAGAAGTCCGGTATCGGCGCCGCGCTGTTGCAGGGCCGCCGTTGCGGCGCGTGCCGCCTCGAGATCGACCGCGGTGAGATCGCCCGGATCGCGGCCGCACCCGCGGATCTGCTGGTCCGGTGCCCGGAGTGCGACGCGATCATGGTCCGCACCAAGGAATCCGGCCTGTGACGACGGTCGTCGTCGAAGCGGACGGTGGTTCGCGCGGGAATCCCGGACCGGCCGGCTACGGTGCCGTCGTCTTCGATGCCGACCATCGGACAGTCCTCGCCGAACGGCAGGCGAGCATCGGGCGCGCGACCAACAACGTCGCCGAGTACAAGGGTCTGATCGCCGGTCTCACCGCCGCCGCCGAACTCGGCGCCGACGAGGTGCAGGTCCGCATGGATTCGAAGCTCGTCGTCGAGCAGATGAGCGGGCGGTGGCAGGTCAAGCATCCCGACATGATCCCGTTGGCCGCGCAGGCGCGCGAGCTGGCAGGTCGGTTCCGCAGCGTCGACTTCACGTGGATCCCGCGCGCGGAGAACGCGTACGCCGACCGGTTGGCCAATGCCGCGATGGACGTGGCCGCGGAAGCACTGATGGATGTCGCATCCGACACCGTGGCGCGGCCGCTGCCGCCGTCGGCGACGACCGAGAACGTCACGACCCCGCCGGTCGTGCCCGTGCCCGATCCGGCTGTTCCGGCCTCACCCGGCTGGACCGGTGCGATCGGCTCGCCGACCCGGCTGTTGTTGCTGCGCCACGGGCAGACCACGCTGTCGGTCGAGCGGCGCTATTCGGGACGCGGCAACCCTGCGCTGACCGAACTCGGTCGCGACCAGGCGGTCGCCGCGGCCCGGCGCCTCGGTGCCCGTGGGGGCATCACCGCCGTCCTGTCGTCGCCGCTGGGGCGGGCGCGGGAGACGGCCGCCGCGGCCGCCGACGCTCTCGACCTGCCGGTGACGGTGCACGACGGGCTCATCGAGACGGATTTCGGCGACTGGGAAGGTCTCACCTTCGGCGAGGCCGCGCGTCGCGATCCCGAACTGCATCGGCGGTGGCTCGGCGACACCTCCGTGCGGCCCCCGAACGGCGAGAGTTTCGACGAGGTGGCCGAGCGGATCGCCTCCGTGCGCGACGACCTGCTCACCGACTACGCCGGCTCGACCGTGCTGGTCGTCTCCCATGTCACGCCCATCAAGACGGTCCTGCAGATGGCGCTCGACTCGGGCCCGTCGCTGCTGTACCGCCTGCATCTGGATCTCGCATCGCTCAGCATCGCCGAGTTCTATCCGGACGGCGGTTCGTCGGTGCGGCTCGTGAACGACACCTCGCACCTCTGAACCGGGAGCGGTCGCGAAACCGAAAGTGGCCGCGCAGACATGTCGGGGGGTTGTCTGCGCGGCCACTCGTTCGGTTTATCTGTCGGCCGACAGCATGCGTTACACGGTCGCCGGGAAATTCTCTCCGGTGGGATGTCAGGGCGTGTGCGCATCCGGGGGTCGTCCGGTGGGCCGGCGACCTGCCCCGTCAGATCAGCCGCCGCAGCGTGTTGAGGTTCCGGACGGTCGTCGTCGCCTTGTACCGCGCCGCACCCGACTGCTTCCCCACGGCACTGTCGAGCGTCGAACCCTTCTCCACCTGCCAGTAGAGGACGGCCTCGCCCTGCTCGATGCACTCCACCTTCGGATCGAGATCGCCCGACCGGGCGGCGAACTCTTCGAGCACTGCGGGATCGGACACGAACACCACGTACGAATGCCGGTCCGTACGGGTGGCGTCGAAAGGATAGGCCTCGACGACCCGCGTGAGAAACGACTGCTCGAGGACGAACGTGTAGGCCTCGTAACCGAACCGCGCGGTCAGCGCGGCCTCGATCCCGGCCTTCGCGGTGGCAGGGTCGTCGTCGGCGTCGAAGAGCACGTTGCCGGAGGCGAGCACGGTGCGGACGTTCTCGAAGCCGAGAGCGTCGAAGACCTCCTTCAGATCGGCCATCCGGATCCGGATGCCGCCGACGTTGATTCCGCGCAGCAGAGCCACGAGTCGCGTCATACGGGCACCGTAGTTGGCGGCGCCGACACACTGCGGGATAGTCTGTTCGAGCGAACGAGTCGGCCGGGCGGCCGCGGCGCGGGGAACCGGCACCGGACGGTGCCAGGCCCCGAATCGAGGAAAGTCCGGACTCCACAGAGCAGGGCGGTTGCTAACGGCAACCCGAGGTGACTCGCGGGACAGTGCCACAGAAAGCAAACCGCCTGCCGTACGGCAGGTAAGGGTGAAAGGGTGCGGTAAGAGCGCACCAGCGCCCCGGGTGACCGGGGCGGCTAGGTAAACCCCGCCCGGAGCAAGGTTGAAGGTCGCATCGCGTGCGGTGCGACTGCGCAGGTGTTCGAGGGCTGCTCGCCCGAGCCTGCGGGTGAACCGCTCGAGGTACCCGGCGACGGTGTGCCCAGATGGATGGTCGCCACCCCGTTTCGGCGGGGGACAGGATCCGGCTTACAGGCCGGCTCGTTCGCCCGGCGTCTCCCGATCCCCCCGCGTAGCCACCGGTCGGATCAGATCGGATCGATGACCAGCAGGTGCGCCCAGTACGAGGCCGCATCCGGACCCAGCCAGGGCAGCAACGCGTCGTAGAGGATGTAGGACATGGCGTGCTCCTTCGTTCGGACATCGAGCACATGCGCGTTCGGACATCGAGCACATGTGTGCGGCCCGACAGTACCGCGCCACGCCCGCCGACGGGTTGCCCGTACACGAGGACGTCGTTCGGGCACACTGAGACCATGAGCGACGACGGCTGGTACTACGACGTGCGTACGGGGAAGGTCTCCCAGGGCAAGGATCCGCACGCCCTCAACCGCATGGGGCCCTACCCGGATCGGGAGACCGCTCAGCGGGCGCTGGAGATCGCGGCAGAGCGGAACAAGGCGGCCGACGCCGCCGACGACGACTGGAAGAACGGTTGAGTTCGACGACGAGCACCCGGAACCGCAGGAGTTCCCGAGCATCGTGGTGACCACTCCCATCGTCGTCGCGCCGGCGATCGACTTCGCCGACGTGCGCGCCGAATTCGACCTCGTCGACGGCTTCCCGTCGGATGCCCTCGACGAGGCACGGCAGGCGGCCGACCGCTACGCGGACGTCCGCGAGGACCGCACCGACCTGCCGCTCGTGACCGTCGACCCACCCGGATCGATGGATCTCGATCAGGCGCTGCACCTCGAACGCACCGACGACGGTTTCGTGCTGCACTACGCGATCGCCGACGTGTACGCACTCGTCGAACCGGGCGGCGCTCTCGACGCCGAGACACATCGTCGCGGGCAGACCTTCTACCTGCCCGACGGCTCGGTTCCGCTGCATCCACGCGAAGTGTCCGAGGGCACGGCGAGCCTGCTGCCGGACGTCGTCCGCCCCGCGGCGCTGTGGCGGATCGAGACCGACCACGGCGGGGAGCCCGTCGCGGTGAGCGTGCGGCGCGCGCTCGTCCGGTCGGTCGCGCGCATGGACTACGCCGGAGTACAGCGCGACGCCGACGCGGACAGGTTGCATCCGTCCGTCGAGGCGTTGCCCGACTTCGGCCGGTTGCGCGCGGCCGCGGCGCTCGCGCGCGGAGCGATCGAACTGCGCCTGCCCACGCAGGACGTCGTGCCGCACGGCGACGGCTGGAGGCTGCAGATCGAACCGCGGACCGAGGCCGACGAGTGGAACTCCGAGATCTCGCTGCTCACCGGAATGTGCGCCGCGCAGATGATGATCGACGCCGGGGTCGGTCTGCTGCGCACCCTTCCCGCCGCCGATCCCGCGGCGGTCGACGGGCTGCGTCGCACCGCTCGGTCGTTGGACGTGCCGTGGCCGCCGGAGATGGGAGTCGGGTCCTTCCTCGCCGGACTCGACACCCAAGATCCGCGCACGCTCGTGTTGATGAGCGAAGCGCCGACGCTACTGCGCGGGGCGTCCTACGCCGCCTTCGACGGTGAACTGCCCGAGACGATCCTGCACGGAGCGATCGGCGCGCCCTACGCGCATGTCACCGCGCCGTTGCGCCGGTTGTCCGACCGATACGCCACCGAGGTGTGCCTCGCGGTGTCGTCGGGCCTGCCCGTCCCGGAGGCGGTGCGCGCCGAACTGTCCGCGATGCCGAAGATCATGTCGTCGACCGATTCGCTCGCCGGCAAGGTGAACCGGGCGTGTATCGACCTGGCCGAGACCGTCGTGCTCGCGCCGCGAGTGGGGGAGACCTTCGAGGCGACGGTGCTGAAGGAAGCCACCGACCGGCATGACGCCGAGGTGTTCGTCGCCTCCGAGACCGTCATCGGCCCGTGCGGCGGGGCACCCGAGGAGGGCAGCACCGTGCGGGTGCGGCTCACCCTCGCCGACCCGCAGGCCCGCAAGATCCGCTTCGACCATGACCGGTGAGACCACGCGGCGGCGACGTCCGGTCGCTGCCGTCCTCGCCGTCGCGGTCGCGTTGTGCGCGGCGCTCGCGGTGCTCGTGTGGTGGATCCTGCCGAACCGGCTGTTCCCCTGGGACAGTGCGTCGTTCCCCGAGATCGACACGTCGGCGTTGTCGCCGGCGCAGGTGCGGATCGTCGAACTGCTCGAGGAACAGCACGAGGCGCAACCGCCCGGCACGTTCTACTCGGAGGGCGTCCGCGAAGCGTGGTGCGCCGACTTCGTCAGCTGGATCATGCGGGAAGCCGGTGTGCCGCTGTCCAATCCGCACTCGGGTCATTGGCGGATCCCGGGCGTGTACACACTCCAGGAGTACTACGAGCAGACGGGCCGCTACGAACCGGCAGGAACGGGTTACCGGCCGGAGGTCGGCGACGTGGTGCTGTACCACAACAGGATCGGCGTCGGCCAGCGCGAGCACACGAACATCGTCGTCGCCGTCGACGGTGATTCGGCGATCACCGTCGGCGGCAACGAGATGGGCCGGATCCGCGTCCACGAACTCGACCCGGCCGGTGACGACGCCGTGATCGGCTTCGGGCGGTTGCCCGCCTGATCCGCTGTCAGCGGAAGGAGTCGGTGGCCTCGACGAGCCGGTGGACGATCCCCGGTTCGGTCGCCGCGTGTCCCGCATCGTCGACGAGGTGCAGCCGGGAGGACGGCCACGCCTCGTGCAGGTCGTGGGCACTGCGCGCCGGGCACACCACGTCGTAGCGGCCCTGCACGATCACACCCGGGATGTCGCGCAGCAGGTGCGCGTCGCGCAGGAGCGCCCCCTCGTCGAAGAAGCCGCGGTGGTGGAAGTAGTGGTTCTCGATGCGGGCGAAGGCCAACGCGAACCGGGGTTCGGCGGTTTCCGCGACCCGGTCCGGGTTCGGCAACAGCGAGCTCGTGGCGCCCTCCCAGGTGGACCACGCGATGGCCGCGTTCAGGGCGACGTCCGGATCGGTCGAGTGCAGCAGACGGTGGTAGACGTCCACGGGATGCTCGCCCGCCCCGGCCCCGGCGAGCGGGGCGCAGAAGCCCTCCCATGCCTCGGGGAACAACCGGCCGGCGCCGCCGTTGTAGTACCAGTCGATCTCGCTGCGGCGCAGCAGGAAGATCCCACGAAGGACGAGTTCGGTGACACGCTCGGGGTACCGCTGGGCGTACGCGAGGGCGAGAGTCGATCCCCACGACCCGCCGAACACCATCCACCTGTCCACCTCGAGGAAGGCACGCAGGCGTTCGATGTCGGCGGCGAGGTGGTCGGTGGTGTTGACCGACAGATCCGCACCATCGGCAACGTGGGGCCGCGACCGGCCGCAGCCGCGCTGGTCGAACAACACGATCCTGTAGGCGGCCGGGTCGAAGAAGCGGCGGTGCAGGGGTGCGGTGCCGCCACCGGGACCGCCGTGGAGGAAGACCACGGGCTTGCCCTGCGGGTTACCGCTGACCTCCCAATACAGCTGCTGGCCGTCGCCGGCGTCGAACATGCCCGTCGCGTGCGGCTCGATCGGCGGATACAGTTCGCGTCGCTCCACGGGTCAGAACCCGACGAGACCCGACGCGAGATCGGGAATGTCGAGGCCGCGCAGGGCCTCCTCGCGCACCTGCGGGCACTGCGCGGAGGTCGCCGCGTCGATGCGGCCCCGGTCGCCCGCGAGCACGACGAGATCGACACCGTTCGCCGCACCCCATTCACCGACGAGGATGTTGAGGCCGCCGCGACCCACCGACGGGGTGTAGGTGCGCCAGTTCGACAACTGGCCTTCGAGACGAGCACACAGGTCGGCGGTCTGCGCTTCGGTGAAGCCCCCGGCTCCGGCTTCCGAGGGTGAGCCTGCCGCGGACGGCGAACGCGTGGGCTCCGTCGACCGCGACGTCTCGACCGTGGCGTCGGTCGACGTTCCGCTGGGTGCCGGATCCTGAGCCGGTGCGCAGCCGACGAGAACACCGGCCAGTGCGGCGGTGACGGCGGGGACGAGACTGAAGCGGAGCTGCATGGACACCTCGTGGTTTCGTACGGTCGGGTCGTCGTCGAGTCTGCCACCGATCCGGAAGGTGCCCGAAAAATGCGACGGGCACCACCGAACTCGTCGATGGTGCCCGTCGTCGCAGATCCTCAGAACGAGTGCTCGGGCCCCGGGAAGGTGCCCTGCGCCACTTCTGCTGCGTACTGCGTTGCGGCGTGGCGCAGTTCGTCGCCCACCTGCCCGAACTTCTTGACGAACTTCGCGGTCTTCCCGCTCGTGTAGCCGGCCATGTCCTGCCAGACGAGGACCTGGGCGTCGCACTCGTTGCCGGCGCCGATGCCGACGGTCGGGATGCTCAGCTTGCGGGTGACCTGCCCGGCCAGATCGGCCGGCACCATCTCCATCACGACGGAGAAGGCGCCCGCCTCCTGGACGGCGATCGCATCGGCGACGAGCTGCTCGGCGCCGTCGCCGCGTCCCTGCACCCGGAACCCGCCGAGCGTGTTCACGGACTGCGGGGTGAAGCCGATATGTGCCTGCACGGGGATGCCGGCGGCGGTGATCGCGGCGATCTGCGGAGCCATCCGCTCGCCGCCCTCGAGCTTCACCGCGTGGGCGCCGCCCTCCTTCATGAACCGCACGGCCGTCGCAAGGGCCTGTTCGGGCGAGGACTCGTAGGAACCGAACGGCAGGTCGGCGACGACGAGCGCGTGCGGAGCACCGCGCACGACGCCGCGGACGAGAGGGAGGAGCTCGTCGACGGTCACGGGCACCGTGGTGTCGTAGCCGTACACGACGTTGGCTGCCGAATCGCCCACGAGCAGGACGGGGATGCCCGCCTCCTCGAAGATGCGGGCGGAGGAGTAGTCGTAGGCCGTCAACTCTGCCCAGCGGCGGCCTTCGGCCTTCATCGCCTGCAGGTGATGGACTCGTGTCTTGCGCTTGGGGGTGTCGGCAGAGGCTGCAGCGGAAGCCGCGCCACCGTATACGGACGTCACGTTGTCGGACATCACTGTCCCTTTCTTCCTCGAGGCCCTCGGGGTCCCCGGGTCGGGTGATGACCGTCTCAGTCTGCCACTCGGGCCGGAACCCGCGAAGATCCCGGGGCGGTGCGATTCGTCACACCACTGCGCCGCCGGTGGTGAACAGCGCCGGTGGCGAGGGCAGTGCGCAGCTCTGTCCGTGGCACGATCGGATCGTGCCCCACCCTGTTCGTGCGCGTATCCGTCGTCTGTCCGTCCTGGCGCTCGTGGCCGCTGCGGCGGCGACCGCGTGCGGTGACGCCGTCGAGGAGGCACGGCAGCCCTCGGCGGTCGGAGTGGTTCCCGGACTCGAACGGTTCTACCAACAGGACCCGGAGTGGGGGTCGTGCGGGCCGTACGGCGCCGAGGGGCCGATGCTGGAGCGGCAGGGCGTGGAATGCGCGCGGCTCGAGGTTCCGCTCGACTACGCGAATCCGAGCGGTGAGGTGATCACCCTCGCGGTGTCGCGCCTGGCCGCCACGGGCGACCGGATCGGTTCCCTGCTGGTCAATCCCGGCGGACCGGGCGCCTCGGGGCTGTCGACGGCGCTCGCCGCCGACAGCACCGTCCTTGCCGACCGTTTCGACGTGATCGGCTTCGACCCTCGCGGTGTCGGGTCGTCCGAACCGGCGGTCCGCTGCCTCACCGACGCCGAGTTCGACGCCGACCGCGCCCTCGACGACGGGGACACGAGCCCCGAGGGCATCGCCGAGGCGGAGAAGCGCAATCGCGAGTACGCGCAGTTGTGCGCCGAACGCAACGGTACGGACCTGCTCGCCCACGTCGGCACTCGTGAGGTCGTGCAGGACATGGACGTGCTTCGCGGCGTTCTGGGCGACGACGCGCTGACCTATCTCGGCTACTCGTACGGAACCCGGCTCGGCACCCTCTACGCCGAGGCCTTCCCCGGTCGGGTGCGGGCCATGGTGCTCGACGGTGCGATCGACCCCGAGCAGGACCCGGTCGAGGAGATCGTTCTGCAGGCCGACGGCTTCCGGAAAGCCTTCGACGAATTCGCGACGTACTGCGCGCAGTACGCCGGATGCCCCCTCGGGGCCGATCCCGGCCGGGCCGCCGAGCGGTTCCGGGCGCTCGTCGACCCGCTGCTCGACGCTCCCGCACCCACGACCGACCCGCGCGGACTGAGTCACCGCGACGCGATCACCGGCGTGCAGCAGGGGTTGTACTCGCCGACGCTGTGGGGGTCGTTGCGCGGCGGGCTGGAGTCGCTCGCGAGCACCGGCACCGGCGACACCCTGTTGCGGCTCGCCGATCTCTACGAAGGGCGCGGCGAGGACGGCACCTACAGCAACATCACCGACGCTTTCAACGCGATCCGGTGCGTGGACGACCCACCGGTGACCGACCGGGCGCTCGCGGGCGAACTCGACACGCGGTTCCGCGCGGCCGCACCCTTCCTCGACGACGGCCGCGGCACCGGATCGGCGGCCCTCGACGTCTGTGCCTTCTGGCCGGTGCCGGCCACCGGGGAACCGCACACTCCCGACGTTCGCGATCTGCCGCCCGTGCTCGTGGTCTCGACGACCGGGGATCCCGCGACCCCCTACGACGCGGGGGTCGAACTCGCCGCCCGGCTCGGTGGTGTCCTGGTGACCTTCGAGGGAACGCAGCACACCGTCGCCCTGGACGGCAACGAGTGCGTGGACACCGCTGTGACCAGCTATCTGGTGGATCTCGAGGTGCCCGCGCGGGATCCTCGCTGTTGACCGGAGGGGCGTGTGAGCGACACGCCATCCGGATGCGTCTGCCGATGTAACACGGAATTAACGGATTGTGCCTAGTCTCGCGGGTATGGATCGCCAGAAGGAGTTCGTGCTCCGCACCCTCGAAGAGCGCGACATTCGGTTCGTGCGTCTGTGGTTCACCGACGTCGTCGGCACTCTCAAGTCGGTGGCGATCGCGCCTGCCGAACTCGAAGGGGCCTTCGAGGAGGGCATCGGCTTCGACGGCTCGGCCGTCGAGGGCTTCTCCCGCATCTCCGAAGCCGACATGGTTGCGCGTCCCGACGCCACCACCTTCCAGGTGCTGCCCTGGAGCGACGACCGGGGACACCAGTACTCGGCCCGGATGTTCTGCGACATCACCATGCCCGGCGGCACCCCGAGCTGGGCCGATCCCCGCCACGTGCTGAGGCGTCAGCTCAACAAGGCTTCCGATCTCGGGTTCAGCTGCTACGTGCACCCCGAGATCGAGTTCTTCCTCGTCGAGGACGGCCCCGAGGGCAGTGCACCCGTGCCGGCCGACATCGGCGGCTACTTCGACCAGTCGGTGCACCGTTCCGCCCCGCACTTCCGGCGTCACGCCATCGACGCGCTCGAATCCATGGGTATCTCGGTGGAGTTCAGCCACCACGAAACCGCACCGGGCCAGCAGGAGATCGACCTGCGCTACGCCGATGCGCTGTCCATGGCCGACAACGTCATGACCTTCCGCTACGTGGTCAAGGAGATCGCGATGCAGGAGGGCGTGCGGGCCACCTTCATGCCCAAGCCCTTCCGCGACCACGCCGGTTCGGCGATGCACACCCACATGTCGCTGTTCGAAGGTGAGACCAACGCCTTCCACGACCCGGACGACCCGCTGCAGCTCTCGGCGACCGGCAAGGCGTTCATCGCCGGCATCCTCGAACACTCCAACGAGATCAGCGCCGTCACCAACCAGTGGGTCAACTCGTACAAGCGTCTCGTGCACGGGGGAGAGGCACCGACGGCCGCCTGCTGGGGTCCGTCCAACCGCTCCGCGCTCGTGCGTGTCCCGATGTACACCCCGAACAAGGCGTCGTCGCGGCGCGTCGAGATCCGCACCCCCGACTCGGCGTGCAATCCCTACCTCACCTTCGCGGTGTTGCTCGCGGCCGGTCTGCGCGGCATCGAGAAGGGTTACGAGCTCGCACCCGAGGCCGAGGACGACGTGTGGTCGCTGACCTCCGCCGAGCGTCGCGCCATGGGCTACCGCGAACTGCCCACCGATCTCGACATCGCGCTGCGCGAGATGGAGAAGTCCGAACTCGTCGCCGAGACCCTCGGTGAGCACGTCTTCGACTACTTCCTGCGCAACAAGTGGCGGGAGTGGGAGAACTACCGCAGCCAGGTCACCCCGTTCGAACTCGAGCAGTACCTGGGGTTGTAAGCGACGATGGAAAAGTGGTGAGACCGCCCAGCGCGCGTTCGGTAGTTCCCGGCCCCGGTCGGCTCGGCCTCGTCGAGCCGACCGCCCCTGCCGAACTCGCTCGACTCGGATGGAACGACGCCGACAGCGTCGAACTGCTGTGGTCGCTGTCCCGTGCCCCGAACGCGGATCTGGCGTTGCGCACTCTCGTGCGACTGGCCGACGCGCTCGGTGACGACTGGACGGACCTCGACTCGGCGCTCCGCTCGGACACAGGCCTGCGCGGCCGGCTGTTCGGGCTGTTCGGTGCGTCGTCGGCGCTCGGCGACCACGTCGTCGCCAATCCGGATCGCTGGACGATGCTCGCGGGCAGCGCGGCGCTGCCCGACAAGCACACCTTCACGGCGCGGATGCTCGACAGCGTCGACGCCGAGCCCGAGCCCGACGGGCGGCCCGGCCGGTTGATCCACCGGGCCGGACTCGTCGGCCCACACGCGGTCGCGGCGCTGCGGACCACCTACCGCGACCAGCTCATGCTGATCGCCGCCGCCGATCTCGCCGCGGTGGTCGAGAACGAACCGGTGGTGCCCTATCTCGAGGTCGGTGCGCTGCTCGCCGACCTCGCCGATGCGGCGCTGACCGCGGCGCTCGCGGTGGCCGTGTCCACGGTGATCCCGGACGGCCCGTGCCCGATCGACCTCGCCGTCATCGCGATGGGCAAGTGCGGTGCGCGCGAACTGAACTACGTCAGCGACGTCGACGTCGTGTTCGTCGCCGAACCCGCCGATGCCCGGGCGAGCCGGATCGCCGGCGAGATGATGCGCATCGGCACGTCGGCGTTCTTCGAGGTCGATGCCGCGCTGCGCCCGGAGGGCAAGCGCGGCGAACTCGTCCGCACTCTCGAATCCCATGTCGCGTACTACAACCGGTGGGCCAAGACCTGGGAGTTCCAGGCGCTGCTCAAGGCGCGACCGATGACCGGGGATCTCGACCTCGGCCGCCGGTACATCGACGCCATGAGCCCGATGGTGTGGACCGCCTCCGAACGCGAGGACTTCGTCCCCGATGTGCAGGCGATGCGGCGCCGGGTCGAGGAGATGGTCCCGCCCGAACTACGCGAGCGCGAACTCAAGCTCGGACGCGGCAGCCTCCGCGACGTCGAATTCGCCGTGCAGTTGCTGCAACTCGTGCACGGCCGCGTCGACGAGTCGCTCCGCGTCCCCAACACCGTCGAAGCGCTGTGCGCGCTCGCCGACGGCGGCTATGTGGGCCGCGACGATGCGGCGAACATGCGGGCGTCCTACGAATTCCTCCGCCTGCTCGAACACCGGTTGCAGTTGCAGAGGCTCAAGCGGACCCATACCCTGCCTCCCCCGGAGGACCGCGAGGCGCTGCGCTGGCTCGCCCGTGCCGCCCACATGCGACCGGACGGACGCAAGGACGCGCTCGGCGTTCTCGAATCGGAGATCAAGCGCAACTCGTCGCGGATCCGCAAACTGCACGCGCGCCTGTTCTACCGGCCGCTGCTCGACTCGGTGAGCAAGCTCGACAAGGAAGCCCTGCGCCTGTCGCCCGACGCGGCGGTCCGTCAGCTCGCGGCGCTCGGCTACAACGCCCCGCAGCACGCGATGGAACACCTGGCTGCGCTGTCCGGCGGGGCCTCACGCAAGGCGCGAATCCAGGCGCTGCTGCTCCCGCAACTACTCGAATATCTCGGGGAGACAACCGATCCCGATGCCGGCCTGCTCGCCTATCGACGGCTGTCCGATGCGCTCTACGACACCGTCTGGTTCCTGCGGGTGCTGCGCGACGAACCGGCGGTGGCCGAACGCCTCATGACGGTTCTCGGCTCGTCGGCCTATGTCGCCGACCTGCTGGTGAAATCTCCCGACGTCATCCGCCTGTACGCCGACGCCTCGACCGGGCCGCGGCTGCTCGAGGCGAACCCGCCCGAGGTGGCGCGCGCCCTCGTCGCCTCGTCGTCGCGCTACTCCGATCCCGCACGCGCGATCGCCGCCGCGCGCTCACTCCGCCGTGCCGAACTCGCGCGGGTCGCGAGCGCCGACATCCTCGGGATGCTCGACGTGCCGCAGGTGTGCAAGGCGTTGTCCGCGGTATGGGCGGGCGTGCTCGAAGCCGCGCTCGATGCGGTGATCCGTGCCTCGGAACAGTCTCGCGGACCGGCCCTGGCCCGCATCGCCGTGATCGGGATGGGACGGCTCGGTGGCGGCGAACTCGGCTACGGATCCGATGCGGACGTGTTGTTCGTGTGTGATCCGCTGCCGGACGCCGACGAGACCGATGCGGTCAAGTGGGCCACGAGCATCGCCGAGCAGGTGCGGCGACTGCTGGGTGCGCCGAGCACCGATCCGCCTCTCGAGGTGGATCTGGATCTGCGTCCGGAAGGTCGCAGTGGTCCGATCGTGAGGACGTTCGCGTCCTACCGCGCGTACTACACGCAGTGGGCCGAGGTGTGGGAGGTCCAGGCTCTGCTGCGCGCGCATGCCGTCGCAGGGGATCGCGAACTCGGCACACGCTTCCTGCACATGATCGACGACGTGCGGTATCCCGAGGGCGGGGTCTCCCACGAGGCCGTCCGCGAGATCCGGCGGATCAAGGCCCGCGTCGACTCCGAGCGGCTGCCGCGCGGCGCCGATCCGGCGACCCACACCAAACTCGGCAGGGGTGGGCTCGCCGACATCGAGTGGACCGTGCAGTTGCTGCAGCTCCAGCACGCATACGGCATCCCGGCATTGCACACGACCTCGACGCTCGACGCGCTCGACGCCATCGGAGCCGCCGAACTGCTCAGCGCCACCGACGTCGAACTTCTCCGGACGGCGTGGATCACCGCGACGGATGCGCGCAACTGCCTCGTGCTCGTGCGCGGTAAACCGACCGACCAACTCCCCGGTCCCGGACGGTTGCTGGAAGCGGTTGCCCGCGTGACGGGTTGGCGTGGCGAGGACGCGTCGGAGTTCCTCGACTACTACCTGCGCGTGACGCGGCGTGCGCGGGCGGTCGTCGAGCGGGTCTTCTGGGATTAGTCGGCCGTCAATCGCAGACGATGACGAGTGCGAGTCCTCGCCAGACCTCGACCTCGGTCTTGTCCCATGTCCCGTCTTCGTGATTCCAGTCGTATTCGACCTCGACGTCGTAGCCGCGGTCGCGTTGCTCGGTCACCCGGCAGTTCTGCATGGTGCTGCCGGAACGGTTGAGGATGATGTAGGGGACTCCGGCGTCGGAGAGCACTGTCCGGGCCTGTTCCTGTGACATCCCGACGACGGAGACGTCGGTCTGTGCCGCTGCGGTGCCGGCGAGTGCGACGGACAGGGGGACAGGGGACAGGAGTGCGGCGGCACAGGCCGCCGAGATGAGAGATCTACGCATGGTGGGGCCTCCCGGGGAGACGAGTCGTTCGAGTACGGACCTCGTCGCATCTGCTCCCCCCGAGAGCGGAATGTGACACATATCACCAAAATCGCACTCCTACGGTACACCTGTGTGTAGTAAGTCTGTCCAGTCCGTTTTCTCGGTACCCATTCGCCGCACGCGGCGGAGCCACCCGCCGAGGACGGCGGGTGGCTCCGGAGTGGTGCATCAGGCGCGGTCGTGGACCGCCGAGGCCCTCACTTCTTCAGGTCGAAGCGATCCAGGTCCATCACCTTCGTCCAGGCCGCGACGAAGTCACGCGCGAACTTCGGGCCTGCATCGTCGGCTGCGTAGACCTCGGCCAGCGCCCGCAACTGCGAGTTGGCCCCGAAGACGAGGTCGACGGCGGTCGCGGTGTACTCGACCTCGTCCGATCCCCGAGCGCGACCTTCGTAGACGCCCTCACTGTTCTGGGAGACCTTCCACTCGGTTCCCATGTCGAGCAGATTGACGAAGAAATCGTTCGTCAGGGTCTGCGGACGGTCGGTGAAGACCCCGTGCGTGCTGCCCCCGTGGTTCGCGCCGAGAACACGCATACCGCCGACGAGCACCGTCATCTCGGGAGCCGTCAACGTCAGCAGGTTCGCCCGTTCGAGGAACAGTTTCTCGGGTGGGAGCTTCTCGCCGCCGCGCAGGTAGTTGCGGAAGCCGTCGTGCTTCGGTTCGAGCACCGCGAACGATTCGACGTCCGTCCACTCCTGCGTGGCATCCGTGCGGCCGGGTGTGAACGGCACCGTGATCTCGTGCCCGGCATCCTTGGCGGCCTTCTCCACCGCGGCGCTCCCGGCGAGGACGATCAGGTCCGCCAGCGAGATCTTCTTGTTCCCGCCCGAGCTGTTGAACTGCTCCTGGATGCCTTCGAGGATCTGCAGAACCTGTGCGAGTTGCTCGGGTTCGTTGGCCTCCCAGTTCTTCTGCGGCTCGAGCCGCACCCGCGCGCCGTTCGCCCCACCGCGCTTGTCGGTTCCGCGGAAGCTCGCAGCCGACGCCCACGCGGCCGCGACGAGCTGCGGGACGGTTGCTCCCGACTCGAGGACCGTGCTCTTGAGCGACGCGATGTCGCTCTCGTCGATCAGCTCGTGGTCGACCTCCGGTACCGGGTCCTGCCAGATCTGGGGTTCCGGGATCCACGGGCCGCGGTACCGCGAGATCGGACCCATGTCGCGGTGCAGGAGCTTGAACCACGCCTTGGCGAATTCGCGCTCGAGTTCCTCGGGGTGATCGAGCCAGCGGCGGGTGATCTCGCCGTAGATCGGGTCGTAACGAAGAGCGAGGTCGCTCGTGAGCATCGCGGGTGCGTGCTTCTTCGACGGGTCGTGCGCGTCGGGCACCGTACCGGCGCCGCCGCCGTCCTTCGGCGTCCACTGCCACGCCCCGGCGGGGCTCTTGGTCTTCTCCCACTCGAAGGCGTAGAGGGTCTCGAGGAAGGTGTTGTCCCACTTCGTCGGAGTCGGCGTCCACGTGACCTCGAGGCCACTGGTGATCGTGTCGCCGCCTACGCCGGTGCCGAACGAGTTCTTCCAGCCGAGTCCCTGCTGTTCGAGCGGCGCGGCTTCGGGTTCGGGACCGAGATTGTCGGCCGGTGCCGCACCGTGGGTCTTACCGACGGTGTGGCCGCCGACGATCAGCGCCGCCGTCTCGACGTCGTTCATCGCCATCCGGGCGAACGTCTCGCGGATGTCGCGTCCGGATGCGAGGATCTCCGGATTACCGTTGGGTCCTTCGGGGTTGACGTAGATCAGACCCATCTGCACCGCGCCGAGCGGACCCTGGAGCTCGCGCTCGCCCGCATATCGCTCGTCGCCGAGCCAGGTGTCCTCTGGGCCCCAGAAGACCTCGTCGGGCTCCCAGATGTCCTCGCGGCCGAACGCGAAGCCCATGGTCGTGAAACCCATCGACTCGTAGGCACAGTTGCCGGCGAAGATGATGAGGTCGGCCCACGAGAGTTTGCGGCCGTACTTCTGCTTGATCGGCCACAGCAGACGACGCGCCTTGTCGGTGCTGACGTTGTCGGGCCAGCTGTTGAGTGGGGCGAACCGCTGCGCACCCTTGCCGCCGCCGCCCCGGCCGTCGGCGATGCGGTAGGTGCCGGCCGAATGCCAGCCCGTCCGGATGAGCAGACCGCCGTAGTGACCGAAGTCGGCCGGCCACCAGTCCTGCGAGTTCGTCATGAGGTCGAAGAGATCCTGACGGAGCGCTTCGACGTCGAGTGTCTCGACCTCCTTCGAATAGTCGAAGTCGGGTTCCATCGGATTGGACAACGGTGAATGCTGGTGCAGCACCGTCAGATCCAGTTGTTCCGGCCACCAGTCCTGGTTGGTCCTCGGCCGGTGCGGTGACGGCTCGGGGGCGGGGACTGCCGGGTTTTCGCTTTCGGACACTGCGGTTTCCTTCCGGATCAGTGGATCGGACCGATTTCGGGCTGTGGTCGTAGGTCGTCTGTCGAACAGTCGCGGCACAGGCCCCAGAAGACGACGTCCGCCTCGTCGACGTCGAAACCTGCGTCGTCCACCGGCGTCAGGCAACGCGAGTCGCCGAGGGTGTGGCCGACATCCGAGATCGCGGCGCAGGACCGGCAGACGAGGTGGTGATGGCGGTCGCCGACACGCACTTCGTACCGCGCGTGAAAGCCTGCGGGCCGGATTCGCCGGAGCAGTCCACGTGCCGAGAGCGCGTGGAGGATGTCGTACACGGTGTGCCGGCCGATGCCGGGAACGACGGCGCCGACCGCATCGAAGATGCGATCGGCATCGGCGTGCGGGTGCTCGTGCGCCGCATCGAGCACCGCCAGACGCTGCCGGGTCACGCGAAGACCCGCTGCACGTAACCGCTCGGAGAAATCCTGCGTCGAGGGCACGTGCCCACTATGGACCACTTTTCTGGAATCGGTCGCGATTCGGTCGGATCCGATGACGAACGAACGCATCTCGCGCGCCGAACCGGGGTTCGCTACCGCTGAAGCCGGGGCGAGCCCCGGTTCGGCGCGCGAGGATGCCGGTGCGGAAAAGACGAGAGGCCGCCCGTCCCGAACAGGGGACGAGCGGCCTCTCGAAGAGTGCCTACCGGATTCGACTCAGCAGTCGAAGTACAGCTGGAACTCGTAGGGGTGCGGACGCAGGTTGACCGGAGCGATCTCCTGCTCGCGCTTGAGCGAGATCCAGGTCTCGATGAGGTCGGTGGTGAAGACGCCGCCCTCGGTGAGGTACTCGTGGTCGCGCTCGAGGTTGTCGATGACGGCCGACAGGCTGGTGGGAGCCTGCGGGATGTTCTTGGCCTCCTCCGGCGGGAGCTCGTAGAGGTCCTTGTCGACCGGGGCGAGCGGCTCGATCTTGTTCTTGATGCCGTCGAGACCGGCCATCATCTGCGCCGCGAAGTTCAGGTAGGGGTTACCCGAGGAGTCGGGAGCGCGGAACTCGAGGCGCTTGGCCTTCGGGTTGTTGCCCGTGATCGGGATACGCACGGCAGCCGAACGGTTGCGCTGGCTGTACACGAGGTTGATCGGAGCCTCGTAGCCCGGCACCAGACGGTGGTACGAGTTGATCGTCGGGTTCGTGAAGGCGAGCAGCGACGGCGCGTGGTGCAGGATGCCACCGATGTACCAGCGGGCCACATCGGACAGGCCTGCGTAGCCGGCTTCGTCGTGGAACAGCGGCTTGCCGTCCTTCCACAGCGACTGGTGCACGTGCATGCCCGAACCGTTGTCGCCGAACAGCGGCTTCGGCATGAAGGTGACGGTCTTGCCGGCCTGCCACGCGGTGTTCTTGACGATGTACTTGAACAGCTGCAGGTCGTCGGCCGCGGCGAGCAGGGTGTTGAACTTGTAGTTGATCTCGGCCTGGCCGCCGGTGCCCACCTCGTGATGGCCGCGCTCGAGTTCGAAGCCGGCATCGGCGAGGTTGGTGGCGATCTGATCACGCAGGTCGACGTAGTGGTCGTACGGGGCGACGGGGAAGTAGCCGCCCTTCGCCCGAACCTTGTAGCCGCGGTTGGGGGTGCCGTCGGCGTTGTACTCGACGCCGGTGTTCCAGGAACCGGAGACCGCGTCGATCTCGTAGAAGGCGCCGTTGATCTTCGAGTCGTAGGCGATCGAGTCGAAGATGTAGAACTCGGCCTCGGCGCCGAAGAAAGCAGTATCGGCGATGCCGGTGCTGATCAGGTATTCCTCGGCCTTGCGCGCGACGTTGCGGGGGTCGCGGCTGTAGGACTCGCGGGTGAAGGGGTCGTGGACGAAGAAGCTGATGTTGAGCGTCTTGGCTGCGCGGAAGGGATCCAGACGCGCGGTCGTCACATCGGGGAGCAGCAGCATGTCGGACTCATGGATCGACTGGAACCCACGGACCGAGGAACCGTCGAATGCCAGACCGTCCTCGAGCACGTCCTCGTTGAAGGCCTTGGCCGGGATGGAGAAGTGCTGCTCGATGCCGGGCAGGTCGGTGAAGCGGACGTCGACGTATTCGACGTTCTCTTCCGCGATGAACTTGAATACCTCTTCGGCCGTGGTGAACGCCACGCTTGTGCTCCTTCAGTCGGTGCGCGCCATGGGTGCTGGGCGCCTGCGTCGGATCAGACGTTATGGATCTGGTGTTGCCCGTCCATCAAGCCTATGTTTCGTGGGTGTTACACATGTCTTCGTCCTGCAGTGAGGTCGAAAAGGTGGTATAAGTCACCACTGCCAACACGGGTCGACGCTGGTCCGCCCAGGAGAGCTTATCCTGGTGTCATGGCACGCATGACGGGCAGTTGGCTTTCCGGGCCTGCTGCGGCGCTTCCCCAAGGTCTCCGGCAGGAGCAGGACTATCCCGGGCAGCTGCTCGGCCTCCCCGAGCACGGCCCCGGTTCCATGGTGCCCACGAGCCGCAGGGTGCTTGCCCTCGTGATCGACTGGTTCATGGCCATGGCGATCGCCGCCGGTCTGGTCGGGGGCAACCCCCTCGAGAGTCCGCTGCTGTCGTCGTACACCCTGATCATCTGGTTCGTGGTGGGCGTGGGGTGCGTGAGCCTGTTCTCGTTCACGCCGGGGCAGTTCGTCGCCGGCCTCCAGGTGGCGCGGGTGGACGCTCCCGTGCGAGTGGGCATCGTGCGAGCGCTCGCACGCCAGGTCCTGCTGGTGTTCATCGCTCCGGCGCTCGTCACGGACGTCGACGGTCGCGGCCTCCAGGACCGCGCCACCGGCACCGCGGTCGTTCGTTCGCGCTGACCGCGCGGTCGTTCGTTCGCGCTGGCCCGCCGCCCCTTCTCCGTATACACCGAAGGCCGCCTTTCGTCCCGGGACGAGAGGCGGCCTTCGGTGTATACGGAAGGTCAGCGGCGACGCATGGTGCGCTGCACGCTGCGCATCTTCGCGCCGGCGGGAAGCGGGCCCTTGGGCATGGCCGGACCGGACTTCTTCGAGCTCAGCGCCGACAGGCGACCTTCGATGGTGTCCATCCGCTTGGTGTCGATGTTGCGGGGCAGCTTGTTCAGACGCTTCTGCAACTGGGAGAGCGGGACCTGGCCCTCGTCGTTGCCGACGACGAACTCGTAGATCGGGGTGTCGCCCACCAGTCGGGCGACCCGCTTCTTCTCCTGGGCCAGCAGACCCTTCACGCGACCGGGGTTGCCCTCACCGACGAGGATCACTCCCGGGCGTCCGATCACGCGGTGCACGGCGTCGAGCTGGGTGGTGCCCGCGACCGCCTGGGTCACGCGCCACGCGCCCTGCAGGTTGTCGAGCGCCCACGCGGCCGCACCGGCCTGACCGTCGGCTTTCGAGTACACGCTCTTCTGCACGCGGCGCCCGAAGATGATGAAGGCCGACAGGACGCCGACGAGGATGCCGACCGGCAGCAGGAACCACTGGATGCCGAAGAGCAGACCGACGACGAAGAACACCACGATCGAACCGACGAGGGCACCGATCATCCACGGCAGGAGTGCCTTGTCCTCCTTGCGCTGGATCTGGAACGCCTGCCACAGCTGGGTTCGACGCTCCTTCGACGCCTGCTTGCGTGCGGCCTTCGCCGCGGCCTTCGCTTCCTTGTCGGTCTTGCTGCCCTTCGCCATGTATTCAAGGATACGGCCCCGGTGGTGGCACCTTTACCACCACCGGGGCCGTTACGAACCTGCGCGACGTCAGTTGCCGAAGCGCGCGAGAACCGCGCCGGCTTCCTGGGACGCTGTGCCCTCTTCGGCGAGATGCGCCTGGTCGGCGGGGAGTTCGCGTCCGTGATGGGCCATCGCCTGCGCGTACAGGCGACCTGCGCGGTACGACGAACGCACCAGCGGTCCGGCCATCACACCGGCGAACCCGATCTCGCGGGCGGTCTCGGAGTGGTCGACGAACTCCTGCGGCTTGACCCAGCGCTCGACCGGATGGTGCAGCGGGGAGGGCCGCAGGTACTGGGTGATCGTGATGATGTCGCAGCCGGCGTCGTGCAGGTCGTGCAGCGCTTCGGTGACCTCCTCGGGGGTCTCGCCCATGCCGAGGATGAGGTTGGACTTGGTGACCAGACCGAAGTCGCGGGCCTGCCGGATCACGTCGAGCGACCGCTCGTAGCGGAAGGCCGGACGGATGCGCTTGAAAATCCGCGGCACGGTCTCGACGTTGTGCGCGAGCACCTCGGGACGCGACTCGAAGACCTCTCGCAGCAGGTCGGGCTTGCCGTTGAAGTCGGGGATCAGGTTCTCGACGCCGGTGCCCGGATTGAGCGCGTGGATCTGCTTCACCGTCTCGGCGTAGAGCCACGCACCGCCGTCGGGCAGATCGTCGCGGGCGACGCCGGTGATCGTGGAGTAACGCAGACCCATGGACCGGACCGACTCGGCGACACGGCGCGGCTCGTCGCGGTCGAGCGCGGCCGGCTTGCCGGTGTCGATCTGGCAGAAGTCGCAGCGCCGGGTGCACTGCTCGCCACCGATGAGGAAGGTCGCCTCGCGGTCTTCCCAGCACTCGTAGATGTTGGGGCAACCGGCTTCCTCGCACACGGTGTGCAGACCTTCGCGGCGCACCAGGCCTTTGAGGTCGGTGTACTCCGGGCCCATCTTCGCCCGGGTCTTGATCCAGTTGGGTTTGCGTTCGATCGGCGTCTGTGCGTTTCGGGTCTCGATCCGCAGCAGCTTGCGTCCTTCTGGGGCCACAGTCACGTCCTCGATCGTACGCCGCCGGTCCTGCCCGGATCCGGCGGGTGCGACCGCCCTCAGAACCGGCGCGTCGTGAATTCCGGGGTGGTGGTGGGAATTCCGGACGCACCGACGGCCTGCTCGAAGGTGACCCGGTCGATGTCGCAGTCGGTCACGGGGATTCGGCCGTCGAGCGCTGCGATGACGGCTTCGGTGACGGCGGGGATCACCTCGTCGACGGTGACCTCCCGGCCGAGTTCGCCGGTGAGCGACGCGACCCCGGCGTCGCGGATACCGCACGGGACGATCGAGTCGAACGCGTCGAGAGTCGAGTTGCAGTTGAGTGAGAACCCGTGCATCGCGACCCCGCGTTGCACCCGGATGCCGATCGCGGCGATCTTGCGTTCGGGGAGCCAGTGCCCGTCGCGCAGTTCGGCGGGAAGCCACACGCCGGACCGTCCGTCCACACGGCCGCACGTCAGGCCCATGTCGGTGCACACACGGATCAGGCCCTGCTCGATGCGGCGCACGTAACCGACCACGTCGACGGGTTCGGCGAGCTTGACGATGGGATAGCCGACGAGCTGGCCCGGACCGTGCCAGGTGATCTTGCCGCCGCGGTCGACGTCGATGACGGGGGTGCCGTCGGTGGGCCGGTCGCCGTCCTCGGTCCGGCGCCCGGCGGTGTAGACGGGTGGGTGTTCGAGCAGCAGCAGGGTGTCGGCGCCGATGCCGTCGGCGCGCTCGTTCGCGAGTTCGCGCTGCTTCTCCCAGGCCTCGAGATAGCCGATGGTTCCGAGCCGCGCGACAGCGACGGGAGCCGAGTCGGAGCGGGCGGAAGACGAGGGATCGCTCATGTTCCTGAACTCTACGCCGCGCGGTACGGCGTGAGCACCCGCGGTGCGGGGACGCCGCGGGGGCACCACCCGGTCGGTGATGCCCCCGCGGATGTCGTCCGGATCGTGGTCCGGATCCCGGACCTACAGTCCCAGTTCGGACTCGAAGGCGCCCTCCTCGAGACGATGCTTGATCGTCTTGAGGAAGCGACCTGCGTCGGCACCGTCGATCAGGCGGTGATCGTAGGTGAGCGGCAGGTAGCACATGGACCGCACACCGATCGACTCGTTGCCGGTCTCGTCGTTCACCACGACGGGACGCTTGACGATCGCGCCGGTACCGAGCATCGCGGCCTGCGGCGGCACGAGGATCGGGGTGTCGAACAACGCGCCCTGGCTACCGATGTTGGTGATGGTGAAGGTGCCACCGGCCAGCTCGTCGGGCTTGAGACCACCCTTGCGGGCACGCTCGGCGATGTCGGCGATCGCGCGGGCGAGCTCGGCCAGCGACAGGTCGCCGGCGTTGTGGATCACCGGGGAGAGCAGGCCCTGCTCGGTGTCCACGGCGATACCGAGGTGCTCGGCCGCGTGGTAGGTGATCTCCTTCTTGCTGTCGTCGAAGGAGGCGTTGATGTTCGGGTGCGCCCGCAGCGCCTCGACGACGGCCTTCGCGAAGAACGGCAGGAAGGTGAGGTTGACGCCCTCGCGCTCGGAGAACGTCTTCTTCGCCTGTGCGCGCAGCTGAGCGATCTTGGTGACGTCGACCTCGAAGGTCTGGGTGAGCTGCGCGGAGGTCTGCAGCGACTCGAGGGTCTTCTTCGCCGTGATCTGGCGGATGCGGTTGACCTTCTGGGTCGTGCCGCGCAGCTTGGCGAGCTCGGGACGGACACCCGGAGCCGGACCGGCGGGAGCAGCGGTCTTCTGCTCGGCGCCGGCGGCCGTGCCACCCTCGGCGGCGGCGAGGACGTCCTGCTTGCGGATGCGGCCGCCCACACCGGTGCCCTTCACCGCGGACAGGTCCACACCGTGCTGCGACGCGAGCTTGCGGACCAGCGGGGTGACGTACGGCGTCGCACCGCTCGGGGTGGACTCCTCCTGCGGCGCGGGTTTCGGAGTCGAAGCCGCGGTACCGACGGGCTTCGGCGCGGGTGCCGGGGTGGCCTGCTCGACCTTCGGCGCCTGCTGCTGGGCGGCGGGCTTCGGAGCTTCCTGCTTCGGGGCCTCCTGCTTCGGCGCAGGCTTCTCCTCGGCGGGAGCGGACTGCTGGGCCGGAGCGGACTGCTGAGCGGGAGCTTCGGAACCGATGACGGCGAGCTGTCCGCCGACCTCGACCGTGTCGTCCTCCTGCGCGGTGATCTCGGTGAGGATGCCGGCGACGGGAGAGGGGATCTCGGTGTCGACCTTGTCGGTGGAGACCTCGAGGAGCGGCTCGTCGACGGCGACCTCGTCGCCGACGGCCTTGAGCCAGCGGGTGACGGTGCCTTCGGTGACCGACTCGCCCAGTGCCGGCATGGTGACGGGGGTGCCGTCGCCGCTGCCACCCGAGGAAGCGGGCTGCGCAGGCTCGGACGGAGCCGGAGCGGCCTCCTCCGACGGCGCGGTGGTCGGCTCGACGGCCGGTGCCGGCTCGGCGGGAGCAGACTGCTGGGCCGGAGCGGACTGCTGAGCGGGAGCTTCGGAACCGATGACGGCGAGCTGTCCGCCGACCTCGACCGTGT
>NZ_SDMJ01000002.1:0-267985 GCF_004153645.1 Rhodococcus sp. Q1 | reverse complement strand
CCTTCGGTGACCGACTCGCCCAGTGCCGGCATGGTGACGGGGGTGCCGTCGCCGCTGCCACCCGAGGAAGCGGGCTGCGCGGGAGCGGATTCGGCGCCGGGTTCCTCCGAGGGAGCCTGCTCGGCCGGTGCCTCTTCGGCGGCGGGTGCGGAGCCGTCGCCGGCTTCCTCGCCGGCGTCACCGATCACGGCCAGTTCGCCACCGATCTCGACCGTGTCGTCCTCCTGGGCGACGATCTTGACCAGCACGCCGGCGGCAGGCGACGGGATCTCGGTGTCGACCTTGTCCGTGGAGACTTCGAGCAGGGGCTCGTCGACTTCGACCGTGTCTCCTTCCTGCTTGAGCCATCGCGTGACAGTTCCCTCGGTGACGCTCTCACCAAGCGCTGGCATCTGGACGGAGAAGGCCATGTCTGTTGACTCCTCGACGGTTGTGTTCGTGTGTGTTGAGTTGTACCGACTCGTGGTCGCCGACCATTGTGTGGTCGTTGACCATTGTGCGCGGGGCAGGGACCCCGTGCCTGCTGGTTCACGTGTTCGGTCGGGCCGATACCGGCGGGGCATGGCCACACCCATCCTTGCACCTATCTTTCGGTGACGTTCGGGGAGGGGCGGGTCACTTCACACCGGGGGTTCGGCTGTTGCCGATCACACCGGTCCTCTCCCTTGCCTCGGGTGAGACCTCCGGAAGAGGACCGGTGTGGGCGATCATCCGTTGGCGGCGACGTCCTCGATCACGGCGAGCATCGTGCGCACGGGCACACCGGTGCCACCCTTACCGACGTAACCGAACGGTCCACCGGTGTTGAACGCCGGGCCCGCGACGTCGATGTGGGCCCACTGCACACCCTCGGGGACGAACTCCTTCAGGAAGATGCCGGCCGTGAGCATGCCTCCCCACCGGTGAGGGGAGACGTTCGCGAGGTCGGCCACACGGGACTCGAGATCGCCGCGCAGTTCCTTCGGGAAGGGCATCGGCCAGCCGTTCTCCCCGACCTCCTGGGACAGCGCGGCCACGCGGTCGCGGAACTCGTCGTGACCCATGACGCCCGGGGTCCGGGTGCCGAGGGCGACCATCTGGGCGCCGGTGAGGGTCGCGGTGTCGACGAGGTAGTCGGGATCGTCCTCGCACGCGCGCACGATGGCGTCGGCGAGGATCAGGCGACCCTCGGCATCGGTATTGATGACCTCGACGGTGGTTCCGCCGTACTGGGTCAGCACGTCGCCCGGCCGCTGCGCCGTGGACGACGGCATGTTCTCGGCCATCGGCACGGTGGCGGTGACATCGGCGGCGACACCGAGCTTCGCGGCGAGCACGACGGTTGCGATCACCGCGGCGGCACCGGCCATGTCGGAGGTCATCGCCTCCATACCGGCGGCGGGCTTGATGGAGATGCCGCCGGTGTCGAAGGTGATGCCCTTGCCCACGAGGGCGACCTTCGGGGCCTTGCGCTTCTTCGACGAGTAGGACAGGCGCACGAGACGCGGGGGACGCGACGATCCCTTGCCGACGCCGACGATGCCGCCGAAGCCCTTCTTCTCGAGTGCCTTCTCGTCGAGGACCTCGACCTTCAGCCCGGCGGCCTCGCCGAGGGCCTTCGCCCGCTCGGCGAACTCGGCCGGGAACAGATGGCTGGGCGGGGTGTTCACGAAGTTCCGGGCCGTCGCGACGGCCTCGGCGATCGCGGTGGCGCGGGTGAGGGCGGACTTGGCGTCGCGGTCGCGGGTCGACGGCACCAGCAGCTCCACCCGCGCGACCGGCCGGGCATCCTCCTTCGGCGCGGACTTCTCCGACCGGAACTCGGTGTAGGTGTAGGCGCCGAGCGCGAACCCTTCCGCCGCGGCACCGAGGTCGACGGCGGACAGCGTGGTCGCGACCGTCTCCACACCTGTCAGTACGCGTGCTGCGGTACCGGCGGAACGGCGGACCTGCTCGGCGTCGATCTTGTCGGCATCACCGAGACCGACGGCGAGGACGCTCGCCACGGGCAGCGACGCGGGTGCCGGCACCCGCGTGAGTTCTTCGCTGCGGCCCGTCGCGCCCACGGCGACCAGGTTGTCGAGCAGTTCACCGAGAACCGCCTCGTCGACCGGTGCGTCACCCGCGAGGATCTCGGGGGTGCCGTCGGCGGAGGTCAGTCCGATCACGAGTACATCGGCTCGCTCGGATACCGAACCGGCGAGAACGAGTTCGGGAAGATCGGGAGTGGGTGCACTCACAGGGCATCTCCTTGGAGCTGATCGGGAACGAGCGAGTCGTTCGCGTGTGGCGTCGTTCGGTGCGAGGGGATCGCCTCGATGTCATCGACCCTAATGACACCGACGCCGGACGTCGCTGTCGGACACGATGGCGGTGGGATAGCGTCGTACGCCATGAGTGACGAGGAACTGAAGCAGGGGCCCATCCACGCCGTGCACGTCGAACTCGGCGCGACATTCGCTCCGTTCGGCGGCTGGGAGATGCCCGTCTCCTACGCGGGGACGGTCGCCGAGCACACGGCCGTGCGCGAGACGGTGGGCCTGTTCGACGTCAGCCACCTGGGCAAAGCGCTCGTCGCCGGGCCGGGCGCCGCGGAGTTCCTGAACACGACCCTCACCAACGACCTCTCCAGGATCGCTCCCGGCAAGGCGCAGTACACGCTGTGCTGCACCGAGAGCGGCGGTGTGGTCGACGACCTGATCGTCTACTACGTCTCCGACGACGAACTCTTCCTCGTTCCCAACGCGGCCAATACGGCCACGGTCGTCGAGATGCTGTCCGCGGCGGTGCCCGCGGGCGTCACTGTGACGAACCAGCATCGGGACCACGCGGTGTTCGCCGTCCAGGGGCCGAGGTCCGCCGACGTCCTCGAAGCGCTGGGACTGCCCACCGACATCGCCTACATGGGGTTCGCCGACGCCGGATACGAGGGTGCTCCGGTGCGGGTGTGCCGCAGCGGATACACCGGTGAGCGCGGTTTCGAGGTGCTGCCTCGCTGGGACGACGCCGAGCGCGTCTTCCGTGCCCTGCTCGAGGCCGTCCGTGCCCAGGGCGGGCAGGCCGCGGGTCTCGGTGCCCGCGACACCCTGCGCACCGAGATGGGCTATGCGCTGCACGGACACGAACTGTCCGTGGACATCTCCCCGCTCCAGGCGCGGGTCGGCTGGGCCGTGGGCTGGAAGAAGCCGCAGTTCTGGGGCCGCGACGCCCTGCTCGGCGAGAAGGAGGCAGGCCCGGCACGGACACTGTGGGGCCTGCGGGCGCTCGACCGCGGTGTCCTGCGTCAGGATCTGACGGTGCTGCGCGACGGTGCCGAGGTCGGCCGGACCACCTCGGGAACCTTCTCGCCGACCCTCAAGATCGGCATCGCCCTCGCACTCCTCGACACCGCCGCCGGACTCGCACCCGGCGACGAAGTGAGCGTGGACGTGCGCGGACGGTCGCTGCGCGCCGAAGTGGTGGCTCCGCCGTTCGTCGAGGACCACACCAGATAGGGCTTCTGCAGGCGGTTGTACCATTGTCCTCCATGACAGGTGTCCTCGAATTCGCCCGCGTCCAGCATCCTTCACCGAGCTCTGCGGAGCGGCGCCAGGAGGTTCTGTCGAATCCCGGTTTCGGGCAGTACTTCACCGATCACATGGTGTCGATCACCTACACCGACGGGATCGGTTGGCACGACGCGAAAGTCGAGCCGTACGCCCCGATCTCCCTGGACCCGGCCGCGATGGTCCTGCACTACGGGCAGGCGATCTTCGAGGGTCTCAAGGCCTACCGGCAGGCCGACGGCAGCATCGCGTCGTTCCGCGTGACCGCCAATGCCGCGCGCATGAACCGGTCCGCGGAGCGGCTCGCGATGCCGTACCTGCCGCCGGAGCTGTTCGTGCAGGCGATCACCGAGCTGGTGGAGGTCGACAACGAGTGGGTTCCGGCCGCGGGCGGCGAGGATTCCCTCTACTTGCGTCCCTTCGCCTTCGCGACCGAGCCGGCTCTCGGCGTGCGGCCCGCGAAGGAGTACACGTTCCTCGTCATCGCGTCCCCGGCGGGTGCCTATTTTCCGCGTGGCGTGAAGCCGGTCAACGTGTGGCTCTCCCGTGAGTACGTGCGTGCCTCACCGGGCGGCACCGGCGCCGCGAAGTTCGCCGGCAACTATGCGGCGTCGCTCGTCGCGCAGGCGCACGCGGCCGAACAGGGCTGTGACCAGGTGGTCTGGCTCGATGCCATCGAGCGCAAGTACGTCGAGGAGATGGGCGGCATGAACCTGTACTTCGTGTACGGGTCCGGCGCCGACGCGCGCCTGGTCACCCCGGAGCTGTCCGGCTCGCTGCTCCCCGGCATCACCCGCGACTCGTTGCTCACCCTCGCCAAGGACTCCGGTCTCGCGGTGGAGGAGCGGCGCATCAGCACCGACGAATGGCGCGAGAAGGCCGCGAGCGGTGAGATCACCGAGGTGTTCGCGTGCGGTACCGCGGCGGTCATCACGCCGGTCGGCAGCGTCAAGGACAAGGACGGCGAGTTCACCATCGCCGACGGCGAGCCCGGCCCGATCACGATGGCCCTGCGCGACACCCTGACGGGCATCCAGCGCGGCACCTTCGCCGACACTCACGGATGGATGACGACACTGCGCAAGTGACGTAGCCACCATCGCAAGGGTGCTGCCGGACTCCGGCAGCACCCTTGCGTCGTTTCCGGAGGGAATGCGATCTACAGCAGGCTCGCCGCCGCCACCGCCACGGCGGCGACCGTGCCCTCGGAGACCGCGCCGAGCACGTCCCCGTTCATGCCCCCGAAGCGCGCGACGCAGTGCCGGGCGAAGACCACCGCCGCGACCAGCACCACCACCATCACCACGAGCGGCCCGGCCCAGACCGGACCGGGCAGGCACACGACCGACAGCACCACGGCCGACAGCGGCCACAGTGCGACCGGCACGACACCCTGGGTGCCCGACACGAGCGCGCCGAAGCCGCTGCCGGGCGCGGCGGGCACCCCGCGTCGGCATGCGACGACCACCGCGACACGTCCGGTGAAGACCGCGAAGGCGACCGCCCACCACGCGTGCGTGTCGGCGAGCGCACCGAACGAAGCGGCCTGCAGACCGAGGACGACGACGAGTGCCACGACGCCGAACGGACCGGCGCCGCCGCTGTGCATCACCTCGCGCGCCCGCTCGGGCGGGCCGTAACAACCGAGACCGTCGGCGGTGTCGCTCAGGCCGTCGACGTGCATCCCGCGGGTACCGACCGCGAGCGCACCGACGCACAACAGGCCCGTCACCAGGGGTGGCGCACCGACGGCCGAGCCGAGCCCGCACACGGTCGCGGCCGCGGCAGCGAGAAGGGCACCGGCGATCGGCGCCGCAGAGATGGCGCGTCCGGCGACCGTCCGATCGATCTCGGCGGGACCCCGTGCGGGCAGGACCGTCAACCACGACAGGGCCAGCGCGACCCCGGCCGGCCAGGCGCGGACCATCAGTCGGTGGCCGCCGGGGTGATCTCGTCACGGGTGCTCACGCCCGCTTCGGAGAAGGTCGCCATCTGCGAGAGAATTGCGACCGCACCCTGCAGAACCGGAAGTGCCGTCACGGCACCCGACCCTTCACCGAGACGCATACCGAGATCGACGATCGGTTCGAGGCGGAGGTGTCGCAGCGCGATGTCGTGCGCGGGCTCGGCCGACCGGTGACCGGACACCCACCAGCGTGCCGCGCCGGGTGCGAGTTCCTCGGCGACCATCGCGGCGGCGGTGACGACGACGCCGTCGAGGATCACCGGCGTCCGGCGGACCGCGGCCTGCGCGAGGAATCCCGCCATCGCGGCGAAGTCCGCGCCCCCGGCGACGCGGAGCAACGCGACGGGATTGCGTACGTGCGGCCGGGCGCGCCACATGGCGTCGCGGATCGCGGTGACCTTGCGCATCCACCCCGCGTCGTCGACGCCGGTGCCGCGGCCGACCGCGGCCACGGGTTCGGTGGAGGTGAGAGTGGCGATGAGAACGGTTGCGGGAGTGGTGTTCCCGATCCCCATATCACCCGCGACGAGCAGATCGGCACCCTCGTCGACCTCGCGGTCGGCGAGCGTGCGGCCGGCTTCGATCGCGCGGACGGTCTCGTCGTGGGTCAGCGCGTCCTCGCGGTCGATGCTGCCGCTCGAGCGCCGGATCTTGAACGCGGACACCTCGGGGGAGGTGTCGCTCTCGACCGCCATGTCGACGACCCGCACGCCTGCCCCGGCGGCTGCGGCGAGCACGTTCACGGCGGCGCCACCCCCGGACAGGTTCGCGACCATCTGCGCGGTGACCTCCGGTGGATAGGCCGAGACCCCGTGGCGCGCGACACCGTGGTCGGCGGCGAAGACCACGACCCGCGGTCGGCGGAAGGGGTGAGGCGGGACCTCGCCCTGACAGGCCGCGACCCAGCACCCGAGATCCTCGAGTCGTCCGAGAGACCCGGCGGGTTTCGTCAGATCCCGCTGACGCTCCTCGGCGGCGACGCGTGCTTCGAGATCGGGCAGGTCGACGCGCGGGAACTCGACGTCGGCGGGGGAATCGGAACCGCTGGTCACAGGTCACCTCTCGGACGGATCTTCACGCCAGAACGCTATCAATCGACCCTCACCGGCAGGAATTCGACGATATGCGTCATTGCTGCCACTTCCGGGTGGCCTTCGTCGCGGAGACGACTCGGCCGCGGCACCGCATGTCGCAGGACATGCAGGCCGCGGCCGAGATCCGGTGGCTACCGCCGGGCGCGTGCGGAGCGCCTCACAACCGAACGGTGCACCACGTCAGACGGCGTCGCCCGGACCGACCCGGGGGAGCGGCGCACGCAGTTTCTTGATCTGGGAGGCACGTACGAAGGCGTACCAGCCGAGCCCGAAGCCGCCGTCCGTCGAATCCGGGAAGCGCTCGCGCACCTTCTTGTTGACCATGCGCCCGAGGTAGATCCCCTCGATGACCATCAGCAGCATCATCACGAACATCGCGAGGGTGACGTACTGCTGCACCACCGGGCCGAGGAACATCGACATGATCAGCACGAGCGCGAGCGGCATGAACAGTCCGACGAGATTGCGCCGGCTGTCGACGAGATCGCGCACGTAGGCGCGCACCGGGCCGCGGTCGCGGGGGAGCAGGAACTTCTCCTCGCCCGCAAGCATCCGGTTGCGGCGCTCGGAGGCATCGGCGCGGCGCTGCGCTGCGGCCGCCTTGCGCTCGTCCTTGCTCTGCGACTTGCGCGCGGCCTTACGCCGCTCGCGTGCTTCCTTCGCGGTCAGGGGAGCGGGAGCGACGGGACCGCGACGGCGGCTCTCGGCGTCGCGCCGTTTGGGCGTCGGGCGCCCTTTGCCGGCGGTCGCTTTCGCGGCCGCGGAGTCGTCGGGAGTCGCGGCCGGGGAGTCCTCGGTCGCAGGAACCTGGTGATCGGCGGAGTCGTCGGAACCACCGCGGCGTAGCAACTTCACACCACCAGGCTATGGGATAGTGGAGAGAAGCGGAAAATCCGCGTGCCATACCACGCTCGGCGCAACTCGTCCACGAGGAATAGATTCCGGCGCGGTACCGTTGAACCATCGGGTTTCGACACGAACGACAGGGAGCGCCCATGACTGTGCAGCAAGAGACCGATACTCACGGCGTCATCCTGACCGAGGCCGCCGCTGCGAAGGCGAAGGCACTGCTCGATCAGGAGGGCCGCGACGACCTCGCTCTGCGTATCGCCGTGCAGCCCGGAGGCTGTGCCGGTCTGCGGTACCAGCTGTTCTTCGACGATCGCACGCTGGACGGAGACCTCACCAAGGAATTCGCCGGTGTGACGCTCGCCGTCGACCGGATGAGTGCGCCGTACGTCGAGGGTGCGTCGATCGACTTCGTCGACACCATCGAGAAGCAGGGCTTCACCATCGACAACCCGAACGCCACGGGGTCGTGCGCCTGCGGCGACTCGTTCAACTGAGGACGCACTTCGGAACCCCGGCGCTTCACGGCGCCGGGGTTCCGTCGTGTCCGCGGTAGTACCGTGGGACCGCTACGGCTCTCCGTGTGAGCAGCCACACCACCCGACATCCGCGGAAAGGCTCAGCCACGTGACCATCGCCGTGACCGGTTCCATCGCCACCGACCACCTCATGCGTTTCCCCGGCCGGTTCGCCGAGCAGCTGCTCGCCGACCAGCTTGCGCACATCTCCCTGAGCTTCCTCGTCGACGACCTCGTCGTCCGGCGCGGCGGAGTGGGAGGCAACATCGCGTTCGCGATGGGCGTCCTCGGCGGAACGCCGGTGCTCGTCGGCGCCGTCGGTGCCGACTTCACCGAGTACCGCACGTGGCTCGAGAACCACGGAGTCGACTGCTCGTCCGTGCGGATCTCGCACACCGCTCACACCGCGCGCTTCGTGTGCACCACCGACCTGGATATGGCGCAGATCGCCTCGTTCTATCCCGGCGCCATGTCCGAGGCCCGTGAGATCTCGATCGCGGACGTGGTGGAGAAGCACGGCGTCGACCTGGTGCTCGTCGGTGCCAACGATCCCGACGCGATGATCCGGCACACCGAGGAGTGCCGCCGGCTCGGGATTCCGTTCGTCGCCGACCCGTCCCAGCAGCTCGCCCGCCTGAACGGCCAGGAGACCGAACAGCTCATCGACGGCGCCGAGTACCTGTTCACCAACGAGTACGAGTGGGGACTGCTACTGCAGAAGACCGGGCTCACCGAGGACGAGGTGCAGGCGAAAGTGGGGATGCGCATCACCACCCTCGGCGGCGACGGTGCGAAGATCGTCGACCGCGACGGCAACACGGTGCAGGTCGGTGTGGTGCCCGAACGCGCCAAGGTCGACCCCACCGGTGTCGGCGACGCCTTCCGCGCCGGCTTCCTGCTCGGCCACCGCTCCGGCCTGAGCATCGAACGCGCCGCGCAGCTCGGCTCGCTGGTCGCGGTCCACGTCCTCGAGACCACCGGCACCCAGGAATGGACCTTCGACCGCACCGACGCTCTCAAGCGTCTCACCGACGCCTACGGCACCGCCGCCGCCGACGAGATCGGTGCGGTTCTCGGCGCCTGACAGCGGACCGGAACGACGAACGGCCGCGAGCCCCGGTGAGGGAGCTCGCGGCCGTGTCTCGTCGTGACCGTCAGATCTCGACCGGGTAGGCCGGTTCCTGGATCTGCGGCACGATGCGCTTCTCCACGAAGATCCCGTGCCAGACCATGAAACACAGCACCGTCCAGAGGCGTCGACTGTGATCGATCGGGCCGGTCCGGTGCTCGTCGAGCATCTTCGCGACGGCAGCCTTGTCGAGCAGATAGTCGGTCTGCGACTCGGCGATCACCTCGTGCGCCCAGTCGAACAGCTCCGTGCCGGCGAGCCAGTGCCGCAGGGGCACCGGGAAGCCCAGCTTCGCGCGGTGCAGCACATGCGGCGGGACGATGCCCTCCAATGCCTGCCTCAACGCGTACTTCGTCGTGTGCTCTGCGAGCCCCCGTCGCTTCGCTCGCCCCGTCGTGATCTTCTGTTCCAACGGCACCTGCGAGGCCACCCGGAACACCTCGGAGTCCAGGAACGGCACACGCAGCTCGAGCGAGTTGGCCATCGTCATCTTGTCGGCCTTGACGAGGATGTCGCCGCGCAGCCAGGTGAACAGATCGAGATGCTGCATCCGGGCCACCGGATCCCAGCCGCTCGACTGCGCGTAGATCGGCGCCGTGACGTCCTGGTGGGTCCACTCGGGACGGAACTCGCGCAGCACCGCCCGCAGCTGCGCGTCGTTGAAGCTGCGGGCGTTGCCGTAGTAGCGCTCCTCGAGCGTCATCGAGCCGCGGTGCAGCAGGCTCTTGCCGCGGGTGCCCTCCGGAATCCGCTCCGACAGCTGCCCGGCAGCCCGGCGCAGCGCGGGCGGGAGGAACTCGAACGGCCGCAGCGACAGCGGCTCGCGGTAGATGGTGTAGCCGCCGAACAGCTCGTCGGCGCCCTCACCGGACAACACGACCTTGACGTGCTTGCGGGCTTCGCGGGCGATGAACCACAGCGGGACGAGCGCGGGGTCGGCCACCGGGTCGTCGAGATACCAGATGATCTCCGGGATCGCCGCGGCGAACTCACTGGGGGAGACGACCCGCACCACGTGCCGGGCGCCGATCGCGGCGGCCGATTCGGCCGCGACGTCGACCTCGGAGTAGCCCTCCCGCTCGAAACCCGCGGTGAAGGTGATGAGTTTCGGGTTGTGGCGCATCGCCAGCGCGGCGATGGCCGTGGAGTCGATGCCGCCCGAGAGGAACGACCCGACGGTGACGTCGGCGCGCATGTGCTTGGCGACCGAGTCCTCGAGGGCCTCGGCGATCTCACGGTAGCGATCCTGCTCCCGGCCGGCGGCGAACGGCCGGACCGGGAAGGTCGAGTGGAAGTACCGCGTGATCTCCGGTTCGGCGCCGGGTGTGAGGCGCGCGTAGCAGCCCGACTCCAGGCGGCGGATCCGCCGGTGCAGCGTCTCGGGCTCGGGAACGTACTGCAGCACCGTGTAGTGCTCGATCGCCCGGGGATCGAGCTCGGTGTCGATGCCGATCACGTCGGCGAGTTCGAGCAGGCTCTTCTTCTCGCTGCCGAAGGCGGTGCCGCCGGTGCCGGTCGCGAGGAACAGCGGCTTGATGCCGAACGGATCGCGGGCGACGAACAACTCGCGGGTGTGCGTGTCCCAGATCGCGAAGGCGAACATGCCCCGCAGGCGCTGGACCGCGCGAACACCCCAGTGGTGGTAGGCCGCGACGATCGTCTCGCTGTCGCCTTCGGTCGCGAAGGAGGTACCGAACGTCTCGGTGAGCTCCTTGCGCAGTTCGAGATAGTTGTAGATCTCACCGTTGAAGGTCAGCGCGTAGCGGTCCGGCTGCTCCGGCGGGCCCCAGCGCAGCGGCTGGTGCGAGTGCGCGATGTCGATGATCGACAGGCGGTTGAATCCGAAGACGAGGTCGGCGTCGTGCCAGGTGCCGTGCTCGTCCGGGCCGCGATGGCGCAGACAGTGCATCGCGGCGTCCACCTTCGCGACGGCCTCGTCGCTGGTGCCCTCAGTGGTCAGAAACCCGAGCAATCCGCACACGCGTGGGTTACCTCATTCCGGTCGGGGTGTCGCGATGAACCCCGGTGGGTGCCCAGCGCGAGACACCTCACCGCGCATGACACCGGGAACTACCACTCGGGGTCCGGCGTTGGTTCTATCGAAGTATGCCGCAGACGGCCGATGCCGGGCAGCCGCGCCCGGTTGCCACCGACGACCGGCCGGCCCACAAGAGAAAACCGACGTCACGAGCCGGGTCTTGCGGTCGAAACGCCCACCCCGACACTTTCTTCGTGCCCCGGCGATGGATAGCGCCCGGGTTTGGTCTACGCTGCGTAGTAATTGGGCCGGCCCTCCGGGTGTGCCCTAGTGGAATTGCGGCGATCAGGAAGGCGTGAACGTGGCGCAAGGTCGGATCCTTCGGCGGTTCGGGCTCGCAGCATCACTCGGCATTGCAGCCTTGGTGCTGACCGGGTGCTCGAGCGAAGAAATCCTTCGTTTCGGCTGGCCGGAGGGCATCACTCCTCAGGCCGAGCGTATGCGTGAACTGTGGACGTGGTCGGTTGTCGCCGCCCTCGTCATGGGAATTCTCGTGTGGGCACTCACCTTCTGGGTGATCATCGCCTACCGGCGTCGGAAGGACGACCCGGAGTTCCCGCGTCAGACGGCATACAACGTGCCTCTGGAACTGGCTTACACCGCGGCGCCGTTCGTCGCCGTGTGTGTGCTCTTCTACTTCACGGTCGTGGTCCAGAACTACGTCCTGGAGAAGGAGGACAACCCGAACGTCGTCGTCGACGTGACGGCGTTCCAGTGGAACTGGAAGTTCGGTTACCGGACGATCGATCTGCAGGACGGCACGGCCCCCTACAACGGCATCGACGAGGTCGCCGAGGAGGCGGTCGCACAGGAGCCGTTCGACCCGTCCACCGCGCACGGTGAATCGGGTGGGGAGCACGAGGCTCCGGGCCCGATCCACGGCAAGCCCACGGAGGATCTGTCCTACCTGCACTACGACAAGATCGAGACGATCGGCACCAGCGAAGAGATTCCGGTGCTCGTTCTTCCCACCGGCAAGCGCATCGAGTTCCAGCTGGCGTCCTCCGACGTCATCCATTCCTTCTGGGTGCCGGAGTTCCTGTTCAAGCGTGACGTGAACCCGAACCCGATCGAGAACAACTCCGATCCGGTCTTCCAGATCTCCGAGATCGATCGTGAGGGCTCGTTCGTCGGCCGCTGCGCCGAGATGTGCGGCACCTACCACGCGATGATGAACTTCGAGGTCCGCGCGGTCAGCCCGGAGGACTTCGCCCGGTACATCGAGCTCCGCAAGCCGGTCGAGGACGGCGGCGAAGGCCTGTCGAACGCTCGTGCGCTCGAAGCCATCGGCCAGAGCCCGATCGCTACCTCGACGACTCCGTTCAAGACCGACCGCACGGACCGGTCGGCGACCGTCGCCGCAGGCGAGTGACGGCCACCTCCACCGACAAGGACAAGTGCTGATATGAAGATCGAAGCCAAGCTCTTCGAGGTCGTGACGGTGTTCTTCGTGCTCGTCGCCATCGTGTACGGCACGTTCACCGGGCTGTCGGACAAGGGCATCGAATGGGCCGGCCTGACGGCCATCGTCCTCTCCGCCGGACTGACCCTGATCGTCGGAACCTACTTCCGTTTCGTCGCACGTCGTCTCGACACCCGTCCCGAGGACTACGAGGACGCGGAGATCAGCGACGGTGCGGGCGACCTCGGTTTCTTCAGTGCGGGTAGCTACTGGCCGATCCTGCTCGCCGGTGCGGCAGCTTTCGCCGCCATCGCGCTGGCCTTCTACCAGCCGTGGATGATCGTCCTCGCAGTCGCACTGATCATCGCCGCAGCCGCCGGACTGGTGTTCGAGTACCATCTCGGACCCGAGAAGCACTGAGCCGACTCTCTCGACGCACACGGGCGCCGCACCTTCGGGTGCGGCGCCCGTGGCGTTTCCGGGAGCTGTCACATTTCCGGGTCCTGGCGGCCGGTGGGCCCGACGGCGGTCAGCGGGTGGCGAGGATGACACTCGCGGTCGCCGCGACGGTCCGATCCGGGTCGGTGGTCAGGACCACGAGAGCGTCGCGGGCAGCCGAGCCCGGGATCTCCGCGAGTGCCTGCGTCAGGCGCAGGCGTACCCGAGCGTCGTCCGCCCCGTCGAGCCCCTGCTGCACGGAACGCACGATCTCCGCGGAGAGGGCCGGCCGATCCGCGAGCCGGCCCAGCACTTCGGCGGCCTCGACGTCCGACCGGCCCTCCACGATCATGTCCACGAGGACGGGGACGGCCGCGTCCACACCCCGCGCCCCGAGCGTCAGAGCCACCATGGCGCGGGCCTTCGCATCATCGTCGCCGAGAGCCTCCTCGAGCAGCGTCGTGGACTCGGGAACACGGAGCTCCGCCAGGGCTGCGATCGCCCGGCGCCGCACTGCTGCCTCGTCCGACCGCAGCCCCGTCGCCAATCCGGGAAGTGCAGTCTCCACCGCGTCCGCGGCTCGGGCGAGCGACCAGCGCAACGCCCCCGCGACGAACGGGTCCTCCTCCGACAGGACCGCTTCGACCAGCGAGGCGACGGGCAATGTCGCGTCCTGGCTCTGGGAGAGGATCGCTTGCTGCCGGCGGGATCCGGAGTCGGATTCGAACGCGCGGAGCAAGGCGACGAGACGCAGGACGTCGTCCCACCCTGTAGGGGAGGCCGAGTCGACATCGTCGAGACGGGCGAGCAACTCTGTCTCGGCGGCAATCCGCTGCCGCGTGTGCCGGATCAGCTCCTGCATCAACTCGGCGGGAGCGAAGTCCGGTTCTCGCAACGCGCGTCCGACCTCGTTCAGCGACAGACCGAGGCTTCGGAGACTCTCCACGTGGAACAGCGTCCGGAGGTCGTCCTCGGTGTACTCGCGGTAACCGCCCGACGTGCGGCCCGTCGGAGTCACGAGGCCCAAGCGGTCGTAGTGGCGCAGCATGCGGCTGCTGACGCCGGACCTTCGCGAGACCTCACCGATCAGCATCGTGTCATTCCCGGATCCCGTCCGCGCCGAGCGCGGCGACCCGCTTCGCGGTCTCCAGCGAGAGGACGAACGCACTGTCGGGATCCACACGGATCCGCTCGGTGGCCTCGGCGTGGGCGCGGACACGAGGATCGGGACTGCCCATCGCCGTGGCCAGCACCGGCACGGCAGCCTCGTCGAGCGCCGCGAGAGCGCGGCCGAGGCTGAGCTGCAGGTCGTGGTCGCCTCGGCCCAGTTGGGCGCCGAGAGCGGCAGCGAGGCCGCTTTCCGCCCCTGGCGGGACGAGTGCGACTGCTGCCCGCCATGCGCCGCGAGCCACCTCGTCGTGCTCGTCCTGGACCATGCGCGCCACTGCCGGCCACGCAACCGGGTCGCCGATCTTCGACAAGGTGTGCAGGGCCTGGCTGCGCGCCTGCGTGGTGTCCGACCGGAGTTCGGCGAGCAGTCGCGGCACGGTCACCTCGACGGGCAGGCGGCACAGTGCCCAGGTCAGCATGTCGCGGACGAAGAAGTCCGGCTCCACCGCACACCGCTCGACGAGCGCCGTCACGGTACGAGGATCGGCCGCGGTGCCCAGCTCGAGTGCTGCGCGCAGTCGTACGGTGGCGTCCTCGGCGGCCAGGGCGCCGGCCGGGACGCGAACGAACGGGTCGTGATGTGTGCTCATGGAAGGCACCTCCTTCGCCGACCCATTCGAGCGCTTGTCACAGTGTCAAGGTCAAGACGTACGTCCCGGACGATATCCGGCGGGGGAGGGGAGAACCGCCTCCGCCTCCGAATGTTCCGGAACGACGAGCGGGGCCCCGGACCGTGAAGGTCCGGGGCCCCGTCGGGTTACGAGCCGCTGGTGCGGATCAGTGCGACTTGTCGGGCAGCTGGGCTGCGCCGTCGCCGTTTCCGTGCACGCGCTCCTGGTACTCGCGGAGCGTGTTGCGGAGCTCGAGCTCTGCCTCGTGGTGGGCGGCCTCGAGCGCGGCCGCTTCGTCGGCCGGGTCGGGGCTCCACCAGCTGCCGGCACCGGGCTTGCCGGCACTGCCGAGGCGGTTCATACGCTTCGGGATCGCGGCACCCTGGTACTCGAGCGGGACCGGGTGGCCGTGCTCGTCCACCGGGCCGAGCGGCTGGTGGATCTCGATGTACTCGCCGGTCGGCAGTCGACGGACGATGCCCGTCTCGATGCCGTGCTCGAGCACCTGGCGGTCGCTGCGCTGCAGACCCAGGCAGAACCGGTACGCGATGTAGTAGGCGAGCGGCGGGAGCAGGACGAGACCGATACGGCCCATCCAGGTCGTCGCGTTGATCGAGATGTCGAACTTGTACGCGATGATGTCGTTGACGCACATGATCGTGGCGACGGCGTAGAACGCCAGGGCCATGAACCCGAGCCCGGTACGGACCGGCACGTCGCGCGGACGCTGCAGCAGGTTGTGGTGCGCGTCGTCCTTCGTGAACTTCTTCTCGATCCACGGGTAGACCGTGAGAACGACGAACACGAGGCCCATGATCAACGCGATCCAGAACGGCTGCGGGATCGTGTACCGGTTGAACAGGTACAGCTCCCAGGCCGGCCAGATACGCGCCATGCCGTCCGTCCACATCATGTAGATGTCGGGCTGGGACCCGGCGGAGACCTGCGACGGGTTGTACGGGCCGATGTTCCAGACCGGGTTGATCTGCAGCAGGCCGGACATCAGGGCGAGGACCGCGAAGGTCATCGCGAAGAACGCACCCGACTTGACGGCGAAGACCGGGAGGATACGAACACCCACGACGTTCTGCTCCGTGCGGCCGGGGCCGGGGAACTGCGTGTGCTTCTGGTACCAGACCAGCGCGAGGTGCGCGGCGATCAGGGCCAGGATGATGCCCGGGACGAGCAGCACGTGCAGCACGTAGAAGCGCGGGATGATCAGCTCACCCGGGAAGTCGCCACCGAAGATCGCCCAGTGCATCCACGAGCCGATGATCGGGATCGACAGCGTGATGCCGGAGAACGCGGCGCGGAGGCCGGTACCGGAGAGCAGGTCGTCGGGAAGCGAGTAGCCGAAGAAGCCCTCGAACATCGCCAGGATGAGCAGCAGGGAGCCGATCACCCAGTTGGCTTCGCGCGGGCGCCGGAATGCACCGGTGAAGAACACGCGGAGCAGGTGGACGACGATCGACGCGGCGAACATCAGGGCTGCCCAGTGGTGGATCTGTCGCACGAACAGACCACCGCGGACCTCGAAGGAGAGGTTCAGGGTCGTCTCGTAGGCACGGGACATACCCACACCGCGCAGCGGCGTGTAGACACCGTCGTAGACGACGTGCGCCATCGACGGATCGAAGAACAGGGTCAGGAAGACACCGGAGATCAACAGGATGATGAAGCTGTAGAGCGCGATCTCACCCAGGAGGAAGGACCAGTGGGTGGGGAACACCTTGTTGATCTGGCGGCGGATGCCGGCGGACAGATGGTAGCGAGAATCGAGATTCTCGCCGATCTGTGCGGCGCGGGACGGGGTTGCAGTACTCACGGGCGACGCTCCCAGAATGCCGGACCGAGTGCCTCGATGAAGTCGCCGTTGGCGACCAGGAAGCCCTCTTCGTTCACTGTAATCGGAAGCTGCGGCAGTGCGCGAGCAGCGGGACCGAAAATCGGCTTGCCGTACTCCAGTGCATCGAACTGCGACTGATGGCACGGGCACAGGATGCGGTGCGTCTGCTGCTCGTAGAGCGAGGTCGGGCAGCCGAGGTGCGTGCAGATCTTCGAGTACGCGAAGTAGTCGCCGTAGTTGAAGCTCTCCTGGCCCTTGCGCTTGACGACACGCTCGGTGTCCTCGGTGCGCAGACGGATGAGCATGACGGCGTTGCGGATGCCGCGCAGGCTCTGCAGCAGGGCGTGATCGTCTCCTCGATCGGACTCGCGGAACGGGAAGACCGTCTCCATGCCGCCGGCGTCGAGGTCCTCCGGGCGCACGAGGACGATGTCCTGGGGACGGCCGGTGTCACGACGCAGGTAGATCGTCTCGCCGGGGTAGCGCGGGGTCCAGCCCGACACCCACAGCGACGACTCGTCGCCCTCGGCCCACGGGTTCTTGATCAGGCCGCCGAGCGGCATGATCAGGCCCAGGCCGAGCGCGCCGCCACCGAAGATGGCAGTGCGCTTGATCAGCTTGCGACGCGGCAGGGTCGACGTGTCGAGCGAATCGGAGAGCTCGGCGACGATCGTCTTGCGATCGACCTCGGAGGATCCGCCGTCGTGCCGATCCTGGATCGACACCTCTTCGGGGATGAACTTCTTGGTGAACTGCACCGCGCCGACACCGATACCGAGGATCGACAGACCGAGGGTCAGGCCGAGCATCGGGGTGTAGAGGCTGTACCAGCCGTAGTTCTTTTCGCCGATGCCCTGGTACTCCCACGGCCAGAACAGGTAGATCGCGATGAACGCGAGACCCGAGATGCCTGCGAGGGCGAACCAGAAGGCGACGTTGCGCTCGGCCCGCTTCTCGGCGCGGGTGCCCTCGACGGGCCACCGGTCCTTGCGGAACGCGACGTCGACGCCGTCGAGGTTGGTGCCGAGCGTGACGAGGTCGTCCCGGCTCATCCGGTCGAGATCGTCGACCGTGTGCTTGTTCGGCGTTTCGCCGCCACTCATGACCTTGCTCCGATCCACAGCGCAGCGCCGACGACGGCGACGATGCCGACGACCCACATGGTCGGCCCTTCGGCACCGGGGCCGAAGCCGCCGAGCCCGTAGCCACCCGGGTCCCTCGTCTCACTGGCGGACTTGATGTACGCGATGATGTCCTGCTTCTCCTCGACCGTCAGCTGACGGTCGGAGAACTTCGGCATGTTCTGGGGGCCGGTGAGCATCGCGGTGTAGATCTGCTGCTCGCTGGCCGGATCCAGGTTCGGTGCGAACTTGCCGGACGACAGCGCGCCGCCGCGTCCGGTGAAGTTGTGGCACGACGCGCAGTTCTGGCGGAAGAGCTCCGAACCGCGTCCGATGTCGTTGCCGCGCAGCGACGACTGGGCGATCTCGCCGTTCTCGTCGCGGATGACCGTCGGGCCTCCGCCGTTGGCCTGGATGTACGCGCCGAGCGCGTCGGTCTGCGCGGCGTCGAACTTCGGATCCTTGCGCAGGGCCTGGGCCTCGTTGCGCATCATCGGCATGCGGCCCGAGGACACCTGGAAGTAGACGGCGGCCTCGCCGACACCGATGAGGGTGGGACCGCGGTCCTGGACACCCTGGAGGTTGACGCCGTGGCAGGTCACGCAGGAGGTCTCGTAGAGCTGCTGACCCTCGCGGATCAGAGCGCTCCGGTCGTCCTGCGCCGTGGCCACCTGCGGGGCAGGCGTCAGCGCGGAGGCGATGAAGCCTGCGCTGAGGAGACCGAGCGCGAGGACCAACGCTCCGGTGACGCGCCGGCGCATCTTGCGCTGGCGGCGGGACTTCGCAGCATCGGCTGCAGAGGATCGACCGGGCATGTCACCCTCGGAGGCGAGAGGTGGGGATGAACTCATCTGTATCCCTTTTTTTATGTCGGGACGGACTGGACGTCAGGGGGCTGCCTGGGCGTTCAGCTGGCTAACGGATGAAATAAATCGTGGCAAACAGCGCGATCCAAACGATGTCGACGAAGTGCCAGTAATACGAAACGACGATGGCTGCAGTGGCCTGTGCAGGCGTGAACTTGCTGACCTTCGTGCGGAACAACAGGAACACGAATGCGATCAGGCCGCCGATGACGTGCAGGCCGTGGAAGCCGGTGGTCATGTAGAACACCGAGCCGTACACGCTGCCCGGGATGGTCGTGCCGTCCTTCACCAGGGTGATGTACTCGTAGCCCTGGCCGAGCACGAAGAAGGTGCCCATGGCGAGGGTGACGATGTACCACCGTCGCAGGCCGAAGACATCGCCGCGCTCGGCGGCGAAGACGCCCAACTGGCAGGTGAAGGAGGAAGCGATCAGCACCGCGGTGATCGGTACCGCCAACCACAGGTTCAAGTGGGTGGGCGGGGGCGGCCACATGCCCTCCGGGGCCTGTGCCCGGGCCACGAAGTACATGGCGAAGAGCCCTGCGAAAAACATGAGCTCACTGGACAACCACACGATGGTGCCGACGCTGACCAGGTTGGGCCGGTTCAACGAGTGCACGCGCTGTGTGATTGCAGATCCTGAAGTCCCTACTGCGCTCGTCACGCTGGCTAGTATGACCCGTCGTAGTACGTCTTGGGCAATCGGGGCCGAAATCGGCGCGTCAGTGCAGGTCTCGAACCTGAATTTCACCAGGTGGGCGCGCGGTGACAGGCACTCCGGAGGGTGCCGCACGGAGCAATTCCGAGGGTCGGGAAGGTCACGTGGGATCGTGAGTGCATGAGTACCGGAAAGGGTCTTCGGGGATGGCTGCGCTCCCTGGTGGGGCGGAGCGCCGAGCCGCTCGACGCGAACCGTGCCGACCTTGTCGTGGTCGTCTCGTCCTTCGACGACGCCGAAGCCTGTTCCACGGCGCTGGATCGCGGGGCCGGGACGAGCCCGTCGTGGCGGTCCGAGGACGAGGCCGTTCTCCGGCATCACCTGGCGTTGCCCGCGGACGCGGTGGACCGGGCCGCGGAGCTGGCCGGCCAGGACGGCTACATCGTGGCCGGGACCGGTGACGGGGACGTCCCGCCCACGGCCGTGGGCGGTGCTTCCGTGATTCTGCAGCGCGTCCAGATCCTCGACGCCCTGCACTGTGCGCAGGAGAAGTCGCGCATGGCCTCGCTCGCGCAGCGGCTCGGCGGAACGGCCCTGGGGTGGGACGCCCTGCAACCGCAGGATTCCGCTGGCTAAGCTGACCGGTCGGAAGAGGGCACGCCGGTGCCCGGTGAGGAGCGAGATGCGGCGAGGGCAGGTGCGATGAACGCGACGCGAGACGCGGACGAGGTGACCCGGAACTGGCCCTCCGTGCTGGGAGCGCTCACCGCCGGACGGAACCTGTCGGCCGACGAGGCGCGATGGGCGATGAGCGAGATCTTCTCCGACAACGCCACGCCCGCCCAGATCGCGGCATTCGGTGTCGCGCTGAAGATGAAGGGCGAGACCCCCGACGAGGTGCGGGCACTCGCCGACACGATGCTCGACTACGCCCGGCTGGTTCCGGTCGACAGCGACGTCGTCGACATCGTGGGCACCGGTGGCGACCGCGCGAACACCGTCAACATCTCGACGATGGCCTCGCTCGTCGTGGCCGCGGCGGGCATCCGGGTCGTCAAGCACGGCAACCGTGCCGCCTCCTCCAAGAGCGGAGGCGCCGACGTGCTCGAGGCTCTCGGCGTGCACATCGACCTGGGGCCCGACGAGGTGGCTCATTCGGTCGCCGAGGCCGGAATCGGATTCTGCTTCGCGCCCGTCTACCACCCGGCACTGCGGTTCGCGGCCGCACCGCGCAAGCAGATCGGCATCCCGACGGTCTTCAACGTCCTCGGTCCACTCACCAATCCGGCCCGGCCGGGTGCCGGTCTGATCGGGTGCGCGTTCGAACCGCTCGTCCCGACCGTCGCAGGCGTGCTCGCGCAGCGCGGCAACTCGGCGCTCGTCGTGCGAGGCGACGACGGACTCGACGAACTGACCACCTCCACGACCTCGCGCGTGCACATCGTCCACGGCGGGAAGGTCCGGGTCGTGACACTCGATCCGCGCGATCTCGGTATCGACCGGGTTCCGCTCGAGGCGCTCCGTGGCGGCGACGCCACGGAGAACGCGGCGATCGCGCGGGCCGTCCTGGCGGGGGAGAAGGGCCCTGTACGTGAGGCCGTGCTTCTCAACGCGGCCGGGGCGATCGCAGCCTTCCGGGGCGTCGACGGCGTTCTCGAGGATGCCCTCACGGCCGGGCTCGAGACGGCGGCAGAGGCGATCGACAGCGGCCGGGCCACGGCCGTCCTGGAGCAGTGGGCCGAGGTCACCACGCGGCTGGGTGCCGGACAGAAATGACCGGAGAAGAGTAAGGACACACGAACGACGGGCCCGCACTGCATCGGTGCGGGCCCGTCGGTCGTCGGTGGTGCTGCGGGGTGTCAGTTCCCGATCGAGAAGCCGGCCTCGACGTCGGCGCTCGAATACGACTGGAAGGCGATGTGGGTGACGGTCTTCGTCACGCCGTCGATCTTGTTGATGCCCCGGGTGACGACATCCGCGATCTTCTCGTGGTCGCGGACGCGGACCACCGCCACGAGGTCGACGTCGCCCGCGCAGGAGTACACCGTGTCGACGCCGTCGAGGTCGGCGACCGCTTGCGCGGTCTCGGGGATACGGTTCGCCTCGGCATCGATCAGGACGATCGCGTTGATCATGGGGGTCTCCTTCAACCTTCCTCGGGGATTGCATCAGCCTAAGCGGTGGGACGAGTCCGCGGAGAGGAGCCTGCGGACCGCGCGGGCCTCACGCGCGAGTTCGGCCCACGCACTCCATCGGCCCGCACCTCGGGTCGGCTCGCACCAGCCCCGGCTCGCACGGACGATGCGGGTGCCCTCACCGTCGAGCCATCGCGCGACCAGACCGATCTCCTCCGGGGACGCGCCGCGCAGCGGTCCCGGTGACGGCCGCACCGTCTCGGCACCGGCGACGATCGCCTCCACGACGGGCATCGGACGCACGCCGCGCGGCGCCACGCCGGCGGACGCGAGCCGGCCTGCGCGGATCACCGCGAACTCCCACCCGCCCTCGGCGCGCGGACGCGCGGCGACGAGTTCGTCGACGGCCGCCAGCGAAGCCAGGCGTTGGGTGCGCCGCAGCGCGACGAGGGCGGCGGCGAGCCGGTCGCGCAGCCGGGCGGCATTCTCGAACAGCTGGTCGCGTACGAGGGTGTCGAGGTGCTCGTGCACCGCCTCGACGGCATCGTCGGCGAGGCCGCGGACGACCGCGCGCACGCCCTCGACCTGGGTTGCATAGGCGGAGGCGTCCTGGACCCCGAAGCGCGCCGCTGCGCAACCCCCGACGGCGACGGGCGGGCAACGGTCGCCGTGACGGGCCGTGCGGCCGATCCTGCGTGTGCACGTGCGCAGACCACACATCTGCGCGAGCAGCGCCGCGACGTCCGCGGCGTCGGCGCGTACCGAGAACGGGCCGATCGCGTCGGGTCCGGGAGTGCGGCTCACAGCGAGGCGCGGAAACGCCTCGTCGGTGAGGATGATCCACCAGCCGCGCATCGGATACTTCGACCGGCGGTTGTACGGAGGGGTGTGTGCGGCGATCAGCCGCAGTTCGCGGACGCCGGCCTCGAGCCCGTGGGCGCATTCGACATGATCGATGCGAGTGGTGAGCGCGACCATCTCCCGCAGCCGCGGCCGCGTCTCGGAGCCCGTGAAATAGGTACGGACGCGACGGTGCAGGTCGACCGCCGTGCCGACGTACAACACCTCGTCGGACGGCCCCCGGAACATGTAGACACCGGGCTTGCGTGGAAGGTGTGCGGCGAGTGCGCGTTTGGCCCGTTGCTCGGCGGTGACCACCGGCATGTAGTCGCGCAACTCGGTGAGGCTGTGGACCCCCTGGTTGCCGACTCGTTCGATGAGGGCGTGCAGCACGTCCACGGTGGCCCGTGCGTCGTCGAGCGCGCGGTGGGTGGGCACGGTGGAGACCCTGAACAGCTCGGCCAGCGCGGAGAGCTTCACCGACGGCGCCTCGTCGCGCCCGAGGACGCGACGGGCCAGCTTGACGGTGCACAGCACCTGGAAGCGGGGCCATGCCAGCCGGCACCGGGCGGCAGCCGCCTGGAGAAATCCGACGTCGAAACCGGCGTTGTGCGCGACGAGCACCGATCCGGACGCGAACTCGAGGAAGGCGGGCAGCACCTCCTCGATCCTGGGGGCCGCGTAGACCATCGCAGTGGTGATGCCGGTGAGTTGCACGATGTACGGAGGAATGGGACGCCCGGGATCGACGAGGGTCGCGAACTCGCCGAGCACCTCGCCGGCACGGATCTTCACCGCACCGATCTCGGTGATGGCGTCCTCGGCTGCCTTCCCGCCGGTCGTCTCGAGGTCGACGACGACGAAGGTGGTGTCGCGCAGGGGTGTGTCGAGCTCGTCGAAACCCAGTTGCACGCCGAGGGCCGATGGTTGCGGCGAGGTCATGCGGCGAGCCTAGGAAGCGACACCGACAACCCACCGGGCGGGCTCCCGAACCCTCACGAGACGAGGATCACACCCTTTTTCTGCCGTCGCGAGAATCGGACGAAGCCCCCGAAAACAGACCGATCGGCCTGCGAGAGAAGCAATCCGGCGAATCGGACGGTCCGTTCCGGCCGGCCTCTCCGGGTAGCGGTGTCCTGACCTGCTTCTTCCGGAGTGGACCCGGACGAATCGGGTAGTGACGTCCTCGGGATGAAAGAGGGCCGGGCAGTGCTCGTTACCGCGCCGTTATCGGACCGTCGCCCTACGGCAGTGTTCTCCCAGGAATCGGTCGAAGCGGTCGGGTGGCGCGGCGGGGCGGTCGACTTCACCGATGCCGTTTCGTAATCTTTTCGAGACCGAGCGGAGAGTTTTCCGCCCCACCCCCGGGTCGGAGCCGCACGGTTACCGCCTAATCGCCCCTCCCCGGCTTCGGGAGTGGCGAGCCGGGGACCCACGTAGTTCTTGGGGTGAATCTCCTCCGCCCGTCGCGGCGAGGAGTAGGGCTGATCTTCCGGCCCGAACCCGTCAGCTAACTCGGTCGGCGGGTGAACGGAAGAAACGGAGAACGTCCCCTCGTGGTTTCGAACAACAGCAAGCGCACCGTCCGGCGCGCCCTTGTCGCCGGTGCCATTGCTCTCGGAGCAGTCACCGTCTCGGCCGGCCCGGCGATGGCCGAGCCCATCAACATTCCCGGTGTCGGAACGTTCGACCTCCCGGCCGGTGTGACCGTGCCGCCGGAGATCGCCAACCTCGTTCCGCCGGCCGCCGAGGGTGCCCCCGCGCCTCAGGCCGCTGCCTTCACCGCCCCCCTCGGCTCCGTCGGACAGCGTGCTGCCGACGCTGCGCAGTCGAAGATCGGCGCCCCCTACGTCTACGGCGCTGCCGGACCGAGCTCCTTCGACTGCTCGGGTCTCGTGCAGTGGGCCTTCAAGCAGGCCGGCCTCAGCGTCCCGCGCACCAGCTACGAGCAGGCGTCCGCCGGTACCCCCATCGATGTCGCGGCTCTCCAGCCCGGCGACGTCGTGTCGTTCTACGGAGGCAGCCACACCGGCATCTACATCGGCGGCGGCAACATCGTGCACGCCTCCACCTCCAGCCAGCCGGTGAAGATCGCGCCGCTGAACTCGATGCCCGTCGACGGAGCGCGTCGCTTCTGACCGCACGTCGCCTCCGATCGGACGGCGTTTCCCGCCTCCGCTCCGACGCATCATCTCCGAGAAGGGTGGGTCCGGTACCAACCGGACCCACCCTTCTCGGATGTCTGCGTGTGCGGCCCGTAGCCATGTCCGTCCGCTGGCACACAAAGTCGCCGCGCGTGATGGCTACTCGCAGGTAGACACAAACCTATGCGATTCCGTAACCTGATCGAGACCTTCGATCGGCAGTTGCGGATGATCGAGGACGCCCGGGAAAGGATTCGAGCCCTCGTGGTTTCCGACAGGACGAAGCACCTCGTGCGAGTGCAGGGCAGGCCGAGAGCGCAGGGCAGGCCGGGAGTACGGGCCGCGCGCCGCCCGGCGCTCGTCGTGGCCCTCGTGATGATGGTCCTCGGTCTCACTCTCGCGCCGGCGGCGGCGCAACCACCGGGGGAGACCCCCGCCGCGCGACTCGACCACCTCGCCGATCTGTCGCGTCGCAGCGAGCAGGCCACCGAAGCGTTGCACGCCGCGGGTGCGGATCTCGAAGCGAAGGTCGCGGCGCAGCAGGAGGCCGATACTCGCGCTGCCCAGGCCGACGAGGCCCTGGCCGGCGCTCGCGCCGACATCGCCCGCTTCAAGCCCACCGTCGACAAGCTCGCGCGGGCCAACTACCGCGGCGCGCGCACCAACCGGCTCTTCGCCGTGATGGTGAGCGACTCGCCTCAGCAGATGCTCGACCAGATGGTGCTGCTCGACGTCCTCGGTGAACAGACCTCGCGCGAGGTCGAAGGGTTCCGGACCGCCACCGCCGCTGCGGCCGAGGCCGCCGTGGCCGCGCAGCACGCCGCCGACGAGGCACATGCCGCCGCCGCGCAGGCCCAGACACTCCGCGACGAACTCCAGCGGCGTCAGGCCGAACTCGAGCAGCAGATCGAGGGAGTTCTCGATGCTTTCGAAGCGCTGAGCGACGCGGAGAAGGCCGAACTCGCCGGCACTCCCTTCCCGCCGGGCCTCGACGCCGAGAAGATCCTGCAGCACCTCGTCCCCGGCAGCAACGGCGCCGCCCTCCGGGCGGCCCTGTCCCGCATCGGCTCCCCGTACGTCTGGGGCGCGACCGGCCCCGATCAGTTCGACTGTTCGGGCCTCATGGTCTGGGCGTACAAGCAGGTCGGCAAGGCGCTGCCCCGCTCCAGTCAGGCCCAGGCGCAGGGCGGCGCCCCCGTCTCCCGCGAGAATCTGCAGCCCGGCGACCTCGTCATCTTCTACGACGATGCCTCCCACGTGGGCATGTACGTCGGCGACGGCAACATGGTGCATGCCTCGACCTTCGGTGTACCGGTGAAGGTCCAGTCGATCGATCGGTTCCCGTTCCACAGCGCCCGCCGGTACTGATTCGCCGCCACGTCGGCGCCGACTGCCGAGGTCGCCCCGGGCGCCGCCCGGACGTCGACCTAGACTGACGCGGTGCCCGCGCGATCGTCCTCTCCCGCCGGTACCCGCCGGTGGGAACGTCTCGGCCTGGCCGGGCTGGTCGTCGCACTGGTCACGGCAGGCCTGCTGCTGGCCGTCGACCCGGCGGACACCGACGACGCCGACAGCCGGGTACGGGCCGAACTGCAGGTCGTGCTGGACGACTGGAGCCGTGCCGTCCGGACCGGCGACGACGCGTTCCTCACCCGGTTGATCGACGCCGCGTCCCCGGCGCTCCTCGCCTCCGAGCGGGAGCGGATCGCGGCAATCGCCTCCGTTCCTCTCACCGACTTCGGGTACGAACTCGCCCCCGACTCGGCGTTGCCCCTGCCGCCCGAGGTCGTCGCCCGGTTCGGCGCCGACGAGGTCCGGGCCCACCGCGTCCACCTCCGGTTCGCTGTGGACGGCATCGACGACGTACCCACCCGCCGGCCCGTGACCGTGCTGTTCGTCCACCGGCCGCACGGCTGGCGGATCGCCGACGACGCGCCGGCCCTCGCCGGGGCGGAGACCGCGACCTGGCGGGGACCGTGGGACCACGGTCCGCTCCACGTCGCGACCGCACAGACCGAGGGCGGACGTTCGCTCGTGATCGGGCACCCGGACAACGCGTCGTTCGTGGACGACCTCGCCGACGACCTGCCGTCCGTGGTGGAGGCCGTCGACGACCTGTGGGGCGACACCTGGCCGCGGCGCGCGCTGGTCGTCGTGACCTCCTCGCGCGAGGAGTTCTCGCACCTCGTCGGGCCGCGGCACGACGGCGACGACATCGCTGCCGTCGCGGTCTCCGACGACGTGGATCACGGGCACGGGATCGCCACCGGTCAGCGCATCGTCTTCAACCCGGCTGCGAGCGAGCGGCTCGACGACACCTCGCGGAGAACCGTGCTCGCCCACGAGACGGTGCACGTCGCCGCGCGGGCCGGCACGGTGGACGGTTCACCGATGTGGGTCCTCGAGGGTTTCGCCGACTACGTCGGCCACCGCGCGACAGCGGAGGAGCTCGACGTCCGGCGGATCGCACCGACGCTGACCCGGCAGGTTCGGTCGTCGGGTGTACCGGTGTCGCTGCCGGCCGACGGCGATTTCACCGGCGAACGCTCGGCGCTCGCCTACGAGACCGCCTGGTCGATCGCCGCGTACACCGCCGACGAGTTCGGACACGACAGGCTGGTCGCCCTGTACCGCGCCCTCGCCGCGGGTCCCGCCACGGACGAGAAGCTCGACGACGTGCTCACCGAACTGCTCGGCGTCGACACCACCGAGTTCGTGGAGGGCTGGGGACGCTGGCTCGGAGGCCGACTCCGCGACACCCACTGACCGGCCCGTGCCGGGGCGGGACCCGTCCACGCGCGCGCGTCCCGCTGCTTCTACGGTGGACCCATGTCGCGAACCCTGCTGGTGACGAACGATTTCCCGCCCCGCCCCGGTGGCATCCAGTCCTATCTGCACGCCTTCGCGAACCAGCTGCCGTCCGACGACCTCGTCGTCTACGCACCGCGCTGGCGCGGCGACAGCCACGTGAAATTCGACGCGCGGGCTCCCTTCGAGGTCGTCCGTCATTCCACGACGCTGATGCTGCCCACCCCCGACGTCGCCCGCCGCGCCACCCGCCTGCTCGTCGAACACGACTGCGACACCGTCTGGTTCGGAGCCGCCGCGCCGCTGGCGTTGCTGGCGCCCGTGATGCGCCGCGCCGGAGCCCACCGCATCGTCGCCAGCACACACGGCCACGAGGTGGGGTGGTCGATGCTGCCCGCCGCCCGCCAGGCCCTGCGGCAGATCGGCGACCATACCGACACCGTCACCTACGTCAGCCGCTACACCCGGGGACGTTTCGCCTCCGCGTTCGGTCCCGAGGCCGGCCTCGAACACCTGCCGTCCGGAGTCGACACGGATGTCTTCCGGCCCGATCCGGGAGCGCGCGCCGACCTGCGGGCACGTTACGGACTCGGCGACCGGCCCACCGTGCTGTGCCTGTCGCGCCTCGTACCGCGCAAGGGGCAGGACGTGCTCATCCGTGCGCTGCCCGCGATCCGCACGCGCATCGACGGTGCCGTCCTCGTCATCGTCGGCGGCGGACCGTACGAGTCGCGACTGCGCGAGCTCGCCCGCCGCGCCGGCGTGGAGGACCATGTCGTGTTCACCGGCACCGTGCCGGCAGCCGAACTCGCCGCGCACCACACCGTCGCCGACGTGTTCGCGATGCCGTGTCGCACCCGCGGCGGCGGTCTCGACGTCGAGGGCCTGGGCATCGTCTACCTCGAGGCGTCCGCGACCGGTGTCCCCGTCGTGGCCGGCAGATCGGGCGGGGCCCCGGAGACGGTGCGGGACGGCCGGACCGGGTACGTCGTCGACGGCACCGCGGTGACGGCGGTCGCCACCGCCGTGTCCGGCATCCTCGCCGATCCCGACCGTGCCGCCGCGATGGGCGCGGCCGGTCGCGAGTGGGTGTCCACCGACTGGAGATGGGACGTCCTGGGAGCGAGATTGCGCGGATATCTCGACGCCGCGACGCCACCGAGCGAGACCGTGGCGCCGTCGGCGGGGTGACCGGACGGGCCGGAGGCGCGATGTGTGAAGCTGTCCTGCGTGAGCAGCATTCAGGTGGCGGATCAGACCTTCGTAGCGGCGCCCCCGGAGCGCATCGCCGAGGAGGTCGCGGCGCCCGATCGGTGGCGTGCCTGGTGGCCCGATCTCACGCTGACCGTGCGTGAGGACCGTGCCGAGAAGGGCATCCGGTGGACGGTGTCGGGCCCGCTCGACGGGACGATGGAAGTGTGGCTCGAACCGGTCCTCGACGGCGCGGTGATCCACTACTTCCTGCACTGCGAACCGGCTGGTGTCCCACCCGAGCGCGTGGCGGGTCTCGACCTCGCCGCCATGAACCGGACGCGCCGGGTCCAGGGAAAGGTGATGACCTTCGAGGTCAAGCAGCGTCTCGAGGCCGGTCGTCCGGCGGGTGAGCCACCGCGCTCCTGACGGACCGAAGTGCCGATACCGTTGTCCGCAGAGTGTGTGATAGACCGTCGGAACGGGACTGATCGGTGTACACCCGAGGGACCGAGAAAGGGAGCCGTCACCACATGGCCGAGAAGACGAAGAGGTCGATCACCATCGACGCGCCGGCCGAGCGTGTCATGAAGGTCATCGCAGATTTCGATGCCTATCCCACCTGGGTGTCGGCGGCGAAGACCGTGGAGGTGGTGGAACACCGCCCCGACGGGCGGGCAGAGCGCGTGCGCTTCGTCCTGGACGCCGGCATCGTCAAGGACACCTACGTCCTGCGGTACAAGTGGGCGCCCGACAACCGCGCCGTGAGCTGGGAGCTCGAGAGCGGCGAGATCCAGAAGGCGCAGTCGGGCTCGTACGTGCTGACCGAGACCGCCGACGGCACCACCGTCGTCGACTACCAGCTCACGGTGGACCTCACGATCCCGATGATCGGTCTGTTCAAGCGCAAGGCGGAGAAGGTCATCACCGACACCGCGCTGAAGGAACTCAAGAAGCAGGTGGAGGGCTGAACGTCCGGCCCGCCCCGGCCCGCGTGCGATGGTTCCTCGGCAAGGGCGGCACCGGGAAGACGACCGTGGCCGCGGCCGAGGCGCTCGCGACCGCCCGCGCGGGGGAGCCCGTGCTCGTCGTCTCGATCGACCAGGCGCACTCGCTCGGCGACGTGCTCGACCTGCCCCCGGCCACGAGCCGGGACGCCGGCGGGTCCGGCATCCGGACCGTCGAGGAGAAACTCGACATGGTGGAGATCGATGCGCTGCAGCTGCTCCGGTCGCGCTATGCGGTCCTCGCATCGATGGCGGCGCTCGCCGGGACCCACGAACACGCCGAGCAGTTCGACCTGCCCGAGCCCGACGAACTGACCGGCCTGCCCGGCGTCCAGGAGCTCCTGGTGCTCTCGGAGGTCGCGCGACTCTCGGACACCGGAAAGTGGTCCCATATCGTCGTCGACGCGCCGGCCTCGGCCGACGCCCTGCGCACTCTCGCCGCGCCGCGCACGGTGGCCGACTATCTGGAGCGGGTCTGGCCGCAGCACAGCCGGGTCGCGGCCACCACCGGCCCCGACCCCCGGACGGCCGTCTTCGTCGCCCTGTTCGACCGGCTGCTCTCGGGCATCGCCGCGGTACGCGACCTGCTCGACGATCGTCGACGCAGCACGGCGGTGATCGTGGCGACGCCCGATCGCGCCGGTCGTGCCGAACTGCGCAGGGTGCGGTCGTGGCTCGCCCTGTCCGGCATCCGGGTCGAGGCGGTCGTGATCAACGGAGTCACTCCCTCGGTGGGTGGATCGGGTGCGGCGGCGCGACTGCTCGCCGACCAGCGGGCCGCGCACGAGGCGGTCGTGGAGGAGATCACGACGACCGTCACCGACGTCCCCGTGATCGTGTGCGAGCGCCGTGCAGCCGAGCCGGTAGGGTTGGAAGCTCTGGAGGAGCTCGCTGCGGCGCTCCGCCGCGACCCACCCGCACCCTTGTCGGACACCGGCGATCCGGTCCGGGTGCAGCACGAATCGGGAACGGGGGTGGAATCGGTGTACGCGATGCGCATGTACCTCCCACTCGCCGACCCCGCGTCCCTGACACTCGGACGCATCGGCGACGACCTGGTCGTCGGCGCCGACGGCATGCGCCGCCGGGTGCGACTCGCGTCGGGGCTGCGGCGGTGCACGGTCTCCGAAGCCGAGTTCGACGGCACCGATCTGGTGGTGCGCTTCGTACCGGATCCGGCGGTGTGGCCGCTGTGAGAGACGATCACGAAGCTCTGCTCTCCGAGCTGTTGCTGCTCGCCGACGCCGTGCTCGACCGCGTCGAGGGTGCGGTGCAGCAGTTCGCCGTCCCACCTGCCGACGACTCCGCTTCCGGGTCGGCAGCGCCTTCGAGCGCTCCTGACTCGGCAGCGACCCCGGGTGGGTGCGCGTGGTGTCCGCTCTGCGCGGCTGCAGCGCTGGTACGCGGCGAGAACCATGAGCTCGTCACCAGGCTGGCGACCAAGTTGGCGGCTCTGATCGCGCTGCTCCGTGAGTTCCTCTCGCAGTTCCTGTCCGCGACCGGCGGCAACCCACCGGAGCCCACGCCCGATCCGCCGACGCGCGAGCGTGCGGCCTTCGTGCCGATCTCCGTCAACGTCCGGCCGTGAGCATCGGCCACGGGAACGGCGCTGTGCTCACGGTGGGGATCGATATCGGTGGAACGAGTATTCGTGCCGCGGCCGTCGATCGGAACGGCGAGGTCGCCGACAGTGTGCGCACGCAGACGCCGTCCTCCGCAGTCGCCCTCGAGAACGCTCTGCATCGTCTCGTCGATCACCTGCGTGGTCGCAACGACATCGCGGCGGTCGGGCTGGGGGTCGCGGGCTTCCTGACCGAAGACCGCACCACGGTGCGGTTCGCGCCCCATCTGCCCTGGCGGGAGACGCCACTCGCGCAGACGCTGACCGCGCGCTTCGGGCTGCCGGTCGTCCTCGAACACGACGCCAACGCCGCAGCCTGGGCCGAGTACCGCTTCGGTGCCGCCGCAGGCAGCGGGATCGCGGTGATGGTGGCACTCGGAACGGGAATCGGTGCTGCCCTGCTGCTCGACGGCAGGATCTATCGCGGTGCGTACGGTGTGGCCCCCGAACTCGGGCACCTGCAGGTCGATCCCGACGGCCGTCCCTGCCCGTGCGGAAAGCGCGGTTGCTGGGAGCGATATTGCAGCGGAACAGGTCTCGTGGACACGACCGTCGAAATGCTCGCGGCGGATCCCGGACGTTCCGTGCTCGCCGGCGAGATCGCCGCGGATCCGGGATCGCTCACCGGACGGCGGATCGCCGGGGCCGCCCACGACGGCGATCCCGTCGCGCTCGCGGCGTTCGACGACTTCGCCCGCAGGCTCGGGCTCGGACTGGCGCTCGTCGCCGACGTCTACGACCCCGAACTCGTCGTCATCGGGGGAGGGGTCTCCGGCTCCGCGCCGCTGTTCCTCGATGCTGCGCGCGAACACTATGCGGCCGTCACCACCGGTGCCGGGCACCGTCCCCTCGCGCGGGTACGGGTGGCGCAGCTCGGTGATGCCGCAGGGCTGATCGGTGCCGCGGATCTGGCCCGCGCCGAGGTGTGCGGAACCCCGTGATCCCGTTCAGCGGATGAGATTATCGTCACGTCGAGGTCGAAAGCGTGGGGTCGGGCACCTCGGTGATGTGCGTGTGGCGGCCGCATCGTCGTAGAGTCGACCGGCGGGCGGTGCTGCACCGATCCGCGTGGGGGGAAGATCGGATTCGGGAAGGATGCCATGTGGTACTGGCTGTTCAAATACGTCCTCCTGGGACCGTTGCTGTGGCTCATAGGTCGTCCGACCTTCGAAGGCGGCGAGAACATTCCGGCGCACGGCCCGGCGATCCTGGCCAGTAATCACCGCGCGGTCCTCGACTCGTTCTACCTTCCCCTCCTCGTGCGACGGCGGATCACCTTCCTGGCCAAGAGCGAGTACTTCACCGGTGCCGGTCCCAAGGGCGCCTTCCAGCGCTGGTTCTTCTCTTCGGTCGGGCAGGTCCCCATCGACCGCACCGGCGCCGATGCCGCGCAGGACGCGCTCAATGCCGGCGTCCGGGTTCTCGGCCAGGGAAAACTGCTCGGCATCTACCCCGAGGGCACCCGCTCACCCGACGGACGTCTCTACAAGGGCAAGACCGGCCTGGCGCGACTGGCGCTCGAGACCGGCGTCCCCGTGATCCCCGTCGCCATGATCGGAACCGACCGGATGAACCCCATCGGCTCGAAGATGTGGCGACCGGCGAAGATCACCGTGCGGATCGGCAAGCCCATCGATTTCTCCCGGTTCGAGGGCATGGGCGGCAACAGGTTCGTCGAGCGCACCGTCACCGACGAGGTCATGTACTCGCTCATGCAGTTGTCGGGCCAGGAGTACGTCGACATCTACGCCGCGACCCTGAAGAGCACCCCGGGCGTGGCGGACGGCCCGGGTACGGCCGGGGAGGCAGGCGCGTCGGAGTCCGAGGCCGTCACCCCGCCGCCGGGCGGTCCCGTCCCGGACCGTATTCCCGACACCCGCGCCGGGTGAGCAGGTGCGCTACTTCTACGACTGTGAATTCATCGAGGACGGTCGCACGATCGAACTCGTCTCGATCGGTGTCGCCTGCGAGGACGGCCGCGAGTTCTACGCGGTGTCGACCGAGTTCGACCCGTCCCGGGCGGGCGCCTGGGTGCGCCGCAACGTGCTGCCGAAGCTGCCGCCCCCGGCGCACCCCGCGTGGAAGTCGCGGTCGAGGATCCGCGACGACCTGCTGAAGTTCCTCGTGCCCCGGCCGGGTATCCGACCCGAGCTGTGGGCATGGATCGGGGCCTACGACCACGTCGTCCTCGCGCAGTTGTGGGGCACGATGCCCGATCTTCCGGACGTCCTGCCCCGCTACACCCGCGAACTCCGGCAGTACTGGGAGGACTCGGGTTGCCCACCCCTGCCTCCGGTTCCGGACGACAATCACGACGCCCTCGCCGACGCCCGCCACAACCTCGCGAAGTTCGAGGCGATCGAGGCCGCTCGTCGTTCACGGTGACGCGGGTAACGGGGTGCTGCGCCGCTCCCGGCCGTCACGCCATATCCTGGACGGGTGAACTGGACTGTCGACGTGCCGATCGACCGCTTGCCCGAACTTCCTCCGTTGCCCGAGGAGCTGCGTGCCAACCTCGACGCGGCGCTCGCGAAACCGGCGCTGCAGCAGCCCGGCTGGCCCGAGGAGCAGGCCGCGGCGATGCGCACCGTGCTCGAGAGCGTGCCCCCCATCACCGTGCCCCGCGAGGTCGAGGAGCTGCAGAACCAGCTCGCCGCCGTCGCCCGCGGTGAAGCCTTCCTCCTGCAGGGCGGCGACTGCGCCGAGACGTTCGCGGACAACACCGAGCCGCACATCAAGGGCAACATCCGCACGTTGCTGCAGATGGCGGTGGTGCTGACCTACGGTGCTTCGACGCCGGTGGTGAAGGTCGCGCGTATCGCCGGCCAGTACGCCAAGCCGCGCTCGTCCGACACCGACGCGCTGGGTCTGCCGTCCTACCGCGGCGACATGGTCAACTCGCTGGTCGCCGATCCGGAGGTGCGCAGGCACGATCCGTCCCGTCTCGTGCGCGCCTACGCGAACGCGAGTGCCGCGATGAACCTCGTGCGTGCTGTCACCGCGGCCGGTGAGGCCGACCTGCACCGCGTGCACGACTGGAACCGGGCCTTCGTCTCGGCCTCGCCTGCCGGGGCCCGCTACGAGGCGCTCGCCTCCGAGATCGATCGCGGCCTGCGGTTCATGGACGCCTGCGGCGTCGTCGACCCGAACCTGCGCGCGGCGACGATCTACGCCAGCCACGAGGCCCTCGTCCTCGACTACGAGCGTGCGATGCTGCGCCTCGACAACTCGGGCGACGAACCGCGCCTGTACGACCTGTCGGCCCACTTCCTGTGGATCGGTGATCGCACCCGTCAGCTCGACGGCGCACACATCGCGTTCGCGGAGCTGCTGTCGAACCCGATCGGCCTGAAGATCGGCCCGTCGACCACCCCGGAGATGGCCGTCGAGTACGTCGAGCGGCTCGACCCGCACAACACGCCGGGCCGGCTCACCCTGATCTCCCGGATGGGGCACTCGAAGGTCCGCGACCTGCTGCCCGGCATCATCGAGCGCGTCGAGTCCACCGGTCACAAGGTGATCTGGCAGTGCGATCCGATGCACGGCAACACCCACGAGGCGTCCACCGGCTACAAGACGCGCCACTTCGACCGCATCGTCGACGAGGTGCAGGGCTTCTTCGAGGTACACCGCGCGCTCGGCACGCATCCCGGTGGCATCCACGTCGAACTCACCGGTGAGAACGTCACCGAATGCCTCGGCGGCGCCCAGGACATCTCCGATCTCGACCTGCACGGTCGTTACGAGACGGCGTGCGATCCGCGCCTGAACACGCAGCAGTCGATCGAACTCGCGTTCCTGGTCGCGGAGATGCTCCGCGGGTAGGCGGGAAACATCTCTCGGATCAGGGCAGTGCGGTCAACGTGATCGTGCTGCCCTGTTCCGCTCTCCGGCCCGCCCCGGGATTCTGGCCGATCACGACCGACCGGTCGGAGTCGCCGAGCTGCCGCACCTCGACCTCGAAGCCGAGCCGGGTGAGTTCTTCGCGGGCCGAGCCCACCGAACGACCCAACAGCGACGGCACCTTCACTGCATCGGATACGAGGAGGGTGACCGTTCCTCCGGCATTGACCTCGTCGCCCTCCGCCGGGTCGGTGCCGGCGACGAGGCCCCCGTCGACGTCGGCGTCGAAGACCTCCCGGATCTCCCCGACGGTCAGTCCCGCATCGTCGAGGATGCGCCGCGCCTCGTCGACCGTGCGTCCGGAGAGATCGGGCAGGGTCACCGGGGGTGATCCCTTGCTCATCACAAGCTTCACCTCGGACCCGACGGGCAGGACGGATCCCGGCGCGGGATCGAGTGCGGCGACGCCTCCCTCGGGCACCGTGGTGCTGAAGGCGGTGCCGCCCTCCACCGGCTCGAAGGTGCGACGCCGCAGTTCGTCCTCGACGACGGATCTCTCCCCGGCGCCGGGGATGGACGGAACGGTGGGCCTGCCGAGCGACACGAGCAGCGCGATCGTGTCGCCGTCGGGCACACGTGATCCTGCGGTGGGATCGGTACCGAGGACGGTGTCGACCGGGACGTCGTCGGAGTACTCGCCTCTGATCTCGCCGGCCAGTCCGGCTGTCTCGATCGCGGAGACGGCGGCGGCCCGGTCGAGCCCCTGCACGGTCGGCACGTCGGTGAGCCGGCCGGCGCCGAGCCACCATCCGGCGATTCCCATGAACAGTGCGAGCACGATGATCGCGGCGATCCAGGCGGCCGCCGAGCGGCGCTGACGGCGACGGTCGGCGGCGTAGTCGGGCCGGGGCGCCACCGCTTCGGTGTCGGGGCGCGGATGGGCGCGGGTCGCGACCCGGGTGGGGTGGGGACGGGTGGTGGGAGCATTCGGGCCGGCGGTGCCCGGCACCGCGGTCTGCACGGTCGTCGGCGCATGTGCGTTCGCCGCCGCGGTGGCGGGCAGTGCCGTGGTCGCGGGGGCGGGAGCGGGACGACCGGTCGCGGAGCCGTCGGAGGTGCGCGCCGGTACGGCGTCGGGATCCACCGGTGCCGGTGGCGTGCGCACGGCCGATCGTCTCGGTGCGGGAACCCGGTAACGCGGCAGGTCGAGCGTCTCGCAGATCTCCCCGAGAGCATCTGCCATCACCTGGGCGTCCGCGTAGCGTTCGGCCGGTTCGCGCTCGGTGGCGCGGCGGACGAAGGCGTCGAGTTCGGGCGGCACCCCGTCGATCGCCGAACTCGGATCGGGCACGTCCTTCTCCACCCGCTGGTACGCCACCGACAGCGAGGTGTCGCCGGTGAAGGGGGTGCGGCCGGTGAGCATCTCGTACACGAGCAGACCGGTCGAGTAGACGTCGCTGCGTGCGTCCGCGCTGCCGACGGTGACCTGTTCGGGAGACAGATAGGCCGCAGTGCCGAGGATCACGCTGCGTGAGGTGGTGGTCGCGGCGGCGACGGCACGGACGAGCCCGAAATCGGCGATCTTCACCTCGCCGTTACCGGAGATGAGGATGTTCTCGGGCTTGATGTCGCGGTGCACGAGACCTGCACGGTGCGCCACGGCCAGGGCACCGAGGACCGGCGCCGCCACCGCGGCCGCGGCGTGAGGCGGCATCGGGCCGCGTTCGCGCAGCAACTCGCGGAGGGTGCCACCTTCGACGAGCTCCATCACGAGGAAGACGTGATCGCCGTCCTGGCCCTGGTCGTACACCGCGACCAGCCCGGGATGGGTCAGCCGCGCGACGGACCTGGCCTCGAACTCGAACCGTGCCAGGAACTGGGGATCCGCCGCGAACTGCGGGTCCATGATCTTCACGGCGACAGGACGGTCGAGGCGCAGATCGGTGCCGCGGTAGACGGTCGACATGCCGCCCCGCGCGATCTGCGATTCGATGCGATAACGCCGGTCGAGCACGACGCCGACCAGTCGGTCGCCTCCAGCGGTCACCCGGTGTACCCCCGTGTCTCGTGCGTGATGGTGGGACGCCGGTACCCGGGCCTTCGAGGTATCGACGTGACGAAGGTCCGGCTCCGCGTGCGCGAAGTGATTTCGTCCCCGTCGATCGTAGCCAGCTCCCGTGGACGGTAGCCGCGTAGCCGCCCGCGCGGGCACAGCGATAACGTGGTGGGGTGAGTGCAATCCCTTACTGCGACGACGTTCTCGACCGCTCCGTCCCCGTGGTGCAGCTCGTCGACGTGGCGAAGACCCTCGGCGTCGCCATCTCGCGTGTCCACCAGATGGTGCGCGACCGGCAGCTGCTGGCGTTCAAACGCGACCGGGTGCCCGTGGTACCCGAGGCCTTCCTCGACGGAGAGGGGGACATCCTCAAGGGCCTTCCCGGTCTGATCGCGGTGCTGCACGACGGTGGTTACCAGGACGACGAGATCCTGCGGTGGTTGTTCGACGAGGACGATTCTCTTCCCGGCGGATACCCCGTGGCCGCGATGCACACGCAATCCGCGCGCGAGGTGATGCGGCGGGCGCAGGCGCTCGCCTTCTGACCCCCCGGCTCTCTCCGGGGTCAGCGGTGCCGGAACAGTGAACCGGTGACGTACTCGGTGAGCATCACCGCGGCGCGCGTGCGGCGAGGAACCGTCGCACGCCGGTCGAGCACCCGGAACCCGCTGCGTTCGACCTCGTCGAGGATCCGCCCGTAGAGCGTGAACGCGGTGCGGATGCCCGGCCGGATCCGGTCGGGGAGTAGCGCCAGGCCGGGCTCGGCCCTGCGGTACTCGGCACGGGTCAGCGCGACCGCGTGGGCGAGAGCCCGGCGGACCCGCGGATCGACCACCCCGGTGCGTCTGCCCTCGCGCAGCAGGTCGAGGTCGACCCCGAACGCCGACCACACTTCGAGCGGGATGTAGACGCGTCCGCGTTCGAGGTCTTCTCCCACGTCGCGGATGAAGTTGGTGAGCTGGAACGCTTCGCCGAGTGCGGCGGCGGCCGGCGCGGCCGCCGGATCGTCGACTCCGAACACGGGAAGCAGTTCGAGCCCGATCACGGCCGCGGAGCCGTACATGTACTTGCGCAGTTCCTCCATCGTCCGATAGTGGGGCCGGAATTCGGGGGTGCCCGGCACGTCCATGCGCATGGACCGGATGAATGCCTCGAAGTAGTCGATCGGGATGCCGTACTGCCCGATCGTGTCGGCGAGTGCGCGGACCACCAGCCCGGTGTCGTCGAGCGGGCCCGGATCGCCCGCGAGCGCGGCGTGCAACCGGGCGCGCGCGTCGTCGACACCGCGGATCGCGGCTTCCGGGTCGTCCACCGCGGTGACGTCGACGATGTCGTCGACATGCCTCGCGAATCCGTAGAGCGCGTGGACGGCGCTTCTGCGCGGGGCCGGCAGCAACCGGGTGGCGAGGTTGTAGGTGCGTCCGTGCTCTGCGGTGAGCTCGGCGCAGTAGGCATAGGCCCGGGCGAGGTCGTCGGTCACGCTCCCGGCGGGACGATCAGGCACGGTCGTCCCGCGCAGCACCCGGGGGCGATGCCGGTCGCGGCCGCAGTCGCAGGCGCAGCGGATCGTAGGTGACCAGAGCGCGGGCCGCGACGATCGAGGCGAACACTGCGAGCGCGACGTGCGCCAGGTTGTACATGCCGATCGACCCGTCGGGGTTGAAGATCAACATGAGCCAGGTCGACAGTGCGACGAGCACCATGAGGAGCCGGGGCGACATCGCGAAGGCCGCGGCGACCGCGAGCGGCCACGAGTAGTACCAGGGCAGTGCGGCGGGCGACAGCAGAGTCACGGCGGTCAGTGCCACGACGATCCCGAAGACCGCGTCGCGTTCGGTGCGGCGGAATCGCCACCACGCCCACACGAGGATCACCACCAGCGCGATCGCGCAGAGCATGCGCGTGATGTCGAGGATCGAGCCGAGACGCCACGGGGTGATCCACGTGACGACGTGGGCCATCATCGTCGGCAACGACAACCAGTTGATGATCTTCGACGAACCGGACAAGGCGGTGAGCCAGCCGATACCGACCCCGGCGAGCAGCGAGGTGCCACCGAAGACCGCGGCGAACACGAGAAGTCCGAGTCCGGTCGCTTTGGCGAACAGACGGACCGGCGCTGCGGGCTCGCGTCCCTCGGCGCGCGCACGGTCGCGTTCGTGGACCATCCACACCCATACCAGGAAGGGCAACGCCAACCCCGCCGTGGCCTTGATCGCGGCGCCGAGCGAGACCAGCGCGATGCCGCCGAGATGGCGGCCCTCGAGGACCAGCACGATGCCGGCGATCATGAGACCGACCATCAGCAGCTCGTTGTGCACGCCCCCGACGAGGTGGATCAGCACGAGCGGGTTCAGAACCGCGAGCCACAGGGCGATCGAGGGATTGCCGCCCATGCGGCGCGCGAGTTTCGGCACGGCCCACGCCATGAGCGCCAGGCCGGGAAGCATGGTCAGGCGCCACAACCACGTTCCCGTGACCACATTGTCGTCGGTGATGGACGTGATGCCCGCACCGAGGAGCAGGTGGACGGGTCCGTAGGGGGTGGTGGTGGTCGTCCACACGTTGCTGACGTTGTCGAGCAGGACACCCGGATTGACCACCGGCCCCACCGCGTACGGATCGAAGCCGTCGCGCAACAGCGCGCCCTGGGCGAGATAGGAATACGCGTCGCGGCTGAACATCGGTGTGGCGAACAGCAGGGGAGCGGTCCACGCGGGCAGCACCGTCCACAGATCGCGTACCGTCACGAGCCCGGCGAGGGCGGCCCGGCCGAGGCGCACCCACGCGCCGATCATGACGAGCACGCCGATCCACAGGATGATCGTCGAGAGCAACTGGCCGTGGCCGAAGCGCAGCCACGACAGGTAGATGCCCTCGAGCAGCGGATCGACCCGGCGGACGCTGCCCGCCCCGAAACTGCCGAAGGTCATGAACACCGCGCCGCACGCGCCGAGCAGCGCGGCATTGCCGGCGGGACTCCTCAGGAATGCATACTTCGAAGGCTCACGTGCCGGTGCGGCCGTCCCCTCCGGCGCGGGCGAGGTCTGCGACTCGGCGTCGGGCGAGGCAGGGGACGACATCGGTACGGTTCCTCCCCCGTGGACGTGGATGCGCGGCGCGCAGATGCTGGCGAACGAGGACAGTTTAGTGGAGACGTGAGGCGCACTGCGCCCGGTATCGCCGCACCCGCGGAAGTGCCCCCGTGTCACCGCGCGCGCGGAACACCGAGCCGTTCGGCGGCGAGTCTTCCGGACAACAGCACCGTGGGCACACCCACACCGGGCACCGTCGCCGAACCCGCGAGCACCACGCCGGGAACGGCCGGGTCGAGATTGCGTCGCCGGAACGGTCCCGTCTGGCGGAAGACGTGCGCGCTCGAGAACGGGCTGCCCGCCTGCATACCACGAGCGTGCCAGGTCGCGGGTGTGTCGATGTGGTCGACGCGGAACCCGTCCGTGATCCCGCCGTATCCGCGGCGGTCGAGGACGTCGAACAGCTCGTTGCGATAGGGCACCGCGAGTTCCGCCCAGGCGAGCGGTGCGCTGTCGAGGTTCGGGCACGGCGCCAGCACCGACAACGGCTCGTGTTCGACGCCCTCGCGGGTGAACCGCAGGTCGGGATCGGACAGTGCGGGCCGGGTGATCAGTAGTGACGGATCGGACATCAGGCGGCCGCGTCCGCGGCTGCGGGTGATCTCGGCGAAGGTGCGGTTCCATGCGGCGCCGAAGTCGATCACATGGTGGTGTTGCGCCGCCCAGCCGCCACTCACCGCGGTGGGGACAGATCCGTGCAGCACCACCGCCGAGGGCGCGGCCAGCGTGCGACGGCGCCGGCGGCGTGGCAGCACGGCGTCGACGACCGGGGTATCGGGGGTCAGGACGGCCGCGTCGCACGGGAAACGATGCCCGTCGCGGGTGCGGACACCGTCGATCCGGCCGCCGGTGACATCGACCGCGGTCACCTCCCGGCCGAGTTCGAGCCGCCCACCGGCCTCGACGAACGCCGCGGCCATCGCGCGGGCGACCGACCGCATACCGCCGTCCACCGCGTACACACCCATCGAGGTGTCCATGTGGGCGATGGCTCCGTAGACCGCGAGGGCCCGTGCCGGAGCGACACCGGCGTACAGCGCCTGGAAGGTGAAGACGCGGCGCAGGCGAGGGTCGGTGATCCTGCGGTTCACCTGCGCGCCCAGCCTGCCGAACCCGCCCAGGCGGAGAAGGCGCACCAGATCGCGCACGGCGGCGGGCGACGAGACCAGGTCGAACGGCGAGTCGAAGTTCGCGTCCATGAAACGGTCGAATTCCGCCTCGAAGATGTCGGCGAGCCAGGACCGCAACCGCAGATAGCGTTGTGCTTCGTCGGGCCCGCACACCCGGGAGATCTCCGCGACCATGGCATCGGGATCCGAGTGCACATCGATCGAGGTGCCGTCGGCGAAGCGCGCGTGATAGGCGGGGGAGAGCTGCCGGGTGCGGAGCGCCGGACGGACGGAGTCCCGGTCGGCGCCCACCGCGGCGAGCGCGTCGTCGATCAACTCGGGCATCGTCAGCACGGTGGCGCCGTTGTCGATCTCGTAGCCCGGCCCGTGATAGCTGCCGACCCGGCCACCGACGTCGTCGGCGCGTTCGAGCACCGTCACGTCCTTGCCGCCGCCACGCAGGTGCAGAGCCGCCGACAGGCCGGCGAGCCCCGCGCCGACCACCACGACCTTCTCGACGCCGGAAACCGTCCGCACCGGTCTCACGCCACCCGGCGGGTCGCCGCGACCGCCGAGTCGCGCAGGAGGGCCTTGCCCTCCTGCGTGGCACCGGACGATTCGAGAGCCTCGAACGCGCTGTCGGTCAACGCGGTGATGCGGTCCTCGATCCGGGCGACGGCACCGAGATCGACGAGCACGGAGCGGAGCTGCTCGACCTGCGAGTCGGACAGGTCGGTGCCGATCGAGGTGCGCAACAACTCGGCCGCTGCCGGATCGGAGCCGTCGGCGGTCTCGAGGGCCAGCGCGTACAGGACCGTGCGTTTGCCGGAGCGCAGATCGTCGCCCGAGGGCTTGCCGGTGACCTCCGGGTCGCCGAAGACCCCGAGCAGGTCGTCGCGCAACTGGAACGCCAGGCCGATGTCGGTGCCGAAGCGGCGGTAGGCATCGATCAGGTCGTCGTCGGCGCCGGCGAGGGCGGCGCCGATATGCAGGGGACGTTCGATCGTGTACGCCGCCGTCTTGAACCGGTTCACCCGCGTCGCGGCCTCCACCGATTCGTCCGCCGCCACCTCGTTGGCGATGTCGAGATACTGCCCGCCGAGCACCTCGGTGCGCATCGCGGCCCAGACCGGCGTCACCCGCGCGACGGTCTCGGGTGCGAGCCCGGCCGAGTGCAGCATGTCGTCCGCCCACACCAGGGCGAGATCGCCGAGCAGGATCGCGACGGATTCGCCGAACTGCTCTGCCTTGCCGTGCCAGCCGGCCTTCCGGTGCTGCTCGGTGAACTCGACGTGCACGGTGGGGAACCCGCGGCGCGTGGTGGAGGCATCGATGATGTCGTCGTGGACGAGCGCCGCGGCCTGCACGAGTTCGAGCGCGGAGCATGCCTGCAGGACGGCCTCTGCGTCCGGGCCCGTCGGATCCCCGCCGGCACCGAGCCAGCCCGTCCACGCGAAACGCGGACGGACCCGCTTGCCGCCGCGGAGCACGAATGCTTCGAGTCTGTCGACGGCCTGCCGGTAGCCACCGCCCACGGAGTCGATCAACGCGGCGCGTGAGGCGAAGAACTGCCGGAGGGAGTCCTCCACACGGTGGGGGAGCTGCTCGGCAAGCAAGTGATCGGCGCCGGTAGACAGGACGGAACCTCCAGGTCGATGGTGACGGCACCTCGGAGACGAGTGGAGCCGGGGCGCCGCGACCAGCCTATCCGCACTCTCGGATCGTCGCCGGTAGCGCCCGCCGCAGCGGCGCCACCTATGCTGGACCGGTGACAAGCGACTTCGTCAGGGCAACCGAGGACGGCGGGATTTCTCGGACCCCGTCGATCGTGGACCGTCTCGGGTCCGCGCGTTCGGGCCGCATTCCGTTCTCCGTCGAGTTCTCCCCGCCTCGCGACGCCGAGGCCGAGGGACGACTGTGGCGTGCCGTGCGGACGTTCGAGCGTCTCGGCCCGGCCTTCGTATCGATGACCTACGGCGCCGGGGGATCCACCCGCGACCGTACGGTTCGGGTCACCGGACGCCTCGCCGAGGAGACCACCCTGCTGCCGGTCGCGCACCTCACGGCCGTCGGGCACAGCATCGACGAACTGCGCGCGATGGTCGGTGCCTACGCCGATCGCGGTATCACCAACATCCTGGCCCTGCGCGGCGACCCGCCGGGTAATCCGCTCGGCGAGTGGGAGAAGCATCCGGAGGGCCTCGAGTACGCCGACGAGCTCGTCCGGTTGGTGCGCGACCTCGGCGACTTCCACGTCGGCGTCGCGTCCTTCCCCGAAGGGCACCACCGGTCCCCGGACCTCGATCACGACACCCGCTATCTCGTGCAGAAGCTGCGCGCGGGCGCCGAGTACTCGATCACCCAGATGTTCTTCGACGTCGAGCACTACCTGCGTCTGCGCGACCGGGTCGTGGCCCACGACGCCGAGCAGGGGCTCAAGCCGATCATCCCCGAGATCATGCCGATCACGTCGCTGCGCTCGGCGCGGCGCAGCCTGGAACTGTCGGGTTCGCAGCTGCCGCCCGTACTCGAGGAGCGCCTGCGGCGGGCGGCGGGCGACGGTCCCGAGGAGGACCGGGCGGCAGTACGCGAGGTGGGCATCGAGGTCGCCACGGAGATGTGCGAGCGTCTGATCTCCGAGGGTGCGCCGTGCCTGCACTTCATCACGCTCAACTTCGCCCGCGCGACCGGCGAGGTGCTCACCCGCCTCGGCTACGAACTCGAGGCTCCCGCCGCGGTGCAGCCGGCCTGAACCGTCCCCGTCCCGGCCCGGTCAGGGGAGGGTGCGGGCCTTCCACGACGCTCGTCCGCTCCGCCGTGCCCGGATCGACGACGCCGTGAGCGCGCCGAAGACCAGGATCGAGGCGGGGTGGGCCGCGGCGTCCAGCAGGTCGCCGGCGAGACGGTCGGGGGCGTCCGGGTGCCGCCGGCCTCCCCGTTCGGTCGTTCGAGCGAGCAGTCGCGACAGCACTCCCGCGGCGGTCCCGGCCAGGCCCCAGCGTCGCGTCCGCGCGTCTCCGAGCAGGGCCGCGGCCGGAGGCACGAGGTACGCGACGAGATACAGCGCCACGACCGCGGCAGCCCCGGCGGGAGAGCCGAACGCCGACCACAGCCAGCGCGTGTAGCCGCCCACCAGCGCGCGGGGTCCGTCGTACATCCGGCACGACGCGAGTCGGCCCGCGGCCGCGACCGTGGTGCGTTCTCCGGTGCGGCGTAGCGCCCGGGCGAGATCGAGATCCTCCGTGGGACTCGCCGCGACCGCCGCGTGCCCGCCGATCGCGGCGTAGACCCGGGCGTCGAAGACGAGGAACTGCCCGCACGCGACCGCCATGGACGGCCGGCGGGTGCGGTGCGAGACCGCGACGGGCAGCAGTGAGAACCACGACCAGAACAGCAGGGGTTGCACGAGGCGCTCGAGCGCAGACCCGGTCCGCTGGTACGGGAACGGCGAGACGAGCGCTGCATTCCGGCGGCGCAGCAGGGTGACGGCGGCGGCGAGCGCATCGGGCGCGAGCCGGACGTCGGCGTCGACGAACAGGACGACTCCCTCGTCCACCACCGAGCCGGCGTGAGCGACCGCTGCGGCGCACGCGGCCGCCTTGCCGGTCCAGCCGGCGGCAGGCGGGTCCGTCGACCGGACGACGGTGATGCGCTCGTCTCCCTCCGCAGCAGCCGCGGCGAGGTCGGCCGTGCCGTCGGACGAATCGTCGTCGAAGACGATCACGCGCAGGGCGCGCAGTCCTCGTTGTGCCCGCAGGTCGGAGACGATCGCACCGATGCGCGGGGCCTCGTCGCGGGCGGGAACGACGACGGTGACCTGCTCGTCGACGACCGGGCCCGGCGCGAGACGGGGGAGCGCGAACCGGTTCGCGACGGCGACCGCCGCGCCGTAGGAGGCGACGAGGGCGCCACCGCTGACGAGTCGCTCCCACGGGGTGGGGGCCGGTCCGCGCGACAGGCCGGTCAGGACCGTGTCCCGCTCGTCGCCGACCACCGCGGCGCCGGATTGCGGGTGAACCAGGCCGTGCCCGCGATGATCAGCGTGACCCCGAAGACGGCTCCGGCCATGATCCCGGCCCAGCCCGCGAAACCGCGCGTGTTGGGATCCGCGTAGCGCACCTCCGCCCGGAGGCTGCTGACCTCACCGGCCGGGAGCTTCCAGGTCACGATCGAATCCGACTCGCGGGTGCCGTTGGTGGTCGCCACCCGGGCCGGGAACGCGATGGTGAACTGGACGTCCGTGCCCTGCGACGGGGCGGACTCGAGGTCCACACGTCCGTTCAGGGCCACGAGGTCGCCGGAACGCTGCAGGTTGAGCTGGAACATGCCCGCGCTCTGGTCGGACATCGTCGCGAGCTGCTGGACATCGCCGAAGGTGAGGTCGTTGAAGAAGACCTGGCTCCCCACGTAGCCGTCCTGCGAGTACTCCTGCACCCGCACCTTCCCGGCCAGAGCCGAAGGGGCGGTGAGCTCGGGGCCGGGATCGTTCTCGTCGGCGGGAATGGTCGCGGCGACGATCTGCCCCGACACGCGGTCGTCGGAGGAGATCCCCATTGTCGCCTGCACGCGCAGGCAACCGGTGAGGAGCGGAACGGCGAGGAGCACGAGCCCCACGACCGCGACGACACGACGGCGGACGGACATGGTGGACGACTGCACGGAGAACATGGTGCCAGGCACGGTCATCCTCGTCGGTTGTTCGGGTCGCTCGCGGCGAGTCGTGCCTCGACCGGCTCCGGGCCGGATCCACTCGCGCCGCGTCCGCGGACGAGCGAGACCAGCAGGGGAACGCCCAGCACACCCATGACGACCAGCCCGTACAGCGCCGAATAGCGGAGCTCGGGGGTGTCGAGGAAGACACTGTGGGCGAGGGCCGAACCGAGCCACGTCCACAGGAACAACGCGATCGGCACGCCGTCGTGCCGGGGCGTGTCGGGGCGGTCCGAACGGGAGTCGACGAGGACGAGCACGGTCGCCATGATCGCGGCGACGAGGAGCCAGCCCGCATAGTTGGTGAGCGGGATGTGCCCGATCCCGGGCAGGCCGCCGGCATTGCACCACGACCAGTGACCGTCCGCGACCATCTGGGGGTCGAGGAAGAGATCCCATCCGAGCATGCCGACGGTGACCGCCGCGACCCGGCCGGGACCGTTGCGGACGAGGCGCGAGGCCACGCACCACACGGGGTACAGACCCGCCGACCAGGCCAGCGGTACCACGAGCGGAACGTCGAGGGCCGCCGGCCCGAGACGGTCGGTGACATAGCTGTAGCAGCCGTAGGGGTAGCCGGTCATCGTGCCGACCACCTCGGACAGGTATCCGATACCGGCCGAACTCACGAACAGGACGACGGCGAAGGTGGGACCGCGGTTCAGCGCCGCATGGACGAGGCAGGCTGCGGTGAGCAGTGTGACGACCGCGACGGTCGCGGCGTCCCGGGCGTCACCCTCGGTGAGGGGATAGGCGATCTGGGCGAGGACCGCGGCGACGGCCGGGACGACGGGAAGGATCGTCCGCCATCGGGCCGGGTGGGCCGGGGCAGGCGCGTAGGTCTCGGTCATCGCGACACCCAGCCCTTCATGCGATCCATGATGCCGCCCCTGGCGTCGGCGAGGGCGACGCGGGCGGCGTTGCGTCCGCTCGCGCCGGAGACACCGCCGCCGGGATGCGTCGAGGCGCCGGTGAGGTAGAGGCCGGGCGCGTCGGGCACCCGATAGCCCGACAGCTCCGGCAGCGGCCGCCACAGGAACATCTGGTCCAGCGACATCTCCACGTGCATGACGTTCCCGCCGAGCAGTCCGAGTTCGCGCTCGATGTCGGCGGGGGTCTGTACGTGGCAATGTTCGACGCCGGCGGTGAAACCGGGAGATCGCGTCTCCATCTCCGCGAGGATGCGATCGGTCTCCGATCGGGCGATGTCCTCCCAGCGTCGCCCGCCCCGCAGCGCGTACGGATGCCATTGGGACCACAGTGTGATCTGGTGTTTGCCGGCGGGCGCGATCGTCGGATCGAGTGCCGAGAAGCTCATCGCGAGAACCGCCGGTCGCGGGGGCAGGTCTCCCGCCATCGCGGCACCGTGGGCCGCCCGCAGGTGGGCGCGGTCGTCGACGAGCAGTTGCAGACCCGAGGTGGTCAGCTCCGGTTCGTCGCACCCGCGGTAGTGCGGCAGCGAATCGGTGCCCAGCCGCAGGACCATGCCGATGCCCGGGCCGACCCGCATGCTGCGCCGCCAGCCTTCGAGCCGGCCGCGGTCGTATCCGCCGCGGTCGAGCAGCTCCAGTGTGGTGAGGACGTGACAGCCGGCGACGACCCTGCGGGCCCGCACGGAGCGTCCCGATGCGGTGCGCACGGTCCACAGATCGCCGGAGCGGCCGATCTCCGTGACGGCGTCGCCGCAGGTCACCGTGCCGCCATCGGAACGCAGTCGGGACAGCAGCGCCTGGGTCAGCGCGCCGCTCCCGCCGACCGCGCGGCCCGGCGGAAGGGTGTGCATGAGGGCCGCGAAGCCCACCATCGCCGCGGTGCCCGGTTCGGACATGGGCGGTCCGGACTGCGCACCGAACCAGGCCAGTGCCGCTTTCAGGGGTTCGTCGTCGAAGTATTCGTCGAGCAGGCTGTCGCCGGTGGTGAGAAAACGGCGGGACAGGGCGCTGCCGCCTTCCCCGGCGTCGAGACCCCAGAACGAGGACAGCAGATGCCGGCCGGTCGGGGGATGGGTGAACGACTTCATCACCGCCGCGCTGCGCGGACCCCAGTCCTGCACGAATCGGCGGTACGCGTCGGCTTCCCGGCGCCCGCACGCGGCCTCGACGGACGCGCAGGTCCGGTCGAGATCGCGGTGGAACACGATGCCGGGGCGGTCGGTGCCTGCGGGCGGCGGCGCGTACGCCCACGGGTCGCAGTCGATGTAGCGCAGTCCGTGGGCGGCGAGATCGAGCTCCTCGACGATTCCCGAGTGGCGGACCATGATGTGGGCCGAGGAACCGCGGTCCACGGCGTATCCGGGGAAGCGCTCGACGGTGGAGACGGCCCCGCCCGGCACGGTGTCGCGTTCGAGCACCTCCACCGACCATCCGTCACGGGCGAGATAGCACGCCGAGACCAGAGCGTTGTGGCCGGATCCGACCACGACGGCGTCGAGGGTGGGGCTCATGGGATACCACTTCCGTCCGGATCGTCGAGCGTGTGGGGGTGATGCGGAACGAGGTCCGGCCCGAGCGGCAGACTCCTGCCGAGCACCGCGAAGGGCCGGGCATCGCCGGTGAAGACGAACCGGCGGACGACATCCTGGAATCCGAACCGACGGTACAGCCGCCACGCCCGGTTGTCCTCGGCCGGCACCTCGGGAGTCGACAGCAGGACGGCTCCTTCCGCACGGTCCCGCAGCAGCGCGTACAGGAGCAGTTCGCCGATGCGGCGTCCCTGCATGTCGGGACGGACGTGCAGTTCGGTGAGCTCGAAGTAGTCGGCGAGGACCCGATCGATCTCCTCGGGAGACCGTCCGGAACGACGCATGCCGGTGCGCACCTGTTGGTTCCACCACTGCCGGCTATCGCCCCGGTAGCCGTACGCGATGCCGACGATCGTGTCGGGCGCCTCGGGGAGAGCGGCGGCGAAGGCCTGCCATCCCGCACGAGCCGAATGCTCGGACCACATCGGCGCCCGGTGGTACTCCGTGCCGCGGGGATAGCGCATCGCCGCGACGTAGACGGACAGCAGCTCGGGGAGGCGCGCACGGAAATCCGCAGGGGAGAGTTCGGTGAGGATTGCGGGGTCGTGGTGGGGATCGGTGGTCATGCGTGACTCGTTCGGGTGGCTCGCGATGTGTCGGAGGTGTTCGGGTCTCGCTGATCGTTCGGGATGACGTGGCCGCTTTCTCTTGACGGGTTGTCGGTGGGTCCAGCTATATTGAATACGTCGAACGCATGTTCGACACCGGTGATCCGGGGATGTTCGAGGGAAGCGAACATCCCCGGATCACCCTGGGGTCTCCCGCTCGGCGTCCGTGTCGGGGATCACTCGAGGACAGTGATCTCCGTTCCTCGGCGTTTCGGCGGGAATACCACCGGATACCGCTCGTTGTAGTGAGTGGTGCGAGCACGCCGAGGAGGTGCGTGAATATGGCCGACGGTCACGTCGCGGGTCGAGGGCCGCGCCGAACGTCTCCCACGCTCGGACCGTCCGCATGCATGGACCGCCCGACCTCGGCGCGCGCAGCGACGCTGTTGCGCAAGGCCGACGATCTGCTCTCGGGTGCCGCCGGTGCCGGCGATCCGGGCGAGAGGTTCCGTCTCGCCTATCTTGCGGCGCTGCGCGGTGCCGGCGCGGTCGTCGCCGCTGCGGAGATGCGCTCCGGGGTCCGGCCGGCGCGCCGGCCGGTCACGCGCAATGCGTGGGCGCTCATGGCGCGAGCCGACGAGTCCTTCGCCGTCTGGGCCGACTACTTCGCCGACCGTTCCGCCACTCGCGCGGCGATCGAGGCGGGCGTCGCGCGGGCCGTCGGAGCCGACGAGTCCGGTGCGTTCTACGACGAGGTGGGTCACTTCCTGCACGACGTGGAGGGTTATCTCGACGCCGAGGCAGAGCCCGAAGTCGGTGTCGGTGGGTGACCTTCGCCTTCTCACGAGGGCTTCGCCGGGCGGGGGACCGAACTCACGTGTGGAGTTTGTGGTCCACATCGACTTCTGCTCGTATTATTGATTCAGGCGGCCGTATCGACGGCCCCCCGCCGGATCCGCCCCACGGATCCGGTGGCCACCGTTTAGTGCCGGGGGAGGTACCGTGCCACTCTCCGAGCACGAGCAGCGCATGCTCGATCAGATCGAGAGCGCGCTCTATGCTGAGGATCCCAAGTTCGCCTCGACCGTGCGTGGTAGCCGGTTGGGGATGGCGTCGAACCGGCGGCGGCTGCAGGCCGGCGCCTTGTTCGTGTTGGGCCTGACGCTGTTGATCGCCGGTGTTGCCCTGCCGCTCAAGCCGGGCGGCTTTCCGATCATCAGTCTGCTCGGGTTCCTCGTGATGTTCGCCGCCGGAGTTCTGTTGCTCCTCGGCGGTCGTCGGCCGTCGGCTTCAGGGGCGACGGGTGGTAGTTCCGCTTCCGGAAAGACCGGCCGAAGTTCCGGCGGCGGCAGGAAGTCCTCGGGTGGTGGCTTCACCAACCGCATGGAAGAGCGGTTCCGGAGGCGTTTCGAGCAGGAGTGACCTCCTCGACCAACAGCTGTATCGACGACGGCGCGACCCACGGGTCGCGCCGTCGTCGTTCTCTGCGGAGTTTCGTACCCCCACCGGTCGTCTCTCCTCCACCGCGCCCCACTCGCCGCCGCCCTCGGCTCCGTTCCCTCTCCCCGCCTCGTCCCACCCGCCCCGTTTTCCCTGGTCGTCTTGCGCTCCGTCCTCGTTTCCCGGGTGGGGACGGTCGTCGACGCGAAGGCGTCGGCCGATGCTGCGCCACCTCCCCGGGGCGTGTCCCCATTTTCCGCCACCTGCTCTGAGCTGGGGATGTGACGGCAACACGCGTGACCGGGCGGCGGTAATCCGTTTCCGGTGGGGCAAAGTGGGGTAATGTGGGGCACGGCGGGACGAGGTGTCCTGCCGCGCGAAGCATCCGTCCGGCAGCGGGGAGGCGCCGAGTGTTCCTCGGTACCTACACCCCCAAGTTGGACGACAAGGGCCGGCTCACGCTGCCGGCGAAGTACCGAGACGAGCTGGCGGGAGGGTTGATGATCACGAAGGGGCAGGATCACAGCCTCACCGTGTTCCCTCGCGACGAGTTCGCCGCCTTGGCGGAACGCGCTGCGAGCGCCTCACGGAGCAACCCCCAGGCACGTGCGTTCCTGCGCAGCCTCGCTTCGGGAACGGACGAGCAGCGACCCGACTCGCAAGGCCGGATCACGCTGTCGGCCGCGCACCGCAGGTATGCCGGTCTCGCCAAGGACTGCGTCGTGATCGGCTCGGTCAGGTACCTCGAGATCTGGGACGCGACGGCATGGGAGACCTACCTTGCCGAACACGAAGAAGACTTCTCGGAAGCGAGAGACGAAGCACTACGCGACATCTTGTAACACCACGGCTCGGGTTGCGCGGCGAGTGCCGCGAGGCCTCTGCCCGATGTGCCGGCCCTGACGCACTTCCCCAGCGCCAGGTACGGACCGGAGGGCCCTGACGCACTTCCCCGGCGTCAGGTCTCTTCGGACTCGGACAGAGACCTCGAGGCATTCGCCGTCTTCCGTATCAACCCCGTGGCGACGAGCAGGGCATCGATACGAGCGACAGGCAGGCACGAGGCACACCACCGTCCACCCGACGAGTACCCCACAGACCGTAAGCGGCCCGAGCAGGATTTCCGGAGGACACATGGTGGACGGCGAGCACGACTCCGTCGATGGTGCGGATGAGGCCACCGGTGCCGATGTGACGTCCCCTGCGGAGTTCGGCCACGTCCCGGTCATGCTCGATCGAGCCGTCGAGATCCTCGGTCCGGCGATCGAGAGTGCCGGACCGGACGGCGAGGGCGCTGTCTTCGTCGACGCGACACTCGGTCTCGGCGGGCACTCCGAACACTTCCTGACGATCTATCCCGGTCTGCGGCTCGTGGGTCTCGACCGCGACCCCGACGCACTGGCGATCGCGCGCGAGCGGCTCGCGCGGTTCTCCGACCGCACCGACTTCGTCCATACCCGCTACGACGGGATCGCCGATGCGCTCGAGAGCGTCGGCCTCGACCGGTACGGCTCGGTCCACGCTGCTCTGTTCGATCTCGGTGTGTCCTCGATGCAGCTCGACGAAGCGGAGCGCGGCTTCGCGTACTCGAAGGACGCTCCGCTCGACATGCGGATGGATCCCACCACCGGCATCACCGCCGCGGATGTCCTCAACACCTACGGTCACGGCGATCTCGCCCGCATCCTGAGCACCTACGGCGAAGAACGGTTCGCCGGCAAGATCGCCTCCGAGATCGTGCGGACCCGGGCCAGGACGCCGTTTCGGACCAGCGGCGAACTCGTCGAACTGCTCTACCGCACGATCCCGGCCGCGACCCGTCGCACCGGTGGTCATCCGGCCAAGCGCACCTTCCAGGCGCTGCGTGTCGAGGTCAACGCCGAGCTCGACTCGCTGCGCGATGCGATCCCCGACGCTCTCGACGCCCTCGCCGTCGGCGGCCGGATCGTCTTCATGTCGTACCAGTCGCTCGAGGACAAGGTCGTCAAGCAGGAGCTGACGCCGCGTTCGAAGTCCCGCAGTCCCGAAGGGCTTCCGGTCGAACTGCCGGGCATGGGGCCGGAACTGCGCATCCTGACCCGCGGCGCCGAGCGGGCGACCGAGGACGAGATCGAGGCCAATCCACGTTCGGCGCCCGTCCGCCTGCGTGCTGCAGAACGAATCGCCAGGAGGTAACCGATGACCGTACAGGTGGCACCCTCGCAGCGCCGGCACTCGGGGCGATCGACGGCAGCGCAGCGTGCCTATCAGAGACGGTCTCAGCGCGCCGCGCAGCTCGGTGTCGAAACGGTCGAGACCCGCGGCCGGACGACGGGTGCCGGGCGTGTCCGCACCCGGATCCCGTTCGTCGCCACCATCATCGCCCTTCTCGGCGTGGGTATGGCCGTGACGTTGTTGCTCACCACCCGCGCGACCGAGGACTCCTACGAGCTGAGCGCGGCGCGTTCCCTCAACGAGGAGCTCGCGCAGAAGCGGGCGGTGCTGCAGCGCGACGTGGCGATGGCCGAGTCGGCTCCCGCCCTCGCGGTCGCCGCGGCGGAGCTGGGCATGATCCCCACCGGGCAGGTCGCGCGGATCGTGGTCGCGCCGGACGGTTCGGTGCAGGTGGTGGGCGATCCGGTCCCGGCCCAGGGTGCGCCGCCGGCTCCGCTCCGTCCGCCGGTCCGGGAGGACGCCCGCGTCCAGACCCCGCTGGCCGGCAGTGCCGGAGCGGAAACCCCGCGGCCGCTCGGTGACGTGAGCGAGGAGCCCCGGCCGCGCACCGAAGCCGACGACACCCGTCGGGCCGCGCCGTCCGCCGACGGCCGGCCGGTCGGCGAGGAGCCGGCACCCGCCCCCGCACCGCAGGCTCCCGTGGGCGCCGTACCGGACGCCGACGGTGCCGCACCTGTGCCGCCCGCGGCGGGACGACCGGTACCCGTGACCGAACTGCCACAAGCCGAGGCGCCCCGCGCCGCGTCGCCCGAAGCGCCCGTCCAGGCCGTGCCGGCGGAACCCGAGGGCGGGCCTCGGTGAACAACCGCTCCACCCCCCGGCGTGCACCGCAACGACGTTCCACCCCGGCGACGCGCGGCGGACGCGCTCGGATGTCCGCGCCGCGCGACCGCACGCAACGTGACAGGACGAGCTTCACCTTCCGCAACAAGTGGGGCCGGATCGGCCTGTTCGGGGCGCTGGGCGTAGCGATCGCGCAGCTGCTGTCCGTGCAGCTCGTCCAGGCTCCCACGTTGTCCGCCGAAGCGGCGAGCCAGCGCACCACCCGGCTCGTCGAACCCGCGACCCGCGGCACCATCGCCGACCGCAACGGCGAACCGCTCGCCTACACCATGGAGGCGAAGGCGCTGACCTTCCAGCCCGTGCGGGTCCGCAAGGAACTCGAGGAGGAACGCGCGAAGGATCCGACCCGGCCGGAGGTCTCGGACTATCTCGAGGGTGTGGCCTCGGCCGTTCACGACGCGCTCGGCGCCGCGGCGCCCGAGAAGGATGTGCTCGAGATGCTCGAGAGTGACGAGACCTTCGTCTACCTCGCCCGAGGCGTCGATCCGGGGGTCGCGGCGGCGATCGTCGACGAGTACGGCAAGGTCGGAACCGAACGTCAGGACATCCGCCTGTACCCGGGTGGTTCCCTCGCCGCCAACCTCGTCGGGGCTACCGGCTGGGACGGACACGGCCTGATCGGGCTCGAAGCATCGATGGACGCCGTGCTCGCGGGCACCGACGGTTCGTCGACCTACGACCGCGGTTCCGACGGTGCCGTGATCCCCGGCAGCTGGCGCGACCGGCAGCCGGCGGTCGACGGTTCGTCCGTCGAGCTCACGATCGACAACGACCTGCAGTACCACGTGCAGCAGGAGGTACAACGCGCGAAGGATCTGTCCGGCGCGAGGAACGCCTCCGCCGTGGTGCTCGACGCGCACACCGGCGAAGTGCTCGCCATGTCCAACGACGGCACCTTCGACCCGTCGATCGGTGTCGCGAACAACCCGCCCGATGCGGAACAGGGCAATCTCGCGGTCAGTTCGCCGTTCGAACCCGGATCCGTGAACAAGATCATCACTGCCGCAGCGGCGATCGAGGACGGGCTCACGCGGCCCGACGAGGTCCTGCAGGTCCCCGGAACGATCACGATGGCCGGCGCGACCGTCAAGGACGCCTGGGATCACGGGGTCGTGCCGTACACCACCACCGGTGTGTTCGGGAAGTCGTCGAACGTCGGGACGCTCATGCTCGCCGAGCGGATCGGCGAGGACCGCTTCGCCGAGATGTTGCGACTGTTCGGACTCGGGCAGCGCACCGATGTCGGCCTGCCCGGCGAATCGTCCGGGCTGCTGCCCAGCCGCGAACAGTGGTCGGGTGGCACCTTCGCGAATCTGCCCATCGGCCAGGGCCTGTCGATGACCCTGCTGCAGATGAGCGCGATCTACCAGACCATCGCGAACGACGGCGAGCGTGTCCCGCCGCGGGTCGTGCGCGCGACGATCGCGCCCGACGGCAGCCGCACCGAGACGCCCCGCCCGGATCCGGTGCGCGTGGTGAGCCCGCAGACCGCCGCGACCGTGCGCGACATGTTCCGCTCCGTCGTCCAGGCCGATACCGGCAACCAGCAGGGCACCGGTACGGGCGCCGCGATCGAGGGCTACCGCATCTCCGGCAAGACCGGCACCGCCCAGCAGATCGACCAGAACTGCAAGTGCTACTCGAACTCCGACTACTGGATCACCTTCGCCGGTATCGCGCCGTCCGACGACCCACGCTACGTCGTCGGCATCATGCTCGACGCCCCGACCCGCAGTTCCGACGGTAGTGGCGGCCAGTCGGCCGCGCCGCTGTTCCGCACCATCGCGTCGTGGTTGTTGCAGCGCGACGGTGTGCCGTTGTCGGCCGAACCGGAGAGCAAGCTGATCCTTCAGGTCGACTGATCACGCGACCACGCGGCCTCGGTACGCTGACACGTCGGTAACGTGACACGACGGTCGTCGCCGAGACCGCAGAACGGGAACGAACCCGGGAACATCCGTCGGAATGCCTGCAGACGAGCTGCAGCGAAGCGAGAGGAAACTGGTGCCTGTGCCATCGAGTCCGGATCCGTCTCCTCCGGAGGAGGGACGGAGACCCGAGCACCCACCGATGACGCAGATCTCGGTCCTCGCCGACGCCATCGGGGCGCGCGTGGAAATCGTGAACCCCGAGGCCGGAGAGGACACGGCCGGCAGGGTCGCGGTCACCGGCATCGACCTCCGTGCCCAGGGCATCCGCCCGGGCGACGTCTTCGCGGCGCTGCCCGGCGCGAAGACCCACGGTGCCTCCTTCGCCGGCACCGCACTCGAACGCGGAGCCGTCGCCGTGCTGACCGACGAGGCCGGCCGCGATCTCGTCGCCGAGGCCACCTCGGATCCGGTCGCGGTCCTCGTCCATCCCGAGCCGCGTGCCGCCCTCGGGGCGGCGTCGGTCACCGTCTACGGCCACCCCTCCCGGAGCATGCAGGTCATCGGCATCACGGGCACGTCCGGTAAGACCACGACGTCCTATCTCGTCGAGGCCGGCTTGGTCGCGGCCGGACGCGTCGTAGGTCTCGTCGGCACCGTGGAGACCCGGATCGAGGGGATCCGCGTGCCGAGCACCCTCACGACCCCCGAGGCGCCGCAGCTGCACGCCCTGTTCGCCGTCATGCGCGAACGCGGTGTCGACACGGTGGTGATGGAAGTCTCCAGCCACGCCCTCGCACTCGGTCGCGTCGACGCCACCGAGTTCGCCGTCGGTGGGTTCACCAACCTGTCCCAGGACCATCTCGACTTCCACAAGGACCTCGACGACTACTTCGGCGCCAAGGCCCGGCTGTTCGCCGAGGACTCGCCGGTCCGGGCCCGCCGCGCGGTGGTGTGCACCGACGACGTGTGGGGACGCCGTATGGCCGAGGTCGCGCGCGCCGGGCGCGACGACGCGACCGCGGTCCGCACCGTCGGTGGTGAGGGTGCTGCCGGTACCGCCGCTGCCGACTGGACCGTCACCGACGAGGTCCCCGACGAGACGGGTGTGCAGCAGTTCACCCTGACCGGTCCGGACGGGATCGCCCGCCGCGCCACCGTCGGCCTGCCGGGCCGCTACAACGTCACCAACGCCGCCCTCGCCGTAGCGCTCTGCGCCGAGGTGGGTGCCGACATCGACGCCGCGATCCGCGGTATCGCCGACGTCGCGGTGCCCGGCCGGGTCGAACGGGTCGAACGCGGACAGGACTTCCTCGCCGTCGTCGACTACGCCCACAAGCCCGCCGCCCTCGACGCGGTCATCGGCACCCTGCGCGCCGCGACCGAGGGACGCATCGCCGTCGTCGTCGGTGCGGGCGGCGACCGCGACCGGACGAAGCGGCCGATCATGGGCGAGGTTGCGGCGCGGGCCGCCGATCTGGTGGTCGTGACCGACGACAACCCACGAACCGAGAACCCCGCTGCCATCCGCGCTGCCGTCCTCGACGGTGCGCACTCCGTGCCGGCCGCCGAACGCGGCGAGATCCTCGAGATCGGCGACCGCGCCGCGGCGATCGACGCCGCGGTCGCGTGGGCCCGTCCGGGCGACGTCGTCCTCGTCGCCGGCAAGGGCCACGAGACGGGGCAGGAGATCGAGGGAGTGAAGCATCCCTTCGACGACCGCGAGGTCCTCGGCGCAGCTCTCGACAAGTACCGGACCGCAGGACCCGACGGTCACCATCCGCCGGCTGCGGGCGGTTCGCATCACGGAGGCAAGGCATGATCCCGATGACACTGGCTCGGATCGCGGAGGTCGTCGGGGGCACCCTGCACGACGTCGACGATCCGTCCGCCGAGGTGACCGGTTCCGTCGAGTTCGACTCGCGACGGATCGGTCCCGGTGGCCTGTTCCTGGCGTTGCCCGGTGCGCGCTCGGACGGCCACGATCACGCCGCGGCCGCCGTCGCCGCCGGTGCGGTGGCGGTCCTGGCCGCACGGCCGGTGGGTGTGCCCGCGATCGTCGTGCCGCCGATTCCGCCGACCGAGACCAACGCCCTCGCGCTCGAACACGACAGCGACGGATCCGGCGCGGCCGTGCTCGCCGGCCTCGCGAAGCTCGCCCGCACCGTGGTGGATACGCTCACGGACGCCGGCCTCACCGTCGTCGGTGTCACCGGTTCGGCGGGCAAGACGTCCACGAAGGACATGATCGCCGCCGTGCTCGCACCGCTCGGTGAGGTCGTCGCCCCGCCCGGATCGTTCAACAACGAACTCGGCCACCCGTGGACCGCCCTGCGCGCCACCGCATCCACTCGCTTCCTCGTCCTCGAGAAGTCGGCACGCGGCCCCGGGCACATCGCGGCCCTGGCCCGCATCGCCCCGCCGCGGATCGGTGTCGTGCTCAACGTCGGCACCGCCCACCTCGGTGAGTTCGGCTCCCAGGAGGTCATCGCCGAGACCAAGGGCGAACTCGTCGAGGCCCTGCCCAGCGCCGCCGACGGGGGAGTCGCGATCCTCAACGCCGACGACACCCTCGTGTCGAAGATGGCGACCCGCACCACCGGTCGCGTCGTGACCGTCGGAACCGGTTCCGGCGCTGCCTACCGCGCCGAGGACATCCACCTCGACGATCAGGCGCGCGCCTCGTTCACCGCCGTCGTTCCCGGCGTCGACGGGCAGGAACAGCGCGTGCCCGTGCGCTTGGCCGTCCACGGCGAACATCAGATCGGCAACGCCCTGTCGGCGATCGCCGTCGCCGTGGAATGCGGTGCGACGGTCCGGCAGGCCGCCGAGGCGCTCGCCACGGCGGGTCCCGTCTCGGCCCACCGCATGGCCGTGCAGACCCGATCCGACGGGGTGACCGTCATCGACGATGCCTACAACGCCAACCCCGACTCGATGCGAGCGGCGGTGAAAGCCCTGGTCACGATGGCGCGGTCGGGCCCCGATCGCCGACGCACCTTCGCGGTGCTGGGGGAGATGGCCGAACTCGGTGAGGACGCCGTCGTCGCCCACGACGCCATCGGAAGGCTCGCGGTCCGCCTCGACGTCACCCGAATCGTCGCCGTCGGGGCCACGCGACCGGTCCGGGGTCTGTTCCAGGGGGCAGTGATGGAAGGATCGTGGGGTGAGGAAGCGAGCCACGTACCCGATGCCGACGCCGCGATCGCGTTGCTGCGCGACGAACTGCAGCCGGGCGACATCGTGCTGGTGAAGGCATCGCAGTCCGTGGGGCTGTGGACCGTCGCCGAGGCCGTCCTCGCGGACGATCCGGCCGGTACCGGAAACGACGACGCTGCTGTGGGGACGGAGGACGCCCGGTGAGACAGATCCTGTTCGCGGCGGGCATCGCGCTCGCAGTCTCGATCCTGCTCACCCCCGTCCTGATCAAGATGTTCTCCCGGCAGGGCTTCGGGCAGGAGATCCGGGTCGAGGGCCCGCAGAGCCATCAGTCCAAGCGCGGCACCCCGACCATGGGCGGCGTCGCCATCCTCGCCGGCCTGTGGGCCGGCTACTGGGGATCGCATCTCATCGGGATGGGATACGACGCCGAAGGTCCTACCGCCTCGGGTCTGCTCGTGCTCGGCCTGACCACGGCGCTCGGCGGCGTCGGATTCCTCGACGACTTCATCAAGATCCGCAAGCAGCGCAACCTGGGCCTGAACAAGACCGCCAAGCTGGTGGGCCAGCTCGTCGTCGCGGTGGCCTTCGGCATCCTCGCCCTGCAGTTCCGCAATGCGGACGGCCTCACCCCGGCCAGCACCGATCTGTCCTATGTGCGCGACATCGCCACGGTCTCGATGGGTTCGATCGTCTTCATCCTGTTCGTGTACCTGCTGGTCAGCGCGTGGTCGAACGCCGTGAACCTCACCGACGGCCTCGACGGCCTCGCCGCCGGTTCCATGGCGCTGGTGCTCGGCGCCTACGTCATCATCACCTTCTGGCAGTACCGCAACGCGTGCGCAGTGGAGCCGACCGCCGGCTGCTACGACGTCCGCGACCCGCTCGACCTCGCGTTGCTGTGCGCCGCCGGTGCCGCTGCCTGCATCGGCTTCCTGTGGTGGAACGCCGCGCCCGCCAAGATCTTCATGGGCGACACCGGCTCGCTCGCCCTCGGCGGCATGCTCGCCGGCCTGTCCATCACCACCCGCACCGAGTTGCTCATGGTGGTCATCGGAGCGCTCTTCGTCACGGAGGCCGCGTCGGTGGTCATCCAGGTCGCGGTGTTCCGATCCAGCCGCAGGCGGGTGTTCAGGATGGCGCCCTTCCACCACCACTTCGAACTCGGCGGATGGGCCGAGACGACGGTGATCATCCGGTTCTGGCTGCTCGCCGCCATCGCCTCGGCCATCGGCCTCGCACTGTTCTACAGCGAGTACCTCGCGGCGATCGGGGACTGACATGACCGACGAACTCGAACGGCTCAGAGGGCGGTCGGTGCTCGTCGCCGGCGCAGGAGTGTCCGGCCGCGCGACGATCGAACCGCTCACCGACCTCGGTGCCCACGTCACCGTCACCGACCGCGACGAGCGGGCACTGGCCGAGTGCGCGGCCCTCGGCGCGCGGACGGTCGACCTCGACACGCTCGTCGACGACTCCGCTGCGCTGCGCGAATTCGCCCTGGTCGTCACGAGTCCCGGATTTCCGCCCGACGCGCCGTTGCTGTCGCGGGCGGCCGGGGCCGCGGTGCCCATCTGGGGCGACATCGAACTGTCCTGGCGCATCGACCGCGCCGAGATCTACGGACCGGCCCGGCGGTGGCTGGTGGTCACCGGGACGAACGGCAAGACCACCACCACCACGATGGTGCACGCGATTCTCGAGGCCGCAGGTCGCAGCAGTGTCGCGTGCGGCAACATCGGTCTCCCCGTGCTCGACGCCCTGCGCCGCGACGACCCGCGCGCCGACGTCCTCGCCGTGGAGTTGTCGTCCTTCCAGCTGCACTGGGCGCCGTCGGTGCGACCCGACGCCGGTGTCGTGCTCAACATCGCCGAGGACCATCTCGACTGGCACGGCGGGATCGAGAACTACATCGAGGCCAAACTCGGGGCTCTCACCGGTGCCGTCGGGGTCCTCGGCCTCGACGATCCGATCGCCGGCGGTCTCCTGGATCGTTCCCGGGCTGTGGTCACCGTGGGTTTCACGCTGGGGTACCCCCAGGAGGGCGAACTCGGCATCAGCGGAGAACTGCTGGTCGACCGGGCGTTCGCGGATTCCGCCGTGCTGGCCCGAGTCGACGACGTGACGCCCCCCGGCCCTGCCGGACTGTCCGATGCCCTCGCGGCCGCCGCCCTCGCACGGGCGATCGACGTGCCCGAGTCGGCGGTACACGACGGTCTGCGACGGCACCGCGTGGGGCCGCACCGCGCCGCGCCGGTCGGGCAGGTCGACGGTGTCGACTACATCGACGATTCGAAGGCGACCAACCCGCATGCGGCCCGCAGTTCGCTCCTCGCGCGCGACCGCGTGGTGTGGATCGCCGGTGGTCTGCTCAAGGGTGCCCGCGTGGACGACCTGGTCGCCGAGGTGGCGCCGCGGCTGTCCGGAGCCGTGCTGCTCGGCCGCGATGCCGGCGACATCGCCGAGGCGCTGACGCGACACGCCCCGCAGGTCCCGGTCGTCGTGGTGGACACGAGCGACGATGAAGCGATGACCGATGCGACGAGCGAGACCGACACGCCTCCGGTGACGAGGATCGCGGCGCCGGGCGCCGACGGACCCACCGCGATGCGCGTGGCGGTCCGGGAAGCGGCCGCTCTCGCCTCGGCGGGAGAGACGGTGCTGCTCGCGCCGGCTGCGGCGTCGCTCGACATGTTCGCCGATTACGCGGAACGCGGCCGGAGCTTCGCGTCCGCAGTCGAGGAACTCCGCGGGGGCGGGACGCACAGGTGACTTCTCGGGCAGGCGCGACTCGGTCGGGGGCAAGCTCCGACGATCCGGTGGTGGGAGCCCGCGGCCGGTTCGGAGCCTGGTTGGCGCGGCCGCTCGCGTCCTTCCACCTCGTGGTGACGATCGCCGTGTTGCTCACCGTGCTCGGACTCGTCATGGTCCTGTCGTCGTCGAGCGTGGGTGCGGTGGCCGCGGCGGGGTCGGCCTACGGGTTGTTCACCTCGCAGTTGATCTTCGCCGCCCTCGGCATGGTGATCTTCTACATCGCGCTGCAGATCCCGGTGCGTCTGATGAGACGGTTCGCCTTCCCCGCGTTCGCGTTCTCGGTCGTGCTGCTGGTGCTCGTGCTCATCCCCGGCATCGGCACCCTCTCCCAGGGCACCCGGGGCTGGTTCGTCATCGCCGGCATCTCGCTGCAGCCGGCCGAGATCGCCAAGATCACCCTCGCGGTGTGGGGCGCGCACCTGCTGGCCTCGCGCCGCGGCGAGAACTCCACCCTCCGCGAGATGCTCGTCCCGCTCGTCCCGGCGGCCCTGCTCGTGACCGGCCTGATCGTGCTGCAGCCCGACCTCGGCACCACCGTCTCGATCGTGATCATCGTGCTGGCCCTGCTGTGGTTCGCGGGCCTGCCCCTCAAGGTGTTCCTCGGCATCGTCGGCACCGCCGGCACGCTCGCGGTGATCCTGGCCCTGACGGCCGGTTACCGCTCGCAGCGCGTGCGGTCCTTCTTCAATCCCGGCGACGACCCCCAGGGCGCCGGTTACCAGGCGCGACAGGCGAAGTTCTCCCTCGCGGACGGCGGCCTGTGGGGTCGCGGGCTCGGCCAGAGCCGCGCGAAGTGGAGCTATCTTCCCAACGCCCACAACGACTTCATCTTCGCGATCATCGGCGAGGAACTCGGCTTCCTCGGCGGGGTGGCCGTCATCGGCCTGTTCGGACTGTTCGCCTATGTCGGACTGCGCATCGCGATGCGCTCGGCCGATCCCTTCCTGCGTCTGTTCACCGCGACGGCGACGACGTGGATCATCGGTCAGGCGTTCATCAACATCGGTTACGTCGTGGGGCTTCTGCCCGTGACCGGTCTGCAGCTGCCGCTCGTGTCGGCCGGTGGCACGTCGACGGCCACCACCCTGCTGATGTTCGGGCTGATCGCGAACGCGGCCAGACACGAACCCGAGGCGATCGCCGCGCTGCATGCGGGGCAGGACGGCCGGTTCGCGCGATTGCTGCGCCTGCGCAAGCCGGAGGCGTACCGGCCCGGTCGCAGACCGGCGCGTACGGCCGCAGCGCGGCAGCCGCGAGCGCGGGTCGCGGTGCCCGAGCGGGCCGCTCCCGCAGCGTCGGGTGGTAGAGGGTCGCGCACGCGGCAGCCTCAGGCGCCGAACGAACGGCAACGTGGAGCGGCGCAGGACCGTCGGGCGTCCGCGGGTCGCGCGCAACCGACGGACGGAACCGGCCGGGCCCGGCGCGCGCAACCCGCGCGGGAACCCGCCCGCGGCAGGCAGCAGACGAACCGCACGACACGCGGATCGAACGGACGAAGCGGAGAGCGAGGGAACCGTAGGTGAGTGGGGAGAGGCCGGCACTGTCGGTGGTGGTGGCCGGAGGTGGTACGGCCGGGCATATCGAACCGGCGCTCGCGGTGGCCGATGCCGTCCGCGCACTCGTGCCCGATGCGCGGATCACGGCGCTCGGCACCGAGCGCGGACTCGAGACGACCCTGGTGCCGCGACGCGGCTACCCACTCGAACTCGTCCCGCCCGTGCCGCTGCCCCGCAAGCCGACGGTGGACCTGCTGAAGCTGCCGGCCCGGGTCGTCGCGTCGGTGCGCCGCACCCGGCAGGTCCTCGACGAGGTCGACGCGGATGTCGTCGTCGGTTTCGGTGGATATGTGGCGTTGCCCGCCTACCTCGCGGCGGAGGCCGGTCCGCTGCGTCGACGCCGTCGCATCCCCGTGATCGTCCACGAGGCCAATGCGAGCGCGGGTATCGCCAACAGGATCGGAGCCCTGAGGGCGGAACGCGTGCTCGCCGCCGTCCCGAACTCGGGAATCGTCCGGCGCGGTGACGCGCAGATCGTGGGGATCCCGGTCCGCTCGTCCATCACCGGTCTCGACCGCGCCGGTCTGCGCGGGGAGGCACGGCGGCACTTCGGTCTGCCCGACGATGTGCCCGTCCTGCTCGTGTTCGGTGGCTCGCAGGGGGCGCGGTCGCTGAACGAGGCCGTGTCCGGAGCGTCCGCCGCGCTCGCGGAGGCCGGCATCGCCGTACTGCACGCGCACGGACCGAAGAACACCGTCGACATCCCCGCCCATCCCGGCCACGTCCGGGCGCCGTACGTCGCCGTGCCCTATCTCGAACGGATGGACCTCGCGTACTCGGCGGCCGACGCGGTGGTGTGCCGATCCGGGGCCATGACGGTCGCGGAGGTCTCCGCGGTGGGTCTGCCCGCGGTGTACGTGCCGCTCCCGCACGGGAACGGCGAACAGGAACTCAACGCCCGTCCGGTCGTCGCGGCGGGCGGCGGAACGATCGTCGCGGACGGCGACCTGAATTCCGATTATGTCGCGACGGACGTGGTGTCGTTGCTCGGCGACGAGCGCAGACTCGTGGAGATGGGGCGCAGCGCCGCGGCCGCCGGTCATCGCAGTGCCGCGGACGAGTTGGCGCGCATAGTGCTCGAGGTTGCCGGAGCGGAACCGAACAGGAGTGAACGATGAGCGCGCAGTTGCCCGCCGAACTCGAGCGGGTGCACATGGTCGGTATCGGTGGCGCCGGGATGTCGGGCATCGCCCGGATCCTGCTCGCGCGCGGGGGACAGGTGTCGGGTTCCGACGCGAAGGAGAGCCGCGGTGTGCTCGCCCTGCGGGCGCGGGGCGCGCAGGTCCGCATCGGGCACGCCGCCGAAGCTCTCGACCTGCTCGACGGCGGTCCCACGGCCCTGGTCACGACGTTCGCCGCGATCCCGCAGAACAATCCCGAACTCGTTGCCGCCCGCGAGCGGGGGATCCCGATCCTGTTGCGCCCCACGGTCCTCGCTTCCCTGATGCGCGGACACCGTACCTTCCTGGTCTCGGGCACACACGGCAAGACCTCGACGACGTCGATGCTCGTCGTCGCGCTGCAGCACTGCGGCTTCGATCCGTCTTTCGCGGTGGGCGGTGAACTCAACGAGTCCGGGACCAACGCGCACCACGGCAGCGGGGACGTCTTCGTCGCCGAAGCCGACGAGAGCGACGGTTCGCTGCTGCAGTACGACCCGAACACCGTCATCGTCACGAACATCGAGGCGGATCACCTCGACTATTTCGGGACGCCGGAGGCGTACACGGCGGTCTTCGACGAGTTCGTCTCCCGCATCGCGCCCGGTGGTCTGCTGGTCGTGTGCCTCGACGACCCCGGATCGGCAGCGCTCGCCGAGCGGGTCGTCGCGCTCGGCCGCGACGACCTGCGGGTCCGGGGCTACGGCACGGCCGACGTCATCGGCACCGAGGGCGACCACCGCGGCGTTCCTGTCGGCGTGCGTCTCCTCGGCTGGGAGGCCAAGGACGTGGGTGGGGTCGCCGAACTCCACCTCGCGGGTGAGGATTCGCCGCGGACGGTGCGACTGTCGGTCCCCGGCCGGCACATGGCGTTGAACGCTCTGGCCGCGCTGCTCGCCGCGCTCGAGGCCGGGGCGCAGGTCGACGAGGCGCTCGAGGGACTGGCCGGTTTCGGCGGAGTGCACCGGCGATTCCAGTACACCGGCCGCGAACACGGCGTGCGGGTGTTCGACGACTACGCCCACCATCCCACCGAGGTCCGGGCTGTCCTGGCGGCCGCGGCCGAACTCGTCGCGGGGGAGCCGCTGCGCTACACCGAGACCGGCACCGAACGGCCCCGGGTGATCGTCGTGTTCCAGCCGCACCTCTATTCGCGCACCGAGGCGTTCGCCACCGAGTTCGGCGCGGCTCTCGACCTCGCCGACGAGGTCGTCGTGCTCGACGTCTACGGCGCCCGGGAGGAACCGATCCCCGGTGTGAGCGGTGCGCTGGTCGCCCGGGCGGTGAGCAGGCCGGTGCACTACCAGCCGAACCTGTCTGCGGTTCCCCGGCAGGTCGCGCGTCTGACCAGGCCCGGAGATGTCGTGATCACGATGGGCGCGGGTGACGTCACGATGCTCGGCAGGCAGATCCTCGACGCACTCCACAGCAAACCGGGGCGCTACCGTCCGGCCGGGTCCTCACCCGAGCCCGGCGGATTCCGTGCTGCCGGTGGCTCCGGACCGGAGCCGATCGACCCGTGACGCCCGCCGCCGTCTCGTCACGTGCACGTCGTGGGCGACCGTCACGAGAGCCTCGTGAACCCGGGGGGCCCAGGGAACGCGGCACCGCCCGCCGCCCGTCGGGCCGGTCGGTGCGGTTGCGGACCGTGCTCGTCGGGGCAGGGATCGTCGTGGTGCTCCTCGGGGCGATCGCGGTGGCCTGGTTGTCGCCGTTGCTGTCCGTGCGGTCGATCGAGGTGACGGGGATCGAGGTCGTCACCTACGACGAAGTGGTCGACGCGCTCGAGGTCGCCGAGGGCACACCGCTGCTGCGGGTCGACACGGCAGCGGCGGCGCAGCGTGTCGCGACGATTCCCCGCGCGGCTTCGGTCCGGGTGCAGCGGGTGTATCCCTCCTCTGTGCGTGTGACGGTCACGGAACGGGAGGCGATGGTCTTCTTCGACGCACCCGACGGCACCCATTCGGTAGACATCGAGGGGGTCGACTTCGCGGTCGAGCCACCACCGATGTTCACCCCGCGACTGGTGACGCCCTCGCCCGGCACGGGTGATCCCATGACCCGCGCTGCCGTGGAGGTGCTCGACATGCTGCCGCCCGAGCTGCGCGTCCAGGTCGAGACGATCGAAGCGCCGACGGCCTCCGACATCTCGCTCGTGCTCACCGACGGGCGTGTCGTGGTGTGGGGTGGAGTCGATCGTTCGGACCGGAAGGCGGCGGTCGTCGGTCCGCTGCTGACACAGCCGGGGGAGCGATTCGACGTGGCGAGTCCCGACCTGCCGACGGTGAGGTGAGGGATCGGTGAAATTCGTGCGGCGTGTCCGGCGCGTCTGCTGGCTAATCCCGGTACCCGTGCCATAGCGTTTCGGACAGCCGCGTTACTTGACATAACCTTCAAGCTGTGGTTGAGGGTTTGTCGAGGCGACGTGCTGCAAGGCCGTCCGACAGACGGACGCGACCGACATGAGCCAGACCCCGACCCAGCACCACCCAGACCCGAGCACCACCCGGAAGCATGCACCACCCGGAACTTCAGGAAGGCGAGAGCACATGACGCCCCCGCACAACTACCTCGCCGTAATCAAGGTCGTCGGTATCGGCGGTGGCGGCGTGAACGCGGTCAACCGCATGATCGAGCAGGGACTCAAGGGAGTCGAGTTCATTGCCGTCAACACCGACGCGCAGGCGCTGCTCATGTCGGATGCCGACGTCAAGCTCGACGTCGGTCGCGAATTGACCCGCGGACTCGGCGCCGGCGCAGACCCGGAGGTCGGCCGCAAGGCCGCCGAAGACCACAAGGACGAGATCGAAGAGGTGCTCAAGGGCGCCGACATGGTCTTCGTGACGGCCGGCGAGGGCGGTGGAACCGGTACCGGCGGTGCACCCGTCGTCGCGAGCATCGCCCGCAAGCTCGGCGCGCTCACCGTCGGTGTCGTCACGCGCCCGTTCTCGTTCGAAGGCAAGCGCCGCGGCAGCCAGGCAGACACCGGAATCCAGACGCTGCGCGAATCCTGCGACACGCTCATCGTCATCCCCAACGACCGGCTCCTGCAGCTCGGCGACGCCGCCGTCAGCCTCATGGACGCCTTCCGTTCCGCCGACGAGGTGCTCCTCAACGGTGTGCAGGGCATCACCGACCTGATCACCACCCCGGGTCTCATCAACGTCGACTTCGCCGACGTCAAGGGCGTCATGTCGGGCGCCGGCTCGGCGTTGATGGGCATCGGCTCGTCGCGCGGTGAGGGACGTGCCATCAAGGCCGCCGAGGCGGCGATCAATTCGCCGCTGCTCGAGGCGTCGATGGAAGGTGCGCGCGGCGTGCTGCTGTCGATCGCCGGCGGATCCGATCTCGGTCTGTTCGAGATCAACGAGGCCGCCTCGCTCGTGCAGGAGGCCGCACACATCGACGCCAACATCATCTTCGGCACGGTCATCGACGACTCGCTCGGCGACGAGGTCCGAGTGACCGTCATCGCTGCCGGGTTCGAGGGCGGAACCCCCGCTCGCCGTCCGGTCGAGGTGGGTCAGCAGCAGCCGGGCCAGTCGCAGCAGCAGCAGCCGCAGCAGTCGCCGCAGCAGCAACAGTCGTCCGGCCGTCCCGGTGCGATCGGTGTCGCCCGCGCCGGTGAACTCGGCCGCCCGGAGCGCGAGCCGGTCGAGCCGGCTCCCGTGCGGGACCCGGCGCCCGTTGCCGGCCAGCCTCCGGCAGGAGGGGGCAACGCACCCCGCAGCGTGGACATCGACGACGACGGTGACGACGACGTCGACGTGCCGATCTTCATGCGCCGTTGACGGCTCCGCATCGCCTGCTGCGCGCGCGCCGGGTCGTGACCACACGGGCCGGTGGGGTGTCCGCAGCTCCGTACGACAGTTTCAACCTCGCCGACCACGTCGGTGACGATCCGGCCGCGGTCGACGCCAACCGGCGGCGACTCGCGTCCGTCATCGGGCTGCCGCCCGAACGCTTCGTCTGGATGGAACAGATCCACAGCCGCAACGTCACCGTGGTCGACGGCCCGGTGACGGGTCCGGTTCCTGCCACCGATGCGCTCGTCACGCGCGAGACCGGGCTCGCGCTCGCGACCCTCAGTGCCGACTGCGTGTCGATCCTGCTGTCCGACGAGGCCGCCGGGGTGATCGCTGCCGTGCACGCCGGTCGTGTCGGTGCGCGCATCGGAATCCTTCCCCGGGTCCTCGACGTCATGGTCGACCTCGGGGCCCGCCCCGAGCACATCGGCGCATTGCTCGGACCGGCGGCGAGCGGACGGAACTACGAGGTGCCTGCGGCCATGAGAGCCGACGTCGAGGCCCACCTGCCGGGCAGCGCGACCCGCACGAGTCGCGGAACGCCCGGTCTCGATCTGCGTGCCGGTCTGCGCCGGCAGCTCGCCGAGCACGGTGTGACGGCCGTGGTCGAGGATCCGCGGTGCACGATCGAGGACACCGCTCTGTTCAGTCACCGGCGTTCGGCACCCACCGGCAGGTTCGCCTCGGTCGTCTGGCTCGAGGAGGCACGCGAGGAGGGGACGGCGTGAGCGTTCCGGCCTCCGAGGACAGGCGCCGCGAACTCGCCGGACGTCTCGCCGCCGTCCGCGAGCGACTGGACGCCGCGGCCCGCGCGGCCGGTCGGGATCCGTCGGAGGTCGCACTGCTCACCGTCACCAAGTTCTTTCCCGCCTCGGACGCCGTGCTCCTCCACGAGCTGGGATGTGACCGCTTCGGCGAATCACGTGAGCAGGAGGCGAGTGCGAAGATCGCCGAGTTCCGGGCGAGTGTGGCCGAGCCGGTCGAGTGGCACATGATCGGGCGGGTGCAGCGCAACAAGGCTCGTGCGGTCTCCCGCTGGGCGCACACGGTGCACTCGGTCGACAGTCTCCGTCTCGTGCACGCCTTCGAGAAGGGTGTGCGGGCGGCGCTCGACGACGGTGAACGCGAGGCCCCGCTGCGAGCCCTGCTGCAGGTCAGCCTCGACGGAGACCGAGAGCGGGGCGGCGTGGTGGCCGAGGATCTTCCGGCCCTCGCGGACGCGGTCGGCGCGTCCGAGGTGCTCGAACTCGGAGGCCTGATGGGTGTCCCACCGCTCGGGTGGGAGCCCGAGCGCGCGTTCGAGCAGCTGCACGGCCTGCATGCACGCCTGCTGGAGGATCACCCCGCGGCCGTGGAGTTGTCCGCAGGGATGTCAGGTGACCTCGAACACGCGGTTCGGTGGGGTTCGACGTGCGTGCGTGTCGGAACGGCGGTCTTGGGGTATCGACCGTTAGCCTGAATGACATCCGCCGCGCGAGGGAAAGGCGATCGATGAGCACACTCCACAAGTTCAAGGCGTACTTCGGGATGGTGCCGCTCGAGGATTACGAGGACGAATACCTCGACGATCCGGCGAGCGGCCGTCGCGACCGCGATCGGGACTACGGCGACGCGCCCTACGGCGGCTACGCGCCGTCGCACCGCGACGAGTACGCCCCGTCGCATCGCGAGGAACCGGTCCGCGAGTTCGAACACGACGCATTCGACCGGTACGAGCCGGCACCCCGCCCGCGGGTCGAGCCCATCACGGCCCGCAGCGCCCGCCCGGCGCCCGCCCCGGCCCGTGCTGTCGCCGGGCGCGCATCCCTGGGTGCCGAGAGCCGGCTCGAGCGCGCCGAACCCCGGCGTGGCGCGCTCTTCGACGAGGGAGGTCCGTTGTCCAAGATCACCACGTTGCGCCCCCGCGACTACAGCGAGGCGCGAACGATCGGTGAGCGTTTCCGCGACGGGACGCCGGTCATCATGGACCTCGTCGAGATGAGCAACGCCGACGCCAAGCGTCTCGTCGACTTCGCGGCCGGACTCGCGTTCGCGCTGCGCGGCTCGTTCGACAAGGTGGCCACCAAGGTCTTCCTGCTCTCGCCCGCCGACATCGACGTCTCCGCGGAGGAGCGGCGGCGCATCGCCGAGACGGGCTTCTACAACCAGCAGTAGTCGACGCGCGATGCGCGGGCGCGTACGGCGCGCCCGGCGTCGCATGCCCGTCGCCGTCCCTCGAGTGTCCCGACACGCCCGGCCATGATGCAGATCACTGCAGGCCGGGCGTTTCGGTTTTGATCGACCCGTCCTCGTCGGGCATTGTGGGCAGGTGGCCGTTTTCGAGGTGCTGTGGTTCCTGCTGTTCATCTTCTGGCTTCTGCTGATCGGACGGATCATCGTCGAGTTCATCAGAACCTTCGCGCGGGAGTGGAAGCCGTCCGGCTTCGTCGTCGTCGTCCTCGAAGCGATCTTCACGGTCACGGACCCGCCGGTGAAGCTGCTGCGGAGGTTGATTCCTCCGCTCAATCTCGGTGGTGTACGGCTCGATCTGTCCATCATGGTCTTGCTGTTCATCGTGTATTTCCTCATGGCATTCCTGCCCAGGGGCGGAGCAGCATGACGCCCCCGCCCGGCGTCGTGCCGGGCAGTCCCGGAGCTGCCGTGTGCCACAATGGAGTGCCATATACAGTGGGTTTTGATACGCGTAACGCACTGTCGATTACTCAGAACGCCTGCTTGACCGCTTACTCGACGCGTGAAGGGATCCTTCCATGCCGCTGACACCAGCTGATGTGCACAATGTCGCGTTCAGCAAGCCTCCGATCGGGAAGCGTGGTTACAACGAGGACGAGGTCGACGCCTTCCTCGATCTCGTCGAGCAGGAGCTGACGAATCTCATCGAGGAGAACGCCGACCTGCGTCAGCGGGTGGCCGAACTCGACCAGGAGCTCGCCGAGGCCAAGAAGGCGCCGCGCACCGCGTCGTCGTCCGCGCCGGCGGCCCCGTCCAAACCGGAACCCGCACGCGTGGTGGAGACGCCCAAGCCGGAGCCCGCTCCGGCGCCGGCCCCCGCTCCGGTCGCCGCGGCACCGTCGAGCGGCGACGCGAGCATGCAGGCCGCCAAGGTCCTCGGACTCGCCCAGGAGATGGCCGACCGGCTCACCGGCGATGCCAAGGCCGAGGCCGAGGAGCTCGTCCGCAACGCCCGGACGAATTCCGAGCAGCTCGTCTCCGATGCCCGCACCCGCAGCGAGGCGATGATCGCCGACGCGCGGCAGAAGTCCGACGCGATGCTCGCCGACGCGCGCACCCGCTCCGAGACGCAGCTGCGTCAGGCCAAGGAGAAGTCCGACGCCCTGCAGGCCGACGCCGAGAAGAAGCACACCGAGATCATGGCGACCATCAACCAGCAGCGTTCCGTGCTGGAGGGTCGTATCGAGCAGCTCAAGACGTTCGAGCGCGAGTACCGGGTCCGTCTGAAGTCCTACCTCGAATCGCAGCTCGAAGAGCTCGAGCAGCGTGGTTCGGCCGTTCCGGTGGACGGCGGACAGGAAGCGTTCAACCAGTCCAACTCGTCGTCGTTCGGGTCGTCGTCCTTCGCGAAGGGCAACAGCTGACCGACGGTCTCCCGGCCTGATGCTGTACGGCCCTGGTGCTGTACCTCGGTAGAGGAGGAGCGTCGTGCTCGTCGTCACGCTGGTACTCGCAGCTGTCGGATTCGGTCTCCTCGTGATCGCGTTGATGACCGGATCCGTGGTCTGGGCATGGGGTTGTATCGCGGTGTGCGTCGTGGGAGCGGTGATCCTGCTCGCGAGCGCACTCGGCGGCCGGAGCTCGGCCGAAGGCGAGTGGGCCGATCCGCGGTCCGCCGGGCAGGCCGGACGTCGCGGCCGGCGCGCACCGCGGCAGCGTCCCGGCGACCGGAATTCGTCGGATCGCTGAAGCGGCCTACAATATGCACCATCGAGTGAAGCTCGATCCCGCGCATGCGGGGCGGCGTCGATCCGGCCATCACCGGGGAGCCTCCGGAAGAACGGCGACCGCCGCGGTCGCTCACTAGAACCGGACGGGTGGGCCCGTCACAGCCCGAACGAGTGGCCGTCCCCACGGGACGTGCAAGCGGGGTGGTACCGCGGTAGCCGTGCACGCGCACGGTGATCGTCCCCGTGCCGAGACGTATCCAGGCACGGAGGAGCCACGCTGTGACCGAGAACCACGCTGCACCGGATCCCACCGCAGCCACCGCCGGCGGTACTGCCGGATATCCGCGCGTCGACTACGACCTGCCGCGCGATTCGGGCGTCGACTTCCCGGCGCTCGAAGAGCGCGTCCTCGCACAGTGGGCCACCGACGGCACCTTCGAGGCGTCCCTGCGTAATCGCGACGGCGCCGACGATTTCGTCTTCTACGACGGCCCGCCCTTCGCGAACGGCCTGCCGCACTACGGGCACCTGCTCACCGGCTACGTCAAGGACGTCGTGCCGCGCTTCCAGACCATGCGCGGCAAGAAGGTCGACCGCCGCTTCGGCTGGGACTGTCACGGTCTGCCCGCCGAACTCGAGGCCGAGAAGCAGCTCGGCATCACCGACAAGTCGCAGATCGACTCGATGGGCCTCGCCGAGTTCAACGCGTACTGCAGGCAGTCGGTGCTGCGCTACACCGGTGAGTGGCGCGACTACGTCACCCGCCAGGCCCGGTGGGTCGACTTCGACAACGACTACAAGACACTCGACCTCGACTTCATGGAGTCGGTCATGTGGGCGTTCAAGTCGCTGTACGAGAAGGGCCTGATCTACCAGGGCTTCCGCGTGCTGCCCTACAGCTGGTACGAGCAGACGCCGCTGTCGAACCAGGAGACCCGCCTCGACGACGCATACAAGATGCGTCAGGACCCGGCGGTCACCGTCGACATGGTGCTGCGCGCCCCCGGCTCCGAACTCGACGGCGCGTGCGCGCTCATCTGGACCACCACGCCCTGGACCCTGCCGTCGAACCTCGCGATCGCGGTACACCCCGAGATCGAGTATGTCGCGGTGCGCGGCGCCGACGCGAAGATCTACCTGCTCGCGCAGGACCGCCTCGGACATTACGCCCGCGAACTCGGCGAGGATCCCGAAGTCCTCGGCCGCTACCGCGGCGCCGACCTCGTCGGCCTCGCCTACGAGCCCCCCTTCGATTTCTTCACCGGGCGGGAGAACGCCCACCAGGTCATCGCCGCCGACTACGTCACCACCGAATCCGGTACCGGAATCGTCCACCTCGCACCGGCCTTCGGTGAGGAGGACATGGAGTACTGCCAGCGCAACGGCATCGAGCTCGTGCAGCCGCTCGACCCGGGCGGCAAGTTCACCTCGATGGTCCCGCCGTACGAGGGCCTGCAGGTCTTCGACGCCAATCCGGTGATCATCAAGGACCTCAAGGCCGCCGGAAAGTTGTTGCGGCACGAGACCATCGAGCACTCCTACCCGCACTCGTGGCGGTCGGGCCAGCCGCTGATCTACATGGCGGTGCCGTCGTGGTTCGTCGCCGTCACCCGCTTCCGCGACCGCATGGTCGAGCTCAATCAGCAGATCACGTGGGTGCCCGAACACATCCGCGACGGTCAGTTCGGCAAGTGGCTCGAAGGTGCCCGCGACTGGAACATCAGCCGTAACCGGTACTGGGGCAGCCCGATCCCCGTGTGGGTGTCGGACGATCCGGAGTACCCGCGCGTCGACGTCTACGGTTCGCTCGACGAACTCGAACGCGACTTCGGCGTGCGGCCCACCGACCTGCACCGGCCGATGATCGACGAACTCACCCGGCCCAACCCCGACGACCCGACCGGCAAGTCGACGATGCGTCGCGTTCCCGAGGTGCTCGACTGCTGGTTCGAGTCCGGTTCCATGCCGTTCGCCCAGGTGCACTACCCCTTCGAGAACCGCGACTGGTTCGACACGCACTATCCGGGCGACTTCATCGTCGAGTACAACGGGCAGACCCGCGGCTGGTTCTACACGCTGCACGTCCTCGCGACCGCACTGTTCGACCGTCCCGCCTTCAAATGTGTTGCTGCCCATGGCATCGTCCTCGGCGACGACGGTCTGAAGATGAGCAAGTCGAAGGGCAACTACCCCGACGTCAACGAGGTCTTCGCCCGCGACGGCTCCGATGCCATGCGGTGGTTCCTCATGTCGTCGCCGATCCTGCGCGGCGGCAACCTCGTCGTCACCGAACAGGGCATCCGCGAGGGCGTACGGCAGGCGCTGCTGCCGCTGTGGAACGCGTGGAGCTTCCTGCAGCTGTACGCGTCGAAGCCGGGCACCTGGCGGACCGATTCGCCGAACGTGCTCGACCGGTACATCCTCGCCAAGCTCGCGCAGACCCGCGAGGTCATCACCGAGGCGCTCGAGACGGTCGACATCGCCGGTGCGTGCGACGAACTGCGCACCTTCTGCGACGCGCTGACCAACTGGTACGTGCGGCGCTCGCGGAACCGGTTCTGGGACGAGGACACCGACGCGATCGACACCCTCCACACGGTGCTCGAGGTCGTCACGCGCCTGGCCGCGCCGTTGCTGCCGATGGCGTCCGAGGTGGTCTGGCGGGGTCTGACCGGGGGCCGGTCGGTGCATCTGGCGGACTGGCCGGCCGCCGACGACCTGCCGTCGGATCCGGCGCTCGTCGCCGCGATGGACGAGGTGCGCGGTGTGTGCTCGACCGTGCTGTCGCTGCGCAAGGCGCAGAAGCTGCGCGTGCGGCTGCCGCTGCCGGAGGTCACGGTCGCAACCCCGGGATCGGCGCACCTCGATCCGTTCGTCGACCTCATCAAGGACGAGGTCAACGTCAAGCGGGTCGTGACGACCGACGACGTCGAGGCCCACGGCCGCTTCGAGGTGGTCGTCAACGCGCGTGCGGCCGGTCCGCGCCTCGGCAAGGACGTGCAGAAGGTCATCAAGGCCGTCAAGGCCGGAGACTGGTCGCAGGCGGAGGACGGTACGGTCACCGCCGCCGGCATCACACTGCTGTCCGAGGAGTACACCAGCCGCCTCGTCGCCGCCGAACCGGAATCCACGGCCGCACTGCCGGGCGGCAACGGGCTGGTGGTCCTCGACACGACGGTCACCGAGGAGCTCGAGGCCGAGGGCTGGGCCAAGGACCGCATCCGCGAATTCCAGGACGCGCGCCGCAATCTCGGACTGGAGGTCTCGGACCGCATCTCGGTGCGGTTCGAAGTTCCGGCCGAGCGTGCGGAATGGGCTGCCCGCCATCGTGATCTGATCGCGGGTGAGATCCTCGCCACGACCTTCGAACTCGGTGCGGCCGAGGGCGACGCGATCGAACTGGGCGAGGGGACGCGCGCGTCGATCGTCAAGGCGTGACTCGTCGCTGGGTGTTGCACCTGGATCTCGACGCGTTCTTCGCGTCCGCCGAGCAGTTGACCCGGCCGACCCTGCGGGGTCGGCCGGTCCTCGTCGGGGGGCTCGGGGCCCGCGGGGTGGTCGCCGGTGCGAGTTACGAGGCCCGCGTCTACGGCGCGCGCTCGGCCATGCCGATGAGTCGGGCACGCCGACTCGTCGGACCGGCTGCGGTCGTGCTGCCTCCGCGCGGCATCCTCTACCGCGAACTGAGCGGACTCGTCTTCGACACCCTGCGCGCCCGGATCCCGATCCTCGAGACCCTCTCGCTCGACGAGGCGTTCGCCGAACCTCCCGAACTGGTGGGTGCCGACGCCGCCGAGGTCGAGTGGTTCTGTTCGGAGCTACGCGAACATGTGAGGGAGAGAACGGGTCTCGTCGCGTCCATCGGAGCGGGGTCGGGCAAGCAGATCGCGAAGATCGGATCCGGTCTCGCGAAACCGGACGGTGTGCTCGTCGTGAGGCCGGAGGGCGAACTCCCGCTGTTGCACGGCCTGCCCGTGCGCAGACTGTGGGGTATCGGCCCGGTGGCCGAGGATCGGTTGCGGCGGCTCGGCATCGAGACGATCGGAGATCTCGCGGCCCTGCCGGTCGCAGAGGCGGCCTCGATCCTCGGCGGCACGGCCGGACCGGGTCTGCACCGGCTCGCCAACGGGTTCGACGACCGGCCCGTCGTCGAGCGCGCAGAGGCGAAACAGGTCAGCGCCGAGACCACTTTCCCGACCGACATCGTCGCGATGCCCGGGTTGAGGCGCGCGATCGCGGCGTCCGCGTCCGCCGCGCATTCCCGGCTGCGCAAGGACGGCCGTGCCGCCCGCACGGTGGTGCTCAAGCTGCGCAAGGCCGACATGTCGGTACTCACCAGGTCGTCGACGCTGCCCTATGCCACCGAGGACGTTCGGGTGCTCACCGCCGCGGCCCAACGTCTCGCGCTCGATCCCCTCGAGATCGGGCCCGTCCGGCTCGTCGGTGTCGGCTATGCGGGTCTGTCCGCGATCGCGCAGGACACGCTGTTCCCCGAACTCGACCGGACGGCGACCGAGGAGTCCGTGCCGGCCGAGGACGACGACGAGGAGGCAGTCGCGTCGAGCGGACCGGCCACCCGCTGGACGCCCGGCGCCGACGTCCGCCATCCCGAGTTCGGGCACGGATGGGTGCAGGGCGCGGGACACGGCGTGGTCACCGTTCGCTTCGAGACCCGCAGCACGGGCGCGGGACCTGCGCGGACGCTCGACGAGAACGATCCGGGGCTCACGGTCGCCGATCCCCTCGCGAGCCTGAACTGAAACACGTTCCCGGCGTCCTCACGGTCCTCTCGCTACCGCCGGGTACTCTTGCGGGCGATCCGCTGCCGGATGACCGAGCACGACGAACGCGTCGTGCACGACCGAACGAGAAGGACGAGAAGTTGAAGCTTCGCAAGATCACCGTCGCCACCGTGGCGCTCGCCGCTGCCCTCACGATGTCCGCCTGCAGCTCGGACGACGGCGGTAGCTCCTCCGAGACCGCGAAGACCAGCACCACCACGACCGCTGCGGCTCCGGTCGCCGACTACCCGCCGGTGCCCTCGCCCGAGGAACTCAACGCCGACCTCGCGCGCGCCTTCGACCTCAACGTCCCGGCGTCCGAGAAGACCGATCTGGTCCAGGGTGCCGAAGAGGATCCCGAGCTGATCAACAAGGTGGCCCAGGCCGCCAACGACGCCGGTGTGCAGGTGAACGTCGTCGATGTGACCGACAACGAGAACGGCACCATCACGGCCGGTGTGGAGATGGCGCTCGCGGGCAGCAACCAGCCGTCCTTCGGCACGGTCGACTTCGTCGCCGAGGACGGCACCTGGAAGGTGTCCAAGGACTACGCGTGCTCCATCGTGATCAACATGGCGCAGCTGCAGTCCCCGGCCTGCGCGTGATGTAGTAACTCGTCCCGAACGACTCGACGGCCGGCACGGAACATCCGCGCCGGCCGTCGCCGTCGTCTCCCTGCTGTTCCGGACTACCGATCCGGGATGGCCCAACCCACCCGGTCGACCTGCGACTGGGACAGCCGCGTTCCGCCATCCGGTTCGACGTAGGTCTGATCGCCGCGCACCGTCAGCTCTCCGCCGACCGGCAGGGGGAGCGACGTGTCGACCGTCATCGACCCCTCACCGGCCATCGTGTACTGCTCGATGTCGAGACGGCCCTGCCCGTTCGGCAGCACCCAGGTGGACTCACGCGGTGTCTGTTCGACCTTCACATCGACCGTGATGCGATCGTCCTCGCGCTCGACGAGCGTCGCCGTCCCCACCTGGTCGAGGGTGATGCCGGCGCTCATCACCTGCTGGTGGACCTCCCACACCGCGCCCACCCCGATCGCTTCCTCCGGGAACGATACGATGCGATAGACGGCCTGGTAGAAGGCCTGCTCGATCGCCGACCGCGCGATGTTCGCCGCGTCGGGAGCAGGTTCGAGGCGCAGCGCGCTGATAGCGCCGGTCGGCCCGATCGTCAATCCTGCTCCGGAGCCTTCGGCATCGGACAGCGCCGACCCGAGCGTCCCGTCCGGCGACGTCGCCGACCCGACCGTGATGTCGACGACGGTGCTCGGATCCTTGTCGGAGATCGCCCGCTCGACCGTGGCCGAGAGCGGGAGAGTCAACTCGGGTGTGGAGAAGTCTTGTTGCGGGTCGGCGCCGACCCGCTGGAAGACCTCGGAGCGGGTGGTCAGGACGACGTTCTGCTGCACCCCCGTCGCGGGAGCGAACCGCACCGCCGTTCGGGGTTCGGCACCCGGGTCGAGCACCGTCGTGGCCACTGCCGACACGGGCACCGTCACCTCCGTCGATGTCGCGGCCGTGACGGCGGGCGCGCCGTCCGAAGGACCGCCGCAAGCGGCGACGAGAGTGGAGATGGACAGCACAGCCGCAAGGGCACACGGCCCCGAGCGGGCGAATCTGGACAGCGCAGGCACGACACCCAGGGTAGCCACGACGGGAGGGGGAACCGCCGCGGTCGTCCGGGTAGGGGATGATGGAACGGTGACGAACGAAGCTCCCCGACCCGACCGCGACGCGGATCCGCCGGTTCCCGGTGGTGCCGACGAACCGGCGCCGTCCCCGTCCACCGGCGTCGGCAGGCGCATGCTGCGACCGCTGCTGCTCGTGGCGCTCGTCGTCTACCTCGCGGATCTGGCGACGAAAGTGCTCGCCGTCCACTACATCGACCCGGCCGACCCGATCTCCATCGTCGGCGACACGGTCACCCTGACGCTGATCCGTAATCCCGGCGCCGCGTTCTCCATGGCCACGGGCATGACCTGGCTGCTCACGCTGGTCGCGATCGCTGTCGTCGTCGGTGTCGTGAAGATCGGCCGGACCTTGAGATCGGGGTGGTGGGCGCTCGGTCTCGCCCTGGTCCTCGGGGGAGCGCTCGGCAATCTCACCGACCGTCTGTTCCGCTCGCCCGGACCGCTCCAGGGCCACGTCGTCGACTTCGTGTCGGTCGGATGGTGGCCGGTGTTCAACGTCGCCGACTCGGCCATCGTGTGCGGAGCGATCCTGCTCGTCGCCCTGACCGTGTTCGGCATCGAACCCGACGGCGGCGCCTCGAAGGGCCGGGACGCGGCACCGGACGAAACGAGAAAGGAATCACACCAGTGAGGGAAACCCGCGCGATGCCCGTACCCGACGGGCTCGACGGGATGCGTGTCGATGCAGGCCTCGCGCGCCTGCTCGGTCTGTCCCGGACCGTGGTCGCCACGCTCACCGAGGAGGGCGCCGTCGTGGTCGACGGTGCGGCCGTGGGCAAGTCCGACCGATTGTCCGGCGGCTCGTGGCTCGAGGTCGAGCTACCCGAGCCGCCCCGTCCCCTGACCATCGAGGCCCAGCCCGTCGAGGGCATGGAGATCCTCTACGCCGACGACGACATCGTCGCCGTCGACAAGCCCGTGGGTGTCGCCGCCCACGCGAGCGTCGGATGGACCGGCCCGACGGTGATCGGCGGTCTCGCCGCCGCCGGATACCGGATTTCCACGTCCGGCGCCCACGAACGGCAGGGCATCGTGCACCGGCTCGACGTGGGTACCTCCGGCGTCATGGTGGTCGCGACATCCGAACGGGCCTACACCGTCCTCAAGCGTGCCTTCAAGGAGCGCACGGTCGAGAAGCGGTACCACGCGCTCGTCCAGGGGCATCCCGACCCGAGCAGCGGTACCATCGACGCGCCCATCGGCCGGCACCGCAGCAGCGACTGGAAGTTCACGGTCACCGCCGACGGGAAACCCAGCGTGACGCACTACGACACGATCGAGGCGTTCCAGGCCGCGAGCCTGCTCGACATCCACCTCGAAACCGGTCGCACCCATCAGATCCGCGTGCACTTCTCGGCGCTGCGTCACCCGTGCTGCGGCGACCTCACCTACGGCGCCGACCCGCGTCTCGCGGCACGTCTCGGTCTCGAACGGCAATGGCTGCATGCCTGCACACTCGGGTTCTCGCATCCCACCCGCGGACATTGGGTCGAGATCACCAGCAAGTACCCGCCGGATCTCGAACACGCACTCGCCGTGTTGCGCAGCGCCTGACCGATGGGACGCGTCCTGCCCTGGGCGGCGGTCGTCGCCCTCGTGGTCGCCGTGCTCGTCGCCGGGTGGACCGCCCCGCCCCGGCCGGCCCCGGTCGGCACCGACACCCTCGGCCCCGACAACGGTGAAGCGGTTGCCGACTACCTGACGCGAGCCGCCGACAGTCTGACCGAGGCGGACGCGGCCGGAGACCTCGAACACTGGGGACTGGTGTCGTTCGCCGACACCGTGGCCGTCGACCGGGTCGTCGAACTCGCCGACGAGGTGCGGGTGGGGCAGGTGCTGCTCCGCGTCCCGCTCGATCGTGTCCAGACACCCCTCGTGCCGGTCGCGGTGCCGGAGAATCCGGAGGCCGTGCGGCGCGCCCCCTCGGTCGCCGCAGGCCGGCTGGGCCTGGTGGAGTTCGGAACGGAACGCGCCGAGCGGATCGCCGCGGTCTCCGCAGAGCGGCTCGCCGCGGGATGCGAGTGCGTCGTCGCGGTGGTCCTCCGCGGTACCGCAGCACAGTTCCGGGCCGTCGCCGACGAACCGGACGTGCGCGCCGTGGAGGTCCTGCCCGCCGACGCGGTCGCGGGACGCTTCGCGGTGACCCCGCTGCTCCCCACCCATGTCGAGGCGGTCGTGCCCGGCCCCGACGACGGGGAGGTGTGATGTCACCGCGGGACGACGGTCCCTTCGGGACGACAGTGCACCGGCGACGCCGTACGGTGATCCGGTGACCGACTCGGGGCGACACGGCGACCCGGGACAACGGAGCCTCGTGCGCACGGGCGTGCTGTGCGGACTCGGCGCCTACGGGTTGTGGGGACTGTTCCCCGCCTACTTCGGTCTGCTCGAACCCGCCGGCGCCGTCGAGATCCTCGCGCATCGCGTGCTGTGGACTCTCGTGCTCATGCTGGTCGTGCTCGGTGTCATGGGCCGTCTGGCCACCCTGCGCGGCCTGTCCGCCCGCACGTGGGGTCTGGTCGCCGCGGCCTCCACTGCGATCGCGATCAACTGGGGCGTGTACATCTACGGTGTGGTCTCGGGCCGGGTGGTCGAGACGGCGCTCGGCTACTTCGTCAACCCCCTCGTCAGCGTGGTGTTCGGGGTCCTGTTCTTCCGCGAACGACTGCGGCCGGCGCAGATCGCCGCGCTGGTGCTGGCGGTGTGTGCGGTGGTGGTGATCACCGTCGACTACGGCAGACCGCCGATCATCGCGCTGACTCTCGCGCTGTCGTTCGCGTCCTACGGAGTGATCAAGAAGATCGTGCCGCTGGACCCGCGGACGTCCCTGGCGGGGGAGGGAGTCGTCGCCGCTCCGTTCGCGCTCGGATACGTGATCTTCCTCGCGGTGACAGGTACCGGAACCTTTCTCGGGCACGGGGTGGATCACACCGCCCTGCTCGTGTCGACGGGTCTGGTGACCGCGGTGCCGCTGCTGCTCTTCGGTGCGGCCGCGCAACGGGTCCCCCTCGCCACGCTCGGCATGCTGCAGTACCTCACGCCGAGTCTGCAGATGGCATGGGGTGTATGGGTGCTCGGGGAGGACATGCCCGCCTCGCGGTGGATCGGTTTCGGACTGATCTGGATCGCGCTGGCGGTGTACAGCACGGACGCACTCGTGCGGGCCCGTCGTCAGCGTGCCGTGGTCACCGCGGAGCCCCGCGCGGCTTAGACTCGTCTCTGCCCACAGACATCCCGGGAGAGGCACGCGTGGCTGACTCGTTCGTTCATCTGCACACCCACACCGAGTACTCGATGCTCGACGGTGCCGCCAAGGTCGGACCGTTGTTCAAAGAGGCCGAACGGCTGGGGATGACGGCCGTCGGCATGACCGACCACGGGAACATGTACGGCGCCAGCGAGTTCTACAACGTCGCGAAGAAGTTCGGCATCAAGCCGATCATCGGTATCGAGGCGTATGTGGCGCCGGAGTCGCGGTTCTCCACCAAGCGTGTGCTGTGGGGCGACCGCAGCCAGAAGTCCGACGACGTCTCCGGCTCGGGTGCCTACACCCACATGACGATGGTCGCCGAGAACTCGACGGGTCTGCGGAACCTGTTCAAGCTGTCCTCGCTCGCCTCGATCGAAGGTCAGCTCGGCAAGTGGGCGCGGATGGACGAAGAGCTCATCGCCCGGCACCACGAGGGCATCATCGCCACCACCGGCTGCCCGTCGGGCGAGATCCAGACGCGTCTGCGCCTCGGTCACGACCGCGAGGCGCTCGAGGCCGCCGCGAAGTGGCAGGAGATCTGGGGCAAGGACAATTTCTTCCTCGAGCTGATGGATCACGGCCTGTCGATCGAGCGTCGGGTGCGTGAGGGTCTGCTCGAGATCGGCCGCAAGCTCGACATCCCGCCGCTGGTGACCAACGACTGCCACTACGTCACCAAGGATGCGGCCGCGAACCACGAGGCGCTGTTGTGCATCCAGACCGGTAAGACGCTCTCCGATCCCACCCGCTTCAAGTTCGACGGCGACGGCTACTACCTCAAGTCGGCCCGGGAGATGCGCGAGCAGTGGGACCGCGAGGTGCCCGACGCGTGCGACAACACGTTGCTCATCGCCGAGCGTGTGCAGTCCTACGACGAGGTGTGGGCCCACCGCGACCGGATGCCGGTCTTCCCGGTGCCGGAAGGGGAGACACAGGCGAGCTGGTTGCACAAGGAGGTCATGCGCGGCCTCGACCGGCGCTTCCCGGCCGGCCCGCCCCGCGAGTACGTCGAGCGCGCCGAGTACGAGATCACGGTCATCAACCAGATGGGCTTTCCGGCGTACTTCCTCGTCGTCGGCGACCTGATCAACCACGCCCGCGAGGTCGGTATCCGCGTCGGACCCGGTCGTGGTTCGGCCGCCGGTTCGCTCGTCGCCTACGCGATGGGTATCACCAACATCGACCCGATCCCGCACGGTCTGCTGTTCGAGCGGTTCCTCAATCCCGAACGTGTGTCGATGCCCGATATCGATATCGACTTCGACGATCGTCGCCGCGGGGAGATGGTGCGGTACGCCACCGAGCGGTGGGGCAACGACAAGGTCGCCCAGGTCATCACGTTCGGCACCATCAAGACCAAGGCCGCGATCAAGGACTCCGCGCGGGTGCAGTTCGGTCAGCCCGGTTTCGCGATCGCCGATCAGATCACCAAGGCGCTGCCGCCGCCGATCATGGCCAAGGACATTCCGGTCTCGGGCATCACCGATCCGAGTCACGAGCGGTACAAGGAGGCCGCCGAGGTCCGTCAGCTGATCGAGTCCAACCCGGACATCAAGAAGATCTACGACACCGCGCTCGGCCTCGAGGGCCTGATCCGCAATGCGGGCGTGCATGCGTGCGCGGTGATCATGTCGTCCGAGCCGCTCATGGACGCGATCCCGCTGTGGAAGCGCGCGCAGGACGGCGCGATCATCACCGGCTGGGACTATCCGTCCTGCGAGGCCATCGGCCTGCTGAAGATGGACTTCCTCGGTCTGCGCAATCTCACCGTCATCGGCGACGCGATCGAGAACATCAAGGTCAATCGCGGGATCGATCTCGACCTCGACACCCTGCCGCTGGAGGATCCGGCGACCTACGAACTGCTCGCGCGCGGCGACACGCTCGGCGTGTTCCAGCTCGACGGCAGCGCCATGCGCGACCTGCTGCGCCGCATGCAGCCCACCGGCTTCGAGGACATCGTCGCCGTGCTCGCGCTGTACCGCCCCGGCCCGATGGGCATGAACGCGCACAACGACTACGCCGACCGGAAGAACGGGCGGCAAGAGGTCAAGCCGATCCACCCCGAACTCGAGGAACCGCTGAAGGACATCCTCGCCGACACCTACGGCCTGATCGTCTACCAGGAGCAGATCATGCAGATCGCTCAGAAGGTGGCCGGGTACTCCCTCGGGCAGGCCGACCTGCTGCGTCGCGCGATGGGCAAGAAGAAGAAGGAGATCCTCGACGAGGCCTACGACGGCTTCGCGCAGGGCATGAAGGACAACGGCTTCTCGCAGGCGGCGATCACGGCGCTGTGGGACACCGTTCTGCCCTTCGCCGGTTACGCGTTCAACAAGTCGCACGCCGCCGGCTACGGCCTCGTGTCGTTCTGGACCGCCTACCTCAAGGCGAACTATCCGGCCGAGTACATGGCCGGGCTGCTCACCTCCGTCGGCGACGACAAGGACAAGGCCGCGGTCTACCTGTCCGACTGCCGCAAGATGGGCATCACCGTACTGCCCCCGGACGTCAACGAGTCGCACACCAACTTCATGTCGGTGGGTGAGGACATCCGGTTCGGCCTCGGCGCGGTCCGCAACGTGGGCGCGAACGTGGTCGCCTCCATCATCAAGGGACGGGAGGAGAAAGGCCGCTACACCGATTTCTCCGACTATCTCAACAAGATCGATACCGTCGCATGCTCGAAGAAGGTCACCGAATCCCTCATCAAGGCAGGAGCTTTCGACTCGCTCGAACACCCGCGTAAGGGATTGATGCTCGTCCACGCCGACGCGATCGATGCGGTGATGAGCACGAAGAAGGCCGAGGCGATCGGCCAGTTCGACCTGTTCGGTGGGGCCGACGCCGACGAGTCCGTCGCCGCGGTGTTCAACGTCCGTATCCCCGAGGAGGAATGGGACACCAAGCATCTTCTCGCTCTCGAACGGGAGATGCTCGGTCTCTACGTCTCCGGGCACCCGCTCAACGGCGTCGAACACGTCCTCGCGTCCCAGGCCGACACCCAGATCCCGGCGATCCTCGAAGGCGCGCTCAAGGACGGCACCCAGGTCACCGTCGGCGGCATTCTCGCCTCCGTGAACCGCCGCATCAACAAGAACGGTCTCGCCTGGGCGTCCGCGCAGCTCGAGGACCTCACAGGTGGCATCGAGGTGCTGTTCTTCCCGCAGTCCTACGCCGTCTACGGTATGGACGTGGTGGAGGACTCGGTGGTCCTCGTCAAGGCCCGGGTGTCCATCCGCGACGACCGGATCTCCCTGATCGCCAACGATCTCGTCGTCCCCGACCTGTCGCAGATCGGGGTGGCGAAGCCGGTCTCGGTGTCCATGCCCACCCGGTTGTGCACCCCCGACAAGGTCGGTGCCCTCAAGAACGTGCTGACGCGTCATCCCGGTTCGTCCGACGTGCATGTGCGGCTCATCACCGGCAGCAAGGTCACGGTTCTCAAGCTCGACGACAGTCTGCGGGTCGAAGCGTCGTCGGCGCTCATGGGCGACCTCAAGGCGCTACTCGGGCCGGGTTGCCTGGCTACCTAGCGGTCTCGCCGCGCGGTCCGAGCACCTCGGCCGGCCGATACGGTTCACACCGAGCACCCTGTACACCCACGCCGAACCGTTGTCCCTTCGTAGAGTGAAAGATCTCGAGTGGGGAGAACGCCATGACCGCCACAGGACCGACGATCACCCCCGCCGTGCGCGGTGGGGCGGCGGCAACGATCGGCGTGGAAGAGGAATTCGTCCTGGTCGACTTCCGTACCGGCCGTCCCCACCTGCGCAGTCTCGAGGTGATCGAGGCCGGACGCGAACTCGGCATCGACCTCACCGTCGAGCTCTCCCGATGCCAGATCGAGACCGCCACCGCGGTGTGTACCCATCCGCAGGACCTACGCGCACAGTTGCACCGCACTCGCGCGGCCGCAGCCGATGCCGCAGCGCGCGCCGGATGCCGGCTGGTCGCGGTCGGAACACCGATTTTCGAGCCTCCGGCGGGATCGATCACCGCCACGCCGCGCTATCAGCGCATGGCACAGCACTTCGGGGGCATCGCCGACGGCGTGATCTGCGGATGCCACGTGCACATCGGTGTCGATGATCGTGACCGCGCGGTACAGCTCATCAACCATCTGCGACCGTGGCTCCCCACCCTGCTGGCGTTGACCGCGAACTCCCCGATCGCCGACGGCCGGGACACCGGCTATGCCAGCTGGCGATACCTGCGATGGGGGCGCTGGCCGAGCGCTGGAGTGCCCCCGCAGTGCACCTCGGCCGCGGATTACGACGCGGCGGTCGAATCGCTGCTCGCCACCGGCACGATCCTGGACCCCCGCATGGTCTATTGGGATGCGCGGATCTCCGCTCGTCATCCGACCGTCGAGATCCGCGTCGCGGATGTACCTGCGACCGTCGAGGAAACCGTCACGCTGGCCACCTTGGTCTATGCGCTGGCCGCCCGGGCGACAGCGGCGATCGAGCGCGGTGAGGCGGCGCCCTCGGTCGGCCGGGAGTTACTGCGCGCAGCGTGCTGGAGAGCCGCCCGGGACGGTCTGGCCGGGCGCGGCGTCGATGTTCACTCTGCGCAGCTGGTTCCGGCTGCGGAATTGATCCGCCGACTGCTCGTCCAGGCAGGGCCGGTCCTCGAGGAACTCGACGCCTATCGATCCGTGCACGACACTCTGGCATCGATCCTGGACTGCGGCAACGGCGCGATCCGGCAACGGCGCATCCGCGAGCATGGCGGCTCCTTCGCGGATGTGATCGCCGATGCGGCACGGCGCACCGTCGAGGGCTGTACGTCCTGATCCACCTCGGACGGTCGGGGATCTCGGACGGTCGGGGATCTCGGCTACTCGGGGATCGAACCGATCGGGCTGCACGAAGCCCGGCCGGACGTCACGGGTGCAGATGGGGACGGTTCGTTCAGGAACGGAACACGCGCCGCTGGAACCGGCGGACCCACCACACGGCGACGGTGACCGCGGCCGCGCCGAGCACGGCACTCTGTGCGCTGGCGGTGACGACGAGGACCACGAGCAGGGTGAGGACGCCCATCGCGAGAGCTTCGAGCTTGTACAGGGGCCAGATCGTCCCGGCGATGTCGACACCGTCGGTGCGCTCGCGAGGGACCCGGGTATCGAGCACGGACATCGCGGTGCACCTCCTGAAGGTCGAGCGGAATACTTTCTTCAGGATAGACGCAGGGAAGAGTTCGGGCCACCGAACTCGGCAATCGAGCGGCGACCGTCACCACGAGCGTGTTGACTGATCGGCATGCCACTGCACGGAGAGTACGAACCGAGTCCCGTCGAATGGAGCGCGAAGCAGGTCGAGGAGTACGAGTCGTCGGGCGGTACCCGCGGCACGACCCTCCAGGGTCGGCCGGTGATCATCCTGACCACGGTCGGGGCGAAGTCCGGCAAGCTCCGCAAGATCCCTCTCATGCGCGTCGAACACGAGGGTGCCTATGCCGCCGTCGCGTCGCTGGGCGGCGCTCCGAAGCATCCGGTCTGGTACCACAACGTCCTGGCGAATCCGCACGTCGAGTTGCGGGACGGCACCGAGATACGGGACATGATCGCTCGCGAGGTCCACGGCGACGAGAAGGCGCAATGGTGGGAACGTGCCGTCGAGGCGTTCCCGCCGTACGCGGAATATCAGGAGAAGACCGACCGTGAGATCCCGCTCTTCGTCCTCGAGCTCGCCGAAGACCCGGAATCGATCGCCGGGGGTGCTGCGGGCGCGTAGCCGATCACGGCGAAGAATCCGAAGATGCTGCCGTCCCCGTGAGGCGGGTCCCGCCGTGGTGGGCGATTCGGGGGAGTGGCAGCATTGACGGGTGACCTCCACTTCGCGAACAGCAGAACCGACGACTGTGACTGCCGTGCCCGGCGCGGCCGACATCGATGCGGCTGCCGAGCGAATTTCGGAGGCGGTCGCCCCGACCCCGCTCGAGCTCAGCCCCCGGCTCTCGGCCCTCGTGGGTGCGAACGTCTACCTCAAGCGTGAGGATCTCACTCGCGTGCGGTCTTTCAAGCTCCGCGGCGCATACAACGCGATGGCACAGCTCGACGCGGCCGAACGCACCGCAGGTGTGGTCACGGCGAGCGCAGGAAACCACGCCCAGGGTGTGGCCTACGCGTGCCGGGTGATGGGAATCCAGGGCCGAATCTACGTGCCCACCCGCACTCCCAAGCAGAAGCGCGACCGGATCCGCGTGCACGGCGGGGACAGCGTCGAACTCATCGGCGTCGGCGACACCTTCGACGCCGCGGCCGCGGCGGCAGCGGACGATGCGCTCCGTACCGGAGCGACGATGATCCCGCCTTTCGACGACGCCCGCACGGCCGCCGGGCAGGGCACGATCGCGCGCGAGATCCTCGAACAACTCGACGGCGATCTCGATGTCGTGCTCGTCCCCGTGGGCGGGGGTGGCCTCGTCGCCGGCGTTGCCGCGTATCTGCGCGAGCGGTCCCCGCGCACGTCGATCGTCGGCGTCGAGCCGGCGGGAGCAGCATCGATGACGGCCGCGCTGGTCGCGGGCGGTCCGGTGACGCTGCCGGAGGTCGAGCCGTTCGTCGACGGCGCCGCGGTCAAACGGATCGGCGACGTTCCCTACGCGGTCGTGTCCGAACTCGGCGCGGAGGTCGTGTCCCATTCGAGCCTGCCGCTCGTGGCCACGCTGCGCCGCGAAGGGCTCGGCCGCGCACCGTTCGGGATGACCCAGATCGACGAGGGTGCGCTGTGCACCACGATGCTCGACCTGTACCAGAACGAAGGCATCATCGCCGAGCCCGCCGGCGCGCTGTCCGTCGCAGCCCTCGACGCGATCTCGGTGCAGCCCGGAGCGAACGTGGTGTGCCTGGTGTCGGGCGGCAACAACGACGTCTCACGCTACGGCGAGATCATCGAGCGGTCGCTCGTCCACCGCGGACTCAAGCACTATTTCCTCGTGGACTTCCCACAGGAGCCCGGTGCGCTGCGCCGGTTCCTGGACGAGGTCCTCGGACCGGACGACGACATCACCCTGTTCGAGTACGTCAAGCGCAACAACCGGGAGACCGGTGCCGCCCTCGTCGGTATCGAACTGGGTGCTGCAGGAGGCCTTTCGTCGCTGCTCCATCGCATGGACGCATCGCCGATCGACGCGCAGCGACTCGAGCCGGGGTCGCCGGCCTATCGTTATCTGACGTAACCGGGCGCCCCGGTCGCGTCAGGAGTGGTGTGCGGTCACCAGTGATTGCACACCCACCACGGGCCCCACCAGTAGCAGTCGGGCCGCCAGTAGTTGTCCCGGTGATGGTCGCGGTCGTAGTTCTTGTCGTGACGGTTGTAGTACTGGTCGTGATCGTGGTGGTCGTAATTTCCGTGGTCATCGTGTCCGCCGCCGACATTCACGATCCCGGGTGCGGTGTCGACGGTCGGGGACGCCGATGCGACTCCGGCGGGAACGAGAACGAGGGCGGTGCCGAGAAATGCGCTCGCCAGAATCTTCCTGGTTTTCATAGGGATTCACCTCGAGAATTCGACGGTACCCGAGACGGTACTCGCTCACTCGTGGCATAATCAACGACTTTTTCGCTCGACGAACGTTATCGCTGGGGCGTGTCCGGAGCCTCGAGGACGGCGAAGGACCAGCCCGGGACGAGCACCGCGGATTCGGTGCGGTTGACGACCGGTTCGTCCCACCACAGCAGCGGCTTCCCGCCGACCGGCACGGTGACGGGATCGGGTCCGAGATTGCAGGCCACGCGGAGCGCCCCGCGGTGCACGACGAGCCACTTCTCCTCGTCGTCGTAGGTCACGTGCACGTGCTCGAGCCAGGGATCGGTGAGCTCGGCGCGGGCTCGCCGGAGCGCGATGAGCGCCCGGTAGCACTCGAGCAATCGGGCGTGCCCGTCCTCGCCGCGTTCGTCCCAGCGCAGTTTCGATCCGACGAAGGTCTCCGGATCCTGCGGGTCGGGTACGTCGGCGGCGTCCCAGCCGTGTTCGGCGAACTCGCGTCGGCGACCCTCGACGACGGCCGCGGCGAGTTCCGGTTCGGGATGCGACGTGAAGTACCGGAAGGGTGTGCTCGCACCCCATTCCTCGCCCATGAACAACATCGGTGTGAACGGTGAGGTGAGTACGAGCGCGGCCTTCAGGGCGAGCTGTCCGGGTTCGAGATAGGCCCCCGGCCGGTCGCCGAGTGCCCGGTTGCCGACCTGGTCGTGCGTGCAGGTGTAGGCGACCAATCCGCTCGCCGGCGTGCGCCGGGTGTCGAGCGGACGTCCGTGGACGCGTCCGCGGAAGGTGGAGTACGTCCCGGCGTGGAAGAAGCCGTGCCCGAGGGTGTACGCGAGGCAGTCCAGGGAGCCGAAGTCGCCGTAGTAGCCCTGTCGTTCACCGGATACCGCCGCGTGGATCGCGTGGTGGACGTCGTCGGCCCACTGCGCGTGCAACCCGTAACCGCCACCGGGCCGCGGGGTGATCATCCGCGGATCGTTCAGGTCCGATTCCGCGATCAGCGACAGGGGACGACCGAGATGGGCGGACAGGCGGAACGTCTCGACCGCCAGTTCCTCGAGGATGTGCGTCGCAGTGTGGTCGACCAGCGCGTGCACGGCGTCCAGGCGGAGCCCGTCGATGTGGAAGTCGCGGAACCAGCGCAGCGCGTTGTCGAGAATGTACTTGCGCACCTCCCCGGAACCCGGACCGTCGAGGTTGATGTTGTCGCCCCAGACGCCCGGTGCCGCGGAGAGATAGGGACCGAAGCGGCCCAGATGGTTCCCGGACGGGCCGAGATGGTTGTAGACGACGTCGAGGACGACCCCGAGACCGCGCGCATGAGCGGCGTCGACGAAACGCTGCAGCGCGTCGGGGCCGCCGTAGGGCTCGTGGACCGCGTACCAGAGCACCCCGTCGTAACCCCATCCGTGGGTGCCGTTGAACGCGTTGAGCGGCATGAGCTCGACGAATTCGACCCCCAGTTCCACGAGTTCGTCGAGTCGGCCGATCGCGGAGTCGAGGGTGCCCTCGGGGGTGAAGGTCCCCACGTGCATCTCGTAGACGATGCTTCCCGTCAGTTGCCGACCGGTCCAGCCGCGATCGGTCCACTTCGTTCCGTCCACCACGTGCAACTGCGACGGCTCGTGCACGCCCTCGGGCTGCCGGGGGGACCGCGGGTCCGGGAGGACCGCCCCGGTGTCGTCGTCGAGCACGAAACCGTATCGGGCGTCGGGGGCGACATCGACGGTGGCACGCCACCAGCCGTCGTCGTCGCGTTGCATGTCGTGGAGCGTTCCGTCGGCGAACAGGCGGACGGACGACGGGATCGGAGCCCAGACCTCGAAGGTGTGCACCCGACCAGCATGCCGTGTCGGCGGCCCCGGTGCAGCGGATGAGGCCGTCGGGAGCCAGGGCTGCGGTGCATCAAATTTTGCTGCAGCTGCAATGCACTCGATACTGTGGAAGTGAACCCGAATCCCGAGCGAGCCCGCCGACGGTACATCTCACCGTTGCGGGAGCAGTCGGCGCGTCGTACCCGCGAGACGATCCGCGACGCCGCGGCGCGCCTGTTCGTCCGCGACGGCTACGTCAGCACCACCGTCAAGAACATCGCGGACGAAGCAGGTGTCGCCGTACGGACCGTGTTCACCGCCTTCCCCGGCGGCAAGGCGGAGATCTTCCGCGAGGCACTCGACCACGCGGTGGCCGGCGACGGCGACCCGCGGGCGGCCACATCGGATCCGGAACCCCACAAGGGAAGCGGCACGGTCTCGCACGTGGATCTGGTGGTCGAGCAGCTGGTCCGCTACGGCACCGCGATGCTCGAACGTGCGGGTGGGCTGCTCATGACCTCCGTGGAATCGTCGGGGGCCGACCCCGACATGCGTCGATTCGCGGCGGACGACGCGAAGGCGACGGCCGAGAACGCCCGTACCCTCGCCGAAGGGCTCGAACACGCCGGCTGGCTGCGTGAGGACGTCACCGTCGAACACGCCGCCGACGTCCTGTTCACCCTGAGTTCCCCGCAGGTACACGCCCTGCTGCGACGCGAGTGCGGATGGGATGTCGATCGGTACCGGCGATGGCTCTCCGGCACCCTCCGCACGACGTTGCTGCGCACACCCGCGCCGTGACGTCGGTGCTCTGCCCGATCGCACCGTGACGGACTCGATTCAGTCGTCGCCGTGATCGTCGAGGTAGAGCCACTCGCCGTTCTCCCGCACGAACCGGCTGTGTTCGCGCATGGAGTCGGGCACGCCGGACGTCGTCCAGTGCGCGCGGAAGTCCACCCTGCCGGTGGTGTGCAGGAATCCGCCACCGGTGGTGTGCACTATCTCGAGCCCCGTCCAACGCTGCTCGGGGTCGAACTCGATCGAGCGCGGACGCGTGGTCGGATGCCAGGTCCGCATCAGGTGCGCCGCATCGCCCACCGTGAATGCCGTGTACCGCGAACGCATCAGCCGCTCCGCGGTCGGGGCGTTCGCGCCGGCCAGCAGTGGCCCACAGCATTCGGACAGGGGTACCCCGCGACCGCACGGGCACGGGGAATCCGGGCGGGTATCGGCTCGGCGCTCGGCTCTGCTCATGGCCACAGTGTCCCCCCAGCCGGTCGCTCGGCCGGCCTCGGGGCGGTGACTGCGGAGGATCGCCACTGCCGGCGACGAGCGCGGTGGTGTGGGGAGCGACCGATGCCGGATCGCGAATGATGTTCTCGGACCGCGCGCTCCGGAGCGTTCCATGATGCACAATGCCGAACATGAACGCGCAGCGCTATGTCGGGGTCGTGGGTCCGGGTGAAGCCACGCCCGAACAGCGACGTATCGCCCGGCAGGTCGGGGGGCTCCTTGCCGGCCGCCGGGCCGTCGTGGTCACCGGCGGCCTGGGTGGGGTGATGGCGGCGGCCTGTCGCGGCGCTGTGGAAGCCGGCGGGACGACCCTCGGTCTGCTACCCGGGGACGACCGTGCCGAGGGTAATCCCTATCTGACGGTGGCCGTTCCCACCGGTCTCGGAGAGATGCGCAACGCGCTGCTCGTGCGCAGCAGCGACGCGTTGATCGCGGTGGGCGGCAGCTGGGGCACGATGAGTGAGATCGCGCTCGCGGTCCGGATCGGCGTTCCGGTCGTCGCCATCGGGGGCTGGAAGATGCCCGCTGCGGGAGTGCTCGACGTCGAGTCGCCCGCCGAGGCCGTCGAGTGCCTGCACGCACTGTTGTGGCGTAAGGATCCGGTGTGATCCGACCGTGGACACGACGAGGGGCGCGAATCCACGAGTCGGCGTCGGCGGGTTCGTACCGTCGGCGGGTTCGCCTGGAACCGGCGGCGGACCCGCCGGTGCCAGGCCGAAGAAGACGCGCGCGACGCCCTCGAACCCTGAACGGCACCTCTATCCGGAATTCCGAACCCGCACGAGCGCTGCCACCGGCAGGGGATCGAGCAGATCGACGATCCGGACCGGCCCGGTGAAGGTGCGTCCGGTCAGGGCATCCGACCATTCGCCGTCCGGCAGGTGAAGAGCCGTGTCCTTCCATCCGGAACGCGACAGCGCCACGGTGTGGCGAGCGGACACCGCGAGCACGTCGAGATCGTCCGGTGCGGGACCACGGCCGAACGCGAGAAGATGCTCGGCGGCCGGGCCGGTGGCGAGTATCGGCACGTAGGCCCCGCCGACGAAGCTCTCCGGACGTTCGCGGCGCAACCGGAGCGCCGTGCGCACGAGCGTGAACTTCGCCGGGGCCGAATCGGGGGCGTCGAGCAGTCGCCGTCGGGCGTCGAAGTCCACCGGCCGCCGATTGTCCGGGTCGACGAGCGAGTCGTCCCACAGTTCGGTGCCCTGATAGACGTCGGGTACACCCGGACCCAGCAGCTGCAGCAACTTCTGGCCGCACGAGACGGCCGCGACGTGCGGTTCGACCTCCGCGACGAACGAGGTCAGCTCGCCCGCGACGGGTCCGTCGAAGATCGCGTCCAGCCAGCCGTCCACGGCGGCCTCGAACTCCTCGTCGACCTCGGTCCACGTGGATCGGGTCCCGTTCTCCCGCAGCGCCTTCTGTGCGTAGGCGTGAACCCGGTCGCGCAGTTCGGCGGTCACCACTCCGTCGAGTGGCCACACCCCGAACAGGGTCTGCCACAGGAACAGTCCGATCGCCGGATCCGGCGCGGGCGCACGGTCGTTCCACGACCCGAGCCGCCGCGACCACTCGTCGGCGACCTGCGAGAGCACACCGATCCTCGCCCGAACGTCCTCGCTGCGCTTGGTGTCGTGGGTCGACAGAGTGGTCATCGCTCGCGACCAGTGCCGAGCCCGCTGGGTCCATGCAAGGTGGAATTCGGCCGGGGAGACGGAGAAACGGCCGGGTTGCCCGCCCACCTCCTGCAGCGAGATCAGCCGCACCGCACGGTAGAACAAGCAGTCCTCGACCGCCTTGGCGGTCGCGGCCCCGCACACCTGGCCGAAGCGGGTCGCGGATTCGTCCCCGAAGGCCATCGCCCGGGCGAACACCGCGAGCGCGGGACCGAGCGAGGGGTGCGAACGGGCGAGATCGCCGACGATGCGCGGCACCAGGGTCGCGAGCGGCGCGTAATCGGCACGATAGACGGGAAGCTGTGCGGCGACGGCGATCACGGCCTCGTGCAGCGTCCCGTCGTCGCATTCGGTGTCGCCGGTCTCACGCCGGATCGCCCGCACGAGCCGGCGTACCTCCGGTGCGAGCCCGTTCCCGAGCACCGACCGCTTGAGGTCGTGTTCGCGTGCGTGCAGCCACGATACGTCGCCCTCTGCGCCGGTGAACCTGCGCGACAAGGCGTTCAGTTCCGGCTCGCCGGACGGATCGACGAAGACCGCCGACAGTTCCCCGAGCGCGTCGTAGCCGGTGGTGCCGTCCACCGGCAGGGTGGCGTCCAACGGCTCGGCGTCGCCGAGGATCTTCTCGATCACGAGCCACCGCTCGGGGCCGATCACCTCGCGCAGACGCGCGAGATAGCCGGCGGGATCGGCGAGACCGTCCGGATGGTCGACGCGGATCCCGTCGACGAGATCGTCGGCGATCCACGACGCGACCTGTTCGTGCGTCGCGTCGAACACCTCCGGATCCTCCACCCGCACGGCGGCGAGATCGTCGACGGTGAAGAAGCGGCGATATCCGATCAGCCCCGAGTTCCACGCCACGAGACGGTAGGCCTGTCGCGCGTGGACCTCCTCGCCGGTGCCGGCGTCGGTTCCGGGGGCGATGGGAAATCTCTTGTCGTAGTAGGCGAGCAGAGGTTCGTCGCCGGAACGGTCGACGGTCAGGTCACGGACGTCGTCGTCGGACCCGAGCACCGGCAGGGCGATCCGTCCGTCCGCGCCGTTGTCGTCGGCGAGGTCGAGATCGAAGAAGGACGCGTACCGGGACCCGGACCCGTGTTTCAGGACGTCCCACCACCAGGCGTTCTGGCGCGGGTCGCTCACACCGACATGGTTGGGGACGATGTCGACGACCAGTCCCATGCCCCGCGCGCGCGCCTCCCGCGACAACCGCTCCAGCCCCTCGCGGCCCCCGAGCGACTCGGAGACCGTGCCGGGATCGACCACGTCGTAACCGTGGGTGGACCCGATCGTCGCGCTGAGGACGGGGGAGAGGTAGACGTGCGAGACCCCGAGGGCGTCGAGGTAGTCGAGCACGGCGACGGCGTCGGCGAAGGTGCACTCGTCGCCGCGCATCTGGAGTCGGTAGGTGGACAGCACCGACGCAGGGTTCCCCGCGCCACCGCCGCTCACACCTGCCGACTCCGTAACGTCCGAGGTCACCGGGTTCTCCGGAGCACCAGCACCGAACGCGCCTGCACCCGCACCGGTTTACCGGCGACGACCGTCTCCTCCCGCAGACCGTCGGGGACGTCGGTGTCGAGCGCGACCGTCCACTCCTCGGCGTGCGGGCCGTCGGGGGTGACGAACTCGATCGGTTCGTGATGGGCGTTGAAGCACATCAGGAACGAGTCGTCGACGACGCGCTGCCCCCGCTGATCGGGCTCGGGGATGCCTTCGCCGTTGAGGAAGACCGCGAGGGACTTGCCGAAGCCGCTGTCCCAGTCCTCCGGCATCATCTCGTCGCCGGCCGGGGTGCGCCACGCGATGTCGCGGGACTGATCACCGCTGCGGATGGGCCGGCCCTCGAAGAACCTGCGCCGCCGGAACACCGGGTGCTCGGTCCGCAGCGCGATCACATGGCGGGTGAACGCGAGCAGTTCGGCGTTGGACTCGGCGAGCGACCAGTCCACCCACGACAGTTCGTTGTCCTGGCAGTACACGTTGTTGTTGCCCTGCTGGGTGCGACCGAACTCGTCGCCGTGGGCGAGCATCGGCGTGCCCTGGGACAGGATCAGCGTCGCGAGCATGTTGCGTTGCTGGCGCCCGCGCAGCGCGAGGACCTCGGGATCGTCCGTGGGACCTTCCACCCCGCAGTTCCACGACCGGTTGTGCGACTCGCCGTCGCGATTGTCCTCACCGTTGGCGTCGTTGTGCTTCTCGTTGTACGACACCAGATCCGCGAGGGTGAAACCGTCGTGGGCGGTGACGAAGTTGATCGACGCGCCGGGGCGGCGGCCGGTGTCCTCGTACAGATCGGACGAGCCGGTCAGGCGCGACGCGAACTCACCGAGGGTGGCCGGTTCGCCGCGCCAGTAGTCGCGGACCGTGTCGCGGTACTTGCCGTTCCATTCCGTCCACTGACCGGGGAAATTGCCCACCTGGTAGCCACCCTCACCGATGTCCCACGGCTCGGCGATGAGCTTGACCTGCGAAACCACCGGATCCTGCTGGACGAGATCGAAGAAGGCCGACAGGCGGTCGACGTCGTGCAGCTCGCGCGCCAGAGTCGACGCGAGGTCGAAGCGGAAACCGTCGACATGCATCTCGGTGACCCAGTAGCGCAGCGAATCCATGATCAGCTGCAGGGTGTGCGGGTGACGGGCGTTGAGGCTGTTGCCCGTTCCCGTGTAGTCCATGTAGTAGGCCTTGTCGTCGTCGACGAGGCGGTAGTAGGCGGCGTTGTCGATGCCGCGGAAGCTGATGGTGGGACCGAGATGGTTCCCCTCGGCGGTGTGGTTGTAGACCACGTCGAGAATCACCTCGATGCCGGCCTCGTGGAAGGTCCGCACCATCGCCTTGAACTCGGCGACCACCGCGCTCGGCTTGTTCGACGACGAGTACTCGGCGTGCGGCGCGAAGAACCCGAAGGTGTTGTACCCCCAGTAGTTCCGCAGGCCCTGGTCGAGCAGCACCTGGTCGTGCATGAACTGGTGCACCGGCATCAGCTCGATCGCGGTGACCCCGAGGTCGAGGAGATGGTCGATGATCGCCGGATGCGCGAGCCCGGCGTAGGTGCCCCGCATGTGCTCGGGGACGTCCGGGTGCGTCGCCGTCATGCCCTTGACATGAGCCTCGTAGATGACGGTCTCGTTGTAGGGACGCCGGGGCTGGCGATCCATCGCCCAGTCGAAGAACGGGTTGATCACCACCGTCGTCATGGTGTGGCCCAGCGAGTCCAGTGCGGGCAGATCCGCGGCCGCGTCGGAGGTCCGTCCCGTCGCGATCGCCTCGGGTTCGGCGGTGTCGTCGGGCGCGGTGGCGCCGCCGTCGGTGTCCTCCGATGCCTCGTCCGTGGCCGGGCCGGTCTCGGGCTCGGCGCCGGGCAGCGGGTAGGAGAACAGCGACGGATCGCCGTCGAACGAACCGTCGAATGCCTTCCCGTACGGATCGAGGAGCAGTTTGCTCGGATCGCATCGGTGTCCGTTCTCGGGGTCGAACGGGCCGTGCACGCGATAGCCGTAGCGCTGGCCGGGTGAGACCGTGGGAAGGTATGCGTGCCAGACGTATCCGTCGACCTCTTCGAGAGGGATGCGGGTCTCCGTCCCCTCGCGTGAGATGAGGCACAGTTCGACCTTCTCGGCGATCTCGGAGAACAGCGCGAAATTCGTGCCGGCCCCGTCGTAGGTCGCTCCGAGGGGGTACGGGGATCCCGGCCACACTTCCAGCGTCTCGGGCATCTCGTCGGTAGCACTCGCTTCGGTGGACTCCATGCCCGCCAACAGTAGTCTTCCGGCGGCCCGGGCACCGGGTGAGCGCGTCACCACCAGCCGGTGGCGGGACCGAGTTGTCTGCCGAGCTCGGGCGTCAGCGTGCGGACGTAGGTGGTGGTGAGGTGGTTCTCGTCGCGGTAGATGAGGATGTTGCCCTCCACCGCCCGGCACAGGTCCGGGCGGCAGAACTGGTCGGACAGGTCGAGCAGCGACACGGTGGGCAGGTGCGCGGAGGCGGCGACGGCCGGGTCGACCGGGTCCAGCGCCTCGCCCCGGGGCACCCCGCACGTCTCGGCGTTGCCGCCCCCGGCGAGGCAGTCGGCGGCCCGGTACGCGACATCGTCGCGGAAGAGCCACGGGTTGTCGCGGATCGCGATCACCGGGATGCCGTAGTCGGCGAGCGTCTGCCACAGGTCGATGTACCAGAACGGAACGAAGTCGCCCGGCCCTTCGCCCTGATCCTTGGTGCGCGTCGAGGTGGTGAACACGTAGTCGGGCGGATCCGCGCGCAGTTCCGCGAGCACGGCGGTCGACCACGTGTCGCACTCGATCGTCGGGGACTCCTCGACGAGCGGGGCGAGCGGATCGGACAACGGGCACCCCACCTTGAGATAGGTGTCGAGGCGGAAACCGTGTTCGATACCGAGCGCGTCGAGCGCGGCGAGCCAGTGCTCCGAATGCGACCCGCCGGCGAGCACCATGCGGCGCGTCGCGAGCGGATCGCCGTAGGTGCAGGTCAACGGCGTGCGATTGGTGTGCTGGGCGATGCAGTTGTCGAGTGTCGCAGGAGGCAGGTCGCGATGGGCGACCAGTAGCGGTGGTTGCACCGGCTGCGGCTCGGTGGAGACGGCGGGATCGAAGACGGCGGCGCCCGGATACAGCTCCGCCGGCAACGCCGAGGTGCGCTCGACCGTCTCGGCCGAGCGGTCGACGTAGGTGTGCCAGAGATTGCCGGCCCCGACGAGCGCGACGGCCGCGACCGTCACGAGACCGAGCACGGCCGTCCGGGACGGCCGAGGAGGGGCGACGCGACGGAGGGGCTCCTCGAACCACCGGGTCGACGCCTCGGCGAGCAACAGCGACAGGACGATCACACCGAGCCCGCCCACGAGACCGGCCGACGGGTGCCCGCGCACGATCAGGTAGCCGATGAGGAGCGGCCAGTGCCACAGGTACAGCGAGTAGGCGATCGCCCCCAGACGCACCATCGGTGCGGACGCCAGCAGTCGCGCCGACGGGGTGTCGTGGTCGGGACCGGAGCCGACTCCCGCCACGACGAGAGCCATCGCCGCGCCGACGGGCACGAGCGCCCACGGACCGGGGAACAGGGCGTTGCCGTCGAGGACGAAACCGCACGCGAGCAGCACGACGAGTGCGAGCCCACCGAGCACGATCCGCAGCACACGCGGAACCCGCAGCCACGGTGACAGGCACACGAGCAGTCCGCCGAGGGTCAACTCCCAGGCGCGGGCGGCACTGTCGTAGTACAGCCACGACTGCGCCCGGTCGGACAGCACCGCGTACGCCAGCGAGGATGCGGTGAGTGCCGTGAGCAGCACCGTCAGCGGGATACGCACCGGCATCGACATCCGGCGCAGCAGCCATGCGAAACCGAACACCACCACGAGCGCCGCGACGTAGAACTGGCCCTGCACCGCGATCGACCACAGGTGCTGGAGCGGGCTGACCATGGGATCCGCGGCCAGATAGTCACTGGCGGTGAGGGCGAGGTACCAGTTCTGGACGAAGAGCAGCGACGCCCCGGTCTGGTCGGCCACCGCGAGCCACTGTGTGAACGGCTGCAACACGACCGTGGCGACGGCGACGGCGCTGAGCACGAGGACGAGCGGGGGCAGCAGACGCCTGCCGATCCTCCGCAGGACGGGACGCGGGTCGAGCGGCGCCGGGGATTCGGCGGTCCGCAGCAGCGAGCCCACGAAGAAGAAGCCGGACAGTGCCAGGAAGACGTCGACCCCTCCCGAGACGCGGCCGAACCAGACGTGGAAGATCACCACGAGCGCGATCGCCAGTCCGCGCAGTCCGTCGAGATCGGCGCGCCGCGCGGGGCGGGTGCCCGCCGTCCGCGCGGCACTCTCGAGTTCTCGTCCCGAGGTGTGGACGGACATGTGACGGATACCCCCGGTGTCATGCGTGTTCGGCTGTACTGCCGCCCGGCGCCGATCGGTGCACCGGACGATTGCCGTGAGTGTTGTTCACGGCAACTCGGCAGACTACGCGGCTGCGGTGGGGGGCGGCCAACCGCCTACAGTCTGGGCGTGAGCAACTCCTCCCTCTCTCTCGAACGGATTCGCACTCTCGACAGCCGGCACCTGTGGCATCCCTACGGCGCGTTTCCGGCGCCCGCCGAATCGCTCGTGGTCGACCGCGCCCACGGTACCCGGCTCGTTCTCGCCGATGGACGCGAGCTGATCGACGGGATGAGTTCGTGGTGGGCGGCAGTGCACGGATATCGCCATCCGGTTCTCGACGCCGCGGTCCGGGACCAGCTCGAACGGATGAGTCACGTGATGTTCGGCGGCCTCACCCACGAGCCCGCCGCGCGGCTCGCGGAACTGCTCGTCGACATCACCCCCGAGGGTCTCGACACGGTCTTCCTCGCCGATTCGGGCTCGGTGGCGGTCGAGGTCGCCGTGAAGATGGCGGTGCAGTACCAGCGCGCTGTCGGCAGGCCCGGACGGCGTCGTCTGCTCACCTGGCGGGGCGGCTACCACGGCGACACCTTCGCCCCGATGAGCGTGTGCGATCCGGAGGGCGGCATGCATGCGCTGTGGACCGACATGCTGGCGCGGCAGATCTTCGCTCCCGCCCCACCGGCGCATTTCGATCCCGGCTACGTCGCGCAGTTCGAGGCGGTCCTGCTCGAGCACGCCGACGAGCTCGCGGCGATCGTCGTCGAACCGGTCGTCCAGGGCGCCGGCGGTATGCGCTTCCACGACCCGCTCTATCTGCGTGAGCTACGCAGGATGTGCGACGAGCACGGACTGGTGTTGATCTTCGACGAGATCGCGACCGGTTTCGGGCGCACCGGGGAACTGTTCGCGGCCGACCACGCGCAGGTGAGCCCGGACGTGATGTGCGTGGGCAAGGCGCTCACCGGCGGGTACATGACACTCGCCGCGACGCTGTGCACCCGGGCCGTCGCCGAAGCGATCAGCGCCGGCGAGGGCGGCGGCGTGATGCACGGCCCGACCTTCATGGGCAACCCGCTCGCGTGCGCCGTCGCGGTCGCGGCCGTCGAATTGCTGCTCTCCCGCGACTGGCGCGCCGAGGTGGGGGCACTGAACGCGGGCCTGACGGAGGGGCTCGCCCCGGCCCGCGAGCTGCCGGGGGTCACGGATGTTCGGGTACTCGGGGGTATCGGTGTGATCGAACTCACCGAGCCGGTGGACATGCGTGCGGCGACCGACGCGACGGTCGCGGCCGGTGTGTGGCTTCGTCCGTTCCGCAATCTCGTCTACGCCATGCCTCCTTACGTGTGCTCCACCGCCGACGTCGCGGAGATCACGTCGGGGATGATCGCCGCGGCGGGCGCCCAGGTCGGGTAAGCCGCCGCGGGGGCATGCCGCGGGACGTTCGACGCGGCATCGACGCGGGCCGGCGCGCCGACTTGAACAGCGTTCAAGTATGGTTACCGTTCATGACCGCACATCCCGCCCTGGCGTGGCTCGACGACACCGCGGCGGCGCGACGCGCAGCGGGTCTGCACCGGGAACCCGTCGTCCGAACCCCCGGCTCGGCCGTCGTCGACCTCGCGTCCAACGACTATCTCGGTCTGTCCCGCCATCCGGAGGTCCTCGCGGGGGCCACCGCCGCACTGCGGCGCTGGGGAGCCGGTGCCACCGGATCGCGGCTGGTCACCGGCACCACCGCCGAACACGAACTGCTCGAACGCGAACTCGCCGACTTCGTCGGGGCGGACAGCGGTCTGGTGTTCTCGAGCGGATACGCCGCGAATCTCGGTGCCGTCGCCGCCCTCGGCGGCAAGGACGCGCTGATCGTCTCCGACGCCGGGGGGCACGCGTCGCTCGTCGACGCGTGCCGGCTGTCCCGCTCGAGAATCGTCGTCACTCCTCACAACGACGTCGACGCGGTCGCGCACGCCCTCGCGACCCGCGCCGAGGCGCGCGCGCTCGTCCTGACCGACTCGGTGTTCAGTACCGACGGAGACCTCGCCCCGTTGCGGCGGCTGCACCGCATCTGCCGCTCGCACGACGCGTTGCTCCTCGTCGACGAGGCCCACGGGGTGGGAGTCCGCGGCGCGGGGGGCCGCGGACTCGTCCACGAAATGGGTCTCGCCGGCGAACCCGACGTGGTCGTCACCGCGACGCTGTCGAAATCCCTTGCGTCCCAAGGAGGAGTGGTGCTGGCCGACCGGCGTGTGCGCGAACACCTCGTGGACACCGCCCGAACGTTCATCTTCGACACCGGCCTGGCACCGGCCGCGGTCGGTGCCGCCCGGGGAGCGTTGAAGGTGTTGCGCGCCGAACCCGCCCGTGCCGCGGCCGTACTCGAGCAGGCCGCGCACCTCGCGCGCGTCACAGGCGTCGACGCACCGCCGTCCGCGGTGGTGTCGGTGATCCTCGGCGACCCGCATGTCGCCGCCGATGCTGCTGCGCAGTGCCGCGAACGCGGTGTGCATGTCGGCTGCTTCCGGCCGCCGTCGGTACCGGCCGGCACCTCGCGGCTGCGGCTGACCGCCCGCGCGAACCTCACCACCGACGAACGCGCACTCGTCGACGAGGTGCTCACCGATGTCCTCGCGGGGGCCCGCGCGTGAGCATCCTCGTCGTCACCGGTACGTCGACCGATGTGGGAAAGACCGTCGCGACCGCCGCGCTGGCCGCGAGCGCCGTGGCGGCGGGGCTGCGGGTCGCGGTGTGCAAGCCCGCCCAGACCGGAGTGGCGGACGACGGCCCGGGCGACCTGCAGGAAGTCCGCCGGCTGGTCGGGGGCTCCGTCCACCTCGTCGAACTCGCTCGGTACCCCGACCCGCTCGCACCCGATACCGCCGCGCGGCGCAGTGGACGCCGGTTGCTCGACCTCGACGAGGTCGTCGACGCCGTCCGGAGTCTCGACGCCGGATACGACCTCACCCTCGTCGAAGGCGCCGGCGGCCTGCTCGTCCGCCTCGGCGCCGGGGGCTTCACTCTCGCCGACGTCGCTGCGGCGCTGGGCGCACCCGCGGTGGTCGTCGCGGCGGCAGGGCTGGGCACGCTCAACCACACGGCGCTCACCGTGGCCGCACTCCGCGCGGCGGGGATCGCCTGTCCGGGAGTGATCATCGGATCCTGGCCCGCAGCACCGGATCTGGCGGAGCAGTGCAATCTCGACGACCTCCCGGCCGTCACCGGCGTCCCCGTGGTCGGCAGGATCCCGGCCGGCAGCGGGGCGATCGACGCGGCCCGCTTCGCTGTCCGGGCCTCCGAGTGGCTGGCGCCGCCGCTCCGGACGAAACGGCATGCGAGCGAAGCTTCCGCTGTACTGTGATGGATGCCACACTGCAACGGCCTGTCCCATCGTGTCGGCCGGCGCGACATGCCGACCGCTCGGCCCGGAGGTACGGATGTCCACCAGCGAAGTGCAGGAACTCCAGCGCACCGCCGCCCACCTGCGCCACTGCCTCGGATCACTACGATCGCGCTACGGGGACGCAGCCCCCGTCCGGAGGCTGGCGAACGACCTCGAACGCCTCGACATCGACATACGCGACTTCGCCGAACATCCTCCACGCGAGGCCGTCAACAGTCTCGGTGAACGCATCCCGATCCCCGACACGCCGTACGACGACTCGTTGTTCCGCGGAACGGATACGGACGACGAAGGTCTCGGCGGGCTGCACGGCTCGCGGTGAGCACGTCCGAGGCGTCACCGGCGGCCCGCGGCACGCCCGCGACCGGCGTGCGCTCCGCGGGCCGCGCACGGATCGCCGCACGTACGCTGCGGAACGACCGCTGGTGGCAGACCCCCGCACTCACCGTGCTCGGCCTCGGTGTGTTCGTGGTGTACGCGACGATCCGCTCGTTCGTGCGCAGCGCCTACTACGTCGAGGACTACCACTATCTGACGCCGTTCTACTCTCCGTGCGTGAGCGCGTCCTGCGTGGACGGTGCCCGCCATTTCGGAACGTGGGTCGGCGAACTCCCGATGTGGATTCCGCTCGCGTTCCTGTCGCTCCCGCTTCTCCTCGGTTTCCGACTGACCTGCTATTACTACCGCAAGGCCTACTACCGCTCGTTCTGGTTGTCGCCGCCCGCGTGCGCGGTGGCCGAACCCCACCGGCGCTACACCGGCGAAACGCGGTTGCCGCTGATCCTGCAGAACTCGCACCGCTACTTCTTCTACGCCGGTTTCGTGGTGTCACTGATCAACACCTACGACATGATCGCGGCCTTCCGTAGTCCGAGCGGATTCGGCATCGGGCTCGGCAACCTCATCCTGCTGATCAACGTGATACTGCTCTGGGGATACACGCTCTCGTGCCATTCGTGTCGGCACGTCACCGGAGGGCGGCTGCGGCACTTTTCGAAACATCCTGTGCGGTACAGGATCTGGACGTTCCTGTCGAGGCTCAACGTCAGGCACATGCAGTTCGCGTGGATCACGCTGGGCACCCTGATCCTCACGGACTTCTACATCATGCTCGTGGCGAGCGAGACCATCACGGATCTCCGGTTCGTCGGCTGACGGACCCGAGCAGTACGGCGGAAGGGCAGGCGACCGGAAGAGGGGAAGCTCAGATGGTGGATGTCGAACGGCACAAGGTCGACGTCGTGGTGATCGGAGCGGGTGGCGCCGGACTCCGCGCGGTCATCGAGGCGCGGCAACGCGGTTTCTCCGTCGCCGTGGTGTGCAAGTCGCTGTTCGGTAAGGCCCACACCGTGATGGCCGAAGGCGGGTGCGCCGCCGCGATGGGCAACGCCAATCCCCGCGACTCCTGGCAGATCCACTTCCAGGACACGATGCGCGGCGGCAAGTTTCTCAACAACTGGCGGATGGCCGAACTGCACGCGCGCGAAGCGCCCGACCGGGTGTGGGAACTGGAAACCTACGGAGCGCTGTTCGACCGGACACCCGACGGACGGATCAGCCAGCGCAATTTCGGTGGCCACACCTATCCACGACTCGCCCACGTCGGCGATCGCACCGGACTCGAACTCATCCGCACGATGCAGCAGAAGATAGTGTCGCTGCAGCAGGAGGACCACGCCGAACACGGGGATTACGAGGCGCGGGTGCGGGTCTTCGCCGAATGCACCATCACCGAACTGGTGAAGGACGCGGAGGGTCGCATCGCCGGAGCGTTCGGATACTGGCGTGAGACCGGGCGATTCGTGTTGTTCGAGGCGCCCGCCGTCGTCATCGCCACCGGCGGCATCGGCAAGTCGTGGAAGGTGACGTCGAACTCGTGGGAGTACACGGGCGACGGTCATGCGCTCGCCCTGCGCGCCGGTGCCGCCCTGATCAACATGGAGTTCGTCCAGTTCCACCCCACCGGGATGATCTGGCCGCCCAGCGTCAAGGGCATCCTCGTCACGGAGGGCGTCCGCGGCGACGGCGGGGTGCTGAAGAACTCCGAGGGGGAGCGGTTCATGTTCTCCTACATCCCTCCGGTGTTCAAAGGCCAGTACGCCGAAACCGAGGAGGAGGCCGACCGCTGGTACGACGATCAGGAGAACAATCGCCGTACCCCCGATCTGCTCCCGCGCGACGAAGTGGCCCGCGCCATCAATTCGGAGGTCAAGGAGGGCCGCGGCACCCCGCACGGCGGAGTCTTCCTCGACATCGCCTCGCGGATGCCGGCCGCCGAGATCATGCGGCGGCTGCCGTCGATGCACCACCAGTTCAAGGAACTCGCCGACGTCGACATCACTGCCGAAGCGATGGAGGTCGGCCCGACCTGCCACTACGTGATGGGTGGAATCGAGGTCGACCCCGACACCGGCGCGGCCTCCGTGCCGGGACTGTTCGCGGCCGGGGAGTGCTCGGGCGGGATGCACGGGTCGAACCGCCTGGGCGGAAATTCGCTGTCGGACCTGCTGGTCTTCGGCCGCCGGGCCGGTATCGGCGCGGCCGACTACGTCCAGGGCCTGACGACGCGACCGGCCGTGATCGAAGCCGACGTCGACGCCGCGGCACGCGCGGCACTCGCTCCCTTCGATCCGGCCGAGGCCGACCGCGCCGAGAACCCGTACACCCTGCACACCGATCTGCAGCAGGTCATGCAGGATCTCGTGGGCATCATCCGCCGCGCGGACGAGGTCGAACGCGCGCTCGCCGAACTCGACGGGCTACGGTCCCGGATCCGAAACGTCGCAGTGGAGGGACACCGCCAGTTCAACCCGGGCTGGCATCTCGCCCTGGACCTGCGGAACATGCTGCTCGTGTGCGAATGCGTCGCACGAGCTGCGTTGCAGCGCACCGAGAGTCGCGGAGGGCACACCCGCGACGACTATCCGTCGATGGATGCGCAGTGGCGTCGCACACTGCTCACCTGCCGCCTCGACGGGGGCGACCCGTTCGTCCCGGACGTCTCGGTCACCGCCGAGCGGCAGGAGCCGATGCGCCCCGACCTGCTGGAACTGTTCGACATCGACGAACTCGGCAAGTACTACACCGACGAGGAACTCGCGGATCATCCCGGACGGAGGGGTTGAGATGGGATATCGGGCGGCGTTCAGGATCTGGCGGGGCGACGCCGACGGTGGACAGTTGCGCGACTACACCGTCGAGGTCAACGAGGGTGAGGTCGTCCTCGACATCCTGCACCGCCTGCAGGCCACCCAGGCACCGGATCTCGCCGTGCGCTGGAACTGCAAGGCGGGCAAGTGCGGATCCTGCTCGGCGGAGGTCGACGGCCGCCCGCGCCTGACGTGCATGACCCGCATGTCGCTGTTCGATCCCGACGCGACCGTCACGGTGACGCCGATGCGCACCTTCCCGATCATCCGCGATCTCGTCACCGACGTCTCGTTCAACTACCGGAAGGCACGCGAGATACCGGCCTTCGCGCCGCCCCCGGATCTCGCGCCGGGGGAGTACCGGATGCAGCAGGTCGATGTGCAGCGCTCTCAGGAGTTCCGCAAGTGCATCGAATGCTATCTGTGCCAGAACGTCTGCCACGTGGTGCGCGACCACGAGGAGAACAAGGAGGCCTTCGCCGGTCCCCGCTATCTCATGCGCATCGCGGAACTCGAGATGCACCCGCTCGACGTCGCCGATCGGCGCGACGTGGCGCAGGACGAGCACGGCCTGGGCATGTGCAACATCACCAAGTGCTGCACCGAGGTGTGCCCGGAGAACATCCACATCACCGACAACGCGCTGATCCCGATGAAGGAACGCGTCGCCGGCCGCCGCTACGACCCGATCGTCTGGCTCGGCAACAAGCTGTTCCGGCGCTGAGTCACAAGCAGAGAGGGCTCAGTTCACGCGTTCGGCGACCAGCGGAACCAGCTCGTCGAGCGCGAACGGCACCGACAGCACCGAGTTCGTCGAGAACGCCGCAGAGATGTCGGAATCACTGTCGAGCACGAGGAACCGGCCGTCGCGCACCGCCGGGATCTGCCGGAAGACCGGATTGTCGGTCACCTCCGCCGCCGGTACGTAGATCGGCAGCACGATCAGTAGATCCGCATCGAGCAGGTTCAGGTTCTCGTCGGAGACGGTGATGAAGAAGTCGTCCGACGCCGCGGCCTGCACCTGCGGATTGTTCACGAAGCCGAGTTCGGTCATGAAGTCCACGCGCGAATCGCCGACGACGTAGGCGCCCCACCCCTCCGACGTGTACGAGGCGACGGTGACGGTCCTGCCCGCGAACTCGGGATTGTCGGCCGCGGCCTGCTCGAAATCCGCATCGATCTGCGACAGCAACTCGGCACCCTTGTCCGGGACGCCGAGAGCCGCTGCCACGGTGGTCACCTGGTCGTCGAGCGACGTGAGGTAGGCGTCGCTGCCTTCCGGGCCGGCGACGGTCGGGGCGATCCCCGAGAGCGTCTCGTAGCGGGCCGGCTCACCGGAGCTCTTGGTGTCGAGGATCAGATCGGGATCCTGTGCCGCGAGCAGCTCGAAGGACGGCTCGATCGTGCCGATGAGCTCCGGCGGCGAGTCGTACAGCCCCTGCGCCCACGGCCCGACGCCGTCGCCACCGAAGTCGAGCCAGTCGCTCGCGGCCACCGGCCGAACACCGAGTGCCAGTGCGGTTTCCGCGTCGCCCCAGCCCAGAGCCGCGACACGCTCGGGGGCGGACTCGACGGTGACCTCCCCGAATTTCGTGTCGACGGTGACGGGGAAGGCGCCGTCGGACGCGGCCGAGCCGGACTCCGTCTCCGTGTCGGACGATCCGCACGCGGTCAGCGCGATCGCGGTGGCCGTGAACAGGGCGGCGGAACGGAGCAGCGCGGCGGATCGGCGTGTCATCGGGGCCTCGAGTCTGTCGAACAATGAGTGAGGTGATCCTAACCCGGCAGGATGGGCAAGGTGAAAACCCGTCGGAAACCGCGCAGGACAGCGGCCCGAGCGCGCACTATGTGTCCGTGACCCCACCCGAGGACGGTCGTCCTGCGCAGGCGAGCCTGGTGCTGGCCTCGCTGATCCTCGTCGCCGCAGTGGCGAACCTGAACCTCGCCGTCGCGAACGTGGCGCTACCCGACATCGGGAAAGCGTTCGACGCGAGCCAGACCGAACTGAATCTCGTCGCGGTCGGCTATTCCGTCGGCCTCGCTGCGTCGGTGCTGTACCTCGGGGCCGTCGGCGACCGCTACGGGCGCAAGACGATGCTCCTTACCGGCATGGCGTTGTCGGTGCCCGCCTCGGCGGTCGCCGGGTTCGCACCGAACGTCGATGTGCTGTTCGCCGCCCGGGTGCTCGGCGGCGTCTCCGCCGGTCTGGCGTTCCCCACCACCCTGGCGCTGATCACCGCGTTGTGGTCGGGCGCAGCACGGACCCGCGCGATCGCACTGTGGTCGTCGATCGGGGGTGGTCTCACCGCATTGGGCCCGCTCGTCGCCGGCACCCTGCTCGAACAGTTCTTCTGGGGATCGGTCTTCCTCGTGACGATCCCGCTGGCGTTGATCGCCCTTGTGTCGACCTGGGTGTTCGTGCCGAGTCACGTCAACGAGTCGACCGAGCCGGTCGATCATCTCGGCGGGATCGTCTCGGTGGTGCTCGTCGGCTCGCTCGTCCTGGGCATCAATTTCGTGCCCGTCGACGGGATGGAGACCATCGCGGTGTCCGCCCTCGTGATCGCTCTCGTCGCGGTGATCCTCTTCGTGATGCGCCAGCTGCGCGCGGCGAATCCCCTGTTCGACCTGCGCGTCGCGCGGCGCCGGGTGTTCTGGGTCGCGGCCGTGGCGGGCATCATCGTGTTCGGCACCCTCATGGGAACGATGTACATCAGCCAGCAGTACCTGCAGAACGTGCTCGGCTACTCGACGCTCGCGGCCGGATCGGCGGCGCTGCCCGCCGCATTCGTGATGGTGCTGGTGGCACCGCAGTCGGCGAAACTCGTCGGGTCTCGCGGTTCTCGTTTCACCCTGCTGTCGGGTTACGTCGCGATCGTGGCCGGACTCGTCGTCGCGCTGATTCTGTGGGACGAGGACGCGCACTACTGGGTGATCGCCCTCGGATACATGTGCCTGGGAGCCGGTGTCGGTCTCGCCGGTACCCCGGCCTCGCATTCGCTCACGGGATCGGTGCCGGTTTCCCGCGCCGGAATGGCCTCCGGCACGGCCGATCTGCAACGCGACCTCGGTGGAGCGATCGTCCAGTCGATCCTCGGCGCGCTGCTCACGGCCGGATACTCGGCCTCGCTCGCGGCGACGATCGCGGCGAGTCCGCAGGCCGCGTCGGTCGACGAGCAGACCGAGACCGCGTTGGAGAAGTCGTTCGCGGGCGCCGTCGGCATCAGCGAGCACTATCCGCAGTACGCGCCACAGATCATTGCGGCCGCCCGCACGGCGTTCCTCGACGGCGACACCCGCGCCTACACCGCCGCGATCGCCATCGTGCTGATCGGAGCGGCACTGGTGGCCTTCGCCTTCCCCTCCCACACGGCCGAGACGGCGCTGCTCGCCCGGTACGCCGAGGAGGACGGTGACGCGCAGGCCGATTCCTCCGGCGAACCGGCCCGCTGATCCCGGGCCGTCACGCCGTTCGGGGCCGGTCCGGCGTTCACCTCGACTGCGACCAGCGCCCGACGTCGCCCCGTTCGAGCGCGACGGCGAGCAGCTCCGGGAAACGGTCGGGTGTGCACGCGAAGACGGGCACGCCGAGTGCGGCGAGCGCCGCCGCGTTGTCGCGGTCGAAGGACGGCGCCCCGTCGTCGGACAGGGCCGGCAACACCACGACCTGCACACCTGCCCCGACCATCTCCCGGATACGGGAGAGCATCTCGGCGCGGATACCGCCCTCGTACAGATCGGAGATGAGCACGAACAGCGAATCGGCCGGCCGGGTGATCAGCGACCTGCTGTAGGCGATCGCCCGATTGATGTCGGTGCCGCCACCGAGCTGGGTGCCGAACAGCACATCCACCGGATCGGCGAGCAGGTCGGTCAGATCCACCACGGAGGTGTCGAAGACGACCAGCGACGTGCGCAACGCCCGCATCGAGGCCAGGACCGCCGCGAACACCGACGCGTACACGACGCTCGACGCCATCGACCCGGACTGGTCCACCGCGAGCACCACATCGCGTTTCACCGCCCGGGAACGACGCCCGTAGCCCACCAGCTTCTCGGGCACCACCGTGCGATGCTCCGGCAGGTAGTGGGCGAGGTTCGCACGAATCGTGCGGTCCCAGTCGATGTCGCGCGGCTTCGGATTCGACGTCCGCGACGACCGGTCGAGTGCACCCGTGACGGCGGTACGGGTGTGCTGCTCGATGCGGGCCTCGATCTCACGCACGACCTTCTCGACGACCGTGCGTGCCGTCGCCTTGGTGGTCTCCGGCATCACACGGTTCAGGCTCAACAGCGTGCCCACCAGGTGCACGTCCGGTTCGACGGCCTCGAGCATCTCGGGTTCGAGGAGCAGCCGGGTCAACCCGAGCCGATCCACCGCGTCGCGCTGCATCACCTGGACGACGGACGTGGGGAAGTAGGTGCGGATGTCGCCGAGCCAGCGTGCCACCCGGGGCGCGGATGCGCCGAGACCGGCGGTGCGCGGCGCGGTGCCGTCGCCCGGCGCGGTGTCGTACAGGGCGGCGAGCGCGGCGTCCATGGCGGTGTCGTCGGCCGAGGACAGGGAGCCCGTGGAGTCCTCGGCGGCCTCACCGAGTGCGAGCCGCCAGCGGCGCAGACGTTCGGTGTCTCCGGATTCGGTTGTCATGCCGACACTCCCAGGATCGACGCGGTGGCGGTCAGGGCGATCCGGCCGCGGTCCACCGCGGGCGGTGCCTCCGTGCGACGGGTGCGTTCACCGCGCACCGTCTGCCCGAGCAGGCGTCGCTCCCCGAAGGCGAAGGACCCGAAGGTGCGTCGGAGGACGGGCAGGACGTCGACGAAATCGTCGTCGGTGAGTCCGCTGATCCAGCCGTCCACGAGATCGAACAGGGCGCCGTCGTGGACCAGCAGGAGCCCGCCGCCGCCGAGGAAACCGTCGATCCAGCGCGCTTTCGCGGGCGCGGGTGACCCCACGGACAACGCTCGCGCGACCCGCACGGCCGCATCGTGCTCGCCGAGCCGGCCGGCGTCGCGCAGCATCCGGGTGGTGCGGCCGACGAGCAGACCGTCGACGTCGTCGCGCTCGCTCACCGATGTCAGCGTGTCCAGCCACCGGACGGTCGCGGTCGGGTCCTCGCGCAACGCGAGCGCGAGATGCACGCCGTCGATCGCGGTGCGCAGCGCATCGGCGGCGTCGTGGTCGAGACCGGTGACCGCCGCCGGGAGGCCGGCGCAGACACGCGCGAGCAGAGCGTCGCAGACGTGGTCCAGGGAGGACAGATCGGTGCCCCGCACGTCGCCGTAACGGACGGTCCGCACGAGGGTCGGTAGTGCGCTCATCAGGTGCAGCACATCGTGATCGAGAGCGGCCGCCGCGTCGATCGCCCTCACCAGCGACGGGATCGTGGTGCGTAGGTCGGCGAGCAACGCCCGTTCGAGGAGTTCGGTGAGGTCGGCGAGCGCGATCCCGGAGCGAGCGGCACGGTCGGCCACCGTGGCACCCGCGGCGGATCCCACCGTCGTGCCCCACCGGGACGCCTCGACGATCGCCACCGACAACTCGGGCTCCCACCGCAACGTCCAGGTTTCGCGGAACGTGCCGGTCGAGCGCACCTCGCTCTGCGTGGGCGTACCCCAGTCGATCCCGAGCAGCGCCAGCCGGTGCAGCAGTCGCGACCGCGCAACGTCGATTTCCCGGCGCAGGTCCAGATCGAGGTTCTTCGCTTCGCTGGACCGCTTGAGACGCAACGACTTCGCCTGTCGCTGCAGGTCGGTGTCGAGCGGGACGGTGGGGGTGTCCTCGGAGACGGATCCGAGTGCCTCCCCGACGACGAGCCGCCGCGTGACGAGGTCGAGCAGGACGTCGTCGCCGTCGCACAGCACCGATCGGGTCGCTTCGACGACCTCGTCGAGTCCGGCCACCGCGCGACCGCGCAGCGCAGCGAGCGTGTCGGCGAGGCGCGTCGCCTCGATGACGTGGGCACTCGAGACGGGCAGATCCTCCTCGCGCAGAACACGGGCCACGCGGGTGAACCAGCGCGCGGTCGTGTCCGCGGGCTGGGTGAACAGGTGGTGGTACCAGCCGGGTGAGGTGATGCCGGCGCCGTAGCCCGACGACAACGACAACCGGGAGTGGCTCCACGGCACCCAGGTGAGGGTGGTCTTCACTTTGGGTAGGCCCTTGAGCAGACGCGCGTCGGGCGCGGCCGGTCCGAGCCGGCCGGTGAGTGCGGGGGCGTGCATCGCCCCGCACACCACAGCGATCGCGCGGGCCCCGGCCTTGACCGTCGCGCGCAGCACCTGCCGCATGTGCGCCTCGCGTCGCGCGGTGTGGTCGTCGATCCCGACGTCCTCTCGCAGCGCCCGCATCGCGTCGGTGATCTCGTCGAAGGCCTGTGCGGTGCCGTGCTCGACCACCGCGTCCCACCACTGCTCGAAGTCCGCGTAGCCGCCGGCGCGGGCGAGCATGCCGAGCAGATCGTCGGTCGCGCGGTCGCCGACCTCGCGTTCGGCGGCGAGCGACATCGCCGCCGGAAGGTCGCAGAACCGCACGTCCGCGTCGTGCAGATACGCCCAGCGCAACGCCTGCCACTCGGGCGAGAAGGCCGCGACCGGCCAGAACGCCGCCCGCGCCGGTTCGTCGCGAGCGTAGGCCAGCAGTGCGACCGGCGGAACCATGTCGTCGGCCGCGGCGAGCGCAAGTACCGGATCGGCGTCCGACGGACCCTCGATGAGGACGGTGTCGGGTTCGAACTCTGCGAGTGCCTGCAGGACCGCGCGCGCCGAACCCGGCCCGTGGTGCCGGATGCCGAAGACCCGGATCTCCGCGGGCGCATCCGCGCGGTCGAAGAGAGCGTCGGTCACCCGGTGATCTCCCGGCACGCCCGGTAGAAGTCGGTCCAGTCGCCGCGTTCCCGGACGACGGCCTCGAGATATTCGTTCCAGACGACGCGATCGGAGACCGGGTCCTTGACCACCGAACCGAGGATGCCGGCCGCGACATCGGACGGACGCAGCACGCCGTCGCCGAAGTGCGCCGACAGTGCCAGACCACCCGTCACGACCGAGATCGCCTCGGCGGTGGACAGCGTGCCCGACGGGGACTTCAGCTTGGTGCGGCCGTCGGTGGTGACGCCGCTGCGCAGCTCGCGGAACACCGTGACGACGCGGCGGATCTCCTCCGCGGCCGCGGGCACGGCGGGCAGTTCGAGTGCGGCGCCGAGTTGTTCGACGCGGCGGGTGACGATCGCGACCTCGTCCTCCTCTCTCGCCGGCAACGGCAACACGACGGTGTTGAACCGTCGGCGCAGCGCGGACGACAGGTCGTTGACCCCGCGGTCGCGATCGTTGGCGGTGGCGATGACGTTGAACCCCTTCGTCGCCTGCACTTCGGTGCCGAGTTCGGGGACGGGCAGAGTCTTCTCCGACAGGATGGTGATCAGCGCGTCCTGCACGTCCGCGGGAATGCGGGTGAGTTCCTCGATACGTGCCACGGCGCCGTCGCGCATCGCCGTCATGACCGGGGAGGCGACCAGCGCGGCGGAGCTCGGCCCTTCGGCGAGCAGCCGCGCGTAGTTCCAGCCGTAGCGCACCGACTCCTCGGTCGTGCCCGCTGTTCCCTGCACGAGCCGGGTCGACGAACCGCTGATCGCGGCGGCGAGATGCTCGGACACCCAGGTCTTCGCGGTGCCCGGCACGCCGAGCAGCAACAGTGCCCGGTCGGTCGCCAGGGTGGCGACGGCCACCTCCATCAACCGGCGCGGACCGACGTACTTCGGGCTGATCACGGTGCCGTCGGCCAGTTCACCGCCGAGCAGGTAGGTCACCACCGCCCATGGCGACAGCTGCCACGACGGTGGGCGCGGCCGGTCGTCGAGTCGCGCGAGCACCGCGAGTTCGTGCGCGTACTGCTGCTCGGCGTGCGGACGCAGCAGGCCGGTATCGGGCGCGGCGGTATCGGGCGTGCCGGACCCGGTGGGGCCGGACACCTCGGGCTCATCGATGCCGACAACTGCGGGGGTCGACTCGGTGTCGGTCAACTCAGCTCCTCGTGGATCGTCTTGCGCAGGGTCAGGGTGTCGGCTGCACTGGCGAACAGGTGCAGACGACCGAGGTCGTCGGTGCGGTTCGCGGCGTCGGCCAGCAGGTCGGCGAGATCGAAAGGGGCCCGGCGGGCGAGCAGGATCAGGACGTCGCGGACGACACGGGTGGTCGTCGACTTCGTGTACAGCGCGGTGAGCACCTTCTCGGCGAGATCACGCGGCCACGGCGCGGGGAGGGCGGCAAGCAGCGCGTCGTCGAGGATCGCGGACGCCGGCGCCTCGCGCAGGTGCATGAGCAGGACGTCGAGGGGGACGACCCGCGCGACGTCCGCGTCGACGCTGCCGTCGCGTCGCAGCAATGCGGCAGCCCACTCACCGTTGCGCTGCCGGACCGCCGCACGGCCCCACGCGGCCGTCAACGCGGTGCGGACGGTGTCGTCGACGTCGAACTCCGGCAGCACCGTGGCCCGGGCGTGCTCGTGCCACACCGACAGCGGAGCGGCCGCGACTGCCGCCATCAGCAGATCGTGGACCGGACCGTCGGAGAGACCGTCGCGGAGTGCGCTCTCGTCCGGCCGGTCGGGGACGGCGAGGGTGACGGTCGAGCCGTCGACGAGCAGCCACTGCCGCACCCGCTCGGCCATACGCTGCGCGAAGGCGGAATCCGGCAGGCGCGGAAGAAGCTCGAGCGCCACGGCGCGGACCTTGCGGCTGCGGTCGTCCAGTGCGCGTTCGAGCAGGGCTTCGTCGTGCGGGCCGAGCCTCACCGCGAGCAGGGCGAGCAACTCGGCTCGCTGGGCGGCGGTCTGCGCGCCCCACGATGCCGCGAGTGTCGCGGTGGCCGCCGCCGGGTCGTGCGTGCGGAGCGTCTCGAACCACCGGCGGCGCCGGGCGGGTGGGCCGGCGTGCCAGGGTGTGTCGTCGAGCGGGTGGGGAGGCAGCAGTTCGGCCCATTCCGGGTTGCGTGCGGCCACCCAGCGTCCCCGTGTGCCGGTGAGCGCGACGAGCCGGTCGCGGTGCACCGCGTCGGTGGTCGCGACGGTCAGCAGATCGACCACGACGTCGTGCGACGCGCGAAATCGGGCGGCCACCTCGAACCACTCGTCGAGCAGCGGGGAGCGGACGGCGAGCAGTGCGCGCAGGCGTTCGGCAGCGGCGCCGGGCAGGACGGGACGGTCGTCGTCCGGGGCCGGTGACGGCAGCTCGCGGACCACGGGCGCGGTCGCTGCGGTGAGGAAGGTCGCCTCCAGTGCGACAGCGGCGAGCAGTGTCGCCGCGGGGTCTCCGGCCAGTCGGCCCGCGGCGTCGGCCGTGTGCAGCGCGTCGAACTCGGGCGCGGAGCGTGCCGTGCCGAGAAGTGCTGCGGTCGTCAGCGATTCGGGCAACGCGGTCACCAGGTCAGCACCTGTCCTTCGGTGAACAGGGACACCGGGGTGAGAGTGGTTCCGTCCCAGTCGCCGCAGACCGTCACCGGACGGCCACCCGCGACCGTGTGCAGCCGCCAGCGGCTGTCGTCGTCTCCGGCCAGCGGCAGTGCCCGTCCGGACGGGTCGACGACGTACCAGCCGTCCTCGCTGGGGGTGGGAGTGACTGCGTCGAGCAACACGGGCCAGGTGCGCAACCACGGGTCGGACCCACGCATGCGGGCGTACTCGCCCAGCGCGGCGTCGAGTCCGGTGGCGGGCAGTGTCGTGAACGGCTCGGCCTCGCCGTGCTGCCGGCCGAGCATGGCACGCAGCGGGGCGGCGCCTGGGCAGAAGTGCAGATCGGCGTCGACGAGCGAACCCGGGAAGGGGATCGGTGTGCCGAAACGTGCTGTGCCGTGCGCGAAATCGAGAACCATGGCCCATCGGCCGCTCGATCGTCCGCGCAACCACGTCCTGCGGGTGAACATCCGGCTCTCCTCGGTGACACGCACCGCGAGGACCTGCCACCGGTCGCGCACGGCCGGTTCGGCACGCACCTCCTCGCTGCGGGTACCGAAACCGAGATGGGTCTGCAGCGAATACAGGAGCGGCCGGGGCAGTTCGTCGCGCCGCCGGTACGCGACGGCCATCAGGTGCAGACGCGCGTATTCGGTGAGCAATCTGGCGGGCCAATCCGTTTCGTCGGTCACGACGGTCGCCAGTGCGCGCAGCGCGGAGGCCGCACCGGGGGCCTGGGCATCGACCATGCGGGCGGCGATCGTCTCGTAGGTCTCGTAGCCGTGGTCGACCGCCCCGAGACCGTGCCTGATCCGGTCGGTCAGCCAGCGGTCGAGATCCTCGAGTCCTGCCGCGACCCGCTCCGCGCGACGCTGGGCGGTCGCCGGGTCGGGGGTCCTGACCGGCTCGTCGTCCGCGGGGGCGCGCAGTGCGGTGGACGCGGCGCGGGAGGCGAGCCAGCGGGTGACGGAATCGGGCGCCTTCCCGGCGGGCACGGCGCCCTCCGACCAGCACACGAGCAACGACAGGGCGTGCTTGCAGGGCAGCTTCCGGCTCGGGCACGTGCACGAGTAGGCGGGAGCCCTCGGATCGATCGCGGTGCGGTACGGCGTCGTGCCGCGGCCGCGGCACAGGCCCCACAGAGCTGCGTCGTCGTGACCGGTTTCGAGCCATGCGGAGGCGACGCCGCGCGCAGCCGTCATCGAGGACGGATCGGGTGCGACGGCGTTGATCTGCTGGAGGGTCCAGGGTGCGGTCACGAGCGTCGAAGATAGGAGACGGGTCCGACAGGAGTGGCGGGATCAGGATGTCGCACGGGTCTCCAGACGTGCGCGGATGCCGTCGACGAACAACTGCAGACCGAACTCGAACCGGACGGCGGGATCGCCGTCGAGCAGGTCGTCGTCGGCCTCGGCCGGCTGCTCGGTCGCGACATCGGGGGAGAGGGGAGCGCGGGTGAGCGCGCCGAGTTCCTCGAGCTGCGCGCGGGACTGCTCGTCGACGGTGTGGCCGAGCACGTAGTGCAGCAGCGCGTAGCCGGTGAGCTCGGCGTATGCCTGCGACAGGCCGGCACGTCCGGCGGTCCCCACGAAGGCGTCGCGGGCCCGGGAGGTGGTGAGCCGCGATGCGTAGCTCGACGCGACGAGTTCCGCGCCGTCGCGGTGAGCGAGCAGCGCGGCGCGGAAACGGTGCGCGAGTTCGGCGAGCGCGCCGTCCCAGGCGTCGCTTGCGGGAGGTTCGTCGACACCGTCGAGGATGCGGTCGGCCATAGCCCCGAGCAGGGTCTGCTTGTTCGGGAAGTGCCAGTACAGCGCGCCGGGCTGGACGCCGAGCGACGATGCGAGCTTGCGCATCGTCAGGTCGCCGAGTCCGTACTCGTCGAGGATCGCCATGGCGCCGTCGAGGACGTCGCCGCGTCGCAACTGCACTGCTTCTTCGCTCCTGATTCTCCTGCCGTCCGCGGCGGTACCGCTCCGCCGGGGATCCGAACCGATGGATTCGTGCCTTTGACACTATCGGACGGTTCGCTCTAACCTGAACGCTGTTCAATTGAACGACGTTCAAGTTCTCGCCACCCCAGGAGACGGCAGTGACCCAGGCGCCCGCCCGCACCGACATCCTCGACATCGCCCGCGACCAGGTGCTCGCCCGCGGAATCGGATTCGACCGCGACCAGACCCTCGAGGTCCTGCAGCTGCCCGACGATCGCATCGACGATCTTCTGGCGGTCGCCCACGACGTGCGCATGGCGTGGTGCGGACCGGAGGTGGAGGTCGAGGGGATCATCAGCCTCAAGACCGGCGGCTGCCCCGAGGACTGCCATTTCTGCTCACAGTCGGGCCTGTTCGCCTCCCCGGTGCGCGCCGCCCGGCTCGACATCCCGTCACTCGTCGAGGCCGCGAAGCAGACCGCGAAGACCGGAGCCACCGAATTCTGCATCGTCGCGGCCGTGCGCGGACCCGACGAACGACTCCTCGCGCAGGTCGCGGCCGGCATCGAAGCGATCCGCAACGAGGTCGACATCCAGATCGCGTGCTCGCTCGGCATGCTCACCCAGGATCAGGTCGACCGGCTCGTCGCGATGGGCGTGCACCGCTACAACCACAATCTCGAGACCGCCCGCTCACACTTCCCGAACGTCGTCACCACCCACACCTGGGAGGAGCGCTTCGAGACGCTGCGGATGGTGCGCGAGGCAGGTATGGAGGTGTGCTGCGGCGGCATTCTCGGGATGGGTGAAACCGTCGAGCAGCGAGCCGAATTCGCAGCCGACCTCGCGGCGCTCGAACCCGACGAGGTGCCGCTGAACTTCCTCAATCCGCGCCCCGGCACTCCCTTCGGGGACCTCGAGGTGCTGCCCGCCACCGAGGCGCTCAAGGCCGTGGCGGCCTTCCGGCTGGCGTTGCCGCGCACCATCCTCCGATTCGCCGGCGGCCGCGAGATCACGCTCGGCGACCTCGGCGCGCAGAAGGGGATCCTCGGCGGGATCAACGCCGTCATCGTCGGCAACTACCTCACCACGCTCGGCCGGCCCGCGGAGACCGACCTCGATCTGCTCGGCGAACTGAAGATGCCGATCAAGGCCCTGGGCGAGACGATCTGATGTTCGATCCGTTCACCGGCGAAACGATCGTCGACGGGACGGTCCGAACCCATTCCGCAGCAGTGCAGCTCGGCCTCGAACCGCCGCGGTTCTGCACGCAGTGCGGCCGGCGGATGATCGTGCAGATCGCACCGGACGGATGGTGGGCGCGGTGTTCGCGCCACGGGACCGTCGACTCCGTGATGAGCGAACAGCGGTGACGAGCGAACAGCGGTGACGAGTGGCAGCGCTCACGAATCGTCGCCGGACTCCCCGGGGTAGGTGACCACGCCATCGGGACCCACCGAGGGCGTCGCACCCCACTGTCCCAGTTCGTGCGGGCGCGGTGTCGCGTTGTTGACGAGATGGACGACGGCCCATCCCCGCGCGGTGAGGGTGTTCGCGATCAACAGGCGGTGACAGCGCCAGGGCATCGGCTCACCGCACATGATGGCGACGTGCCGGTGCTCGGCCAGTTCGGTGAGGCGTCGCAGTCCGGCCTCGAAGTCGTCGGTGAGCGTGTAATCGGCGTAGTTCTTGAAACTCGCGTTCTTCCATCCCGCATTGATCGCCGGATCGACGTCCTTCCGTTTCGGCCGCCTGCCACCGAGTTCGGTGAGGTGCAGGTAGCCGATCCCGGCGCTGTCGAGCCAGGACGGCATCTCGTCGGCGTCGAACTGCGGGCTGCGGCGTGAGCCGGGCATCTTCCGTACGTCGACGACGACGTCGATGTCCGCCGAAGTCAGTGTGTCGAGCAGGACGGACTGCGGACACGTCCAGTGGCCGATGGTCCACAGGACACGGGAGTCGGCACTCATGGTGCCCATCGTCTCATCTCGTGTGCGTCACCCACGCGTAGTTTCTCGGCTCCGTCGCGCTCCGGTCGGGACCACCTGATCTGGGTCCACCGGACACATGGTTCGCACATTCCGGATCGCGGATCGTTCCCCACTCACGGATTCCGGTGCCGGTACGGGGTCCTCCGCGGCCCGGCTCACCGATTCCCATTCGAGCCAGGTGGCGACCTTCTCCCGGGTGGCGGCCACGGCCGCGTCCAGGACGGCGCTGCCCAGGACGATGCGTCGCGGCGGTCGGTCGGCGTCGACGACCGCGAGGAGTGCCCGCGCGGCCAGGGCGGGGTGGCTGTCGATGCTCGTGGACGCGCTCTGCTTCTCGAGCTCGGCTCGCAGGGAGTCGTAGTCCGATCGCGGAGTGCTCACCGTCATGGTGCTGTAGAGATCGGTCCAGTAGCCGCCCGGCTCGACGATCGTCACGTCGACGCCGAAATGCGCGGCCTCGACGGCCAGTGCTTCGCTGAGTCCCTCGAGGGCGAACTTGCTCGCGCTGTAGAGCCCTGTGCCGGGCCCGCTCAGTACGCCCCCGATGCTCGAGATCTGCACGAGATGCCCGCGTCCTCGACCGCGGAAGGCCGCCATGGCGGCCTGGCTGACCCACATCGCTCCGAAGAAGTTCGTCTCGAACTGCGCACGCGCCTGCTCCTCGGTGAACTCCTCGACGAATCCGTAGGCCATGGTGCCCGCATTGTCGACGACGATGTCGATGCCTCCGAAACGGTCGCGCGCCCTGTCGAAAGTGGCGAACACCGCCGTGCGGTCGGTGACGTCGGCCGGGAGCCGGAGGAGGCGCCCCGGATCCCGGGGGAGATCGGCCGACCCGATCGATCGTGAGACGGCCACGACGTTGTCACCGCTCGACAGCGCGGCGCGGACGAACTCCCTGCCCAGGCCGCGGCTCGCGCCGGTGATCAACCAGGTGCGGGGACGCATGCCGGGGGTGGCGGGGTACGCGGTCGTCGGTCGGATCGTCATGCATACCTCCTGATCGATACGAGACGGTCCGTCTCGTTCATCCGAGAATGACCCTTCGAGGGATGTCTGTCAAGACGCAACGTCTCGTCTCGATGCGATATCGTCGACCCATGCCCGCGCGCCCCGAACCCGGAAACTCCCGGCGGAACCCCGCCTCGCGGAAAGCGATCCTCGATGCCGCTTTCGACTTGGTCGCCGAGGTCGGCTACTCGAAACTCGGTATCGAGGCGATCGCCGTCCGGGCCGGCGTGGGGAAGCAGACGATCTATCGCTGGTGGCCGTCGAAAGGAGCCGTGCTCCTCGATGCGTATCTGGCGCACACGCAGGGCGATGCCGGGGACGAGGCGGCGCTGCCCGACACCGGCGACCTCCGCGCGGACCTCATCGCGGTGCTGCAGGCCACCGTGGCGGAGCTGCAGGACCCCAAGTTCGCCGTCCCGCTGCGCGCATTGACCGTCGCGGTGCTCGAAGACCCCGAACTCGCAGCGGAATACGAATGCCGCCTCGACACGCCGATGCGGGAGATGAAGAAGGCCAGGCTCCGGGCCGCGCAGAGTGCGGGGCAACTGCCGGACGACCTCGATCTCGATGTCGCCGTGGACATGCTGTTCGCCCCTGTCGCCCAGAAATGGTCGGCCACCGGCGAACCCCCGTCGAACGACTACGTCCGCACTCTGGTCGAGACCGTCCTCTCCGGCCTGACGCGTCCGTCCGAGGGCATCCCGTCCGCGAGCATGTAACGCACGATTCCTCCTGTCCGACACACACGTCGGAATCACATGACGATCAGGGGAGGGGCACCATGGGTTCGGTCGACGTTCTGGAATGGATCCGCGAAGGTTATCTGGCGGGCGATCCGCTGCGCTCGGCGTTGTTCGTCGGCTCGGCCTTCCTGACGATGCCGCTGCAGTTGCTCGAGGTCATCCTGGGCCGGCCTTTCTGACCTCCTCGGGGAGGTTCACACCGGTGGACGCAGGGCGGCGAATTCGTCCGTCACGCGCAGCCGGGAGTCGGTGAAGCGGTAGAGCGCCGGGGGCCGGCCTCCCGCTTTTCCGGAGGGTGCGGTGTTGCCGGTGCGGGTGAGCACGTTCCGCCGCGCCAGCACCCGCTGAAGATTGGTGGCATCCACTTCGTATCCCAGTGCCGCGCAATAGATGTCGCGCAGAGTCGACATGGAGAACTCCGCCGGCGCGAGGCCGAACGCGATGTTCGTGTACGACAGCTTCGCGGCCAGGCGCGCATGGGCGTTCGTCACCATCACTCCGTGGTCGAAGGACATGTCGGGAAGATCCGAGACCGGATGCCAGGCGGTGTCGGACGGCAGTTGAGGATCCGAGGTCAGGGGGATCAGACCGAGATAGGTCGACGCGATGGTGCGCGGACCCGGCACGCGCGTCGGGTCGGAGAAGACCGACAACTGCTCGAGATGCGCGACCTTGCGGACGTCGACCTTCTCCGCCAGCTGGCGCCGGGCCGACGTCGTGAGGTCCTCGTCGCTGCGTAGTCGTCCGCCGGGGAGCGACCATGTGCCGGCCTGTGGATCGAGCGCCCGCTGCCACAGCAACACCCCGAGTTCGGGCTCGCCGCGGAAGGCTCCCGAGGCGTCCGGGAAGTGCCGAACCTGGAACACGGCGATGAGCACTTCGTGACGGGTGTTACCATGTGTCATGTTTTCGATCCTAAGTCGAAAACCTCGAACACGGAAATTCCGGTACAACCCGCCGGGATGACACCCTCGAAGGAGCAAGGCCATGACCACGACCGAGTGGGCGGGAGCCTCCACCATCGTCGACGGCCCCGGCGGTTACACGGGCGTCGAGGCGACGCCGGAGTGGGCCGAGGAGGTCCGTCGGTTGGCCCGTGAGCGCAACGCCACGCTGCTCGCGCACAACTACCAGCTTCCCGCGATCCAGGACGTCGCCGATCACGTCGGCGACTCGCTCGCGCTCTCGCGTATCGCCGCCGAGGCCGAGGAGGACACCATCGTCTTCTGCGGTGTGCACTTCATGGCCGAGACCGCGAAGATCCTCAGCCCGAACAAGACGGTGCTCATCCCGGACGAGCGAGCCGGCTGCTCGCTCGCCGACTCGATCACCGCCGACCAGCTGCGCGAGTGGAAGGCCGACCACCCCGACGCCGTGGTGGTCTCGTACGTCAACACCACCGCCGAGGTCAAAGGCCTGACCGACATCTGCTGCACCTCGTCGAACGCCGTCGACGTCGTGGCGTCCATCGACCCCGACCGCGAGGTGTTGTTCCTGCCCGACCAGTTCCTCGGCGCCCACGTCAAGCGCGTCACCGGTCGCGAGAACATGCACATCTGGGCCGGAGAGTGCCACGTGCACGCCGGCATCAACGGCGACGAACTCGCCGCCCAGGCCAAGGCGCACCCCGACGCCGACCTGTTCGTCCACCCCGAATGCGGCTGCGCGACATCGGCGCTCTACCTCGCCGGGGAGGGCTTCGTGCCCGACGACAAGGTCAAGATCCTGTCCACCGGCGGCATGATCGACGCCGCCCGTGAGACGGGGGCGAAGCAGGTCCTCGTCGCCACCGAGGTCGGCATGTTGCATCAGCTCCGCAAGGCCGCGCCCGGCATCGACTTCCAGGCCGTCAACGACCGCGCGTCGTGCCCCTACATGAAGATGATCACTCCCGCCGCGCTGCTGCGCTGCCTGCAGGAGGGACGCGACGAGGTCCACGTCGAGGCCGACGTCGCCGAGCGGGCCCGCCTGTCGGTGCAGCGCATGATCGCCATCGGCAACCCGGGCAGCGGCGAGTGACCACCTCCATCACGGTCGCGTGGGAGGACCACGCCGACCTGGTGGTCGTCGGGGGTGGTGTCGCCGGCCTCACGGCCGCGCGCGCCGCCTCCCGACGTGGCGCGCGTGTGCTCACGGTGAGCAAGGGTGGCCCCACCGACACGGCCACCCAGTACGCCCAGGGCGGTATCGCCGTGGTGGCGCCGGTGGGCGACAGCGTCGACGCCCACGTGGCCGACACCCTCGCCGCGGGCGGGGGGCTGTGCGAGGAGGACGCGGTGCGCTCGATCGTCACCGCCGGTCCCGATGCGGTCACCGCACTGCGCGATCTCGGTGCGGTCTTCGACACCGGGGGTGACGGCGACATCGCCCGCACCCGCGAGGGAGGGCACAGCACCCGCCGCATCATCCACGCCGGTGGCGACGCGACCGGCGCCGAGGTGCAGCGCGCCCTCGGCGCGGCGGCACAACGCGCTCTCGGCGCGGCGGGCCTGCCCGTCCTGTTCGGTGCCGCCGCTGCCCGCGTGCTCACCGACGACCGTGGTGTCACCGGACTTCTGGTCCTCGACGGCCGCGGCTTCGGCATCGTCCACGCGCCGGCCGTGCTCCTCGCGACCGGGGGCCTCGGGCAACTGTACGCGTGCAGTACGAATCCGCCCGGTGCCACCGCCGACGGTGTCGCGCTGGCCCTGACCGCCGGTGCCGGGGTCGCCGACCTCGAGTTCGTCCAGTTCCATCCGACCGTGCTGTTCGCCGAAGGCGGCACCGGACGGCGGCCGCTCATCAGCGAAGCGGTGCGCGGCGAGGGTGCACGCCTCGTCGACTCCCGCGGTCGCTCGATCACCGAGGGCGTGCACCCGCTCGGCGACCTCGCGCCTCGCGACGTCGTCTCGCGGGCCATCGCCGAGCGTCTCACCGCGCTCGGTGAGGATCACGTCTACCTCGACGCTCGTCACCTCGGCGGGTTCGCTACCCGATTCCCGACCATCACGGCGATGTGCGCCGACGCAGGCCTCGATCCCGCCCGGGATCTGCTGCCCGTCGCTCCCGCCGCGCACTACTCGTGCGGGGGTGTCGTCACCGACGTGCACGGCCGCACCCGCATTCCCGGCTTGTACGCGGCGGGCGAAGTGGCGCGCACCGGCCTGCACGGCGCGAACCGGCTCGCCTCCAACAGCCTTCTCGAAGGACTCGTGCTCGGAGAGAGGGCGGGAGCGGCTGCGGTTCTCGAGCGGGCCGGGCTGCGCTCCGAGTCCACCGGCATTCCCGGTGTCGTCTCGGCCGTGTGCGACCGCGCGCGTCTGCAACACCTCATGACGCGGCACGCGCTCGTCGTGCGCGACGCCGACGGGCTGGCCACTGCCGCAGTCGAACTCGACGGCGCGAGCACGACCGGACCGTGCGCCGACGCGGATCGGCTCGAGGACGCGGCGCTCACCGTCACCGCGCGGGCACTGCTGCTCGCGGCTCGGCGCCGCACCGAGTCGCGGGGATGTCACACCCGCAGCGACCACCGGGACACCGACCCCGCGCAGGCCCGCAGCCTCGAACTACGCCTCGATGGAAACGGCGAGTTGTCCTTCACCACACCGGAACTGACAGGAGTCAACTGAGATGACCACCGTGCTGCCCGACGGACTCGACCTCGCCGAAACCCGCGAGCTGGTCCGGAAGGCACTCGACGAGGACCTGCGCTACGGGCCGGACGTCACCACCGACGCCACCGTGCCCGCCGACGCCGTCGCCACCGCCTCGGTGGTCGCGCGGCAGGCCGGCACCCTCGCCGGTCTCGACGTCGGGCTGCTCGTCCTCGACGAGGTCATCGGCGCCGATCACTACCGCGTGCTCGACCGCAGGTCCGACGGTGAGCGGGTGTTGCCCGGGGATTCGGTCCTGACCGTCGAGGCGCCGACCCGTGGTCTGCTCACCGCCGAGCGCACGATGCTCAACCTCCTGTGTCACCTGTCGGGCATCGCCACGGCCACCTCGCACTGGGTCGATGCGGTGACGGGCACCGAAGCGAAGATCCGCGACAGCCGCAAGACCCTGCCGGGAATGCGCGCGCTGCAGAAGTACGCGGTACGGATGGGGGGCGGTGTCAACCATCGCATGGGACTCGGCGACGAGGCACTGATCAAGGACAACCACGTCGCCGCGGCGGGCTCGGTGGTCGCCGCGCTGCGCGCCGTCCGGGACCATGCTCCCGACATCGCGTGCGAAGTGGAGGTCGACACCCTCGAGCAGTTCGACGAGGTACTCGCCGAGAACGTCGAGTTGATCCTGCTCGACAACTTCCCCCTGTGGCAGACGCAGATCGCGGTGCAGCGGCGCAACACCCACGCGCCGAAGACGCGGCTCGAATCCTCCGGCGGCCTGTCCCTCGACGTCGCCGCGGACTACGCACGCACGGGCGTCGACTTCCTCGCGGTGGGCGCGCTCACCCATTCGGTGACCGTGCTCGACTTCGGGCTGGACATGTAGTGCGTAGATCGCGTGTCGCCGGACGGGCGACTCGGACGCGGCACCGGAATATTCGTCGGTGAGACGGTCCCCTTGCTCGCGTCTTCTGAGGTAGAACTGACACACATCGACGTGCCGGGACCGGTCACGTGGGGGCGGGCTCCGGTGGTGGCCGGTGCCGTGTGGGGGAGGAAGACAGAAACGCGATGCGGTTACCGATGGCACCGACCGACTCGATGTTCCTGCTCGGCGAGTCGCGCGATCACCCGATGCATGTCGGCGGTCTCCTTCTGTTCCAGCCGCCGGAAGGCAAGGACGCGAGCGACCTGCGATCGATGTTCGCCGAGGCGCTCGCCCGTGAGGAACCCGCCGGGCCGCTGTGGTGCAAGCGGCCCACCCGCTCGCTGTTCACCCTCGGGCAATGGGCCTGGGAGGACGATCCGCGTTTCTCGATCGACTACCACGTCCGGTTCAACGCGCTGCCGTCCCCGGGCACGATGGACGATCTGTGGGAACTCGTCTCCCGCCTGCACGCCTCGCTGCTCGACCGCACGCGACCACTGTGGGAGATGCATCTGATCGAAGGGCTGGCAGACGGTCGCTACGCCCTGTACGTGAAGATCCACCACGCGCTCGCCGACGGGGTGGGGGCCATGCGTCTGATGCGCCGCGCGCTCAGCACCGACCCGGAACGCACCGACATGCCGGCGCCGTGGGCGGTCGACGACGCCCGGTCGCCGAGCCGCTCGGCGATGGGTACCGCGATCGGGTTCCCCGGTGCGGTCGTCCGTGCGGCGACCGGCGTGGTGAACGACGCGGTGAACGTGGTGTCCGAGGCGATGGCTCTGGTCCCGGCGCTCGTCGGCACCGTCGACCGGGCACTGCACAATCGCGGGGGTTCGTTGTCGCTGGGCGCTCCGAACACCATCCTCAACCGTCAGATCTCCGGATCGCGCAGGTTCGCGGCCCGGTCGTGGCCGATCGAACGCCTGCGCATGGTGGCCAAGGCGGCCGACGCGACACTCAACGACGTCGTCCTCGAACTGTCGGGTGGGGCTCTGCGGGCGTTCCTCACCGAACACGATGCGCTGCCGGACGATTCGCTGGTCGCCATGGTTCCGGTGTCGTTGCGCCAGAGCACGAACTCGTCGGGCAACGAGATCGGCATTCTCATGTGCACGCTCGGCACGCAGTGCGCCGACCCGGTGGAACGGCTTGCGCGCGTGCGGGGTTCGATGATCGAGGGCAAGCATGCGATGAATTCGATGTCGAAGCTCGGTCGTCTCGCGACGAGCGCGGTGGGCGTGGCACCCCTTGCGGTGGGGGTGCTCACCGGCAACCGGGCGCTCCCACGTCCGCCGTTCAACGTGATCGTCTCGAACGTGCCGGGACCCGATTCGCCGCTGTACTGGAACGGCGCCCGCGTCGACGCGTTGTATCCGCTGTCGGTGCCCGTCGACGGACAGGCGCTGAACATCACGTGCACGAGTACCGACGACGAGATCGCCTTCGGGCTGACGGCGTGCGGCCGCACGGTGCCGGACCTCGCCCGGCTGCTCGATCACCTCGACGACGAACTCGGGGCCCTGGAATCCGCTCTCGGAGTCCGGGTGGAGGTCGACGACGAGGGGAGCGGGGAGGGCGACGCCGGGAACGACTGACCGCGTCGTTTCGAGAATCGTCGCGCCGCATCGCCGAACGGCCCGGGACGAGTCAGGACGTCGCCGCCACGCGGCGGGCGTGCGGCGTCCACACTTCGGTGAGGGTGCGGCGGCCGATGAACAGCCCGATGTGACCGGCATCGGCGACGGTGGTGGTGATCCTCTGCGGCGGGGTCGACACGTACTCCGCGAGCGCGGTGACCTGCCGGGGAGTCGCGATCGGGTCGGCGGAGCCGGCGATCAGATGGACCGGGCAGTCGACGGCCGCGAGATCGACGACGCGTCCCTCGGCCCTCAGTGTGCCGACGACGAGTTCGTTGCCCACGAACAGGTGGCGCATGATCCATGCGCGGAACGCCGAGGGGATCTCCTGTTTCCAGGCGAACCAGTGTCGTTCGGCTTCCCAACGCGCGACCTCGTCGGGGTCGTCGAGCAGGCCGAGCAGCGTCATCGCACGCTCGATCTCGCCGATCGGGTCCGTGGTCGGCATCCCCACGGCCCGCGCCGCCCCGTACCAGAAGTCGATCGTCGAGGCCGCCGCCGTGCGGGGCGCATGGGCCAGCACCGACAGCGCGGGCTGGTCGACGTGGAAGTCGATCGGTGCCCCCGCCACGGTCAACGAGTGCACGGTCCCGGGGTGCAGCGCCGCGTAGACGGTGCCGAGCCACCCGCCCTGGCTGTCGCCGATCAGGTTCACCCTGCCGCCGAGATGAGCGACGGCGTCGGCCACGACGGCCAGATGCTCGTCGATCGAGCAATCGTCCGTGGCGGTGGTCGCGGGCGCCCAATCGAGACAGTGCAGACGGGTGAGACCGCCGGCTCTGAGCGCTTCGACCTGACTGCGGTCGGCGGAATGGTCGACGATGCACGAATGGGTGCCGGCCTGCGGCGGCAGCAGCAGCGTCGGGATCTCGTCGCGTGCGGGGTCGGAGGTGCTGCAATCACGCAGACCGCCGAGGGACCACCGGCGCACCACCGGCCAGTCCGTGGTCCAGCGTGGCAGCGTGGCCGAGGTCAGTGCCCGGCTGTACCGGTTCGCGTCGGAGACCAACGTGCACGGTGTGGCGCCGCGTCGTACGAGGCCGGCGAGATAGGCGCTCCAACCGGCGATCGCCGCGGTCCCGAGACGAATCGGGGCCGCGGCGATCCTGGCGGGTGTCAGTGACTGCATGCACTGCACCGGAGAACGCCCGCTGATGCGGTGTTCGGGTTCGACAACTGCATCGAGGGAGTCGTCGATTACTTGAGGAGGTCGCGAGCGGTGCTCGTGACGGTGGTGGTGAGCTCGCGAGCGAAGGAGACCTGAGCCTTGGTGAGCTCGGCGACCCACTCGACGGGGGTGGCCTCGGCGACCTTCTCCTGCAGATCCAGGATGCTCGAGACGGCCTTCTCGTAGGTGTCGACGCCGAGGTTCCCGCTCTGCTTCGCAGCGTCGATGAACTTCGCGTTGAACTCCTGGAAGCGCTCGGTGGCCTCGTCGACGGTCCTGGTGAACTCGGTGGCGGCCTTGTCGGCGACCGCGGCGGCCGTCGAGGTCAGCTTCTCGGCCGACTGCTGGGCCGTTGCGGTGGCCTCGGTGGCGGCCTTCGTGGCGGCTTCGGTGGCCTTGGTGCCGGCGTTCGCGGCGGTGGTCTTGGTCGGTGCGGTCATGATGTGTACCTTCCGTGGGCGCTCGTGACGGGAGCGGAACTTCCCCTGTGGGGTGCGCTCGGATCGGCGCTGTTAGCAGGTTAGCAAGACGATAGCTAACTCGCAATATCACTCGAAGACATAGGTGCCCGGCGCATCGCACAGGGGCGGATGCTGCGCGCTGCCCATCGCCGGCGGCGCGACGAGGTCACCGGCACGCTTCGCCGACCATGCCGTCCAGTCCTCCCACCACGAACCGGTGGTGCGGGTGGTCTTCTCGGCCCAGGCCTTCGGATCCTCGGGCAGCTTCGGCAGCTCGTCTGCGTCGGGGGTGCCGACGGCGTCGAACCACGCCTTCGGGCTCGGGGGATTGACCGCGCCGGCCACGTGGCCGCCGCTGGTCAGCACGTACCGGACCGAGCCACCGAGCAACCCCGTGGCCTTGTACGACGAGGTCCACGGCACGATGTGATCGTTGATCGCGCCGACCACGTAGGTATCGCACGTGATGTCCGAGAGGTCGAGGACCTCGCCGTCGAGCTCGTACACACCGCGCGCGAGCTCGTTGCGTCCGTACAGCGACCGCAGGTAATGCGAGTGCATCTTCGCCGGCATACGGGTGCTGTCCTCGTTCCACGCGAGGATGTCGAAGGCGGCGGGCTTCTCGCCCTTCATCCATCGCGATACCCAGTAGTTGAAGATCAGATCCCGCGCGCGGATCATGTCGAAACTGCCGGCCATCTCGTTATCCGAGAGGAAGCCCTGCCTGCTCATCCGGAACTCGACGCGGTCGAGCGTCGCCGGGTCGGTGAGCAGTGCCAGCTCGCCGACCTCGCTGTAGTCGAGGAGCGTGTTGAGCATGGTGAACGCGCTGATCCGCTCGTCGCCGAGCTTGCCCATCCGGGCCGCCGTCATCGCCGCCATCGCGCCACCGAGGCAGATCGAGAGCACCTCGATTCGTGACGACCCGGTGATCTCCTCGACGACGTCGAGTGCCGCCGAAACACCCTGCCGGTAGTAGTCGTCCATCGTGATCTCGTGCATCGACTCGTCCGGGTTACGGTACGAGATCGCGAACACGGTGCGGTTGTGCTGCACGGCCCACTCGATGAGGCTGCGCTGCGGCGCGAGATCGAGGATGTAGTACTTGTTGATCCACGGCGGCGCGGCCAGGATCGGGATCTCGTGCACCTCGCCGGTCTGTGGCGCGTACTGGATGACCTCGATCAGGTCGTTGCGGAAGACGACCGTGCCCGGGGTCGCGGCCATGTTCTCGCCGAGAGTGAACGCCTCCCGGTCGACCTTGAGCGGCAGGCCCTTCCGGTGCACGACATCCTCGACGGCGTACTTCGCGCCGCGGAACAGGCTCGCTCCACCGGTGTCGAGCGCGCGCACGAGCACACCCGGGTTGATGAGGAAGTTCGACGGCGCGAGCGCGTCGAACATCAGATTCGCGAACTGGCGTGCCTTGCCGTCCTGGACCGGGTCACCTGCGCCGGCGTCGGCGAGATCCTCGACGTATTCGCGGGTGGCGAGATAACTCTGCAGTAGTGAGAAGTAGGCAGGATTCTCCTTCCACGCGGCGTCGGAGAACCGGCGATCCTTCGGATCCGGGGCGACCGGGGCCTGAGGATCGCGGGCACTCCACACGCGCGTCGCCGCCGCCGGGATGTTCGCCAGACGGTAGGCGTAGTCCGTGGTCGCCTCCGCCACGGCCCGCGGATTCTTCGCGGCGCGACCGGCGACCGAAGCGACGGCCGGGCCCCAGCCGATCGGGTCGAGCGAGGAAGTGAGCTTCTTCTGCAGATGGTTGAGCACCGAGCAACTCCAGAACTGGGTGGATGGTCCGGAGCCGAGATTGACACCGCCCACGAGGGCGCGCACCTTACCCCCAGGTACGTGCTACCTGCATGTTCGTCGCACATGCCGCGAAATCGGGCTGACCTGGATTGCTGCGTGACGAACAGGCCTCGGCACTACTCGATGTGAAAATGCTCACTCTTGATCGGATTCGGGTCCTCCGCCACGCCGCCGGCGCGCGACGGTCACCTCCCGGAATGCCTCGTACATCTCCTCGAGCGACCGCCGCTGGGCGTTGGTGAGGTCGGGATCCTCGCGAATCGCCCGCAGGACCGCGGACTCCGCTCCGTCGTCGGCCTGCGCGTGGGCCGCGAGGGTGTCGGCGGACAGGTGCAACTGGTCGGCGATCGCTTGCAGCACACGCTCGCTCGGCGCCCGCAGGTTCCGTTCGATCTGCGACAGGTACGGATTCGAGATGCCCACCATCGACGCGAGCTGACGCATGGGAAGTTCTGCGAGCTCACGCTGGCGGCGGATCAATTCGCCCAAGGTGCTCGGGCGTGACTCGTCCTCGTCCATGCCGACAGCATAAGCACGGTGATCCGTGTCGAGAGACACCTCACCCGGGTGCAACTTCGAACGGCACCACTCGATGCGGGATAGTAGGGGGTGATCCCTGTTCTGCGAGAGAGGACACCTCATGCTTGCCCGCACCGACCTACGCGGTCGTACTCCCACCACTGCTGAGCTCAGGGGCGCGCTGCCCCGTGGCGGAGTGGACGTGGACGCGGTGCTCCATCAGGTCCGTCCCGTCGTCGACGACATCCGCGCTCGCGGTGCCGAGGCCGCACTCGACTACTGCGAGAAGTTCGACGGGGTCCGCCCCGCCACGGTGCGCGTTCCCGCCGCGGAACTCGAACGCGCCCTCGCCGAACTCGAACCCGCGATCCGCGCCGCCCTGGAGGAGGCCGTCGAGCGCACGCGCGTCGTGCACGCGGCCCAGCGCCGCACCGATGTCACCACCGAGGTCGTCCCCGGCGGCACCGTCACAGAACGCTGGGTGCCGGTCGAACGTGTGGGCCTCTACGTGCCCGGCGGCAACGCGGTCTACCCGTCGTCGGTCGTGATGAACGTCGTTCCGGCGCAGGCCGCGGGCGTCGAATCGCTCGTCATCGCCTCGCCACCGCAGAAGAACTTCGGTGGACTGCCGCACCCGACCATCCTCGCCGCGGCCGCACTGCTCGGTGTCGACGAGGTGTGGGCCGTCGGCGGCGCCCAGGGCGTGGCACTGCTGTCCTACGGCGGCACCGACACCGACGGCGCCGAACTCGCCCCGGTCGACATGATCACCGGCCCCGGCAACATCTACGTCACCGCCGCCAAGCGGCTGTGCCGCGCCGTGGTCGGCATCGACGCCGAGGCGGGCCCCACCGAGATCGCGATCCTCGCCGACGACACCGCCGACCCCGTGCACGTCGCCGCCGATCTCATCAGCCAGGCCGAACACGACGTCATGGCCGCCTCGGTGCTCGTCACCACCAGCACCGAACTGGCCGACGCCGTCGACACCGCGCTCGCCGCCCAGCTCGAACTCACCAAGCACCGCGAGCGTGTGACCACCGCGCTGTCCGGCAGCCAGTCCGGCATCGTCCTCGTCGACGACATCGAGCAGGGCCTGAAGGTCGTCGACGCGTACGCCGCCGAGCACCTCGAGATCCAGACCGAGAACGCCTCCGCGGTCGCCGCACGCGTGCGCTCGGCCGGCGCGATCTTCGTCGGGCCGTGGGCGCCGGTCTCTCTCGGCGATTACTGCGCCGGATCGAACCACGTGCTGCCCACCGCCGGTTGTGCCCGGCACTCGTCGGGCCTGAGCGTGCAGACCTTCCTGCGCGGCATCCACGTCGTCGAGTACACCGAGGCGGCCCTGAAGGACGTCTCCGGTCACGTCATCACTCTCGCGAACGCCGAGGACCTGCCCGCCCACGGTGAAGCCGTCCGTCTGCGATTCGAGGCGCTCAAGTGACCCGGATCCCCGGCGCCCGCATCACCCTCGACGACCTGCCGCTGCGCGAGAACCTGCGCGGTAAGTCGCCCTACGGTGCGCCGCAACTGACGGTGCCGGTCCAGCTCAACACCAACGAGAACCCGCACCCCCCCACGCAGGCGCTCGTCGACGATGTCGCCGAGGCCGTGCGCGAGGCGGCCACGCAGCTGCACCGCTATCCCGACCGCGACGCGGTCGCGCTGCGCACCGATCTCGCCGCCTACCTCAGGCAGGCGTCCGGGGTCCCGATCGGAGTCGAGAACATCTGGGCCGCAAACGGTTCCAACGAGGTCCTGCAGCAGCTCCTGCAGGCGTTCGGTGGTCCCGGGCGTACCTCGATGGGTTTCGTGCCGTCGTACTCGATGCACCCGATCATCGCCGACGGCACGCAGACCGAGTGGCTGCCCACCTACCGGCGCGACGACTTCACCCTCGACGTCGACGCATCCGCGGCGGCCATCCGTGAGCGACGGCCCGACGTCGTCTTCGTCACCAGCCCCAACAATCCGACGGGACACAGCATCCCGCTCGACGAGTTGCGGGTGATCCTCGACGCCGCACCCGGCATCGTGATCGTCGACGAGGCGTACGTCGAGTTCTCCTCGCAGCCGAGCGCTCTGAGCCTGATCGACGAGTACCCGGCGAAGATCGTCGTCTCGCGGACGATGAGCAAGGCGTTCGCCTTCGCCGGCGGGCGCCTCGGCTATCTCGCCGCCGCCCCCGCGGTGATCGAGGCTCTGCTGCTCGTGCGCCTGCCCTACCACCTGTCGGTCGTCACCCAGGCCGCCGCGCGCGCGGCTCTGCGGCACGCCGACGACACCCTCGCGTCGGTCGCGGAACTGGCCGCCGAGCGCGACCGCGTCGCCGCCGAACTCGCCCGGTTCGGCTACGACGTGATCCCGTCCGACGCCAACTTCATCCTGTTCGGCCGCTTCGCCGATGCAGCTGCCACGTGGCAGCGGTATCTGGACGACGGGGTGCTCATCCGTGACGTCGGGATGCCCGGCTACCTGCGCACCACGATCGGCCTGGCCCATGAGAACGACGAGTTGCTGCGAGTGAGCGAGAAGCTCGCGGCCACGGAAATCGAGGAAACCCGATGAGCGACCGCACCGCACGCGTCGAACGCGCCACCAAGGAATCGAGCATCACCGTCGAGATCGACCTCGACGGCACCGGTCGCACCGAGATCTCCACGGGGATCCCGTTCTACGACCACATGCTCACCGCGCTCGGCCAGCACGGTTCGTTCGACCTCACCGTGCAGGCGCAGGGCGACATCGAGATCGAGGCCCACCACACCGTCGAGGACACCGCGATCGTGCTCGGGCAGGCCTTCGGCCGGGCCCTCGGCGACAAGCGCGGCATCCGCCGTTTCGGCGACTGCTTCATCCCGATGGACGAAACCCTCGCGCACGCCTCCGTCGACGTCTCCGGCCGTCCCTACTGCGTGTTCACCGGCGAACCCGACTACATGGTGCACTCGGTGATCGGGGGATATCCCGGCGTGCCCTATTCGACGGTGATCAACCGGCACGTGTTCGAGTCGTTCGCCTTCCACGCCCGTATCGCACTGCACGTGCGGGTTCTCTACGGCCGCGATCCGCACCACATCACCGAAGCCGAGTTCAAGGCGGTCGCCCGCGCGCTGCGCGAGGCCGTCGAACCCGACCCGCGTGTGTCCGGCATCCCGTCGACGAAGGGCAGTCTCTGACACATGGATGTCGTCCTCACCTATCTGTGCTTCATCGTGGCCGGATTCGCCGCCGGCGGAACGTGGTCGATGTGGAAGGCCCGCAACACGTTGTTCGCGGGTGTGCTGCTGGCTCTGACCGTGCTGGCAGCCGCCGCGGGCGTCTTCCGGTTGCTCTGACGTGGCGGAACAACAAGGGCTGTTCACCGTTCGTGGTCTGATCCCGGCATGGTCGACGTCCGCGGCGGCCTTCGGAGGCTTCTCGCTGCTGCTGCCGGTCGTGCCGTGGGCGATCGCCGAGGCCGGTGGCAGCGACACGCTCGCCGGATCGGTGACGGCGGTGTTCATGCTCACCACCGTTCTCACGCAACTCGCGATGCCGCGACTGCTGCGTGCGTTCGGTCACCGCGCGACACTCGCAGCCGGCTGCCTGTTCCTCGGGCCACCGTCGCTGCTGTTCCTCGTGTCGATCGCCCCGGCAGCGGTGCTCGGGATCTCCGGGCTCCGCGGTATCGGCTTCGGGATGATCACCGTGGCGTCGGCCGCACTCGTCGGCGAACTGGCGCCGCCGAGGTTGCTCGGCCGTGCCACCGGCATGCTCGGCATCGCCATTGCCGCGTCGCAGACGATCGGCCTGCCCGCCGGGTTGGCGATCGCCGAGCGGTTCTCCACCACGCCGGTCTTCGTGCTCGGTGCGATCATCTCGTCCGCAGGTCTGCTCGCCGCGATCCGTCTGCCACGGCTGACCGCGAAGCAGGCCCGGACGGCGCGACGCGTGCCCCCGGTCGTGCTGCTGTTCCCGTTGGTCGCCGTGGGTGCGGGCGCGATCGCCTACGGTGGTCTCACCTCGCTGTTGCGCATCGCGGTCGCCGGCCTGCCCGTCGCGGCGGCCTTGGCCGTACTCAGCGCGTCCTCGCTGATCGGGCGGTATGCGGCAGGTTCCGTCGCGGATCGGATCGGCGCCGGCAAGCTGTTGCCCGTCGGTCTCGGCCTGGCGGGCCTGGCGATGATTCCCTTCGCCCTCGTCGCCGACGACCGAGGGGGAGCGGTCCTGCTGATCGTCGCTGCGATCGCCTTCGGTCTCGGATTCGGTGTCGTCCAGAACGAAGCACTGCTCGTCGCGTTCCGCCGTGCCGGCGCAGGCAACACCGGCTCCGCGAGCGCCGCCTGGAACATCGGTTTCGACGCCGGCACGGGTGCGGGGTCGTTCGCGCTCGGCGCGCTGGCAGCGGCGGCGGGATATCCCGTCGCATTCACCGTGGCCGCAGTGCTGGTCCCGACGCTGCCCCTGCTCGCCCGGCTGGCCGGGCCGTCGGAACGTCCCCGTCCCACCACATAGAATCGACATCATGAGCGCAACCACGGTCGCCGTCCTCGACTACGGCTCGGGTAACCTCCACTCCGCCACGCGGGCAGTCGCCCGTACCGGCGTGCACGTGGAGGTCACCGCCGACCCGAAGATCGCGCTCGCCGCCGACGGGCTCGTCGTCCCCGGCGTCGGTGCCTTCGACGCGTGCATGAAGGGCCTGCGCAGCGTCGGCGGAGACAAGATCATCGGTACCCGCCTCGCCGGTGGACGCCCGGTGCTCGGCATCTGCGTCGGCATGCAGATCCTGTTCGAACGCGGCGTCGAGCACGGCATCGAGACCGAGGGCTGCGGCGAGTGGCCGGGCACGGTCGAGCGTCTGGACGCGGCGGTGCTGCCGCACATGGGCTGGAACACCGTCGAGGCCCCCGCCGATTCGGTGCTCTTCGCCGGCATGGACGCCGACACCCGTTTCTATTTCGTCCACACCTACGCCGCCCGCACGTGGGAACTGGATGCCCCCGAGCGCCTCGCCCCGCCGAAGGTGACCTGGGCCGAACACGGCAGCCGGTTCGTCGCCGCCGTGGAGAACGGTCCGCTCTCGGCCACCCAGTTCCACCCGGAGAAGTCCGGCGACGCCGGCGCGCAGCTGCTGCAGAACTGGGTCGACTCGTTGTGACCGACCCGCGGCGCGGCCGGTCGAGCGGAGACTTCTCCTTCGGCCGTCACGCCCTGATGTCCGTCGGCACGGCGACCGTCGTGCTGCTCGTCACCGCGATCGTCGTGGTGGCGGTCCGGCCCACGCCGGTCGTCGGGCTCGTCATCGCACTCGTCGGCATCGTGGTGGCCGTCGTGGCGATGGGTGTCGTGTCGACGCGGTCGGCCCGCCGCGCCTTCGGTCCCGGCGAGGACGACCGCCCCGGAAGCTGACGCGCCGAACCGGATTTCGCCCGGCGTGTTGCGGTAGCGAACCCCGGTCGGGCGCGCGAGGAGCTGCGTAACGCAGCTGTGCGGAACTCGAAATCGATCTGCCGCGCCCAGATTCACCTCGCGCCGTCCTCGGAGGGGACGACGGCGTCCTGCGCCGCCGCGCGCAGACGATCGGCGAACACCGCGCAGGCCCGGACGATCTCCGGGTCCGCGCGCATCCGGACGTCGGCGTCGAGGGTGGCGAGCGCGAGGACGAGCCACTGCCACGACTCGACCGCGAGGTGCACCTCGGTCCGGTCGTCACCCGTCGGCCGGATCTCGGCGTCTTGGTACTTCAGCGCGTCGGCGACGTGCGTGGCCGAGGCCGCCACGTCCAGGTGCACCGGTGTCCGGCCCTGCCGGAGTCCTTGCCGCAGGTATTCCGTGGCGGACCCGGCGGGAAGTCGGCGGGGTGCGAACCGTCGGCCGGTGCGGAGCAGGTCGCGCACACGATCGAGGCGGAAGACCCGCCAGTCCTCGCGATCGACGTCCCATCCGAGGAGGTACCACCGCAGCAGGTGGTGGACCTGCCGGTACGGCTCGACCCTGCGCGAGGTCGGCGAGCCCTGCGCGTCGACGTAGTCGAAGGTGAGCGTGTCACACCGCGCGATCGCCTCCGCCACGGAGCCGAGCAGCTCCGCCGACACGCTGGGCGCCTGCAGCGCACTCGTCTCCACCGCGCTGCGGACGGCCGCGACCCGCGGGCGCAGCCGCGCGGGCAGGAACTGGTCGAGCTTGCCGTAGGCGCGGGTGGCAGCGTCGTCCAGTCCGCCTTCGGCCGGCCCGGTCGCGGCGAGAGCGCCGAGCCCCAGCAGCACCGCGACGGCCTCGTCGTCGTCGAGCACCAGCGGCGGCATCGAACGTCCCGACGCGAGACGGTAGAAACCGCCGGGCCCGGAGCGGGTTTCGACGGGATATCCGTAGCCGCGCAGCCGGTCGACGTCGCGGCGGAGCGTCCGGCGGCTCACCTGCAGCCGCCGGGCCAGCTCGTCCCCGCCGATCGCGCGTCCGGTCTGCAGGATCGACAACAACGCGAGCATCCGCTCGGTGACGTCCGCCATGCCGTCATCCTCCCACCGGTTGCGGTCAGGATCCGGCCGCAACCGGTCGTAGCGTCGAATCCATGACCACCACCGTCACGACCACCGAGGCGGCAGTGCGAGGCCGCGCCATCACGATCCGTCGCGCCCGCACCCACAACCTGGCCGACGTCGATCTGACCGTTCCGCGCAACCGGCTCGTGGTGATCGTCGGGGTGTCCGGCTCCGGGAAGTCGTCGCTCGTCTTCGACACGATCGCCGCGGAGGCCGGCTACCAGCTCAACGAGACGTACCCGCCGTTCACGCGCAATCGGTTGCCGAAGTGGACACGACCCGACGTCGACCACATCGACGGTCTGACGCCGGTGATCGTCGTCGACCAGCGCCGCCTCGGCGGCAACGCCCGCTCGACGGTCGGCACCATCACCGACACCTGGACCTATCTGCGGCTGCTGTATTCCCGGGTGGGCACACCCGTCCTCGGGGAGTCGAACCGCTTCTCGTTCAACGACCCCACCGGGATGTGCCCGACCTGCTCCGGGCTCGGCGAGATCGTCGTCAGTGCCGTCGAGCGGTTCCTCGATCTCGACAGGTCCCTCGCCGAGGGCGCGATCCTGGTGCCCGGCTTCGGCAACGGTGGGTACTGGTACTCCCAGTACACCGACATCGGTTCCTTCGACGCGGACACACCCCTGCGCGAGTGGAAGCCCGCCGAGCGGGAGGCACTGCTCTACGGCGGCGAGGCCGCAGCGGCGCTGGGCCACAAACCGCCGGACGGATACGAGGGCGTCGTCGAGAGGTTCGAGCGCATCCACCTGCATACCTCCGACAACCTCTCCGAACGCAAACAGGACGTCATCCGACGTTTCACCCGCGCCGAGACGTGCCCGGACTGCGCCGGAGAACGGCTGAACGCGGCCGCGCGGGCGGTCACCCTTCGCGGCCGCACGATCGGGGAGCTGTCCCGCCTCGAGATCATCGAGCTGCTCGAATTCGTGCGCACGATCGACGACTCGCGCGCCGCACCTGTGGTGTCCGCACTGGTGGGCCGTCTCGAGGCGATGGTGACGATCGGCCTCGGCTATCTCGCGCTCGCCCGGGCGACCACCACGCTCTCGGGCGGCGAATCGCAACGGATCAAGTTGGTCCGGCACCTCGGGTCGAGCCTGACGGAGATGACCTATGTCGTCGACGAACCAACGGTCGGTCTGCATCCCGCCGACGTGGAGACGATGATCGACCTCCTTGAACGGCTCCGCGACAGCGGCAACACCGTCCTCGTCGTCGAACACGACCCGAGCGTGATGGCCCGGGCCGACCAGGTGATCGAGATCGGTCCCGGTGCGGGCTCGTCCGGTGGTCGCCTCGTCTTCCAGGGCACTTTCGACCGGCTCCGAACGGCCGACACTCCCACCGGCCGATCGCTGCGGCGCGACATCGGCCGCGGTCACCCCGCCCGCGAGGCGACCGGTCGTCTCACGATCGCCGATGCGTGTCGCAACAACCTCCGCGACCTGACGGTGCGGATCCCCACCGGCGTGCTCACCGTATTCACCGGGGTCGCTGGTTCGGGAAAGTCCAGTCTCGCAGCTGAACTCGTCGATCAGTACGACGCCACGGTGATCGACCAGCGGCCGGTGAGCACCAATCGCCGCTCCACCCCGATCACCTACACCGGCATCGCACCCACCCTGCGGCGGATGTTCGCCGAACACAACGGTGTGCCGGCGAGCCTGTTCAGCGCGAACTCGGCGGGTGCGTGCCCGACCTGCACGGGGGCCGGTGTCGTGTACATCGACCTCGCCTTCATGGACGGACGCGAGGTCGTTTGCGACACCTGCCACGGCCGCCGGTTCACCGCCGAGGTGCTCGGGCACACCGTGAATGGCCTGTCGATCGCCGATGTCGACGACCTCACCGTCGGTCGCGCCATCGAGGAACTGCCGCACGCGGAGATCGCGCACCGACTGAGTGCGCTCGCCGGGGTGGGCCTCGACTACCTCCGCCTCGGACAGTCGCTCGACACGCTCTCCGGTGGCGAGTGTCAACGGGTGAAGATCGCCAAGGAACTCGGACGAGCGAAGACGCCGACCCTCTACGTCCTCGACGAGCCGACCACCGGCCTGCACGCCGAGGACGTCGGCACCCTCCTGTGCGTCTTCGACGACCTCGTCGACCGAGGGCACACCGTCGTCGTCATCGAACACCACCTCGACGTGATCCGGCACGCCGACCACATCGTCGACCTCGGGCCGGGACCTGGACGGCACGGCGGAACCGTGCTGTACGAGGGTCCCGTCGACGAGTACGCCGGCCGTCCGACCCCGACCTGCCGGGCCCTCGACGCGGCACGGTCGGCATGACGCACGGCGCTTTCCCGACGCCCCGGCCACGCGTTTGGTGATGTCACAGGTACAGGCACTAATGTGTACGCAGTGAGCCTGGTCCTTTTGCCCGCAGTCGACGTCGTCAACGGTGAAGCAGTTCGCCTCGTTCAGGGAGAGGCGGGCAGCGAGACCGGATACGGTTCGCCCCGCGATGCCGCCCTCGAATGGCAGAACGCCGGAGCCGAATGGGTGCACATGGTCGATCTCGACGCGGCGTTCGGCCGCGGCGACAACCGTGCACTCCTCGCCGACGTCGTCGGCGAACTCGACGTGAAGGTCGAGCTGTCGGGTGGCATCCGCGACGACGAGACCCTCGCCGCGGCCCTCGCGACGGGGTGCGCCCGCGTGAACCTCGGCACCGCCGCGATCGAGAACCCCGAGTGGTGCTCCCGCGTCATCGGTGAGTTCGGCGACCGGATCGCCGTGGGCCTCGACGTCAAGTTCCTGGACGGCCGGTGGCGGCTGCGCGGCCGCGGCTGGGTCTCCGACGGCGGCGACCTGTGGGAGGTACTCGAGCGTCTCGAACGCGACGGTTGTTCGCGCTACGTCGTCACCGACGTGACCAAGGACGGCACGCTCAGCGGCCCGAATCTCGATCTGCTCCGCGAGGTGTGCGCGGCCACCGACGCGCCGGTCGTCGCGTCCGGCGGCGTCTCGACCGTCGACGACCTGCGTGCCATTGCGACGCTCACCGACGAGGGCGTCGAAGGCGCCATCATCGGAAAGGCGCTCTACGCGGGCCGATTCACCCTGACCGAAGCGCTCGACGCCGTCTCGCGCTGACCGATGGCCGATCCCGCCGACCTGAACCGGCTGCTCGCGATCGCGAGCGGTGTGCTCGACGAGGTCTCGGAACGGTTCGTCGCCGGGCACGGTGCGCCGCGCTCCGTCGACAAGGGCCCGAACGATTTCGCGACCGACCTCGATCTCGAACTCGAACGGCGGATCTCCGGTGCCCTCGCCGAGCGCACCGGTATCGCCGTGCACGGTGAGGAATTCGGCGGCCCGTCCGCGGAGGAGGGCACCGTCTGGTTGCTCGATCCGATCGACGGCACGATCAACTACTCCGCCGGGTTGCCGATGGCCGGGATCCTCCTCGCGCTCGTCGAGAACGGGGAGCCGATCCTCGGACTCACGTGGCTGCCCCTCACGAAGCAGCGTTTCGCGGGAATCGCCGAGGGGCCGCTGCTCGTGAACGGAACGCCCACCGAACCGCTGCAGCCGGCACGGCTCGAGGACGTGATGATCGCCGTCGGAAGTTTCGACATCGACAGTCGCGGTCGCGTTCCCGGCACCCGCCGCCTCGCCGTGATCACCGAGCTGAGCCGGCGGGTCGCACGGTTGCGGATGCACGGCTCCACGGGTGCGGACCTGGCATTCACAGCGGGAGGTGCGATCGGCGGTTCGGTCGTGTTCGGCCACCACCCGTGGGACAACGCGGCCGGTGTCGCGCTGGTGCGGGCGGCCGGTGGGATCGCCACCGACTTCGCGGGCGAACCGTGGCGGATCGGCTCCGGATCGGTGGTCGCCGCAGCGCCCGGAGTGCACGGCGAGATACTGGAGATTGTGCAGTCGGCGACGGAACGGTCCGTGGCCGAGCAGTCGGGTTCCGAAGGAGATCGAACATGACACTGGCCGTGCGGGTCATCCCGTGCCTCGACGTGGACGCGGGGCGGGTGGTCAAGGGTGTCAACTTCGAGAACCTGCGCGATGCGGGTGACCCGGTCGAACTCGCCGCGCTCTACAACGAGCAGGGTGCCGACGAACTGACCTTCCTCGACGTCACCGCGTCGAGCGGCGACCGGGGCACCATGCTCGACGTCGTCACGCGCACCGCCGAGCAGGTGTTCATCCCGCTCACCGTGGGAGGTGGCGTCCGTACCGTCGAGGACGTCGACCGGCTGCTGCGTGCCGGCGCCGACAAGGTCTCGGTCAACACCGCGGCCATCGCCCGGCCCGAGGTGCTGCGCGAGATGTCCGAGCGCTTCGGCTCGCAGTGCATCGTGCTGTCGGTCGACGCGCGCACCGTGCCCGCCGGTCAGGAACCGACGCCGAGCGGCTGGGAGGTCACCACGCACGGCGGTCGCCGCGGTACGGGGATCGACGCGGTCGAGTGGGCCCGGCGCGGCGAGGAACTCGGGGTCGGCGAGATCCTGCTCAATTCGATGGACGCCGACGGCACGAAGAACGGATTCGACCTGAAGATGATCGAGGCCGTGCGCGGGGCCGTGCACGTGCCCGTCATCGCTTCCGGGGGTGCCGGAGCCGTCGAGCATTTCGCGCCCGCCGTGCAGGCCGGTGCCGACGCGGTGCTCGCCGCGAGCGTCTTCCACTTCCGGGAGCTGACGATCGGCGAGGTCAAGGACGCGATGCGTGCGGAAGGGATCACGGTTCGATGAGCAGCGACATCCTGAATCCGGCGATCGCCGCCCGGCTGAAGCGCAACGACGACGGTCTGTTCGCCGCCGTCGTGCAGGAGCGGGCCACCGGCGCCGTGCTGATGATGGCGTGGATGGACGACGAGGCGCTCGCCCGCACCCTGGCGACCCGCAAGGCCACCTACTACTCGCGGTCGCGGCAGCAGTACTGGGTCAAGGGCGAGACGTCCGGGCACACCCAGTACGTGCACGAGGTGCGCCTCGACTGCGACGGCGACACGGTGTTGCTGGTCGTCGACCAGGTCGGTGCCGCCTGCCACACCGGCACGCACACCTGCTTCGACACCGACGTCCTGCTCGAAACGCCGCAGATCGCCGAATAGCCGGGACCGATCGGCGGCTCGTGCGGCGGGCTGCGACAATGCCCGCATGCCTCTCATCCAGATCAGTCAGACGCCGGGCCTGTCCGACGAGCAGAAGGCCGAGGTGATCTCCGCGGTGACCCGCGCGTACGCCGAGGCCTCGGGCAAGAATCCGTCGTCGGTGTGGGTGACGATCACCGAGGTGCCCCGCGAGAACTGGGGTGTGGGCGGAACTCCGCTCGGCTGAACACCATCGGTTACGAGGTCACCGACGCGAGCGGTGCCGTCCGGGACGAGCGCAGCCACGACCCGACCATGTCGTTCCGGGACGTACCGAGGAGCCGCCCCACCACGTGACGGTGGGACGGCTCAGGCCTTGCCGATACCGCCGGCGATTCCCTCGTCGATCTGCTCGACCAGAGCGGAACCGAGACGCGCGAGCGCGCGCACCTGCTGGTCGTCGAGACCGTCGAACACCAGCCTGCGCACGGCGTCGACATGGGTCGGCGCCGCCTCGGCGACGGTGTCGTAGCCGGCCTCGGTGAGCACGGCGTACGAACCGCGACTGCCCGGAACCGGTTCGCGTCGCACCCAGCCGCGCTTCTCGAGGCGGGTGACGACGTGGGACAGCCGCGACAGCGACGCGTTGGCCTCGGCGGCGAGGGCGTTGAGACGGAGCCTGCGCTCGGGGTGCTCGGAGAGCAGTGCGAGGACGAAGTACTCGAAGTGGGTCATGTCGGAGTCGCGCTGCATCTGGGTGTCGAGCGCTGCCGGCAATCGCGTGATGACGGAGACGAGTGCGCGCCAGGCGTTCTGCTGCGTCGGATCGAGCCACCGGGGGTCCTCGTTGCTCATGCGTTCTCCTCGCTCGTTCGGTCTCGCCGCCGCCCCCCGGGAACAGAATGCCCTCAGGGCGGGTTGTCCTTCATAATACTTGAAGCTTCAACCCGAAAGGGATGTCATGAGCACCGATTCCGCGACCACGCCCGCCCTGTTCCTCAGTCACGGCGCTCCGCCGCTCGTCGACAGCGAGCTGTGGGTCTCGCAGCTGCAGCGCTGGGCGGCCGACCTGCCGCGCCCCACGGCGATCCTCGTGGTCTCGGCGCACTGGGAATCCGCACCGCTGACCATCGGCTCGACCACCACGGGCACCCCGCTCGTGTACGACTTCGGGGGCTTCCCGCGCCGCTTCTACGAGGTGACCTACACCAGCCCCGGCGCGCCCGAACTGGCCCGGCAGGTCGCGGCACTGATGCCCGACGACGAACCGGTGGTGCAGCAGCCGAACCGAGGACTCGACCACGGTGCCTACGTGCCCCTGACCGTCATGTACCCGGACGCCGACATTCCGGTGCTGCAGATCTCCCTGCCCACTCTCGATCCGGGACGGCTGCTGCACCTCGGCGCCCGGCTACGCCCGCTGCGTGAGCAGGGCGTACTGATCATCGGCTCCGGGTTCACCACTCACGGTCTGCCCTTCCTGCGCGACCCGCGGCCCGAGGCCGCCGCGCCGGGCTGGTCGTCGGAGTTCGACCACTGGACCGCCGAGCAACTCGCGCGCGGCGACGTCGACGCTCTGCTGGACTTCCGGCACCGCGCACCGGGCATGCCCTACGCGCATCCGTCGGTCGAGCACTTCGCTCCGCTGTTCGTCACCCTCGGTGCCTCCGACGCCCCCGGCCGCGGCATCGACCAGGTCGTCGACGGCTTCTGGATGGGCCTGGCCAAGCGCTCGTTCCAGGTCGCCTGACGGCGGCTGCAGAGCCGGACGAGGTCCCTGGGATGATGGGGCGCATGTCCGGCGAGCCCACCACCATTCCCGCAGCCACCACCGACTCCTCGGGTGGCGGCCGTTCCGATTCGACGACCACCCGCGAGCAGTTCCGCCAGCTGGCCGCCGAGCACCGCGTGGTCCCGGTGACCCGCAAGGTGCTCGCGGACGCGGAGACCCCGCTGTCGGCCTACCGCAAGCTCGCGGCCGACCGCCCCGGAACCTTCCTGCTCGAGTCGGCGGAGAACGGCCGGTCGTGGTCGCGGTGGTCCTTCATCGGCGCCGGGAGCCCGGCCGCGCTGACCGTCGTCGATGGCGACGCTGCCTGGTACGGCAACGTCCCGGCCGGCGCGCCCACGGGTGGCAACCCCGTCGACGTCCTCGGTGAGACGCTGCAGCTGCTCCACACCGACCGCATCCACGGACTGCCGCCCCTGACCAGCGGCATGGTCGGTTATCTCGGCTACGACGTCGTCCGCTATCTCGAGAAGCTGCCGACGCTCGCCGAGGACGATCTGCAGATCCCCGAGATGGTGATGCTGCTGGCCACCGACCTCGCGGCCGTGGACCATCACGAGGGCATGATCTGGCTCATCGCCAACGCCGTGAACTGGGACGGCTCGGACGAGCGCGTCGACGAAGCCTACGACGACGCGGTGGCCCGTCTCGACCGCATGACCGAGGCGCTCGCCGCGCCTGCTCCGGCCACCGTCGCGACCTACTCGCGGCCCGAACCCGACTACCGCCGCCAGCGCACCACCGAGTCGTTCTGCACGGACGTCCGCAAACTGATCGGCGACATCGAGGCCGGTGAGGCCTTCCAGGTGGTGCTCTCGCAGCGCTTCGAGATCGACTGCGAGGCAGCACCGATCGACGTGTACCGGATGCTCCGCGCGTCCAACCCCAGCCCGTACATGTTCCTGCTCCACATTCCCGGCCCGGACGGCGAGACGGCCTTCTCGATCGTCGGATCGAGCCCGGAGGCGCTCGTGACGGTCTCGGACGGGGTGGCCACCACCCATCCCATCGCCGGGACCCGGTGGCGCGGCGCGGACGAGGAGGAGGATCTCCTGCTCGAGAAGGACCTCGTCCACGACGAGAAGGAGAACGCCGAGCACCTCATGCTCGTCGACCTCGGCCGCAACGATCTCGGCCGGGTGTGCGCACCGGGCACCGTCGAAGTGCACGACTACCGGCACATCGAGCGGTACAGCCACGTGATGCACCTGGTCTCCACGGTCACCGGACGGCTCGCGGAGGGCAAGCACGCCCTCGACGCCGTCACCGCGTGTTTCCCCGCCGGCACCCTGTCGGGCGCGCCGAAGGTACGCGCGATGGAACTGATCGAGGAACTCGAACCCACCCGCCGCGGTATCTACGGCGGCATCGTCGGCTACCTCGATTTCGCAGGCGACGCCGACACCGCGATCGCGATCCGTTCCGCTCTCGTCAAGGACGGCATCGCCTACGTACAGGCAGGTGCGGGCATCGTCGCAGACTCCGATCCGGAGGCCGAGGACACCGAGGCCCGCAACAAGGCCATGTCCGCACTCGCCGCCGTGGCCGCCGCGTCCACCCTCACCACCTACGGCGGTGACGCGCGGTGACCGCGGAGACGCCGGACGCCGGCCCCACCACCGGACGCCGGCGCCGGCCGACCGTGATCGCCGCCCTGCTGCTCGGGGTCGGTGCGGCCCTGTTGTGGGCATCGAGCCGGATGACGTGGGTGACCGCGGTCTCGTCCGACGGACTCGGGATCGACCGCGTCGACGACCTCGAGGGTGGCCGCTGGGCGGCGGCACTGACCCCGCTCGCTCTCGTGCTGCTCGCGGCGGTCGCCGCCGTCTTCGCGGTGCGCGGACTCGCGCTGCGTCTCGTCTCGCTCGTGGTCGCGGCCGTCGCCGTCGCCGCCGCGATCCCCGCCGTCCGGTTGCTCACCGGCGACGCAGACCCCGAGACCGCGGCCGGTGTGGCCGCGCTGCCCGACCGCGCGACCGTGACCGCCGTCGAGACCTATCCGTTGCCCGCCGTCCTTGCGATCGTCGGCGCCGTCGCGGCCCTCGCCGCGGCGGTGACGCTGTGGCGCACCCCGCGCGAGGCGGCCGGACTGTCGTCGAAGTACGACGCCCCGGCAGCACGTCGCGAGGCGGCCGCCCGGCGCGCCGAGAACGATGAACCCCTGTCCGAACGCGGTCTGTGGGACGCACTGGACGCAGGTGAGGATCCCACCGACGACGGTGGCGAGGGTGATACGGGCACCCGCCGGTGACCGCTGTAAACCACTTCACTACTCTTCTAGACAGATCCGATGAGCTTGATCACATCGGGATTGAGCAGGGTGGGAAAGGACTCGAGCCACGATGACAGTTCTCGATTCGATTCTCGAAGGAGTGCGAGCAGACGTCGCCGCCCGTGAGGCGGCCCTCGATCTCGCCTCCGTCAAGGCTGCCGCCGCAGCCGCGCCCCCACCGATCGACGCCAAGGCCGCGCTGCGCGAACCGGGCATCGCGGTCATCGCCGAAGTGAAGCGTGCCAGCCCCTCGAAGGGTGCTCTCGCCGACATCGCCGATCCCGCCGAGCTCGCTGCAGCGTACGAGTCCGGAGGCGCTCGCGCCATCAGCGTTCTCACCGAGGAACGCCGATTCCACGGCAGCCTCGCCGACCTCGACGCCGTCCGTCGCGCTGTCCGTATTCCCGTACTGCGCAAGGATTTCGTGGTCGGTCCCTACCAGATCCACGAGGCGCGGGCACACGGCGCCGACATCGTGCTCCTCATCGTCGCGGCCCTCGAGCAGACCGTGCTGACGGCGCTGATCGACCGCGTCGAGTCGCTCGGCATGACCGCGCTGGTAGAGGCGCACACCGAGGAGGAGGCCGACCGTGCCCTCGAGGCGGGCGCCACCGTCATCGGGATCAACGCCCGCAACCTCAAGACCCTCGAGGTCGACAAGACGACCTTCTCGCGCATCGCGCCGGGCCTGCCCAGCAACGTGCTCAAGATCGCCGAGTCGGGTGTTCGCGGCCCGGCCGATCTGCTCGCGTACGCGGGCGCGGGTGCCGACGCGGTGCTCGTCGGAGAGGGACTGGTGACCAGTGGGGATCCGCGCCAGGCAGTCGCCGAACTGGTGACGGTAGGCACGCATCCGTCGTGCCCCAAGCCCGCACGCTGACCGTCCCGGCAGGTCCGGACCCCCACGTGATCCGCGTCGCGTGGTGGGGCAGACTGGACGCGTGACTGCAGACGATTCCGCACTTTCCGCCAAGGGCCGAGGGCTTCCCTCGATGAGCGAAGCCCTCGGCACTCCGACCGCGCACGAACCCGACGTCCGCGGCCATTTCGGAGTCTTCGGTGGCCGCTATGTGCCCGAGGCGCTCATGGCGGTGATCGAGGAGGTCACCGCCGCCTACGAGAAGGAACGCGTCGACCCCGGCTTCCTCGCCGAACTCGATCGGCTGCAGCGCGAGTACACCGGTCGCCCGTCCCCGGTCTACGAGGCCACTCGTCTCAGCGAACACGCGGGAGGCGCGCGCATCTTCCTCAAGCGCGAGGATCTCAACCACACCGGCTCGCACAAGATCAACAATGTGCTCGGGCAGGTGCTGCTCGCCAAGCGCATGGGCAAGACCCGCGTGATCGCCGAGACCGGCGCCGGCCAGCACGGCGTCGCCACCGCGACCGCGTGCGCCCTGTTCGGTCTCGAATGCCGGGTCTACATGGGCGAGGTCGACACCGAGCGGCAGGCGCTCAACGTCGCGCGCATGCGTCTGCTCGGCGCCGAGGTCATCGCTGCCAAGACCGGCTCGCGCACCCTCAAGGACGCGATCAACGAAGCGATGCGCGACTGGGTCACCAACGCCGACAACACCTATTACTGCTTCGGCACCGCCGCCGGTCCGCATCCCTTCCCGGCGATGGTCCGCGACTTCCAGCGCATCATCGGCCTCGAGGCACGCGTCCAGATCCGCGAGCTCACCGGTCGTCTGCCCGACGCCGTCGTCGCCTGCGTCGGCGGAGGGTCGAACGCGATCGGCATCTTCCATCCGTTCATCGACGACCCGTCCGTCAAGCTCGTCGGCTGCGAGGCCGGGGGAGACGGGGTCGAGACCGGACGCCACGCCGCCACCATCGGCGGCGGCACCCACGGTGCTCTGCACGGCGCGTACTCGTACCTGTTGCAGAACGAGGACGGCCAGACCATCGAATCGCATTCGATCTCCGCGGGGCTCGACTATCCCGGCGTCGGCCCCGAGCACGCCTGGCTCGCCGACACCGGCCGGGCCGAGTACCGCGCCGTCACCGACAGCGAGGCGATGGACGCCTTCGCGTTGCTGTGCCGCACCGAGGGCATCATCCCCGCTATCGAGTCGGCCCACGCCGTCGCCGGTGCCGTGAAGCTCGGCCCCGAACTCGGCAAGGGCGCCATCGTCCTCGTCAACCTGTCCGGTCGCGGAGACAAGGACGTCGACACCGCCGCCAAGTGGTTCGGTTACCTGCCGACCGACGAGTCCGCCGACAAGACCGGCCCCGAAGGAGCAGCCCAGTGAGCGCCCCGCACGAACGCCTGACCGAGATCTTCGCGACCTGCCGCGCCGAGAACCGCGCCGCGCTCGTCGGCTACCTCCCGGTCGGCTATCCGACCGTCGAGCGTTCCGTCGAGGCGATGAAGGTCCTCGTCGAGGGTGGCTGCGACCTCGTCGAGGTCGGCATCCCGTACAGCGACCCCGTCATGGACGGCACCACCATCCAGAACGCTGCGTTCGAGGCGATCGCCAACGGCGTCCGGGTCCGCGACGTCTTCCCCGCGGTCGAAGCGATCACCGCCGCCGGTGGCGCCGCAGTCGTGATGACCTACTGGAATCTCGTGAGCAAGTACGGCGTCGAGAACTTCGCGCGCGACCTCGCGGCGGCGGGCGGACTCGGCATCATCACACCGGATCTCGTGCCGGACGAGGCCGAGGAGTGGATCGCCGCCGCCGACAAGTACGGGCTCGGCCGGATCTTCCTGGTCGCACCGTCGTCGACCAACGAACGCCTCGCGATCACCCTCGACAAGTGCCGTGGCTTCGTCTACGCCACGTCGACGATGGGTGTCACCGGCGCTCGCGACAGTGTCGACAACCGCGCGCCGGAGATCGTCGCCCGGGTGCGCACGCACTCCGACATCCCGGTCGGCGTCGGCCTCGGTGTGCGCAACGGTGCACAGGCCGCGGAGATCGCGGGTTACGCCGACGGCGTGATCGTCGGTTCGGCGCTGGTCTCCGCAGTCGCGGAGGGACACGACGCGCTGCTCGCCCTCACACAGGATCTCGCGAAGGGCGTTCGCTCCGCTAACGTGCACTCGTGACATCCACTGCGTCTGTTCTGGCATATCTGCCGAGTCCGCCGCAGGGCGTCTGGTACCTCGGGCCCTTCGCCCTCCGTGCCTACGCCCTGTGCATCATCGTCGGGATCGTCGTAGCGATCTGGTGGGGCGACCGCCGCTGGGTCGCACGCGGCGGGCAGGCGGGCACCGTCCTCGACATCGCCGTGTGGGCGGTGCCCTTCGGCCTGATCGGCGGGCGGCTCTATCACGTCGCCACCGATTGGCAGAAGTACTTCGGAGCCGGGGCGGACCCGGTCGACGCCCTGAAGATATGGGAGGGCGGCCTCGGTATCTGGGGCGCCGTCGCGTTCGGTGCGCTGGGTGCGTGGATCGGGTGCCGCCGGCGCGGGATCCCGCTGCCCGCCTTCGGGGACGCGCTCGCCCCGGCGATCCTGCTGGCGCAGGCCATCGGGCGCCTCGGCAACTGGTTCAACCAGGAACTCTACGGCCGCGAGACCACGGTCCCGTGGGGACTCGAGATCTACGAGCGGCGCAACGGCGCGGGACAGGTCGCTCCCGGGCTGGTCGACGGTGTGTCCACGGGTGAGGTGGCCTTCGTCGTGCACCCGACCTTCCTCTACGAACTGCTGTGGAACCTCGCCGTGGTGCTGTTGCTGGTGCTCGTCGACCGGAAGTTCACGATCGGCCACGGACGACTGTTCGCCCTCTACGTGGCCGGGTACTGCGCGGGCCGGTTCTGGATCGAACTCATGCGCACGGACGCCGCCACCGAGATCGCGGGCATCCGGATCAACACGTTCACCTCGGGCATCGTGTTCGTGCTCGCGGTCGCGTACTTCGTCCTCGCGCGCAAGGGTCGCGAGGAGCCTTCGACATTGAATCCGGGGGCGGCAGCGCACGCGGCCGACCCGGCGGCCGAGGACGAGACGGCCGGGACCTCGCCTGCCGCCGGCACCGCCGGCCCCTCGCCTGCCGCCGGTAGAGTCGACGAGGCGACGTCCGGAGACAACAAGGGGGATCACTCGTGACCACACAGGACCCGGGAGCTGCGGGAGCACCCGATTCGGAGCCTGCCAAGCCGGACCTGACGAAGCGGACCGGGTCCGGACCCGGCGCGGACGCCCCGGATCGGTCGGAGAGCGACCAGACGCCGCCGCCCGATCTCGGGCGCGCCTTCGACTACGACGCCACCGCGCAGGCCTCGCTGTCGGCGCAACCGCCCACCCTCGACTCCCTCGGTGGTGCCACCGGCACTCCGGGGCCCGGATGGGACACCTATTCCGGTGTCGGCAACGGACCGGGTTGGGGCAACACCCCGAGTTACCCGCCGCCGGCCGAGCACCAGTCCGACTATCCGCCCCCGGGCGACTACCCCTACGGCGAGCATCCGGGCCGGACCGAGTCCGGGGCCGGGCCGGTCTACGGGACACCCGATCCGCACTTTCCGATCGGGTCCCCGCAACAGGACCCTTCGCAGGGCGGGTACACCGGTCCGCAGGGATCGCACCAGGCGCAGGGATACGGTCCGCCGCAGGGTGGGTACACCGGTCCGCAGGGATCGCACCAGGCGCAGAGTTACGGCCCGCCGCAGGGTGGACAGGGATACGGCCCGCCGCCCGGTTACGGGGTGATGCCCGCCTACGGCTACCCCGACCCGTCGAACCCGTACGGACGCGACGCCGCAGCGCCCTTCGGCCGCGATCCCTACACCGGTGAGCCCTATTCCGACAAGAGCAAGGTCACCGCGGGCGTGCTCGAGATCCTGCTCGGTGCCTTCGGTGCCGGACGCTTCTATCTCGACCAGCCGGGCGTGGCGGTCGCGCAGATCGCCGTCACCTGGCTCACCTGTGGTATCGGTGGCATCTGGCCGTTGATCGACGGCATCCTGATGCTCACCGGCAAGGTCCGCGACAAGAACGGACGTCAACTTCGTCCGTGATGCCCCGGCATCGCCCGTCTCACGGGCACCCCGGCGACACGCGCCGGGGTGCTGAGATGGAGGGTCCGGGCGTCGAGGGCTAGGCTCGAACCGTGACCCGACGCACCAAGATCGTTTGCACTATGGGGCCGGCCACCGCCGACCCCGATGTCCTGCGGAATCTCGTCGACGCCGGAATGGACGTCGCCCGCCTGAATTTCAGCCACGGCGAACACGCCGACCACGAGGGCCACTACAACCGGGTCCGCGCTGCGTCGGAGGCCTCCGGGCACGCCGTAGGCATCCTCGCCGATCTCCAAGGGCCGAAGATCCGGCTCGGACGATTCGCAGAGGACCGCACCGTATGGGAGCACGGTGAGGTCGTCCGCATCACCGTCGACGACGTGATGGGCGACCACGACCGCGTCTCGACCACCTACAAGGAACTCGCGCAGGACGCCGTCGCCGGCGACCGGCTGCTCGTCGACGACGGCAAGGTCGGATTGGTCGTCGAGGCCGTCGAAGGCAACGACGTCGTCTGCCGGGTCATCGAGGGCGGACCGGTCAGCAACAACAAGGGTGTCTCCCTGCCGGGGATGAATGTTTCCGTTCCGGCCATGTCGGAGAAGGACATCGAGGATCTCGAGTTCGCGCTCCGTCTCGGTGTCGACTTCATCGCCCTGTCGTTCGTGCGGTCCCCGGCCGACGTCGAACTCGTCCACGAGGTGATGGACCGGGTCGGCCGGCACGTGCCGGTGATCGCCAAGCTCGAGAAGCCCGAGGCCGTCGAGAACCTCGAGGCCGTGGTCCTCGCCTTCGACGCGGTCATGGTGGCGCGCGGCGATCTCGGCGTCGAGCTGCCGCTCGAGGAGGTCCCGCTCGTGCAGAAGCGCGCAATCCAGATTGCGCGCGAGAACGCCAAGCCCGTCATCGTCGCGACGCAGATGCTCGAGTCGATGATCGAGAACTCGCGTCCCACCCGCGCCGAGGCCTCCGATGTCGCGAACGCGGTGCTCGACGGCGCCGACGCTGTGATGCTCTCGGGTGAGACCTCCGTCGGGAAGTTCCCGGTCGAAACGGTCCGCACGATGGCGCGCATCATCACCGCCGTCGAATCCGATTCGACGGAAGTGCCTGCGCTGACGCACGTTCCGCGTACCAAGCGCGGTGTCATCTCGTACGCCGCCCGCGACATCGGCGAGCGTCTCGACGCCAAGGCGCTCGTCGCCTTCACCCAGTCCGGCGACACCGTGCGCCGACTGGCGCGTCTGCACACGCCGCTGCCGCTGCTCGCCTTCACGCCCGCCCCGCACATCCGTAACCAGCTGGCACTGACGTGGGGCACCGAGACCTTCTCGGTCGAACCGGTCGACACCACCGATCAGATGGTCGAACAGGTCGACGCCGCCTTGTTGTCGCTGGGCCGGTACCAGCGCGGCGACCTCGTAGTGATCGTCGCCGGTGCGCCCCCCGGACGTTCGGGTTCGACCAACCTCATCCACGTGCACCGGCTGGGTGAGAAAGACACCCGGTGACGCGTTCGGGCACAAGGGATCTCGATGTTCTCCTCGGCCTGCTCGATCTGGAGCAGGTCGAGGAGAACGTCTTCCGGGGCGGGCATCCGGCGCAGGTCGGCAGCCGCACCTTCGGCGGACAGCTCGTCGCGCAGGCGCTCGTCGCGGCCGGGCGGACCGTGGGTGATCGTCCCGTGCACGCGGTCAACGCCCACTTCATCCGGGGCGGCGACGTCAAGCGACCCATCGACTACCACGTCGTCACCCACCGGGACGGCCGGGATTTCGCCAACCGGATGGTCACCGCCTGTCAGGACGAGCAGGAACTGTTCGTCATGCTCGCCGCTTTCCAGCGATGGGGCAAGGGACTCGAACATTCGGTGACCGTCCCCGAAGTTCCACTGCCCGAAGCGCTTCCACCGATCGGCGAACGTCTGCGCGGCTTCGAGGACCAGCTGCCGCACTTCGTCGGCGCACTCAAGCCGATCGACATGCGTTACGCGAACGACCCTGCATGGGTGCTGCGGGGAGCGGGGGAGAAGCTCGGTCACAACCGTGTATGGATGCGCGCCGACGGGCAGTTGCCCGACGATCCGCTGCTCCACGTCGCCACGCTGGCCTATGCGTCCGACACGACCGTCCTCGATTCGATTCTCACCACCCACGGTCTGTCGTGGGGACTCGACCGGATCGTGGCCGCGACGGTCAACCATTCGATCTGGTTCCACCGTCCGCTGCGCTTCGACGAGTGGCATCTGTACGCCACCGAATCGCCGGTGGCCGCGGGGTCCCGCGGGATGGCGACGGGCCGTTACTTCACGATCGAGGGTGAGCTGGTGGCGACGGTCGTGCAGGAAGGGCTCATCCGTCACTTCCCGCCGCGTCGTCCGTCGGGGAGCTGATCGGCCGATCGGTCGACCGCGGCGGACAGTGCGCGCATGCCCTGCACGATCGTCATCGGGGCTTCGACGCCGGTCTCGTCGCACGGTGCGCGTGCAGCGTCGGCATGGGTCGGACCGATCGCGGAGACCGCGCCGAGCAGGTCCGTCTCGCGGTGTTCCGTCACGACCCGGACGCCATGAGCTCGCAATAGCCTCGCGGGTCGCGCTCGCCGTAGAGGGCGTACCAGGCGTCGAGGACACGCGGTTCGTACATGTCGAGCCGCGCGAAGATCGCGCGGGCGAAGTCGACCGGGGCGATGCCGCTCGCGGTGATGAGATCACCGTCCGTGACCGCGGGCGCGTCCCGGTACAGCCCCGCGCCGCCGTATCCGACACCCTGCAGGAACTCGAGGGCGTTGCTCGTATGGGGCCGCTCGTCGAGCAGTCCGGCAGCGGCGAGCGCACCGGTCGCGCCGCAGACCGCGGCCACCGGTACGCCGGCGTCGAGGAACTGCCGGGCCTTGTCGACGAAGGGGGCGTAGGCGTCGGTCGACCAGATGTCGTTGCCCGCGAGGATCAGCATCGCGCTGTCCTCCGGCGTCGCATCCGCGAGCACGGTGTCCGGGACTATCCGCAGTCCGCCCTTCGTCGTGACCGGCTCGGCGGAGACGCCGACCGTGCGGACGCGGTACCGTCCGGGATTCCGCTGCCATTCGGGATCCGCGATGTGCGCCGTGACGTATCCGATCTCCCAGTCCGCCAGGGTGTCGTACACGGCGACGTGAACCGTTTCCACCATGACAGTATGCTGGCAGGAACGTACTGTGCCGGCAACGGGCCTCGTTGCCCGTCGGGGGTGATTTGCCCGGTGGTCGCGGAGGCGATTAGCCTTGATCAGGACCACGTCGTGGCGCCACTGTCGTCGAAGGTCGCGCGCGGCCTCATCGGAGGAGAACATGGGCAACACTCACACGCAGACTGTGAGCACACGCGCTCGGGGCGCCGTGGCTCCTGCGTGTTGTCGTTGCCGCTGATCTCCCTGCCCGGGCAGCTCGTCCTGCCCTCACGATTTCCCTGAGTCCGCCGCGACCGACGGTCCGGCAAGCGACCGGGAATCCTCGCATCCGATGCGGTTCGAAAGGCACATCATGTCCGATTCGGCGGTATTACCCGTCGTCGATCTGTCCGATCTCGACGGCGACGACACAACACGTACTGCTCTGCTCGATCGTCTCCGGGTCGCCACCCACGAGATCGGGTTCTTCCATCTCGCCGGCCACGGGATCGACACCGTGCTCGCGGACGACCTCGTCGCCGCGGCCCGCGAGTTCTTCGCCCTTCCCGAGGCGGACAAGCTCGCCGTCGAGAACATTTACTCGCCTCACTTCCGCGGCTACACCCGCGTCGGTGGCGAGCGCACCCAGGGCAACGTCGACTGGCGCGAACAACTCGACATCGGTCCGGAGCGCGACGCCGTCGCCGAGATCGGCCCCGACCGTCCCTGGGAGGTGCTGCACGGCCCCAATCTGTGGCCGGAGCGGATCCCGCGACTGCGCGAACTGGCACTGCGCTGGATCGACGAGGCCGGCAACGTCGGACGCCGGCTGCTCGGTGCCTGGGCCGAATCGCTCGGCGCCCCGGCCGATCACTTCGAGAAGGCCTTTGCCGATCCCGACCCGCTGCTCAAGATCGCGCGCTATCCCGGGCACGACCGGTCGGTCACCGACCAGGGAGTAGGCAGTCACAAGGACGTCGGTGCGTTGACGCTGCTGTATCCCGAACCCGGCAGCACCGGATTCCAGGTCGAACTCGACGGTAGCTGGGTCGACATCGACCCGCTCCCAGGGCATTTCATCGTCAATATCGGGGAACTCCTCGAGGTCGCCACCGGTGGTTACCTCCAGGCGACGGTCCATCGGGTGCTGCCCCCGCCCGCGGGCACGGACCGCGTGTCGTTGCCGTTCTTCCTCAATCCCGGCCTCGACCGGGCACTCCCGCCGGTGGAGTTGCCCGCAGAACTCGCAGCAGCCGCCCGCGGTGTCGGTCCCGACGCGCACGGCGGTACCCTGCACGCCGTCTACGGCCTCAACGCACTCAAATCCCGCCTCCGGGCACACCCGAACGTGGCGGAGCGTTTTCACGCGGATCTCCTCGCCCGCTTCGCTGCACCCCGATAATCGATTCTGTCCGTCCCGCTATCCCTACGGAAGGTATCCACCCGATGTCACTGCGTCGTATCGTCGTCGCCTCCGCTGCGCTCACCCTCGCGGTGGGTCTCGCGGCCTGCTCGTCGTCCGAAGAGGACGGCACCACCCTCCGGATCTCTGCATCGTCCACTCCGCACGTCGAGATCCTCGACCACGTCGTGAGCACCGGGGCGCTGGGCGACTACACGCTCGACATCGTCGAGATCACCGGCGAGGTCGATCCCAACGAATTGCTCGAGGCCGGCGACGTCGACGCGAACTATTTCCAGCACGAGCCCTACCTGACGGACTGGCAGAAGCAGAAGGGTGTCGACGATCTCGTCGCGGTCGCCGACGTGCACCTCGAGCCGATCGGCCTGTACTCGAACAAGATCGGCTCGCTCGACGAGCTGAAGGACGGCGACACCGTCGCCGTGCCGCGCGACACCACCAACTACGCCCGCGCGCTGTACCTGCTCGAATCGGCCGGGCTGATCGAGATGGACGTGCCCTTCGAGGACGCCGACCTGTCGGTGGTCACCGAATCGAACATCACCGCCAACCCGAAGAACCTGAACCTCGTCGGCATCGAGCGTCCGCAGCTCGCCCGTCAGCTCGACGACGCGCAGATCACCGCCGCCGTGATCAACTCCAACTACGCGCTCGAAGCCGGCCTCGATCCGGCCGACGACGCCATCGTCACCGAGAAGGTGGAGAACAACCCCTTCTCCAACCTGCTCGTCGTGCGGGCCGAGAACGAGAACGACCCGGCCGTCACCGCTCTCGCCGAGGCTCTCGAATCGCCCGAGACGGCTGCCTGGATCGAGGAGACCTACTCCGGCGCCGTGCTTCCGGTTCACCCGACGAACTGATGATCGTCGTCGAGAACCTCGTCAAGACCTTCCCCGGAGCCGGGCGCTCCGGGGAGGTCGCGGCGCTGCGAGGGGTGTCGCTCGAGATCCCGGACGGCGAGATCTACGGCATCGTGGGCCCGTCCGGATCCGGCAAGTCCACCCTGTTGCGCTGCCTGAACCTGCTCGAGCGGCCCACCTCGGGACGGATCCTGCTCGGCAAGGACGATCTGTCGACGTTGTCCGGCGCCGATCTGCGTGCGGCCCGTCGCCGGATCGGGACGGTCTTCCAGCAGTTCAACCTGCTGCATTCGCGCACGGTGATCCGGAACGTGGAGTTCCCGCTCGAGGTAGCCGGGGTGAGCAAGGAGCAGCGACGGAAACGAGCCCTGGAACTGCTCGATCTCGTCGGCCTGGTGGGCAAGGGGGAGAGCTTCCCGTCGCAGCTGTCCGGTGGTCAGCAACAGCGTGTGGGTATCGCCCGCGCACTCGCGGCCGAACCGGAGGTACTGCTGTGCGACGAGGCCACGAGCGCCCTGGACCCCGACACCACCGATCAGGTTCTCGATCTCGTCGCCGAGGTGAACAGACGACTGGGTGTCACGGTCGTGGTGATCACGCACGAACTCGGGGTGCTGCGCCGGATCTGCACCTCGGCCGCACGTCTCGCCGCAGGGCAGGTCGTCGAGACCGGCCGGATCGTCGATCTCGTCGCCGATCCCGAATCGGCACTCGGGCACGCACTCGTCCCGGTCGGCACCGACCCGTCGGCGGGATCGGGTGCGGACACGGCTCTGGTCACCGCAATCGGCGATGCCGCACACGGACCGTGGCTCGCGGAGATGATCCGTGCCCTCGACACCGATGTCGCAGTGGTCGGTGGCCGGGTCGAACAGGTCGGCAGCGTCACCGTGGGCCGGATGCGCCTGCGGTTCACGGCGGGCACCGACCGGGCACGCATCGAGGGATTCGTGGCCGAACGCCCGTACCTGAGCCTTGCCTGGGGGACGGAAGGCGAACTGGAGGGACTCACGGAATGACGGTGCAGGCGCGATGAACAAGCTGCAGTGGTACGACGCCTTCCCGGAAGTGTGGGAAGCCACCCTCGAGACGCTCTACATGGTTGCCGTGTCGTTCCTGCTCACCATCGTCGGTGGTGTGCTGGTCGGGATCGTATTGCAGTTGACCTCACCGTCCGGACTGTGGCCCCGCAGGACGCTCAACACCGTTCTCGGTGTGATCGTCAACCTGTTCCGGTCGCTGCCCTTCCTCATTCTGCTGATCGCCCTGATCGGGTTCACCCGCTTCGTCGTGGGCACCGCGATCGGGCCCACCGCGGCGATCGTGCCGCTCACCATCGGCGCGATCCCGTTCTTCGGCCGGATCGTCGAATCCGCGTTGCGGGAGGTGCCGCGCGGCCGGGTCGAGGCGGCCCAGGCGATGGGAGCCACGAACCTCCAGATCGTGCGCAAGGTGCTGCTGCCGGAGGCGTTGTCGCCGCTGATCGCCGGAGCCACCCTCACGCTCGTGCTGCTGGTGGGCTACTCGGCGATGGCCGGCGTCATCGGTGGTGGCGGTCTCGGCGACTTCGCGATCGTCTACGGCTACCAGCGGTTCAACACGCCGGTGCTGCTGGTCGCGGTGGTCGTTCTCATCGTGATGGTGCAGATCATGCAGTCCATCGGTGATCTTATGATCCGCAGGCTCGCGCACCGGCGGTGACACCCGGGAGCCGAGCGCACCACCGGTGGCGTCCGGCTCAGCGGTCGAGCTTCGCGATCGCCTCGTCGATGAGCGGGATGTAGCGGTCGATCGCCCACGGCACGGTGAGCGGATTGATGATCGACGAGCCGGTGACGAAAGGTTGTTCCTTCGGCGCGACCAGCGACCCGCGGGCGACCGCCGGGATCTGCCGGTAGACCGGCTGGGCTTCGATCTCGGCGCGGTTCGCCGGGTCGGAGTAGAAGGTGAAGATCAGGTCCGATTCGGACAGCAGGCCGGCGTTCTCGAGACCGATGACCGCGGAGTCGGTGCCCTCGGTCTCCTCGAGCGTCTCCGCGACCGGGTCGACCGTCAATCCGAGTCCGCGGACCATCGCCACCCGTTGTTCATCGGGCATGAACACCCCGAGCGTGCCGGGGCCGGTGTTGTAGATGTAGGAGAACGTCACGTCGGTGTACTCGGGATGGGCAGCCGCGGCGGCCTCGAAGGTGTCCTCGATCTCGGTGATCAGGCCGAGGGACTCCTCGTGCCGGCCGAGGGCGGTGCCGATGGTCTCGATCTGGTCCTGCCAGGTGATCGTCCACGGCAGTTCGGGATAGGCGACGGTCGGGGCGATCGCGGACAACAGGTCGTACTGTTCCTGCGTGATCCCGGACCACGGAGCAAGGATGACGTCCGGCGCGAGTCGGGCGATCGCCTCGACGTCCACCTCGGCTCCGCCGGTGAACTGTTCGGGCAGCGGCTCGTCACGCTCGGTCAATTCCTCGTGGATCCAGGGCAGATATCCCGTTTCGTCGCTGCCCCAGGGATATTCCTCCACACCGATCGGGGTGACACCCAATGCGATCGCCGTCTCGGCCGAGCCCATCCCGAGCGTGACGACCCGTTCGGGTTGCGCGTCGATCTCGGCGGTCCCCAGTGCGTGTTCGATCACGACGGGCTCGAATTCGCCGGTGGGTGAGTCGTTCGGCTCGATGTCGGCTCCGGACGAGCAGGCCGTGAGGGCGACGGCGGCGGCGACCAGCACGGCGGTCGCGCGCGGAATGCGCATCAGGGCTACCGGGCGAGGCTCGCGGCCGGGGCGCAGGGATCGGAGTTTCATGGGTACCTCTCGGCGATGGGGGCAGATCAAGAGGTGAGCCTAACCTTCTTTCGAGCCCGTCGGTGACCGGCAGATTTCAGGGTGCCCGTCGGATTCGTGATGTCCCACAAACAGATCACGAGACGCATGTCACATTTGATAGTATTCTGTTATCGAAACCGCTCACGGCCCGAGCGGAGAAGGGAATGGCCGTAACCGGCTCCTGCGGGGGTTCGCTCGTCACCGACAATTCGTCGACAGGGATGGTGAGTGGACGCGGGAGTGCGGGAGGGGTCGTTCCGGGGAGGAACGGAGATGCTCATGGTTGCATCCACAGGCAAGAGGTCCGATTCGATACCACGCTCGAGTCGGCGAATTCTCGCGATCATCGCGCTCACGGGAATGCTCACGATCGGTTTCCTGGCGGCGGTGTTCACCGGGTCCTATCTGATCGGCGGTGCGTTCGCCATGCTGACCGGTGCGTGCATCGTCCTGGCGCACCTGATGATCGCGCCCGCCTCGATCATCCACGACGACGAGGCGGAGACGGCTGCCCGTTCCGATGTCCGGGGGCGGTGGCATCTTCTCGGAAGCGGATCCTGATCTCGGGCTCCGTCTCCGTACCGCCCCGCGACACGCGGGTTCCCCGGGCGAACCACCGGCCTCGGCTAGCATCGTGCCCGTGACCGACTCGCTGCGCATCCTCGTCTACAGCGACGATGCGACCGTGCGGCAGCAGGTTCGTGATGCCCTCGGTACCCGCCTGCACCCGGATCTGCCCCCGCTCGACTATGTGGAGGTCGCGACACCACCGGTCGTCGTCGAACGCATGCATGCCGGCGACATCGATCTCGCCGTGCTCGACGGTGAATCCGCTCCGGCCGGCGGAATGGGGATCGCGAAGCAGCTCGAGGACGAACTCGACTCGTGTCCGCCGATCGTCGTCCTGATCGCCCGCGCCGACGATGAATGGCTGGCCCGCTGGTCGGGCGCCGAGGTGGCGCTGCGGCGTCCGGTCGACCCGATCCGGCTCGGCCGGCAGGTCCTTGCTCTGCTCACCTCCCGCTCCCGCCACTCCTGACCCTTCGGGCGCGGCCGGCAGACCGCGAACCTGTATGAGGGGAGGGGAATCTACCCTCCTTCCCGGTGCGGAGCAGCCCGACACGCCGCCCCGAATCGGGGGTGTGAAATCGCGACAAGTCCGACGCGAACACCACTAGTGTGTGCCGTAACTCACATGCCCGCCCTGGGGCGAGGACCCCGGTGCACGGCGGAGTGGGTGCGCGGGCGACGAGAAGGCCCGCGGCCGGATTCGCGCGAGGAACCGGAGGTGGCATGAACGCCTATGTACCGATCCTGGTACTCGGTGGCATCGCGCTGGCCTTCGCGGTTTTCTCCGTCGCGGTGGCGAGCCTCGCGGGCCCGAGCCGATACAACCGCGCCAAGCTCGATGCGTACGAGTGCGGCATCGACCCCACACCCCAGCCGGTGGGAGGTGGCCGCTTCCCGGTGAAGTACTACCTCACCGCGATGCTGTTCATCATCTTCGACATCGAGATCGTCTTCCTGTACCCGTGGGCGGTCCATTTCGACGCGCTCGGCGTCTTCGGTCTGGCGGCGATGGCGCTGTTCATGTTCAACGTCTTCGTCGCCTACGCCTACGAGTGGAAACGAGGAGGCCTGACATGGGACTGACGACCCGCGTGTACGACGGGATGTCCTGCCAGCGAAGGGGTTACGAGAGCGGACGGCAAACGACCGGGCGTCCGGTCCGATTCCGGGGAAGGTGACGGGCGATGGGCATCGAGGAGAAGGTCCCCAGCGGTTTTCTGCTCAGCACCGTCGAGACCCTGGCCGGTTTCGCGCGCAAGGGCTCCTTGTGGCCGGCGTCCTTCGGGCTCGCGTGCTGCGCCATCGAGATGATGGCCACCGCCGGTGGCCGCTACGACATCGCCCGCTTCGGTATGGAGGCCTTCCGGGCCTCCCCGCGACAGGCCGACGTCATGATCGTCGCCGGCCGAGTCAGCCAGAAGATGGCTCCCGCCCTGCGCCGCGTCTACGACCAGATGGTCGAACCGAAGTGGGTGCTCGCGATGGGCGTGTGCGCCTCGTCGGGCGGCATGTTCAACAACTACGCGATCGTTCAGGGGGTCGACCACGTCGTCCCCGTCGACATCTACCTTCCGGGCTGCCCGCCCCGGCCCGAGATGCTCCTGCACGCCATCCTCATGCTGCACGAGAAGATCGCGCAGATGCCACTGGGTGTGAACCGGGCCGAGGCGATCCGCGCCGCCGAGGAAGCGGCCCTGGCCCAACGTCCCCTCATCGAACTGACGGTGCCGCCGCGATGACCGATCTCGAACGGACAGGATCCGACCACGACGACCGCGCCGACGAGGTGATCGCCGTCCGACGCGGCATGTTCGGGGTGCGTGGATCCGGTGACACCAGCGGCTACGGCCGCCTCGTGCGCCGGGTGACGCTGCCCGGCAGCACCGAGCGACCCTACGGCGGGTACCTCGACGACCTCGTCGACACGCTCGAGGACGTCCTCGACGAGCGATCCGGCGACACCGGCGTCGGCTATGCCCAGGCGGTCGAGAAGGTCGTCGCGCACCGCCACCAACTGACCGCCTTCGTCCGCCGCGAGCAGCTGCCCCTCGTGGCCGGCACCCTGCGCGACCATCCCGCGCTCCGATTCGAGCTGTGCCTCGGGGTGTCGGGCGTGCACTATCCGCAGGAGACGGGCCGGGAACTGCACGCGGTGTATCCACTCGTCTCGATCACCCACAACCGCCGCATGCGTCTCGAGGTCGCGATCCCCGACAGCGACCCGCACGTCCCGTCGCTGTACCGCATCTACCCGACGAACGACTGGCACGAACGCGAGACCTACGACTTCTTCGGGATCGTCTTCGACGGTCATCCCGCGCTCACGCGCATCGAGATGCCCGACGACTGGCGCGGGCACCCCCAGCGCAAGGACTACCCTCTCGGCGGAATCCCCGTGAAGTACAAGGGAGCCCGGATCCCGCCACCCGACGAACGGAGGGCGTACACGTGATGAGCGAACCCGCCGGCGAGACCGTCTTCGACGCCGTCGGACGCGACTGGGACGACATCGCCGCCGCCGTGCGCGACAGCGGTGAGGACCACATCGTCGTCAACATGGGACCCCAGCACCCGTCCACCCACGGCGTCCTGCGCCTGATCCTCGAGATCGACGGCGAGACGGTCACCGAGGCGCGTTGCGGAATCGGGTATCTCCACACCGGAATCGAGAAGAATCTCGAATACCGCAACTGGACCCAGGGCGTCACCTTCGTCACGCGCATGGACTACCTCGCGCCGTTCCACAACGAGACCGCCTACTGCCTCGGTGTCGAGAAACTCCTCGGCATCGAGGATCTCGTCCCCGAACGCGCGCAGGTCGTGCGGGTGATGCTGATGGAACTCAACCGCATCTCCTCGCATCTGGTGGCGCTGGCCACCGGCGGCATGGAACTCGGTGCGACGACACCGATGCTGTTCGGATTCCGCGAGCGCGAACTGATCCTCGACGTCTTCGAGACGATCACCGGACTGCGGATGAACCACTCCTACATCCGGCCCGGCGGACTCTCCCAGGACCTGCCCGACGAGGCCGTGCCGATGATCCGCGACCTGCTCGCCGCGCTGCCCGCCCGGCTCGCCGATCTCGAAGCGTTGTTCACCGACAATCCGATCTTCATCTCGCGCACCCGAGACATCGGCTGCCTCGATCTCACCGGATGCATGGCCCTCGGCGTCACCGGCCCGATCCTCCGATCCACCGGACTGCCCTACGACCTGCGCCGCGCCGAACCCTATTGCGGTTACGAGACCTACGAGTTCGACATCGTCACCGCCGAGGGATCCGACTGCTACGCGCGCTATCTCGTGCGGATCGGGGAGATGCGCGAATCGTTGAAGATCGTCGAGCAGTGCCTCGACCGGCTCCGTCCCGGCCCGGTGATGGTGCAGGACGGCAAGATCGCCTGGCCGTCGAAACTGCAGCTCGGACCGGACGGACTCGGCAACTCGCCCGACCACATCCGCCACATCATGGGCGAGTCGATGGAGGGCCTGATCCACCACTTCAAACTCGTCACAGAGGGCATCCGCGTCCCGGCGGGACAGGTCTACATCGGCGTCGAATCGCCACGCGGCGAACTCGGCGTCCACCTGGTCAGCGACGGCGGCACGCGGCCCTACCGCGTGCACTACCGCGATCCGTCGTTCACGAATCTGCAGGCCGTCGCGGCGATGTGCGAAGGCGGCATGGTCTCCGACGTCATCGCCGCCGTCGCCAGCATCGACCCGGTGATGGGGGGAGTGGACCGATGAGCACCGAATTCGTGCGCGCCGCGGGCGCGGAGACCGTCGGCACCGCGGCCACGAGCGAGACCACCGCCGCCGTGCCGATGACCGAACCCGCTGCGCGCGAACCCGTCCTCGTCCCGCTCGGACCGCGACCCGACGAGGACACCTATCTCACCCCACCCGACGCGCCGCGCCGCTATCCCGACGACGTGCGCGCCCGTCTCGACGCCGACGCCGACCGGATCGTCGCGCGCTACCCGCAGCCACGATCGGCGCTGCTACCGCTGCTGCATCTGGTGCAGGCGGAGGACGGCTACATCACGCCCGCCGGGATCGAGTTCTGTGCCCGGCGGCTGGGGCTCACCGGCGCCGAGGTCGCCGCCGTCTCGACCTTCTACACCATGTACCGCCGCTCGCCGACGGGCCGCCACCACGTGGGGGTGTGTACGAACGCGCTGTGCGCGGTGATGGGCGGCGACGAGATCTTCTCCGCGCTGTGCACCCGGCTCGGCATCGGACACGACGAGACCACCGCCGACGGCGCGATCACCCTCGAACACATCGAGTGCAACGCGGCGTGCGACTACGCCCCGGTGATGACCGTCGACTGGGAGCTGTTCGACAACCGCACCGTCGACTCCGCGGTCGAGCTCGTCGACGAACTGCTCTCCGGCGGCACGCCCACACCGACGCGCGGCGCACCGCTGCGCAGCTTCCGCGACACCGCACGCCTGCTGGCCGGTTTCCCCGACCGCCGGCCCGGCGCGCTCGACGCCGCCGGCACCGCCGGACCGGCCTCCCTGGCCGGACTCGGGGTCGCCCGCGAGCACGACATGCGGGCACCGGAACCGCCGGAGAAGGACGAGGCCGTCGTCACCGTCGGGAAATCCCCGACGGGTCTGACCCCTGTGCTCACCCGTCACTGGGACGAGGAGCGGGCGTGGACCCTCGACGCCTACCGGCGGCACGGCGGCTACGAGGCCCTGCCCATCGCGCTCGGTACGGATCCGGACGCCGTCATCGCCGCGGTGAAGGACTCCGGGATCCGCGGCCGCGGCGGTGCCGGATTCTCCACCGGCACCAAGTGGTCGTTCATCCCGCAGGGCGACGACAAGCCGCACTACCTCGTCGTCAACGCCGACGAATCCGAACCGGGAACCTGCAAGGACATCCCGTTCATGCTGGCCACCCCGCACGCCCTCGTCGAAGGCGTCATCATCGCCGCCTACGCGATCCGCGCCCGGCACGCGTTCATCTATCTGCGCGGGGAGGCCGTCCCGGTGCTGCGGCGCCTGCACGCCGCGGTCGCCGAGGCCTACGAGGCCGGCTATCTAGGACGCGACATCCTCGGTTCCGGATACGACCTCGAACTCGTCGTCCACGCCGGTGCGGGCGCGTACATCTGCGGTGAGGAGACGGCCCTGCTCGACTCCCTCGAGGGCCGACGCGGCCAGCCTCGTCTGCGCCCACCCTTTCCCGCCGTCGCCGGCCTGTACGCGTGCCCGACCGTCGTCAACAACGTCGAATCCATCGCGAACGTCCCGCTCGTCGTCCGCAACGGTGTGGACTGGTACCGCTCGATGGGCACCGAGAAATCACCGGGCTTCGCGATGTTCTCCCTGTCCGGGCACGTCACCGCCCCCGGCCAGTACGAGGCTCCGCTCGGCATCACACTGCGGGAGCTGCTCGGCTACGCCGGGGGTGTGCGCGCCGGCCACCGGCTCAAGTTCTGGACACCCGGCGGTTCGTCGACCCCGATCTTCACCGACGAACATCTCGACGTCCCTCTGGACTACGAGAACGTCGCCGCCGCCGGGTCGATGCTCGGGACCCGGGCCCTGCAGATCTTCGACGAGACCACCTGCGTCGTCCGCACGGTGCTGCGCTGGACGGAGTTCTACGCCCACGAATCGTGTGGCAAGTGCACCCCCTGCCGCGAGGGCACCTGGTGGCTCGTGCAGATCCTCGACCGGCTCGAACACGGTCGGGGTACCGAAGCCGACCTGGAGAAGCTGCTCGACATCTCCGACAACGTCCTCGGCCGGGCATTCTGCGCGCTCGGTGACGGTGCGACCAGCCCGATCACCTCCTCGGTGAAGTACTTCCGCGACGAGTATCTCGCCCACTTCGAGCACGGCGGCTGCCCGTTCGACCCGCACCTGTCGACGCTCGCCGCCGATACCCCCGCGGAAGGAGGCGAGCGATGACCGCCGTGTCCGGTGCCGGTGCGGAGAAGTCCGAGACCACCGACCTCGTGAACGTCACCATCGACGACACCGAGATCGCCGTGCCGAAGGGCACTCTCGTGATCCGCGCCGCCGAACTGATCGGGGTGCAGATCCCGCGGTTCTGCGACCACCCACTGCTCGAGCCGGTCGGCGCGTGCCGCCAGTGCCTCGTCGAGGTCGAGGGACAGCGCAAACCGCTCGCCTCGTGCACCTCGGTGGTCACCGACGGGATGGTCGTGCGCACCCAGTTCACCTCGCCGGTAGCCGACAAGGCACAGCGCGGCGTGATGGAACTGCTGCTCATCAACCATCCGCTCGACTGCCCGGTGTGCGACAAGGGTGGTGAGTGCCCGCTGCAGAACCAGGCGATGTCCAACGGCCGCGCCGAGTCCCGCTTCGAGGACACCAAACGCACCTATCCGAAACCCATCGCGATCTCCTCACAGGTGCTCCTCGACCGCGAACGGTGCGTGCTGTGCGCCCGGTGTACCCGCTTCGCCGATCAGGTCGCGGGCGACCGGTTCGTCGACATGCTCGACCGCGGAGCGCTGCAGCAGGTCGGCATCTACACCGAGGAACCGTTCGAGTCGTATTTCTCCGGCAACACCGTCCAGATCTGCCCGGTCGGTGCCCTCACGGGCGCCGCCTACCGGTTCCGCGCCCGCCCGTTCGACCTGGTCTCCACACCGAGCGTGTGCGAACACTGCGCGAGCGGTTGCGCCCAACGCACCGACCACCGTCGCGGAGCCGTGCTGCGCCGCCTCGCCGGAGACGACCCCGAGGTCAACGAGGAATGGAATTGCGACAAGGGACGCTGGGCGTTCACCTACGCCACCGCCGACGACCGCCTCACCACGCCCCTCGTCCGCGACCACACGGGAGCGCTCGTCCCCGCCTCGTGGATCGAGGCGCTCGGGGTCGCCGCCCGCGGCCTGGCGGCGGCACGTGGCAGGGCCGCAGTCCTGACCGGCGGCCGGCTCACCGTCGAGGACGCCTACGCCTACGCGAAATTCGCGCGTACGGCGCTCGGCACCAACGACATCGACTTCCGCAGCCGCGCCTTGTCGGACGAGGAGACGGCCTTCCTCGCCGCACGGGTCGCCGGACGGCACCTCGAGGTCACCTACCGCGACCTCGACCGCGCGCCGGCGGTGCTGCTCGTCGGATTCGAACCCGAGGAGGAATCGCCGATCGTCTTCCTGCGACTGCGCCAGGCGGTCCGGCGGAACAGGCTGCAGGTCTTCACGATCGCACCGTTCGCCTCGCGCGGCGTGCACAAGCTGTCGGGGCGACTCGAGCAGTGCGTACCGGGCGACGAGGCGCGTGCACTCGACGCGATCCGCACCGGGTCGTCCTCCGACGCGGCCGCCGCAATGCGAACTCCGGGTGCGATCGTGCTGGTGGGGGAGCGCGCTGCGGCATCACCCGGTGCGCTGTCTGCCGCGGCGGCCCTCACCGATGAGACCGGGGCCCGCCTGGCGTGGATCCCGCGGCGCGCCGGTGACCGCGGGGCCCTCGAAGCGGGTGCGTTCCCGACCCTGCTGCCCGGGGGCCGCCCGGTCGACGACCCGCAGGCCCGTCGCGACATCGAGTCGGCGTGGGGTATTCCGCCAGACACCCTGCCGTCCCGACCGGGCCGCGACACCGCGGCGATCCTGGCCGCAGCCACCGAGGGCGCGCTGGGCGCGCTCGTGGTGGCCGGGGTCGAACCCGCCGACCTGCCCGATCCCGATGCCGCACATGCCGGCATCGACGGCGCCGGGTTCGTCGTGAGTCTGGAAGTGCGGCGCAGCACGGTGACCGACCGCGCCGACGTCGTCTTTCCCGTCGCGCCGGTAGCCGAGAAGGCCGGGAGCTTCCTCGACTGGGAAGGGCGCGAGCGGGTGTTCCCGATCGCGCTCCGCGACACCGGGGCACTGCCCGACCACCGCGTGCTCGCGGCGATCGCCGATGCTCTGGATCCGGATACCGGACTCGACGGTCCCGGCTCCCACGACGTCGACACTCTGCGCCGCGAACTCGCGGCCCTCGGGCGATGGACGGGCGCCGTCCCCGAGACACCGGTGACGTCTCCGCGACCTGCACCTCGTCCCGTGCTCGGGGAGGCGGTCCTCGCCACCTGGCGGATGCTCCTCGACGCGGGCCGGTCGCAGGACGACGAACCCCACCTCGCCGGGACGGCCCACGAACCCGTCGCCCGCCTGTCGGCCGCGACAGCAGCGGAAATCGGGGCGGCCGAACACCGTTCGCTCACCGTCTCCACCGGGCGTGGGTCGATCACGCTTCCGCTGGTGATCGACGAGCTGCCCGACCGCGTCGTCTGGTTGCCCACCGCGTCGCCGGGATCGATGGTGCACGCCGAGCTCGGCGTCACCGCCGGTGATGTGGTGCGGATCCGAGCCGCCGCGACGACGAGCACGGGATCGGCCGAGGAGGATCCGCGATGAGCGTCACCGCCCAGCAGTCCGTGGACCTGTCGATGTTCGGTATCGATCCGTGGTGGCTCGTCGTCGTGAAGGCCCTCGCGATCTTCGCGTTCCTGGTTCTGACCACGCTCGTGATGATCCTCGCCGAACGCAAGATCATGGCCTGGATGCAGATGCGGGTCGGACCCGACCGGGTCGGACCGAAGGGGCTGTTCCAGACCGTCGCCGACGGCCTGAAACTCGCTCTCAAGGAAGGCATCATCCCTACCGGGGTGGACAAGCCGATCTATCTGCTCGCCCCGATCATCGCGACGGCCCCGGCGTTCATGGCGTTCGCGGTCGTCCCGTTCGGACCGGAGGTGTCGATCTTCGGAACTCGAACGCCGCTGCAGCTCACGGACCTTCCCGTCGCGGTCCTCTACGTCCTGGCGATCACCTCCGTCGGCGTCTACGGCATCGTGCTCGCCGGCTGGGCCTCCGGCTCGACCTACCCCCTGCTCGGTGGCCTCCGCTCCACCGCGCAGGTCATCTCCTACGAGATCGCGATGGGACTCGCGTTCGCCGCGGTCTTCCTGCAGGCGGGCACCATGTCGACCTCGGGGATCGTCGCCGCGCAGAACGATCTGTGGTTCGTCGTGCTGCTGCTCCCGTCGTTCCTGGTGTACTCGGTGTCGATGGTGGGGGAGACCAACCGCGCTCCCTTCGATCTTCCCGAAGCCGAAGGCGAACTCGTGGGCGGCTTCCACACCGAGTACTCGTCGCTGCGGTTCGCGATGTTCATGCTCGCGGAGTACGTCAACATGGTCACTGTCTCCGCGCTCGCGACCACCTTGTTCCTCGGCGGCTGGCACGCGCCGTGGCCGCTGACGCTGTGGAGCGGCGCGAACTCGGGCTGGTGGCCGCTGCTGTGGTTCGTGATCAAGGTGTGGGTCGTGCTGTTCGTCTTCGTCTGGCTGCGCAGCACTCTGCCGAGGTTGCGATACGACCAGTTCATGGCCCTGGGCTGGAAACTGCTCATCCCCGTCTCGGTGGTGTGGGTGATGGTCGTGGCCGTGCTGCGCCTCCTCGACGGCGACGATGTGCTTCCCGGCACCGCGAGTCTCATCGTCGCCGGTGTGCTGTCCACGGCGCTGCTGTTCGGCTACCTGTCCCTGCGCGCGCGGCGGACCCGGCGTACCGCACAGGCGATCGAGCTGCCCGGACCCGACGAGGAATTCGACGCCATGGCCGGTGGATTCCCCGTGCCGCCACTACCTGCCCGGTCGGGCACCCGACCGAGCCCGCCCGCTTCGGCGGGTCGTCTCCCAGGAGGATCGTGATGGTCGAATTCCGCGGCCCGCTGGCCGGTTTCGGTGTGACGCTCACGACGATGTTCAAGAAGCCCAACACCGAGCAGTATCCGGAGCAGAAGAGACCCACCGCACCCCGCTATCACGGACGCCACCAGCTGAACCGGTATCCGGACGGGCTCGAGAAATGCATCGGCTGCGAACTGTGCGCGTGGGCGTGCCCGGCCGACGCCATCCACGTCGAGGGCGCCGACAACACCGATCAGGAGCGGTACTCGCCCGGGGAACGATACGGACGTGTCTACCAGATCAACTACCTGCGGTGCATCGGCTGTGGACTGTGCATCGAGGCGTGCCCGACCCGCGCGCTCACCATGACCAACGAGTACGAGATGGCGGCGGACAACCGCACCGACATGATCTACGAGAAGGACCGGTTGCTCGCCCCCCTCGAATCCGGGATGCAGCCACCTCCGCATCCCATGGCGCCCGGCGCCACGGACGAGGACTACTACCGGGGCACGATCCCGGTGCCCGAGCACGTGTCCGCCGCCGACGGGGAGGAACACCGGTGACCACCGCCCTGCTCGCCGCCGAACTCGTCACGACCTCCACCGGGGAGGCCGTGCAGTTCTGGATCCTCGGTGCCGTCGCGGTGCTCGGGGCGCTCGGCGTCGTCGTCGCCCCGAAAGCCGTGTACTCGGCGCTGTTCCTCGCCGTGACGATGATCGTGCTCGCCGTCTTCTACATCGCGCAGGACGCCGTGTTCCTCGGTGTGGTGCAGGTCGTGGTCTACACCGGCGCGGTCATGATGCTGTTCCTGTTCGTGCTCATGCTCGTCGGCATCGACTCGTCCGATTCCCTCGTCGAAACCATCAAGGGCCAGCGCGTTCTCGCGATCGTCGTGGCGATCGGGTTCGCGGTGATGCTCATCGGCGGCATCGGGAACACCGCGGTGTCCGGATTCGCGGGACTCGACGCCGCCAACGCCGGCGGCAACGTCGAGGGCCTGGCGGTGTTGCTGTTCATCGACTTCGTCTGGGCGTTCGAACTCACCGGGGCGCTGCTCATCACCGCCACCGTGGGCGCGATGGTGCTCGCCCACCGGGAACGATCGGAGCCCAGGAAGACCCAGCGCGAACTCGCCGCACGCCGGTTCCGTGAAGGAGAACGGGTCACTCCGCTGCCGGCTGCGGGTGTCTACGCCCGCCACAACGCCGCCGACGTTCCGGCCCTGCTCCCGGACGGCTCGTTCTCCGAACTGTCGGTCGGTGAGCTGCTCGGCCGCATCGGCCGCGACTGGGACCACACCGAGCTCGGCCTGCGCGAACCCGGCGGTGACGACGCGAGGAAGGATCGGCGATGAACCCCGAGAACTACCTCTACCTGTCGGCACTGCTGTTCACCATCGGCGCAGTGGGAGTTCTCGTCCGCCGCAACGCCATCGTCGTGTTCATGTGCGTCGAACTGATGCTCAACGCCGCCAACCTGGCCTTCGTCACCTTCGCGCGGATGCACGGCAACCTCCACGGCCAGGTGTTCGCCTTCTTCACGATGGTCGTCGCGGCCGCCGAGGTCGTCGTCGGTCTCGCCATCATCGTGACGATCTTCCGGACGAGGCGATCCGCCTCCGTCGACAACGCCGACCTGCTCAAGTACTGACGACCCACGAGGACGGTGAGTGTGAGAGCCCACGACGAACCGAGAGGACACGCGACATGACGTCGTTCCTGAACTCGGCGCTGTGGACGATACCGGCACTGCCCTTGGCCGGCGCGTTCGTACTGCTGCTCCTCGGGCGGCGCAGCGACAGCTGGGGACATCTGCTCGGATGTGCCACTGCGATTGCCTCGTTCGTCGTCTGCGCCGTCATGTTCGCCGGGTTGCTCGGACTCGACGCGAACGCCCGGCTCGCACAGCAGACCTTGTTCGCCTGGGTGCCGGTCGGCGAGCTGCAGGTCGATCTCGGCCTCCGGCTCGACGCGCTGTCGATCTGCTTCGTGCTGCTCATCACGGGCGTGGGAACGCTGATCCACCTCTACTCGATCGGGTACATGGCACACGATCCGGAACGCCGGAAGTTCTTCGCCTATCTCAACCTGTTCCTCGCGGCGATGCTGGTGCTCGTCCTCGCCGACAACTTCCTCGTCCTGTATCTCGGGTGGGAAGGGGTCGGACTCGCCTCCTACCTGCTCATCGGCTTCTGGCAGTACAAGCCCACTGCCGCGACCGCCGCGAAGAAGGCGTTCGTCGTCAACCGCGTCGGCGACATGGGGCTCCTCATCGCTCTCCTGATCATGTTCGCGACCTTCGGCAGCCTCGACTACGACACGGTCTTCGCCGCGGTCCCCGCCGTGACCGAAGGCACGGTGACGGCGATCGGCCTGTGTCTGCTCCTGGCCGCGTGCGCGAAATCCGCTCAGCTGCCGCTGCAGTCGTGGCTCGGCGACGCGATGGAAGGTCCCACCCCGGTCTCGGCGCTCATCCACGCCGCGACCATGGTCACCGCCGGCGTCTATCTCGTCGTCCGGGCGAACGCGATCTTCGACGCCGCACCGGCGGCACGACTCGCCGTGGTCGTCGTCGGTGCCGCGACGTTGCTCTTCGGCGCGATCATCGGCTGCGCCAAGGACGACATCAAGAAGGCGCTCGCGGCGTCGACGATGAGCCAGATCGGCTACATGGTGCTCGCCGCCGGGCTCGGCCCCGCCGGCTACGCCTTCGCGATCCTGCACCTGCTCACCCACGGCTTCTTCAAGGCCGGGCTGTTCCTCGGCGCCGGTTCGGTGATGCACGCGATGAACGACGAAACCGACATGCGCCGCTTCGGCGGTCTCCGCGCGGTCATGCCGATCACCTTCGCCACCTTCGGGCTGGGGTATCTCGCCATCATCGGCATCCCGCCGTTCGCGGGCTTCTTCTCCAAGGACAAGATCATCGAGGTCGCCTTCGCCGCGGGTGGCGTCGAAGGAGCCGTGCTCGGTCTCGTAGCGCTGCTCGGCGCGGGGCTGACCGCCTTCTACATGACCCGCGTGATGATCCTGACCTTCTTCGGCGACCGGCGATGGGCGTCCGGCGCCACCCCGCACGAGTCGCCGGCCTCGATGACCTGGCCGATGATCGCTCTCGCCGTGGGCTCCGTCGGCGCCGGCGGGCTGCTGGTGCTCGGCGGCGCGCTGCAGCACTGGCTCGAACCCGTCGTCGGATACGACCACCACGAGGGCGGCCTGCCCGTCCTGCTCGTGACCACCCTCACTCTGGCGGTCGTGCTCGCCGGTGTCGCCGTCGCCTACCGGCAGTACGTGCGCGAACCTGTGCCCGAGACGGCACCGGAGGCGGTGTCGGCGCTGACCGTCGCCGCGCGCCGCGACCTCTACGGCGACGCGGTGAACGAAGCGGTGCTCATGCGTCCCGGCCAGGGCATGGTGCGCGCCCTGGACGCCGTCGAGTCGACCGGGATCGACGGCTCCGTCACCGGTGCGGCCACCGGGATCGGTGCGCTCTCGCGCGGACTGCGCCGATTGCAGACCGGCTTCGTCCGTTCGTACGCGTTGTACATGTTCGCCGGCGCGACCGTCGTGGTCGGCGCGCTCGTCCTGGTGACGCTGTGATGGGGGTGTACCGGTGACCACCGTTCCCTGGTTGACGATCCTGTGGGTGCTGCCGCTGCTCGGCGCCGCCGTGATCGCGGCCCTGCCCGCACGACATAGCTCCGCCGTCAGGGCGCTCGCCCTCGCGGTATCGATCGCCGTCCTGGTGGTCGCGGTGATCGTCGCCGTCGGGTTCGACCGCGCGGGCGAGCGTTTCCAGTTCCTCGAATCGCACGACTGGATCCCGTCGTTCGGTGCCGGCTACCGGCTCGGCGTCGACGGGATCGCTCTGGTGCTCGTCCTGCTCACCGCTGCACTCGTGCCGTTGCTCCTGGCCGCCGGGTGGCACGACCACCGCGCCGCCGACGAGGAGGCCGGCTCGGCGCGCCCCCGATCCGCCCACACCTATGTGGCCTTGATCCTGCTCGTCGAGTCGATGGTGCTCGTGTCGTTCACCGCCCTCGACATCCTGCTGTTCTACGTCTTCTTCGAAGCGATGCTCGTCCCGATGTACTTCCTCATCGGCGGATTCGGTTCCCCGGGAACACCGCGAGCCGACCGGGCGCGCGCCGCCGTGAAGTTCCTGCTGTACAACCTGCTCGGCGGGTTGGTGATGCTCGCCGCGTTGATCGGCTTGTACGTGGTCACCGCCCGATCCGGGTTGGGGGAGACCGCGGGTGTCGGTACCTTCGACGTCCGGACCGTCACCGCGGCGGCCGTCGCCGGCGATCTCGACGCGACCCCCGCCGTGCTCGGCGCCCTGTGTTTCGGTTTCCTCGTTGCCTTCGCGGTGAAGGCCCCGCTGTGGCCGCTGCACGGATGGTTGCCCGACGCGGCGGTGCGGACCACCCCGGTCGCCGCGGTGCTCATGATGGCCGTGGTCGACAAGGTCGGCACGTTCGGGATGCTGCGCTACTGCCTGCAGCTCTTTCCCGACGCCTCGGTGACCTTCGCGCCGGTCGTGGCGACCCTCGCCGTCATCGGCATCGTCTACGGCGCCATGCTCGCGATCGGCCAGACCGACATCATGCGCCTGATCGCCTACACATCCATCTCACATTTCGGGTTCATCGTCCTCGGTATCTTCGCGCTGACGGCGCAGGGGCAGGCCGGCTCCACCCTGTACATGGTCAACCACGGGATCTCCACGGCCGCACTGTTCCTCATCGCCGGATTCCTCGTCTCGCGGCACGGCGACCGCACGATCGCGGCGTACGGCGGCGTACAGAAGATCGCGCCGGTCCTCGCCGGAACCTTCCTCGTCGCCGGGCTGGCGACCCTGTCCCTGCCCGGACTCGCCCCGTTCGTCAGCGAATTCCTCGTCTTCGTCGGCACCTATCCCCGCTATCGGGTGGCGGCGGTGATCGCGACGCTCGCGCTCGTGCTGTCCGCGCTCTACGTGCTGTGGCTCTATCAGCGCATGATGGGAGGCCCCGTGCGCCTACCCGGCCGGGACCACGACGGGGACGACGGCGCCGAGCACACACGCAGGCTCTCCGATCTCGTGCCGCGGGAGATCGCGGTGGTCGCGCCGCTGCTCGCGTTGCTGCTCGTACTGGGGATCTATCCGAAACCGGCGCTCGATGTCATCACCCCCGCAGTCGACGACACGCTCGTCTCGATCGACATCTCCCGGCCGGAGCCGGTGGTGCCAGCCGAGCGTCCGATCGCCGAGAGTGACGTTCCGGACCACGGTTCCGAGGAAGGTGAAGCCGAATGAACCCCTCCGAGGGCATCGTCGTTCTTGCCGCGTCCCTCCCCGCCCCGGCGATCGACTACGGCCTGATCGCGCCCATCCTGATCGTGTTCGCCGCCGCCGTCGCCGGCGTACTCGTCGAATCCTTCGTGCCGGCCTCGGCGCGCTATCTCGCCCACGTGGTCCTGACGACGGTCGCGCTCGTGGCGGCGTTCGTCGCGGTCCTGATGCTCGCCGGAACCCGCGCGACCACCCTGTCGGGGGCGGTCGTGATCGACGGCCCGGCGCTGTTCCTGCAGGGATCGGTCCTGATCGTGTCGTTGCTGTCGGTCGCGCTGGTCGCGGAACGCAGCATCGAACCGGCTCGTGCACACGCCGTTCCCCGCACGGCGGTCGGTGCGCATCTCGACGCGTTCGCACCTCAGGCGTCGGCGATCCCGGGTACCGCCGCCGAACGACAGGCACTCGCGGCGGGCGGCGCACGGACCGAGGTCTTCCCGCTCCTGCTGTTCGCGGTGGGTGGGATGCTCGTGTTCCCCGCCTCGAACGACCTGCTGACGATGTTCGTCGCACTCGAAGTGCTGTCGCTGCCGCTGTACCTTCTGTGCGGGCTCGCGCGGCGCCGACGGTTGCTCTCGCAGGAAGCCGCGCTGAAGTACTTCCTGCTGGGAGCGTTCTCGTCGGCGTTCTTCCTGTACGGGGTGGCGATGCTCTACGGCTACGCCGGCACTGTTCACCTCGGAGGTATCGCCGCAGCGATCGACACGGGTGCGGGCAACGAGACCACAGCGCTCGTCGGGGTGGGCCTGCTGGCCGTCGGCCTGCTGTTCAAAGTCGGAGCGGTGCCCTTCCACTCGTGGACCCCGGACGTCTACCAGGGGGCTCCGACCCCCGTCACCGCGTTCATGGCCGCCGCGACGAAGATCGCCGCGTTCGGCGCCCTGCTGCGCGTGCTCTACGTCGCGGTCCCCGGTTCCGCCGACCAGTGGCGGCCGATCCTGTGGGCCGTCGCGATCGCGACGATGGTCGTCGGCGCGGTCCTGGCGGTGACGCAGAACGACATCAAGCGCATGCTCGCGTACTCGGCGATCAGCCACACCGGATTCGTGCTCACCGGCGTCGTCGCCGGCACTGCGTCCGGCGTGTCGTCGACACTGTTCTACCTGCTCGTCTACGGCATCGGAACGGTCGGTGTGTTCGCCGTCGTGACCCTCGTCCGCGACCCGGACGGTGAGGCCTGGGAGTTGTCGCGGTGGGCCGGCCTCGGACGGCGCTCGCCGCTGCTCGGAGGGGCCTTCGCACTGTTCCTGTTGTCACTGGCGGGCATTCCGCTCACCAGCGGGTTCATCGCCAAGTTCGCGGTCTTCGGTGCCGCGATCGCGGGAGGCGCGGCTCCACTCGTGATCGTCGGTGTGCTCGTCAGCGCGGTCGCGGCGTACTTCTACGTACGGGTGATCGTGCTGATGTTCTTCACCGAGCCGACCGCCGACGCCCCGCAGCTCGCGACCTCCACCGTGGCGACGAGCGCCGCGATCGCGTTCGCGGCGGTGGCGACGGTGCTGCTCGGCATCCTGCCGCAACCCGTCCTCGACCTCGCCGAGCAGGCGGCGATGTTCGTACTCTGACCAGGAACAGAGTGCGCGGTGGGAATGCCCGGGCTCCCGTATCGGTTCCACCACCCGAGGAGGCGTAATGACCGATACACGCACGGCGATTCTGGCAGGCGGATGCTTCTGGGGCATGGAGGAGCTGATCCGGCGGCAGCCCGGGGTGGTGTCGACACGGGTCGGCTACACCGGTGGGCAGAACGATCACCCCACCTACCGCAACCATCCGGGGCACGCGGAGTCCGTCGAGATCGTCTACGACCCCGCACGCACCGACTACCGGGCACTGCTCGAGTTCTTCTTCCGGATCCACGATCCGACCACCGTGAACCGGCAGGGAAACGACGTCGGAGCGTCCTACCGTTCGGCCGTCTTCTATCTCGACGACGAGCAGAAGCAGGTCGCGGTGGACACCATCGCCGACGTCGAGGCGTCCGGTCTGTGGCCCGGCAGGGTGGTCACCGAAGTGACTCCCGCGAGCACCTTCTGGGAAGCCGAACCCGAGCACCAGGACTATCTCCAGCGCTACCCGAACGGGTACACCTGCCACTTCCCGCGGCCGGGCTGGAAGCTGCCGAACAGCCGCATCGTCGACGCGCCGAACTGAATCGCGCGCACGGGCAGTTCCACGGAACTGCCCGTGTCGCCGACGGCGACTACTCCTCGGCGTTCCCGCATCCGTATCGTGGAAGTACCAGTTCTGATGACATACGGAGGAGTACTCGATGGGAATGTTCGGTAAGGCTATGAAGAGCGCCGCCGCGGTCAAGGCGATCCAGGTCGTCCGGCGTGAGGCGGCCAAGCCGGAGAATCAGCGCAAGGCCAAGGAGATGCTCGCGAAGCTGCAGCAGAAGCGTCGCGGTTCCCACTGAGCTGCCGCTCGACATGTGAGACCCGCCGGACAGGCGGAGAGAAGGTGAACCGTGCTGCGGTTCTTCCTCGTCGGTTTCCTGGGCCTGACTCTGGTTCTGGTCGGTGTGATCGCCGCAGTCGGAGGGTGGGGCTGGTGGGTGCTGGTCGCCCTTCTGACGTTCCTGTCGGTGGTCGGAATCTACGATCTCGTGCAGCGCCGGCATTCGGTGCTGCGCAACTATCCGGTGCTCGGCCACATGCGGTATCTGCTCGAGAGTGTGCGCCCGGAGTTCCAGCAGTACTTCGTCGAGCGGAATTTCGACGGCCGCCCCTTCGACAGGGACGTGCGCACCGTCGTCTACGAACGGGCGAAGGGAATTCACGGCGAGTTGTCGTTCGGCACCGAACGCGACGTCTACGAGGTCGGGTACGAGTATCTCGTTCACTCGACAGTGCCGGCGGCCGAACCCGACGAACCACCGCGGGTGGACATCGGAGGGCCCGACTGCAGCCGGCCGTATTCGATGTCGCTGCTGAACGTTTCATCGATGAGTTTCGGCGCTCTGTCCGCCAACGCGATCCGGGCGTTGAATCGTGGGGCGGCCCGAGGTGGGTTCGCCCACGACACCGGCGAAGGCGGGCTGACACCGTATCACCTCGACGGTGGTGGTGACCTGGTGTGGGAGATCGGATCCGGGTACTTCGGGACGCGCGACCGCGACGGACGATTCGACCCCGCAGAGTTCGCCGACAAGTCGGCTCACGACCACGTGAAGGCGATCTCCCTCAAACTCAGCCAGGGGGCGAAACCCGGCGTGGGTGGCGTGCTCCCGGCGGCGAAGGTGAGTGAGGAGATCGCACGCTATCGTGGCGTTCCGGCCCACGAGAAGTGCGTCAGTCCCGCAGCGCACACGGCCTTCACGACACCGCGCGAACTGATCCGCTTCCTCGCCGATCTTCGGGAACTGTCCGGAGGAAAACCCGTAGGTGTCAAGCTCTGCGTCGGTTCCCGCGTCGATGTGCTCGCGATCTGCAAAGCCATGCTCGCGGAAGGGACGGCACCCGATTTCGTCATCGTCGACGGGGCCGAGGGTGGCACCGCCGCAGCACCCCTCGAATACGAGGACAACATGGGGCTTCCGCTCACCGACGGGCTGATGACGGTCCACAACGCCCTCGTGGGTACCGGATTGCGGGACCGCATCAGGGTCGGCGCGAGTGGCAAGGTCGCGACCGGAAACGACATGGTGAAGCGACTGATCCACGGTGCGGACTACACCAATTCGGCACGGGCGATGATGATGGCGCTCGGATGCATCCAGGCGCAGCGATGCCACACGAACAGGTGTCCGGTCGGAGTGACGACCCAGGACCCGAAACGAGCGCGGGCGCTCGATGTGGCGGACAAGGCATTACGAGTGCAGCGGTACCACGCGAGCACGGTGCGTCAGGCGGTTCGACTCATGGCGTCGATGGGCGTCGACGAACCCGGCGGGCTCACGACGGACATGCTTCGGAAGAAGGTGTCGCCGACCACCGTTCGCTCCTACACGGAACTCTACGAATGGCTCGCTCCGGGCGAACTCCTCACCGATCCACCGCCCATGTGGTCAGCGGATTGGCGTGCAGCCACGCCGGATTCGTTCCGCCCCCGGTCTCGCTCGTGACAGATCCTCATGATCGCTGTCGCTGCTTCACGAGGGTGAACTGCTGGACGTCGACGAGGCGCCGTCGGAAGTTCGCGGCGCAACCGGTCAGATACCTGATGTATCGCTGGTAGACCTCGTCGGAGGCCATCCGGACCGCATCGTCGCGACGCGACTCGAGGGCCTGCGCCCACAGGTCGAGTGTGCGGGCGTAATGGGGTTGCAGCGACTCGATGTTCTGCACCCAGAAACTGTTGCGTTGCGCGCCGGTGATGACCAGGTCCCGGTCGGGTAGCTGCCCTCCGGGGAAGATCTCCCGCATGATGAATCGCAGGAACAGGGCGTCCTCCCGGGTGACCGGCACCTTCATCGCCTCGAGTTGGGCGCGGGAATGACCGACGATGGTGTGCAGCAACATCCGGCCGTCGTCGGGCAGGATGCGCGAGGTGCGTTCGAAGAAGGTGTCGTACCGCTGCCGGCGGAAATGCTCGAACGCCCCGATGCTGACGATGCGGTCCACAGGCTCGTCGAATTCCTCCCACCCCTGCAGGCGAACCTCGGCGGTACGGCCGCCGGCCGACATTCCCGAGAGCAGACCGGACACGTGCTCGTACTGGTTGCGGCTCAACGTCAAGCCGATGACGTGCACGTCGTATCGCTGCGTCGCCCGCACCATCGTCGAGCCCCACCCGCAACCGATGTCCAACAGCGTCATTCCGGGCCGGAGATCGCACTTGCGGAGAGCAAGGTCGACCTTCGCGATCTGCGCTTCCTCGAGGCTCATGCCGTCGCGCTCGAAATAGGCGCAACTGTACGTGCGGGTGGGGTCGAGAAACAGTTCGAAGAAGTCGTCGGACAGGTCGTAGTGGGTCTGGACCTTTTCGTAGAACGGCGTCAGCTTCTGCATTCGGACCTACTCTCCGCGAGGAGTGGGACGAGAGTTCCGGTGTCGGCGTCGATGCCTCCCGACGGACACACCGCTCTCGGTCGATAGTGCTCCCGCAGAGCGCCTTCGCACACGAGAACGGCGATTCCTGGGGCAGTTGTCCGACTCGGTCACACGAGTGTGTTACCGCTACTCCGTGACGTCAGCCTGCACGGACGGATGGCTCGTCGTCGTCCGGCTCGATGCCGAGGGCGTCCTCGAGTGCTTCGAGGGCTGCGTCGAAGTGGTCGAGCAGCGGCTGCAGTTGCGGCAGGCTGCGACTGCACGAGGTCAGGCCGAAGGCGATGGCGTCGTCGGTGCTCGTGCACGTGATGTTCAGCGCCTGGCCGTCGACGGGCACGGACAGCGGATACACCGCGTCCACCCGAGCGCCGTTCCAGTACAACGGATCCGGGGATCCCGGCACGTTCGAGACGATGACGTTGAAGGGCGGGCGGGGGAGTGCGCGATTGCGGGTGAGGATGCCCACCGCCAGTGGCGCGACGCCGAGCGCGCTGGTCGCCAACCGCGACAGGGTGGACATGCCCTGCATGGAGGCCTTGCCCTCCGTGGTCGACGCCGACACCCGGGCCAGCCGGTCGGCCGGATCGGCCAGGTCCGTACCCAGATCGCACATCAGGACGCCGAGTTCGTTTCCTGCGCAGTCCTTGTCGGGCCGGAGGCAGACGGGGACCATGGCTACGAGCGACTTGTCGGGCAGCGCTTTCTGCTCCGTGAGAAGAGCGCGCAGTGCTCCCGACGACATGGCCAGCACGACATCGTTGACGGTCGCGTCGGCCGCCCTCGCCACGGTGCGCAGACGGGCGAGCGGCCACGACCGCGCAGCGAACCGGCGCGTGCCCGAGATGGGGACGTTGATCACGGTGTTCGGTGCGGCGAGCGACAGCGATCCGCCCCCACCGCGCAGTGCCCTGTTCACGGTGCCGGCCAGCGCAGGCACGAAGCCTGTGACCTCGGCGGTTGCGGCCCGCACCGCCTGCATCGCGGCTTCGGGGAGACCGAGCGCCGTCCCGGGCGAGTGGGGGCGGCCCGGCGTGTCGAACGGGGCCCACGGCGCCGGCATGTCGGTGCGCTCGGAGTCCGGGCTCAGGGCGCGGCGCAGCAACTTCATCGCACCCACGCCGTCGGCGAGGGCGTGGTGGATCTTGGTGTAGACGGCCAGTCGGCCGTCCGTGAGACCCTCGATGACGTGCATCTGCCACAGGGGCCTGCTCCGGTCGAGCAGCGTGCTGTGCAAACGGGAGACGAGATCCCACAGTTCGTCGAGGCCGCCGGGTTGCGGCAGCGCGTTGCGCCGGACGTGGTACTCCAGGTCGAAGTCCACGTCCTGCTCCCATGCCCACTGTCCGAAGGTGCCCAGGGAACGGACCGCGCGCTTACGCCACAGCGGGGCGACCTCGCCGTTCTCTGCGGCGGCGGTGAACAGGGCCCCGAGATCCGCGGCGGTTGCTCCCTCCGGGGGACTCAGAAGGATCAATCCGCCCACATGCATCGGATGATCACGGGACTCCCCGAGAAGGAACATCGAATCGGTGGGAGACATGGGTAGACGCATGAGAACGTTTCCTCGGCTCGGAACACCGAGCAGTTCGTGGCGAGACCCCCTGCTGTCCCGCCGGCATGTGCGCCAAGCCATGACCCCCGTCACAGATTTATGACGCGACACAACTAATACGCGATCCCGGACCATGTCGCCAAGTCCGGGAGTCGATTTTCGTACCAAAACGACAATTGTTGTCCGATTTGCGAACTCCAGGTCGAATTCGAGGACGCGGTCGTGGAAGGCGTCGAGAGTGCTGCTGTGTCCGACGCCGACGATCACGGCGATCAAGACCGGGACACCGGATCGCGTAGGTCGGTCCCGTGATCGGTCACTCTTCGCCCCCACGATTGCGACGACGCCACTGCACGGCGGCCGTGAGCAATCGGATCCCGACAGCCAGGAAGACCAGATTTGCGACCATCTGCACCGACACGACGGCTCGCGCGGTCTCGGATACAGCGGCGATGTCCCCGAATCCCACCGTGGAGAAGACCGCCAGACAGAAGTACAGGGCATCGACGCGGGACAGTGGTTCGGTGAAGTGGTCCGGATCCGCCACGGACATGCGGAGGTAAAGGGTGGCGAAGACCACGAGATAGGCGGACACGATCGTGGTGAGTGCCTCGACGGCCTGGACCACCGGGTACTCGGAAGCGAGAATCCTGCGGATCTGCCACCAGCCGACCATCAGGACCGCCGTGCCGCCACCGATGAGGGTCAGGGCCTCGGAGGTGCTACGGACATGCTCGACCGGAATCACGAAGTAGACGCTGACCAGGACGAAGGCGGTGAGCGTCGGACGCGCTATCGCAGTCAGGATCAACCGTCTCCGCTCCCGCGGGTCCGGTATTCGCGGAGAATCGACCATGACGATGCCCGTTCCGGAATGGTGACTTTCGCCCCTACGGTATCGACCGGGTCGAGGCGACGATGGGAAGACCGAGGAACCGATCCGGCCCGAAAGGTCGACATGGGGCGGCGAAGCGTGGGGAGTCACCGATGACCGAACACAACCTGTGGGTTCGACCGATCGGCGAAGTAGGCGCCACCGACGCGCCGACGGTGGGCGGTAAGTCCGCGAATCTGGGGGAACTGACCCGCGCCGGGTTCCCGGTCCCCGCCGCGTTCGCCGTCACCACCGACGCCTACCTCGATGCGATGGAGGCTGCCGGAACACGAACCGAGCTGGCCGCCGAGGCGGTGCCCGCACCGGACATCGACGACGCCACACTCATCCGCACGTCTGCCGCCCTCGCCGCCCTGGTGACCGATTCGACCGTTCCGGACGAGATGCGTGCGGCGATCGTCTCCGCCTACGAACGTCTCGGACCCGATGTCCCCGTCGCGGTGCGGTCGTCGGCTCCGGCGGAGGATGCCTCCGACACGTCGTTCGCCGGGATCCACGAGTCCTACACGAACGTCATCGGCGCCGACGCAGTGGTCCGCGCGGTGCAGGCGTGCTGGGCCTCGTTGTGGTCCGAACGCGCCCGCACCTATCGCGGACTGCGCGGAGTCACCGACGAACCGTCCATCGCGGTGGTCGTCCAGGTCATGGTGAAATCCGAGTCCTCGGGTGTGGCATTCACCGCGGACCCCCGCACCGGCGACCTCGACCGCATCGTGATCGAAGCGGCGCTCGGTCTCGGCGAGGTCGTCGTCGGCGGGCAGGTGGAGCCCGACACCTACGTCGTCGCCAAGGACACCTTCGAGGTGCTCGACGTGCATCTCGGTCACCAGGAGTTCCGGATCGCCTCGACCGACACCGGGGACAGTCGTGTCGCGGTCGATCCGACTCGCAGCACCCGGGTGCTCGACGACGATCAGCTCGACCGCGTCGCGCGGCTGGCCGCCGGAGTCGAACAACACTACGGTCGGCCCCAGGATCTCGAATTCGCATTCGCGAACAACGAGCTGTGGATCGTGCAGACCCGCCCCATCACCACTCTCGATCAGCCGGCTCCTGCCGCCTCGACCGGCAACGGCGAAGCACGACCGTTGCTGACCGGCCTCGGCGCCGGCCCCGGGGCGGCGACCGGGCGTGTACGGGTGCTGCACGAACTCGTCGACGGGAAACGTCTGAGCGACGGCGAGATCATCGTGGCGCCCATGACCCGGCCGGACTGGCTGCCGATCCTGCGGCGCGCCGGTGGCATCGTCACCGACGGCGGCGGCATCACCTGCCATGCCGCCATCGTCGGACGGGAACTGGGCAAGCCCGTCGTGGTCGGTGCCCGGACCGCCACCACCGATCTGCACGACGGACAGTTGATCACGGTGGACGGCAACGCCGGGGCGGTGTTCGACGGGGCGGTCCACACCGCCGAGCGGCCCGCGGCGACGACATCCGCACCGGCGACGTCGCCTGCCGGAGCTGCGACCGTCACGGCCACAGCGGTATACGTCAATCTCGCCACTCCGGACGCGGCAGAGGCGGTCGCCGCCACCGATGTCGACGGCGTCGGCCTGCTCCGCGCGGAATTCATGATCACGGAGGCGCTCGCGGGAGAGCACCCGTCGCACATGATCGCGCAGGGCCGTCGCGACGAGTACGTGGAGAAGATGACGGAAGGCGTCGCGACGATCGCGGCGGCGTTCGCGCCACGTCCGGTGGTATATCGCGCAATCGATCTGCGCAGCAATGAGTTCGCCGATCTCGAAGGAGGCGAGATCGAGCCCCACGAGGAGAACCCCATGATCGGCTACCGCGGATGCTTCCGGTACGTGCGGGATCCTGAACTGTTCTCGCTCGATCTCGATGTGCTGCACCGCGTTCGGAGTGCACATCCGAACGTGCACCTGATGATCCCGTTCGTGCGCACCCGCTGGGAACTCCGGGACTGCCTCGCCCAACTCGACCGGCATCCACTCGGATCCGACCAGCGCATGCTGCGCTGGATCATGGCCGAAGTCCCTTCCGTCGTCTACTGGCTGCCGGAGTACGCGAAACTCGGAATCCATGGGGTGTCGATCGGCAGCAACGACCTCACACAATTGATGCTCGGGGTCGACCGGGACTCCGAGGTGTGCAAGGACCTGTTCGACACCCTCGACCCGGCCGTGCTCGACGCGATCGACCACATCATCGAACGAGCCTCGGCCGCGGGACTGACGACGTCGTTGTGCGGGCAGGCCGTGTCGACCAGCACCGACCTCGCCGAACATCTCGTGCGGCGCGGGATCACCTCGGTGTCGGTCACAACCGACGCCGCAACGCAGACGAGACGGACCGTGGCGCGAGCGGAGCAGCGCATTCTGCTCGACCGCGCCCGCAGCTCGGAGACGTGAGCGAATATCGACGTCCGCCACCCGGTGGGCCTCGAGAGGGCGTCGATAGGTCGGGTCCCCTGCCTCGGATCCGCCAGCGATCTGTTCCCACCGTCGTTTCGATCTCCCGCTGCAGGCCGCCGAGACTCGCGCTCAGTCCCGGAGCCCCTCTTCTGTGGTGGTTCGGTTCCCATCCCCGAGGTACTCGGAATCGCCCGAACGAGCCGGGGTAACTGTGCGCCTCCACCCCCACAGGGGCGCTGCGGCAGCGAGTTCCGCCGGAGTGGCGCTGCGGAACGGAGCCGCAGCGACCGGAGGAGCCTGACGGCCCCGGCCGCGGGTGACGTACAAGCTCGCAGCGATGGAGGCCCCGATGATCGTGGTCACCACGGCCAACGAGATCGTGGTGGGGATGTAGAACACGTCGATCTTCAACGCCATCTTGAATCCCACCCAGACGAGCACCAGCGCCAGGCCGACCTTCAGGTAGACGAAGCGGTGGATCAGATCGGCGAGCAGGAAGTACATCGCCCGCAGGCCCAGGATGGCGAACGCGTTGGCCGTGAACACCAGGAACGGAACGTCGGTGACCGCGAAGATCGCCGGGATGGAGTCGACGGCGAAGACGATGTCGGTGACCTCCACCAGTACCAGCACCGCCAGCAGCGGAGTGGCCAGCACCGTGCCACCGATCCGAACGAAGAACTTCTGCTCGTGGAAGGCGTCGGTCATCGGAACGTAGCGGCGGAACAGGCGTAACGTGCGCGAGCGCTCCGGATCGAGGTGCTCGTCGCGGTGGCGCAGCATCCGACAGCCCGTGAGGATCAGGAAGGCCGCGAACAGATACAGGATCGCTCCGAAACTCGCGATCAGCACCGAACCGGCAGCGATGAACAGGCCACGGAAGACCAACGCTCCGAGCACCCCGAGGAAGAGCACCCGGTGCTGCAACCGGCGGGGCACCGCGAAGTATGTGAAGATGATCGCCCACACGAAGACGTTGTCCACTGCGAGGGATTTCTCGATCAAGTATCCCGCGAAGTACTGCCGGCCGAACTCCGCGCCGGCATTGAGCCAGATCAGAACACCGAACCCGATCCCGAAGCCGACCCAGACGGCGGACCAGACCGCCGCCTCACGCACCCCGATCACATGGGCGCGGCGGTGAGCGAACAGGTCGATCGCGAGCATCACCACGATGGATCCCAGCACCGCGGCCCAGGCCCAGAACGGAACAGTCATCGACACACCTCCGGTTCGTGATCAACCGGAGGTCTTTCCCGCCCGCCGAGACAGGCCCGCTCGCCGGGTCCGGATCGCCGGACCGTCGTGACGACGAGGCGGTTGGGGGATACTCCCCTCCATCGGAGACCAGTGAAACCGATCCAGCGGAGTTCTGCAAGGAATTTCGCCGAGTGCGCTCACGGTCGTCCCCGTCGAGATTCCGAGGACTGCGCGACTCGTGGGACGGAAGGGGTCTGCCGCCTGAGCAGGACCGACATGGTCGCGCCCGTCACCGCAGCCATGGCGAGCGCCATGCCCACGCCCGCGACGAGTCCGATCGCCACGACGAGCGCCGGGGGTTGGCCGGGGTGCCAGAACGGTGGAGCTACTGCGAAGAAGACGGCGAGACCGACGAGCCAGCCGAGAGCCGTTCCGAGTATCCACCAGGTCGCACCGGACAGATGACGGCGTAGTTCGAGCCATTGAGCGAGACCGATCGACGTCAGGAGGACGACAGCACCCGCTCCGAAGAAGAGCGCCTGCGCGATCAGTGGCCAACTCGTCCACCGGGCAGCGAGTGCGGAAGGCAGGAGACCGATCGCGTACGCCGCCGTCGCCGCTGCCGCTGTGAGTGCCACCCATCTCCGTCTCGACAGTTGCGGCAGCCGCCGGTGCAGTACCGCTGCCTGCGAGATTCCCAGGATCGCACCTTCCACGGCACCCGCGGCCAGAAGCAACGGAAATGCCGATGCGGAATCCCTCGTGAGGACGCCGACTGCGGCGGGCACAGCGAAACCCGCCGCTTCTCCTGCCGTCACCACCGCGATCCACGTCGTGAGCCAGCGTCGCGTCGGTTGCTCGTTCATCCGTGCTGCGCTCCGTTCCCAGTCCGACGCCACCATCGGAACAACTCGTCGCATCCCCACACGATGACCGGTAAGGGAAGCAACAGGGTCAGCAGCCAGATGTCCGGGACTGCGGTACCGAAGACGATCTGCAGCGGGGGAAGGGTCACGACCGCTGCCGCAAAGACGATTTCGAAGGCGATGCCCCACAACAGCATCCGATTCGTGGTGAATCCGATTCGGGCGAGTGGACTGCGGCTGGTGCGGGCCGCCATGGCGGTGCCGATCTGGCAGGCGACGATGCCGAGAAAGGTCATCGTCGTCGCCTGCTGCCAGGTGTGGTGCAGTTGTCCGGTGCCGGTGTCGGCCCCGAAGGTCCATCCGCCGTCGAGGAGGGTGAGCAGGAACAGTCCCATCACGAGGACGGCCGAAACGCCACCGAGCAGGCCCCATGAGCGGGCGAGCATGGGGCCGTCGATCACCGACTGTGTACGCGGCCGAGGCGGACGCCGCATCAGATCCGGTTCGGCGTTCTCACGACCGAGTGCCAGGGCGGGAAGTGTCTCGGTGCCGAGATCCACGGCCAGGATCTGCATGATGGTCAGCGGCAGAGGGATCGCGCCGCTGGTGAGTGCGTACGCGAGGAACGGCACGACCTCCGGTGTGGCGTGCGCGAAGATGTAGACGATGAATTTGCGGACGTTGTCGTAGACGCGCCGGCCCGCTTCGATGGCGCCGACGATCGTGGCGAAATTGTCGTCGACGAGGACCATGACGGCGGCTTCGCGCGCGACGTCCGTGCCCGAACGCCCCATCGCCACTCCGATGTCGGCCTGGCGCAACGCCGGTGCGTCGTTCGCTCCGTCCCCGGTCATGGCGACGATATGGCCCGATTCCTGCAAGGCGTCGGTGATGCGCAGTTTCGTCTCCGGTGAACTACGGGCGAAGACGATCTCGTCGTGTCCTGCGAGTGCCGCGTCGAGTTCACGATCCGACATGGCGTCCGCCTCGTCCCCGCCGATGACGCGCAGACCCCTTTCCCCGATGTGCACACTCTCGGCGATCCCCCGGGCAGTGAGCGCGTGGTCGCCGGTGACGACGATCAGTCGGATCCCCGCCGAGTGACAGCGGTCCACGGCTTCGGGTACCTCGTGGCGGGGTGGATCGATCATGGCGGTGATACCGAGCAGGGTCGAGCCCTGTTCCGCCTGTTCGCGGGTGAGGTTCGCGGGGATCTCGGACGACGCGAGGGTGCGTTCGGCGATCGCGAGCAGACGCCGGCCTCGCCGCGCCCAGTCGGCGATGACCGCGTCGACCGTGGCACGATCCTCGTCCGTCAACGGTCTGGTCGAGGTCTCCTCGGCGATGTGCGTACAGCGTGCGAGGACTTCCTCGGGTGCGCCTTTGGTGTGCACGACGACGGATGTGCCGACGCGGTCCACCGTCGACATTCGTCGCAGAGCGGGATCGAAGTGGAACTGCGCCAGCCTGTCGTCCTTGCTGCGATGGGGGTCGATGCCGACCTGCGCGGCGGCCTGGAGGAGAGCGAGTTCGGTCGGGTCGCCGATGCCGGTCTTCGCGGCATGTTCACCGTCGGGTCGGATCGTGTCCGGAGCTTCGGCCGGTTCGGAATTGTTGCACCATACCGCCGCGGTCATCAGCCGGTGCGAGACCGAACGTGCGGCGGGCGGATCCGGGAGGGCTTCGAAGTCGACGACTCCGTCGCTCGTCCACGCCGTCGTGACGGTCATCCGGTTCACGGTCAGCGTGCCGGTCTTGTCGGTGCAGATGACGCTCGTCGACCCGAGTGTCTCGACGGCCGAGATCCGCTTGACCAGGGCGCCCTGTCGGGCGAGCAAGCGTACCCCGACGGCGAGAGCGAGGGTGATGGTGGGAAGCAGTCCCTCGGGAACGTTGGCAACGATCAATCCGATCGCGAAGGTCACGGAGTCTGCCAGGGACAGTCCGGCCAGCAATGTGCCGAGTGGTATGAATGCGGCGCCCATCCCGACGGCGACGACGGCGATCAGCCGCGCAACCCGTTTGACCTGCTTTTCGAGGGGACTTTCCTGATGTCCGCCGCCTTGGGACAACGCCGCGATCCGTCCGAGCTCGGTGTGCATGCCGGTGGCGAAGACCACGGCTGTCGCTTCGCCGGTGACACAGGTGGTGCCGCTGAACACGACGTCCCGCGCGTGGATCAGAGGCACGTGGCTGTCGGCGCTGTCGGCGGTCACCCGCACCGGCATCGATTCTCCGGTGAGAGCCGAGGCGTCGATTTCCGCCACGCCGTCGAGCAGTCGTGCATCGGCGGAGACCCGATCCCCCTCGGAGACCACGATGACGTCACCCGGCACCAGCTCCCGGGCGTCGATTTCCCCGTCGGTGTCGTCGCGCAGGACTCGGGCACGTTGGGGCAGGTACGCGGCGAGAGCTTCGACCGCCTGGTCGGCGTGGCGTTCCTGCACGAACGCGAACGCGGCGTTGAGGGCGATGACGACGACGATCGCAACGGCGAGAGGAACGGAGGACGACAGCGCCGCAAGGAGAGCCGCGACCCAGAGCAACAGCGCGAGCGGGTGCACGAGTTGCCGGCTCAGGGCGCGCAACCAGCCTTCGCTGCGGCGACGGACCAGTTCGTTGTAGCCCGACACGCCCAGGCGCCGCTGCGCTTCGCGGGTGGACAGGCCGGTACGGGACGAACGCAGGTCCCGTAGCAGGCGGTCGAGGGATTCGAGGGGATCGACGGGAGGGCCGTGCTCGGCGGTGTCGGTCGTGAAGTGACTCATGAGGTCTCATTCCTGCCGCATCGCACAGGGGCTCGGTGGTGGAGCACAGGGAACCGGTGTCCGCCGCGTCCGACGACCAGAAGGATCTGTTCCGCGACAGCGCCGGCGGTCACTTCTGCAGAATAGGCCTGCACGGCCGGTCGAGCAGCGGCCTCGCCGTCGACCGCGTGAACAGTGACGAGGGACCCCACGCCTCTCGCGTTCGGGCCTATCGTGGACGTCGACGGAAATCGGAGCACACGGGAGGCCGTGATGCGGTCGGTGTCGGCGGCGATCGAGGCGGTGCAGAGTCTCGGCTCGCCGGTGGGAGGGGATGCACTCGATGGGGACTACTCCACCACACACCGTCTGCGCAGATCTGGTGCTCCGCCCGCTCGGTCCGCAGGACGAGGAGCGAGTCCGCGCATTGCACGAACATCTCACCGAACGGGAGACCTATCTGCGATTCTTCACGCTCGTCCCGCGCCACCTCGACGATCTCGTGGACATGCTGTGCAATCAGGACGACCAGCACGTGAGTCTCGGGGCCTTCGACGACGGAACGCTCGTCGGAGTCGCGAACTACACCGTTCTCGAGCCCGATCGCGAGGCTCCTACGGCGGAATGTGCCGTCGCTGTCGGTCATCCGTTCCAGCATCACGGGGTCGGCACCACCTTGCTGCAGCGATTGGTGGGAATCGCGTGGCGCCGCGGCATCCGACATCTGTCGGCCTTCGTCCTGGCCGAGAACAGTACGATGTTGCAGGTGCTCGAGGACCTGGGGTGGTCGCGCGACGGACGAGCGCCGGGGCCCGTGATCGAGGTGAAGATCGACCTCGCGGATCCGAGGGGCGAGGACGACCTCCGAAACCTGATCGCCGGGCCGGTCGGTTGACGCAGTGCCACCTGTTCTTCCCGTCCGGTGGCTGCGGCGCGACGAAAACCGTGCAGTGTGCGACGCATTCGCGTTCGAAATGCGCTGCCTGCGCCCCGGAATGCGCGTAATCTCGGCACCGTGTCCCCGGCCGTGTCGGTGAATCAGCTCGTCAAGACGTTCGGCACGACCCGCGCGCTCGACGGCCTCGATCTCGAGGTCCGTCCCGGTGAGGTGCACGGTTTTCTGGGACCCAACGGGTCCGGCAAGTCCACGACCATCCGGATCCTGCTCGGATTGCTTCGTGCCGACTCCGGAGAAGTGTCACTGCTCGGTGGCGACCCGTGGCGTGAGGCGGTGTCGCTGCACCGACGTCTCGCCTACGTGCCGGGAGACGTCAACCTCTGGCCGAACCTGACCGGCGGGGAGGCGATCGATCTCCTGGCCGGACTTCGGGGAGGTCTGAACGAGACGCGACGCGCCGATCTCGTCGAACGATTCGAACTGGATCCGACGAAGAAGGTGCGGACGTATTCACGAGGCAACCGGCAGAAGGTCGCGATCGTTGCAGCGCTGGCCTCGGACGTGGACCTGTTCCTGTTCGACGAGCCCACCTCCGGTCTGGACCCTCTCAAGGAGGAGGTCTTCCGGGACTGCGTGCGCGACATGGTTGCTCTCGGCTGCTCGGTGTTGCTGTCGAGCCACATCCTGGCGGAAGTGGAGGCACTGTGCGACCGCGTGACCATCATCCGTCGTGGCCGCACCGTCGAGTCGGGCACACTCGCCGAACTGCGCCACCTGACCCGCACGTCGGTGACCGCCGAAACCGTTCGCCCGGCGGTGGGCCTCGAGACGATCGAGGGGGTGCACGATCTGGACGCGCACGACCACACCGTGCGCTTCGAAGTCGACACCGGACATCTCGAAGCGGTGTTGCGCGAACTGCTCGGATTCGGTCTGACCTCGCTGACGAGTACTCCGCCCACTCTCGAAGAACTGTTCCTGCGGCACTACGGCGACGATCTGCCGGGTGAGCACAACCATGCACCCGGAACACGCTCCGCACCGCGGTGAAGGAGCCGGATCCGTCATGAGTGCGGCATTCGTCGGAACCGGCCACCTGATACGGCTCGCCGCGCGCCGCGACCGGGTGCAGCTGCCGGTGTGGCTGGCAGCGATCACGGTCGTCTACACGGTGTCGGTGTCGAGCCTCGAGGGTTTGTATCCCACGCAGCAGGATCTGCACGTGCTTGCGGTGAGTTCTGCGGTCTCGCCGGTGGTGCTCGCCACCAACGGTCTGGTGTCGGGGGACAGCCTGGGGGCGGTGGTCGCCGCGCAGACGCTGTTGTTCCTCGCGCTGGCCGCCGGATTGATGAGCACGCTGGCGATGGTGCGGCACACGCGGCAGAACGAGGAGACCGGTCGAGCGGAGTTGGTGGGCGCCAACGTCGTCGGCCGACGCGCGATGCTCACCGCAGCTCTGGCCGTCACCGCCGGGGCGAATCTGGCGCTGGCGGTGCTGTCGAGCGTCGTGTCCATCGCTTTCGGATTGCCCGTGGACGGATCCGTGGCCCTCGGTGTCGCGACCGGTGCCGCCGGTCTCGCCTTCGCGGCCGTCGCCGCTGTGACCGCCCAGATCGCCGAGGGAGCTCGGGCGGCGAACGGGCTCGCCGGTGCCGCCCTCGGCGCGGCTTTCCTGCTGCGTGCGATCGGTGACAGTGCCGGCACGGTGGATCCGTCCGGTGTTCGCGTCACGAGCATGTGGCTGTCGTGGCTGTCGCCGATCGGATGGGCCCAGCAGATCCGGCCGTTCGACGCGAACGCATGGTGGATCCTGCAACTGTTCGTGGTGTTCGTGGTCGTGATGGTCGGGCTCGCATATGCCCTGACGGAGCGACGGGATTTCGGTGCCGGATTGATGCAGTCGCGTCCGGGACCTGCCCGTGCGGCCGAGCGGTTGCCGACGGCCTTCGGTCTCGCCTGGCGGCTGCAACGCACCACGCTGCTGTGGTGGGCGGTCGGTCTCGTGATCCTGGCTGCGACCTACGGCAGCGTGGCCGACGAGATGAACGACTTCCTCGACGAGGGCGGCGGGGTCGCCGACCTCATGAAGCAGCTCGGAGGCGGTGCGGAAGCGCTCACCGACGCGTACTTCGCCATGACCTTCCTGATGATGGCGTTGTTGACGAGCGGCTATGCGGTGCAGTCTATTCTGCGGTTGCACGGTGAGGAGACCTCCGGCCGTGTGGAATCGGTGCTCACCACCGCCCTGGGGCGGGTGCCGTGGGTGCTCACCCATCTCGTCGTCGTGGTGATCGGTGTGCTGATACTGCAGCTCCTCGTGGGGATCGTGCTGGCACTGACATACGGTGCGGCGATCGGCGACGTCGCCGGTCCGTCGGCCGATCTGCTTCCGGCGGCACTCGTGTACGTGCCGGCGATCGCGCTGGTCGCAGCCACGGCCGTGCTGTGCGTCGGGGCGCTTCCGCGTCACGGCGCGGCCGTCGCATGGGGACTCTTCGCGGTCTGGCTGCTCATCGGGCAGCTCGGGGTACTGCTCGATCTCCCGCAATTCGTGCTCGACCTGTCGCCGTTCACCCACGTACCGGCGCTCCCGGCGGCGCCGTTGCGGATCCTGCCGCTCGCTGTCCTGTCGGTGCTTGCGGCAGCCACCGCGACGGCGGGGGTGTTCGCGATGCGCCGCCGCGACCTCGTCCTCCACTGATGTCTAGGGGACGACCATCACCGGGCAGGTCACCGTGTGCAGCAGCGCCCAGGTGGTCGACCCGAGCAGCAGGTTGGGGAATCCGCCTCGTCCGCGACGGCCGAGGACCAGCAACTGCGCGTCGGCCGCGTGCGACGCCAGATAGCGGGAAGGCTGGTCCAGGACCACCACCGGCCGCACCGTGACGTCGGGGAACTGTTCACCGTGCCCGGAGAGGCTCTCCGACAACAGTGCTCGCTCCCGGTTCTCCACACTGTCCCAGTCGATCCTGAAGCGGAAAGGTGCCCGCACGTCGAGATCGGACCAGGCGTGGACGGCCACGAGCTCGGTGCCGCGCAATGCCGCTTCCTCGAACGCCGCGGCGATGGCGCGGGAACTGTGCTCCGAACCGTCGACCCCGACCACGACCGGCCCGGAGATGTCGTTGATCTCGACGTGCGGCAGGTCGCGCACGACCACTGCAGGAGCGTGCGTGTGCGTCACGAGCGCCGTGCCGACCGACCCGAACCGCTCCCAGCCGAACCGGTTGTAGCCGGCACCGACGACCACCATCGACGCCGACTTCGAGCGGTCGACCAGTTCGAGGGACGGAGAACCGGTGCACAGGTGGGTTTCGATGTCGAGTTCACGATCGGGGACCGCGCGGCGCGCATACTCGGCGGCGTCGAGAAGTAACTCGCGTCCTTCGGACTCTTCCTGTTCGAAGAAGCCGGCGGGCATACCGATGGGAACACCGAAGGTGTTGCGGACCGACACCGTGGTGACCAGTGCCAGCGAGAGCCGGCGGCGGTCGGCTTCGCGTGCCGCCCAGGCCACGGCCTGAAGGGACGCTTTCGACCCGTCGACTCCGACGACGACGGAGCGATGTGCGGACATGGCGACCACCTCGGGAATGTCCGGGCTACGGGGGCACTGTCAGTACACGCGCGTATCCATCGGTCGCACTAGAGTCGACGGTCCCGAGTCGATCGGAACGGGTGACCAAAGGCCCTCGTGGGCCGCCGACTCGATGTTCACACTGAGAACTACGAAGGGCACCGAATGCCACTACACCCGAAAGGCCTGACATGTCCGTCCTGGTCGGTTACGCGACCGCCGGAGGATCGACGCGCGGGGTCGCCGAGCGCATCGCTGCGGGGCTGGAGCGTGGCGGTGCGGTGGAACTTCGAGCGTTGACCGAGGTCGACTCGGTGCGGAAGTACGAGGCTCTGATCCTCGGAAGTGCGATCCACAACGGCCGATGGCTGCCCGAGGCCACCGCAGCCGTCGACCGGTTTCGCGCGGAACTCGCAGGGCGGCCTCTGTGGGTCTTCTCGGTCTCGTCGGTCGGGGCGACGAGCACGACCCTGTCGCCCCGGCTCGCGGGACGTCTGCGCCGGATGACTCCTGAACCACAGGCGGTCCAGGATCTCCGCTCGTCCGCGGATGTGCGCGACCACCGCTTCTTCGCAGGAGCCATCGCCCCCGGAGATTGGCCGGGAGTGGGGCGGATCGTCTTCCGTCTGATGGGCGGACACTACGGCGACGCCCGCGACTGGGACGACATCGATGCGTGGACGGGACGGATCCGGGCAGGACTCGTCGAGAACGCGCCGTGATCAGGGCGGATCGGTGCCGTCCGGGTCCGGCGACGACGTGACGGTGCTCGGTTCGACGGGTTCGACGGGTTCGCGCGCGCCCTGGTCGAACCGGAACGGCGGGTACTCGTCGCGCATCAGCGCGGCATACGCCCAGACCCGGAACAGCCACCGATCGATGCCCATCACGACATCGAACAACCCCCGCGGGTAGGTGCCGGTGATCAGCACCGCCACCGCGGCGAACAACACCAGGACGCCCAGCAGCGAGCCGAAGGCCCAGCTGCCGTTGCCGGCCGGATCGTCGTGCCCGTCGCCGGTCGCGACGCCGACGCTCCACCCGCCGACCAGCACCGCCAACACGATGTAGTGGGGGATCGCAAGCAGCCACCACTTGATCAGCACCAGCCCGCGGGAGAGCCGCTCGGGATACTCGACGTCGAAGTCCGCCGGATAGTCGGTGCGGTGGAGACCGAACGGCGGGTACCTGTCGGTGCCCAGCGCCGAGTAGGTGTAGAAGGCGACCCGCCAGGTCCACCGCAGTACACCGACGCCGAAATCGAACAGTGCTCGTGGATACCGACCGGTGAACAGGATGGCGAATCCGGCTGCGATCGTCGTCACGAGAAAGGCGATGTGCAGGAAGAACAGCACGATGAAATGGGGTATCGCAGCGGCCCACTTGATCAGCCACAGCCATCGCGAAATCGGTTCGTCCAGGTCACCGCGCAGATGTACCGGATACGGCGCTGCAGGCGGGGGCGACGGTGCGGCGGATGCGGCGGTCGTTCCGGCCTCCTGCGGGGACACCGGACCCGGTGGAGGAGGCCCGTGCCGACCGAGCCCGACGGCACCGGCGAGCACCAGCGGCACGCCGAGGACGAGGAGCACCAGGCCGAGGATCAGCAGCGCGAGCACGGCCGGTCCGAGCAGGTCGATGTGGATTCCGGCCTGCACGTCGACACCGACCCCCGCGGACCCGTCGGCGTTCATGACCACGACGGTCCACGCGCCGTCGCGCAGATCCCACTCCAGTTGCCGCGTGCCGGTCCCTTCCGCCGACGCTACCCAGAACTGTTGTGCCGCCGGTGCCGTCGGGGCGTCGCCGCCGGGAACATCCCGGTACGTGACATCGAACGGCTCGAACCGCAGGTCGGTCACCACGGTATGGGCGACACCCGACAGATAGGATTCGACGTCCTCGACCGGGGCGATGCCGACGAACACCGCCTGTGTGGGATCGGTTGCGGTGGCGCGCACCGACAGTCGGCCGATGTCCTCGCCGCGCAGCCCCGACGGAGTCTGGTCGTCGGTGACCAGGTCGAGTCGTTCGGAGACCAGCGCGTGTGTCTGCGTCCGGAAGGTCTCCGTGGGCCCGGTGAGGAATCCGCCGTCGCGCTGGAGGACGAGGAACCATCCCAGTACGAGCGCTCCGACCGCGGCAGCGGCGCCGAGAAGCGCGAGGAGAGTTCCGACGACCAGCATGATCACTCTGCCGACGTTCATCGATCCGTCCTCCGGACAATCGTGGCGGCCCTCGACGTGCGATTCGTTCACGATAGCTGTCGTCCGGGACGGATCTCCAGCAACGCTCGGTCGCCGCAGCCCAGGTGGACGTGGCTGTCCGGCTTCTCGCCGGCGAACGAGAAGCCGGACAGGGTCAGAGGGCGAGTTCCGCTCGGGCGCGGCTCAGCCAGTCCATCGCGGCGCGGGGGTCGTCCACTGTCCCTCCGCCGAAGCCGAGCACGAGACCGCGTCGCAGCTCCTCGAACGTGCGGACCGGCCAGCCGCCCATCTCGTATCCGGCGTCCTGGATCCGGGTGACGAGGTCGTCGGTCAGCCCGTCCCAGCCGCAGTAGAACGCCTCGGCCTCGACCTCGGCGAGCACCTGTTCGATTCCACCGGGATGTCGTTCCGCATCGGGCCACCCGTGCGTGATCAACCCGCGCGGGACGTGCGGCGCAAGCACGAGCATCCGGTGCAGGGCTTCGGGCCGGAAGCTCGTGAAGCGGATCCGCGGGGTGTCCTCCGGACGATCGGCTATCGCCGCGGCGACAGCCTCGCACGCCTCGACGGCCTTGATCTCGACCTGCAGGAACACGGTCGTGGCGTCGAGGACCTCGGTCAGGGTGGGCACGTGGCGGCCCTCGCCGACGTCGACGGCCCGGATGCGCTCGTAGGCGAGTTCCGCGACAGGACCGAGCCCGTGGGCGGAGGGGTCGACCGCGGTGCGGTCGAGGGTCGCGTCGTGCAGCACGACGGGCACACCGTCGGCGGACACGCGTACGTCGAATTCGAGTTCGTGGACTCCGATCTCCTCGGCGAGCCGGAACGATTCGATGGTGTTCTCGGGGGACAGATCCTTGGCGCCGCGGTGCCCGACGACGTGGTAGACGGCGCGATCGGGGGTCGATCCGGTGGTGGTCATCAGGCGACGAGCTCCTCGTAGCGGCTGCGGATGTCCTCGGTGTCGCGCCGGATCACCGTTGCGGCGGCGGCGAGCGCGGCGGCCGGATCGGCGTTCTCGGTGTAGAGCTTCTGGATCACGGTGCGCATCTCGAGGATGGTCGACGACACGTACCGGCGGACCGCGTCGGGCTGGCGGGCACGGTCGAGTTGTTCCACGGCCAGGCCGTAATTGGGGTTCTCGGCAATGCGGCTCGTGACGATCGGAGACGTCGTCGCCCCCTTCGTCGCCGGCAGGTACCCGGTGCCGACCGCCCATTCTGCTGCCGCGTCGTCGCCGGCGAGGAACTCGATCACCTTGGCTGCGGCCGCCTTCCGCTCGGGGTCGGCGTGCTTGAGGATGCCGAGCCCGGCACCGCCGGTGGGCACACCGGTGTCCTGTGCGACGGGAAGGAATCCGGCTCCGAGCTCGAACCCGGCCGCTTCGGCGCCCTTCGTCAGACCGCTCAGCGAACCTGTCGAGTTGCAGACGGTGGCCACGAGCCCGTTCGTGAAGTCGGTGTTCATCTCCTGGGCGAGATAGCCGATCCGGTCGTCGTTGACACAGGCGCGGTCGAACTCGGCGGCGGCGATCGCGGCTGCGGAGTCGACGGTGACGTCGAGCCCGTCGGAGATCGAGCCGCCGAAGTTCCACAGCAGCCCCTGCATGTACCAGTCGTCGGCGCCGGTGTAGGCACGCATCATCAGCCTGTTGCCGCGGTAGTCGCGCCCGGTGATGCGATTGCCCCACTCGCGGAACTCGTCCCAGGTCTCGGGTGCGCGATCGGGCAGACCGGCGTCGGCGAAGATCTCCTTGTTGTAATAGAACAACGGTGTCGACCGGCCGAACGGAACCCAGAACGCTTCGCCGCGCACGACACCCTCCTGGAAGAGGCGGTCGTGGTAGGTGCCGGCGTTCCACGTGTCGGTGAAATAGCCGTTCATCGGTTCGAGATGCCCGGACAGGAAGAATTTGTTCCACGACACATCCGAGAAGATCGCCAGGTCGGGGATCTGGCGGGCCTGCAGACCGGCCGAAAGTTTCTCGGTGAGTCCGTCGTAACCCTGGAACTGCTGGATCTCGACGTAGATGTCGTTCTGCGATTCGTTGAAACGGCGGATCAGCGACGCGAGGACCTCACCGTTCGTGCCGGCCCAGCCGCTCCAGAAGACCACATCGGTACGCCCGGCGAACTCACCGGGTGGATTCACATCGGGCTGACCGAACGAACCGGACGACCCGCCGGCAGGCGAGCCGCACGCGGCCAGGATGGGAACGGACGCCGCGGCGATTCCGGCCACGGCCAGGAAACGACGCCGGCTGAGCGACGCAACCGGTGCAGTGTTTCGTCGGATGGACGGGAACATGGATTCTCCTCGAAGGGGATTCGTGGGGGAGGGGAGGTCAGCGCCGCGTGGCGGCGCCGGCGAAACCGGCGATGATGTAGCGCTGGGCGAACAGGAACAGCAGGAGCATCGGCAGGATCACCAGGACGGTGCCGGCCATGATCGGACCCCATTGGTCGACACCTTCGGTCTCCTTGAGGAACATCAGACCGATGGGCAGGGTGCGGGCCTGCAGGGTGTTGGTCACGAGCAGCGGCCAGATGAAGTCGTTCCACTCGTCGATGACCGCGATCAGCGCCACCGTGACGACGGCGGGGCGCGACATCGGAAGAACGAAGTGCACGAGGCGGCGCAGATGGCCGCACCCGTCGAGTTCCGCGGCCTCGAGTACTTCTTTCGGTAGTGCCAGGAAGTGCTGGCGCAGAAGGAAGGTCCCGAAGGCGCTGGCGAGACCGGGCAGGAAGATGCCCGCATAGGTGTTGATCAGGCCGAGGTTGCCGATGGTGATGTAGTTGATCAGCAGGGTGACGTGACCCGGCACCATGAGCGCGCCGAGCACGGCGAGGAAGAAGATCCTCTTGCCGGGAAAACGCAGGAACGCGAAGGCGTAGGCGCTGAAGACCGCGAGCAGCACCTTCAGTGTCGATCCGGCCGCCGTGACGATCAGCGAGTTGACGAAGAACTGTCCGAAGGGCACAGCCTCCCATGCGCGGGCCAGATGCTCGAGTGTGATCGTCGACGGAATCCATTGCGGCGGCCACGAATAGATCTCGTGTTCCGGCTTGAACGCCGAGGAGACCATCCAGTAGAAGGGGACGAGGAAGACCGCGGCGACGACGACGAGCCCGACGACGGTGAGGGGATTGCCGACTCGTCGTCGGCGGGGACGGCGGCCGGGCTTCGTGCTGCGTTCCCGGGAGGGGCGTTCGACGGTGGTGATCATCGGTAGTGCACCTTCTTCTCGACGAAGCGCATCTGCAGAACCGTGACGACCATGAGCAGGACGAACATGATCATCGCGCCGGCCGCGGCGGATCCGGCCTTGAACTGCCGGAATCCCTCGTTGTAGATGAACCAGCTCAACGTGGTGGTCGCTCCGGCCGGTCCGCCGCCGGTCATCATCGCGATGAGGTCGAACGACTGGAACGCGCCGATCACCTGGGTGACGAGGAGGAAGAACGTCGTGGGGGAGAGCAGGGGCAACGTGATGTGCCGGAAGGTCTGCCACCGCGACGCGCCGTCGAGTCGCGCGGCCTCCATCACGTCCCGGGGGAGCGCCAGGATCGCCGCGAGATAGACGATGGCGACGAACCCCACTCCCTTCCAGATGGCCACGATGATGAGCGCGGGCAGTGCCCAACCGCTCGAGGTCGTCCAGTGCGGGGAGTCGAGTCCGAAGGTGTCGAACAGGATGCGGGACAACCCGTAGTTGGGATCGAACAGGAACAGCCAGATGGCGGCGACCGCGGCACCGGAGAGGATGTGGGGCGAGAATGCCAGTGCCGAGACCGCCGACCGCCCTCGGGTTCCGGAGGCGAACAGCAGGGCCAGTGCGAGACCGCCGGTGAGGCTGATGCCGACGACGGCGAGGACCCAGATCGCGGTGATGCGAAGAACTCTCAGGAACGACGGGTCGCTCAGCAGGGTGACGTAGTTGTCGAGGCCGACGAAGGTGGGGGACGGCGCGATCATGTCCCACCGCGTCAGGCTCAGCGCGGCGTTACCGAGCACCGGCCAGTAGGCGAACACGACGATCAACGCGAGATTGGGGAATGCGAACAGCGCGAACAACAGGTACTCGCGCCGTTTTCGGGCGCGGGCGCGTTCGGGCCGCCGGGCCGGGGGAGTCGCTGGGGCGACGGGCGCCACCGCTGCCCGCACGGGTGTGTCGGGAGCGCGCTGGGCGGTGACGGACATGTCCGCCCTCCTTCCGAATTATCAACGAACTGTTATCTCCAACGTGGGATGACGATCATGGTGGCACTGCCGACGGAGGTGGTCAAAACGCATGCCGGCGCTTCCGGCGCACGTGCCCGGTATGCCGAGATATGCGCTTCAAGCTTGTGTTGCAACGGGATTCGTGTGAAGCGCGGTCGTCACTCGTGGTGGGTGTCAAGTTCCGTTGGGTCGGGATCCGGCGAAGTTTCCCTTCGTGTTCATGGCCCGTTAATCACATGAAAAGTGATATAAACAGCGTCACCGATCCCCGATTCGATGATGGAGGCGACCGCCGTGCACTCGAGAGCCATCAGCACATCACGCCAGGAACGGCTCGACGCGATCATCGAAGTGCTGCTCGCCGACGACACGACCTCGGCGCAAGTGCTCGCCGAGACCTTCGGTGTCTCGCTCATGACCGTCCACCGCGATCTCGACGAACTCCAGCGGCGCGGCATCGTCCGCAAGTTCCGCGGTGGAGTCAGTGTGGCGCGTACGAGCACGTACGAGATCAGTGCCGCGCTGCGCCGACGCCTGGCAGTACCGGAGAAATCTGCGATCGCCGCAGCGGCGGCCCGGACGGTGACGCCCGGAAGCTCGATCCTGCTCGATGATTCGACCACCGTGGCGACCATGATCGACCACCTGCTCGACATCGAGGACCTGCACGTGGTCACCAACTATCTGCCCACCCTCACCCGTCTTGCGCGTGCCGCCACCGGAGCGGGAAGCAGCACCGTGACGGGGCTCGGGGGCACCTACAACGTGGGTCACGAATCGTTCCTCGGGGTCGGCGCCGTGAACGCGATCCGGGCGCTCCGCGTCGACGTCGCCTTCCTGTCCACCACGACGGTCGACACGGCAGGCCTCTACCATCAGGAGGAATCGATCGTGGCGGTCAAGTCCGCCATGATCCGCTCCGCGCGCCGCAGTGTGCTGCTGGCCGATTCGACCAAGCTCGGCGCCACGTCGCTGCACCGCATCTGCGACTGGGATGTCGTCGACGAGCTGATCACCGATACCGCGGCTCCCGTCGAACTACTCGACACGATCCGTGCGCGCGGGGTGCGGGTGATCACGGTCGACCCCGATCGGACCGAGAACGCTACCGCCTGCTCCGAACGAGAGCAGGGCGCCGAAGAATACGACGAGGAGAACACGTGAGCCAGACGGACACCGACCGGACACCGCGGGTGCGGACCGATACCGGCGTACATGCCGTGCTGTGGGACATGGACGGCACGCTCGTCGACACCGAACCGTACTGGTTCCGGGCCGAGACCTCGCTCACCGCCGAACACGGCGTTCCGTGGACGCACGAGCAGGCGACCGCTCTGGTGGGCAACTCGCTGCCCACGTCCGCTGCGATCCTGCGGGAGGCCGGCGTCGGCCTCGGCATCCGGCAGATCATCGACACCCTGGTCGATTCGGTGATCGACCAGGTCCGGGAAGCCGTGCCGTGGCGGCCCGGCGCCCGGGAACTGCTCGCCGAGATCCGGGAGGCCGACGTCCCGTGTGTCATGGTCACGATGAGCGAGCGAAAGCTGGCCTCCGAGATTCACCGGCTCCTGCCCTCCGGCACCTTCGAATTCGTGATCAGCGGCGACATGGTCGAGCGCGGAAAGCCCGATCCGCAGCCCTACGATCTGGCCGTGGAACGACTCTCCGCGACCCGCGGAGTCCTCTCGCGTGAGCGGATCGTGGCCATCGAGGACTCTCTACCCGGTCTCGCGTCGGCCAAGGCGGCGGGTGTGGTGACCCTCGGCGTGCCGAACATGGTGGCGTTGCCCGACGGTCCCGGTCACACGTTGTGGCCGACACTCGAAGGTCGTGGTCTCGCCGACCTCCGCCACTTGCTCGACGCGGGCTGACAGTGGCGGCGGGACCCGCGCGGGTCCCGCCGCGGTCGGTCTATGCGCTCAGCCGAAGACCGGTGACCCCGTCGAAGAGGTGCACCGCCGACGCATCCGGACGCACGCGCACCGTCGTGTCCACCGCAGGATGATCGTTTCCGTCGGTGCGCACGGTGAGCGGGTACGAGTGCTCCGCACCGATCACCCGCCCGTACAGATAGGCATCGGCACCGAGAACCTCCACGGCATCGACGATCATGTCCACACCGTCGGCATCCCCGGTGAGTTGCGCGGATTCGGGTCGAACACCCACCGTGACCTGCCCGCTCGTGACCGCCCGCACTATCGTCCGCTCCACGGGAACGACGGTGCCCGCGAAGTCGACACCACCGTCGACGAGCGGAAGGTCGAACAGACTCATGGCAGGTGACCCGATGAACCCGGCGACGAACCGGTTCGCCGGACGTTCGTAGAGTGCGCGCGGCGTATCGACCTGCTGCAGGATGCCGCCGTCGAGCACTGCGACGCGGTCGCCCATCGTCATCGCCTCGACCTGATCGTGTGTGACGTACAAGGTCGTGACGCCGAGACGGCGTGTCAGCCGCGAGATCTCGTTCCGGGTCTGCACACGCAGCTTGGCATCCAGATTCGACAACGGCTCGTCCATGAGGAAGACCTGCGGATTGCGGACGATGGCGCGTCCCATCGCCACCCGCTGTCGTTGCCCGCCGGACAGTGCGGCGGGCCTACGCCCGAGATACGGTTCGAGATCGAGCATGCGCGCTGCCTCCGTGATGCGGCGGGTGCGTTCGTCTTTCGACACCCCGGCGATCTTCAGAGCGAATCCCATGTTCTCGGCGACGGTCATGTGCGGATAGAGCGCGTAGTTCTGGAACACCATCGCGATGTCGCGTCGCGAGGACTCGACATCGGTGACGTCGGTGTCGCCGATGAACAGATGCCCCGCATCGATCTCCTCGAGACCGGCGAGCATGCGCAACGAGGTCGTCTTGCCGCAGCCGGACGGGCCCACGAGCACGAGGAACTCGCCGTCGGCGATGTCGAGGTCGAGCGCGTCGACCGCGGGACGCGGCGCACCGGAATAATGCCGGGTGACGCCGTCGAAGGTAACTGTTGCCACGAATATTCCTCTCACGGGCAGGAACGTGCCCGACGATCCGAAGTGAAGAGACGTCCGAGACGGACCGATGCATCACATCGGGTCTGCGTGAACGGCATGCAGCGTCGATCCGAACGGGATATGGACCGCGTGAGAGGAGTGCGTGGAGACCGTTCGAGCGCCGGGACTCCGAGTGCGTTACGTGATCAGCGAACGGTGTTCGTCGGTCGGTCCGCACCTCGTCGCGCAACGATGTCGTCGAACGCATCGATGAGCCCGGCGGGATACCAGCGGGAATTCGTATCCGCCGTGGTGGCGACGAGCAGGAGTTGCCGTTCGCTCGCGCCGGTCGCGATCGCCGCGAGCCGCTCCCGCCCCTCCTCGTCGAGCGCTGCGACCGTCGCCGCGAGGTCGGCGACGAGAAGCACGCGCGGGGGTCCGACGATCGGGGAATCGAGTGCGGCCACGACGCGGGTGATCTGCTCGGCGGTCGTGGCCCAGCAGATCGGCCCCGAGGGAAGCGGGGCCGATCCTCCGAGCCAGCGATGCCTCCGATGAGGGTCGACGACGACGAGATCGTGCGTGTCGCCGGTCAGTGTCGTCATGGCGATCAGATCGAGCGACACGCTGGGTACCGAGCGGCGCTCGTCGCGGTGGATCAGCAGGTGCCGTCCGGCGGAGAGATCCCACGAGACGGGTGTGCCGTCGCTGTCGCGCCCGAACGGGATCGTCGTCCGGCATGCGGTGATCCGCCGGGGGAGTCCACGAGCGGATCGCATCGGGACGGAAGACCGGCACGATCGAGGTGTGTGCGGCATGGCGGGCGTCGGCATGGCGGTTCCGTTTCGTATCGCTGGGTTCGGAGCGAATCCCGGACGACAGAACTGTAGAGGGGGCCACCGACAGGAACGTTCGAGTGCAGGTCGCCGCCCCGAGCAGTACGCAGATCCCGTTCGGTCACACCCGGAGCGGTCTGCGGACCGGCACCGCGAACGAACACGTGTCCCGTGGGTGTGTCGATCGTCGAGATGTATCCGGCCGAGTACGTCCTCACCTACGGTGACCCCGCGACCATGCGAACGCGACCGAGATGATCCGGTCGTCACCGATCCGACCTGCGGCCGACCTCGGCAGGGGTCAGATGCGGCGCATGACGGACACGACCGTGCCCAGCACGATTGCCTCGTCACCGTCGAGGACGGGGTACGCGGAGTTCCGGGGTTCGAGGTAGACGTGGCCGCTGCGGCGCCGGTACACCTTGACCGTCGCTTCGCCGTCGATCATCGCCGCGACGATCTGCCCGGAGTGGGCCTCGTGCTGTCGCCGAACCACCACTGTGTCACCGTCGCAGATCGCCGCATCGACCATCGAATCGCCGCGCACACGCAACGCGAAGACGGTGCCGGAGCCCACCAGATCGCGAGGGAGCGTGAGCAGATCTTCGGTGTGCTCCTCGGCGAGAATCGGTGCGCCCGCAGCGATGTCGCCGACGACCGGCACGGTCACGGTGTCGTCGGACGCTCGTTCCCCACCGGGTGATCCGAGGAACGGACGTACGTCGAGCTGGCGGGCCACGGCGCTGCCGCGACGCAGGAAACCCTTCTCTCCGAGGCTCTTCAGATGCTTCGAGACCGTCGACGTCGACCGCAGACCGACCGAATCGGCGATCTGCCGGGTGCTCGGCGAAGACCCCTGAGCGACGACCCAGTCCCGGATCGCGGCCAGGATCTGCTGCTGGCGCAGCGGCAGGGAAGCAGGGTCGAGGCCCCCGAACATGTCGAACTCGTCGTAACCGGTCACCCGGCGAATCGTAGTGGGCGAGACGAACTCGGCTCGCTGCGGGCAGAGACCCGTACGAGAGAGCGGATCAGGCGCCGCTACGCCGTCTCCGCCAGCTCCGAGGAAGTGCCGGCAGACGAACCCGGTCCGTTCTGCAGCTGCTCCATGGCGCGGCGTTCCCGCAACGCACGGACGAGCTGTCGGTCCTGCATCTCCGCCGGATCGACGGACAAGGCCGGAATCGAGAATCCGACCAGGGCGCCACCCAGCAGGGCGAGAGCCACCCGGAGCGAGTCGTCCTCCCGGATGTTCAGGACGAGTTCCAGGAGCGCGAGGGCGCCGACGACGACGAGTGCGACTCCGGCCAGAGCCAGGATCCGGCGCACTCGAGGCTTCGGGCGCGATCCCGGCGGCAGCGGCATCGACCGGGCCGCCAACTGCCACAGCCTTGCGTCGATGCTCTCCCGGACGGGACGCTTGCGGAACTCGTCGCCGAGTGCGTTGTAGATGGCGAGATCGGCTGCGATCCGGGTCCGGAGGTTTCGGCGGCCCAGCTCGCGCGTCAGACGCACGACTGCCCATGACACTGTCCCGGTGACGAGTGCGACGACGACAAGAACCCAGATACCCACGTCGGAACATTACGACAGGGAGGAAGGAATCGGCGGGAGGCGGGCTGCTTCCCGCGGCCGCGCCGCGCCGCGGAGTGAAAAGCGGTGCCCCCGGTGAGACTCGAACTCACACTGGACGGGTTTTGAATCCGTTTCCTCTGCCAATTGGGATACGGGGGCGTTGCGGACACCACTGTAGAGGATCGGGCGAAGCGGGCGCGCACCGGTACCCTTTCTTACGTTCCACTCCCGCACCCGGGGACCGCCAGTACCGAGGGGAAGGCCCGACCATGACCTCCGCGCCGCACGACAGCACACCAACTCCTCGTCGGGTCGTCGTAGCGGAAGACGAGGCCCTGATCAGGCTCGATCTCGTCGAGATGCTGCGTGAAGAGGGCTTCGAGGTGGTCGGCGAGGCGGGCGACGGACAGCGTGCCGTCGAACTCGCCGACGAGCTCCGCCCCGATCTGGTGATCATGGACGTCAAGATGCCGCGTCGCGACGGCATCGACGCCGCGTCCGAGATCGCACAGCGCCGCATCGCCCCTGTGGTCATTCTCACAGCCTTCAGCCAGCGCGAACTCGTCGAACGCGCCCGCGACGCAGGCGCTATGGCCTACCTCGTCAAGCCGTTCTCGAAAAGTGATCTCGTGCCCGCCATCGAGGTGGCCGTGAGCCGTTTCTCCGAGCTGCGCGAGCTCGAGCGCGAGGTGCAGGGTCTCAACGAACGCTTCGAGACCCGCAAGCTCGTCGACCGGGCCAAGGGTCTGCTCATGGAGAAGCACGCGATGACCGAGCCGGAAGCGTTCCGGTGGATCCAGCGGGCGGCGATGGACCGCCGCACCACCATGAGGCAGGTCGCCGTCGTGGTTCTGGAGACCCTCGGGGGCGACACCACCGAGTAGCTGCCCGAACCGGTTTCGCGTGCTCACGGCGCCGTGCCGCGTTACCGCCACATCACATCTCCGCTCCGCAGATAACGGTCGTATCACAAGGATTTCGGCACGGTTCACGGGGTTCGTCCGACCGCTATGTTTCGACCACATCCGGAATCCGCCGGATGCGGTGTCAGGCGTTCGAAGGAGAGTTGAATGGCAAGACGGACTCTGGTCCGCGCCGTAGCGGTACTCGGTGCTGCGACGCTCGCCCTCGCCGGGTGCAGTTCGGACGGTGACGATTCGACGTCCGGCACGTCGGCCGGCGACGACGGATCGGCGGCCGCGACGACCGTCGAGACCGACTGCGAACCGCAACAGGCCACAGCCGGGACGACTCCCGCCACAGGACCGCTGAAGATCGGCACGATCCTCCCCGAGACCGGCAGCCTCGCCTTCCTCGGCCCGCCCGAGGTCGCCGCCGTCCGACTCGCCGTCGACGAGATCAACGCCGCCGGCGGGGTTCTCGATCAACCGGTCGAACTGTTCCCCGGCGATTCCGGCGATACGACGACCGACACCGCGAACACCACCGTCGACCGACACCTCGCCAACGGCACCCAGGTGATCGTGGGCGCCGCGTCGTCGTCGGTCTCGCTCAAGGTGATCGACAAGATCGTCAGCGCCGGCGTCGTGCAGTTCTCGCCGGCGAACACGTCCGACCAGTTCGTCTGTTATCCCGACCGCGGGTTGTACTTCCGTACCGCCCCGACCGACGTGCTCCAGGCTCAGGCGCTCGCGCAGTTGATCGCCGAGGACGGAGCGCAGCGCGTGTCGATCCTGGCGCTGAACGACCCGTACGGCACCGGACTCGCCGAGAACACCGTGACCAACCTCGTCGACGCCGGTATCCCGGAGGACCAGATCCAGAAGATCATCTACGACCCCAACGCGCAGTCGTTCAACGCGGAGGTCGACCAGGTGGTCAACTTCGGACCGGATGCGGTGGCGCTCATCGGGTTCGAGGAGTCGGCGAAGATCATCACCCGCATGCACGAGGTGGGCATCGGCCCGTCCGACGGCACGGCCGTGTTCGGCGTCGACGGCAACATGGGTAATGCGCTGGGCGAGAACGTCGCCGAGGGACTGCTCGACGGCATGGCCGGCACCACGCCGCTGACCGACACCGGGGAGGAGTTCCGGCAGCGGCTGCTCGGTGTCGATCCGGCTCTGATCGACTTCAACTACGCCGGTGAGTCGTACGACGCCGTGGTGGTCTCGGCGCTGGCCGCAGTGCAGGCGGGGTCGACCGCCGGGGTGGACATCGCCGCGAACATCAACTCGGTGACCCGTGACGGGCGGAAGTGCACCAGCTACCAGCAGTGCCTGGATCTTCTTCGTACGGGTGAGGACATCGACTACGACGGTGCCACCGGCGAACTCAGCTTCGTGGACGCGGGCGAACCGGGTGTGGGCTCGTACGGCCGACTCGTGTTCGGTCCCGACAACACACTGACCACCGAGGACTACATCGTGGTCGGGGAGTGACCGGAAGGTCGTGTGCGAAGGGGTGGCCGCCGATGGGCGGTCACCCCTTCGGCTTCTCCCGGCTGCCGGCGAGAGTACCGAGATACAGTTCCACGACCTTCGGGTCGTGCAGCAGATTCGTGCCGGTGTCGGTGTAGGCGTTGCGGCCCTGGTCGAGAACGTAACCACGGTCGCAGATCTGCAGGCAGCGCCGCGCGTTCTGCTCGACCATGATGATCGAGACCCCAGCGGCGTTGATCTTCTTGCAACGGATGAAGACCTCGTCCTGGAACATCGGCGACAGTCCGGCCGACGGCTCGTCGAGAAGCAGCACCGACGGCTCCATCATCAATGCCCGCCCCATCGCGACCATCTGCCGTTCACCGCCGGACAGTGCCCCCGCCTTGACCTTCCGGCGCTCGGCGAGCAGTGGGAACAGCGACGCCACCCGCTCGAACTGCTTCTCGAACGCCTTGGGGCGCAGATAGATCCCCATCTCGAGGTTTTCCTCGATGGTCAGTGAGGGGAACACGTTCTGCGTCTGTGGTACGTAGCCGATCCCTTTGCGCACGAGGACGTGTGCGGGTGCCGACGTGATCGCGTCCCCGCCGAGCGTGACGGTACCGCTGCGGATGGGGATGAGACCGAACAACGCCTTGAGCAGAGTGGACTTGCCGGCACCGTTCGGGCCGATGATGCCCACGATCTCACCGTCGCGCAGGTAGAAGTTGCAGCCGCGCAGGATGTCCACCCCGGGGAAGTAACCGGCCACGAGATCGTCGGCGCGCAGGAGTGCGTCGGCCGCGAGGCGGGCATGCCCCTCCGGGGACGCCGCACGTTCGGCCGGCGTCGTGCCGGTGGGCGTCGTGTCGGTCGGACCAGGACGGATGTTGTCGCTCACGGCTTCTCCACTGTTCTCGCCGTCGTGTCCGTCGACGCGGCATCGGCCGGATCGCCTCCGGCTCCGGGGTCCGACAGGTCGCCTCCGGCTCCGGGATCCGACAGGTCGCCTCCGGCTTCGAGGGTCTGCGCCTCCGCGTCGGCGAGGGCGTCGGCGAGTTCGGCGGTCGCGCCCACGGGATTGCCGTCGTCGTCGAATTCGAGCGCCTGGTCGTGGTGACTGCCGAGATAGGCGTCGACCACGGCCGGATCGGACGACAACGCGTCCGGGGGTGCCTCCGCGATCACCGAGCCCTGCGCCATCACCACCACCCAGTCGGAGATGTCGCGGATGACGTCCATGTCGTGCTCGACGAACACCACCGTCGTCCCGTCGTCGCGCAGGGTCTTGATGTGCCCGAGCAGACTCTGTGTGAGCGCCGGATTGACCCCGGCCATCGGCTCGTCGAGCATGACGACGGTCGGCTCGGTCATCAACGCCCGTGCCATCTCGAGCAGTTTGCGCTGGCCGCCGGACAGGGAACCGGCGAAGTCGTCGGCCTTCGCCGCCAGACCGAAGCGGTCGAGCAGTTCGTGCGCGCGTGCGGTGATCTCGCGTTCCTGCCGGCGCCACGTCCACGGCAGCAGCGCACCGGCCATGCGCTCCCCGGTCTGGTGCCGGGCGCCGAGGCGGACGTTGTCGAGGACGGTCATCTTCGACAGTGCCTTGGTGAGCTGGAAGGTGCGCACGATCCCGCGGCGTGCCACCTGATGGGGGTGGAGTCGGCCGAGCGGGACGCCGTCCATCGCCCACGTGCCGGTGTCGGGCCGGTCGAAGCCGGTGAGGAGATTGAACAGAGTGGTCTTGCCGGCGCCGTTCGGGCCGATCAGGCCGGTGATGCAGGAGCGCTGGATCTCGAGATGGCCGACATCCACGGCCGTGAGGCCCCCGAAGGTGCGGCGCAGGTCGTCGACGACGAGGATCGGGTCGGGCTTGGCGACGCCGGGCGTGCGGGAGACGCCGGCGAACAGGACGGCGCGTTCGTCCGCGCCGAGTACCGTCCGGGACGGCTGCGGGTCGGGTCGGATCGTGTCAGGCATCGAGTTGCACCTTCCGCTTGCTTCCCAGGATGCCTTGTGGCCGGAAGACCATCATCACCGCGATGAGAACGCCGAGCAGTACGTACCGCATCGCGCCGACCTGCTGTTCGGTGAGGGGAAGCAGCGGGTCGGGTCCGGCGATCGCCTGTCGCAGGAAGGCGTCCGGGAGGGTGAGCAGGAACCAGAACACCATCGCACCGAGCACCGGTCCGAAGACCGTTCCCGCCCCGCCGAGGATGAGTGCGCCGAATGCGAAGAAGGTCTGTGCCGTCGAGTAGAAGTCGGGGTTGATCGACTTGGTCTGCAGCGCGTTGAAGATTCCGCCGAGGCCGCCGATCATGCCGCCGAGCACGAGGGCCTGCATCTTGTAGGCGAAGACGTTCTTGCCGAGTGCGCGGGCCGCGTCCTCGTCTTCGCGCACCGCTTCGAGGACCCGTCCCCACGGACTGTGGGAGAGGAGGTGGACCAGACCGCACAGCAGCAGCACGAGCGTCCACCCGACGACCATCGCCCACAGGTCGTCGCCGTAGAACCGCATACCGAGCAGGTTGTACTGGCGACTCGAATCGAACGGGCTCAGGGAGGTGAACGGCTCGGCGAATCCCCACAGGCCGCGGGTGGAGCCGGTCACCGAGTCGGACGCGGTGGAGCGGAACATCAGGCGCAGGATCTCCGCCGCGGCGATCGTGGCGACGGCGAGATAGTCGGCGCGCAATCGCAGGGTGGGGATACCGAGGACCAGGGCGAGCAGACCTGCCAGGGCGAGGCCTACGAGGATGCCCACCCACAACGGCTGGTCGTAGGTGACGGTCATGATGCCCACGCCGTAACCGCCCAGCAGTGCGAAGCCGATCTGCCCGAAGTTCAGCAGGCCGGCGTAGCCGTAGTGCAGGTTCAGCCCGATCGCGAGCAGAGCGTAGAAGATCGCCGACGGGCCGATGAGCTGGGCGAAGGAAACCTGGAGTACCGCAACGATATCCATGGGTCACCCGATCCTTGTCCGACTGCCGAGGATGCCCTGGGGGCGGATGACCAGGATGACGATGAGGACGAGCAGGCCGCCGATGTACTTCAGGTCCGGATTGATCACGAGGGTGGACAGCTGGACGAGCAGGCCCACCACGACGCATCCGACCAGCGCGCCGTAGGCGGTACCGAGACCGCCGAGGATGATGCCGGCGAACATCAGCAGCAGCAGCTTGAAGCCCATCTCCCACTGCACGCGCCCGCCGAGCTCCGACAGGCCGAAGAGCACACCGCCGAGTGCGGCGAGCCCGCCGCCGAGCCCCCACACGAAACGGATGACGTGTTCGACGTCGATCCCCGACGACGCCGCGAGGTCGCGGTTGTCGGCCACGGCGCGCATGGCCTTGCCGATCCGGGTGCGCTGCAGCAGCAGTGCCACCCCGACGAGCACCACCAGGCTGATCACGATGCACGCGAGGTTGACCGGTGTGATCGCGATCGGCCCCCACACCAGCTGTTGCTGGGCCTGGTAGTCGTCGAACGCCTGTGTACGGTCGGAGAAGAAGGCCAGGATGAGATAGCGCAACGAGATCGCGAGCCCGATCGACACCACCAGCTGCGCGATCAGGCCGGTGTGGCGCCGCCGGAGCGGAGCCCAGATCAGCGTGTTGTTGAGCAGGCCGATGACGATGCCGACGATCACCGCCAGGATCGTGGCCGGTATCAACCGGATGCCGAGCGTGACATTGAAGATCCACGCCGCGACCGCCCCGAGGGTCACCAATTCTCCGTGGGCGAAGTTCGTCAGGCCCGTGGTGCCGAAGATGAGGCTCAGGCCCACCCCGGCGATGGCGATGACCAGGCCGAAACGCAGACCGTCGACGATCGTGCGGATCAGCGTCTCGCTCCAGGCCACCGTCGAGCCGGTGCGGGCCTCGCCGAACGAGAAGATCACCGTGTTCGCCTGTCCCGGCGCCACTCCACGGGTGACGGAGGTCTGGACGGTGACGTCGTCGGGCAGACTCCCGGTGTCGACCTCGAAGACGTAGGTGCCGGGTGGGACGCTGAGTTCCCAGCGTCCGCCGTCGGCCGACTCGGCTTCCGCGACCACCTCGCCGCCAGTCGTCGTCGCACGGACGACGACGCCGTCGAGACGTTCACCGGCGTTGTTCAGCGTGCCGCGGACGGTCACCCCTGCCGCGGGCTCCTCGTCGGGGGACGCCGGTGCCGTGGTCGCGGGCGGGGAGGGTGGATCCGGTGGATCCTGCGCGGAGGAGAATCCGGCGCCGAGAAGAACGAACAGGACACCCGTGAGCGTGACGAGTACGGCGCGAACCGATCGGCGGAGTGTCGACGTCGGTGGTCGCCGACATCCCGAGGTTGGGGCCACGCGGGTCCTCCCGGTCGGTGCGCTGTCATCGAGCGCGGCGCCGCGCCCGAGGCGTCATCCGAACAGGGATGACGCCGGACTACGGTGTCGTGAGAGGGGACTCTAGCGGCTGCGACGCGGCTCGAGGGAAAAATTGGATCACCCGGACGTTTCGGTCTCGTTTCTTCGGTTCACGAGCGTTCGCAGATACCGGCGGGAAGCAGGTCGGGCGGTGTGGCCGACGCTGTCGCCCTCGGTCCCTAGACTGGCACGCGTGACCCGTGCATCCACTTCCGCGACGTCCATCGCGGCCACCGACGACCGCCCGACCCTGCTGCTCCTCGACGGCCATTCGCTCGCGTTCCGCGCGTTCTACGCGCTGCCCGCCGAGAACTTCAAGACCCACAGCGGGCAGACCACGAACGCGGTCTACGGGTTCACCTCCATGCTCATCAACCTGCTGCGCGACGAACAGCCCACGCACGTCGCGGCGGCATTCGACGTCAGCCGCAAGACCTTCCGCGCCGAACTGTTCGCTGCCTACAAAGCTCAGCGCAGCGCCGCGCCCGACGACTTCAAGGGCCAGATCGACCTCACCAAGGACGTCCTCGGGGCGATGGGGATCCCGGTGATGGCGATCGAGGGTTACGAGGCCGACGACATCATCGCCACGCTCGCCACACAGGCGCATGCGCGAGGCTTCAAGGTGCTCGTGGTGACGGGCGACCGCGACGCGCTCCAGCTCGTCAACGGCGAGATCACGGTGCTGTACCCGCGGCGCGGCGTCTCCGACCTGACGCGCTTCACCCCCGAGGCGGTGGAGGAGAAGTACGGGCTCACCCCCGAGCAGTATCCCGATTTCGCGGCGCTGCGCGGCGACCCGAGCGACAATCTGCCCGGCATCCCCGGTGTCGGTGAGAAGACCGCCGCGAAGTGGATCCGGGAGTACGGAAGCCTGAGCGGACTCGTCGACCGCGTCGACGAGGTGCGCGGGAAGACCGGCGACGCGCTGCGCGAGAATCTGTCCAACGTGCTGCTCAACCGTCAGCTCACCGAGATGGTGCGCGACGTGGCGGTGCCCTACACCCCCGAGCAGCTCGCGCTCGCCCCGTGGGATCGCGACCGGATCCACCGCCTGTTCGACGATCTCGAGTTCAAGGTGCTGCGCGACCGGCTGTTCGAGACGCTCTCGTCGGCCGAGCCCGAGGCCGAGGAGGGCTTCGAGGTACGCGGCGGGATCGTCGAGCCGGGTGCCCTCGGGGACTGGCTGACCGAACATGCTCCGGCGGGCCGACGGCACGGCCTCGCCGTGGTGGGCACCGGCACCCCTTACGGCGGCGACGCGACCGCGATAGCCGTCGCCGGTGCCGACGGCGAGGGTGCCTACGTGAGCACCGTGGCGCTCACCCCGGAGGACGAGAACGCTCTCGCCGCGTGGCTCGCGAATTCTGCGGTGGAGAAGGCCGTGCACGAGGCGAAGCCCGCCATCCACGCGCTGCGCGGTCGTGGCTGGTCGCTCGCCGGCATCACCAGCGACACGGCGCTCGCCGCCTATCTGGTGCGGCCCGGGCAGCGCTCGTTCAAGCTCGACGACCTGTCGCTGCGCTACCTCAAGCGTGAGCTTCGGGTGGAAGACACCGGGGCGCAACAACTCTCGCTGCTCGACGACGAGGACGCGGCCGACGCGCAGGCGGCCGAGACCCAGATCCTCGCCGCGCGCGCCGTCGTCGACCTCGCCGCGTCCCTCGACACCGAACTCGGAGACATCGAGTCGGTGCGGCTGCTCACCGAGATGGAACTGCCCCTGCTCGAGGTCCTTGCGGACCTCGAGGCCACCGGCATCGCCGTCGACGCGACACACCTGCACGACCTGCAGTCCGAGTTCGCGGCCCAGGTGGCCGCGGCCGCGAACGCCGCCTACGAGGTCATCGGCAAGCAGATCAATCTCGGTTCGCCGAAGCAGCTGCAGGTGGTGTTGTTCGACGAGCTCGAGATGCCGAAGACGAAGAAGACCAAGACCGGATACACCACCGACGCCGACGCGCTGCAGAACCTGTTCGACAAGACGGGTCACCCTTTCCTCGAACATCTGCTCGCGCACCGTGAGCACACCAAGATGAAGACCACCGTCGACGGGCTGATCAAATCCGTCGCCGACGACGGCCGCATCCACACCACCTTCAACCAGACCGTCGCGGCGACGGGCCGGCTCTCGTCGACCGAGCCGAATCTGCAGAACATCCCGGTGCGGACCGAGGCCGGTCGCCGGATCCGCGACGGCTTCGTCGTGGGCGACGGCTTCGACGTGCTGCTCACCGCCGACTACAGCCAGATCGAGATGCGCATCATGGCGCACCTGTCGGCCGACGAAGGACTCATCGAAGCCTTCCGCACCGGCGAGGACCTGCACACCTTCGTGGCGTCGCGCGCGTTCGGGCTGCCGCTCGAGGAGGTCACACCGGAACTGCGTCGCCGGGTCAAGGCGATGTCCTACGGCCTCGCCTACGGGCTCAGCGCCTACGGGCTGGCGCAGCAGCTGAAGATCTCCACCGACGAGGCCCGCGAACACATGGAGGCCTATTTCACCCGCTTCGGCGGCGTGCGCGACTACCTCTACAACGTGGTCGAGGAGGCCCGCAAGGTCGGCTACACGTCCACGTTGTACGGCCGCCGGCGGTACCTTCCCGACCTCAACAGCGACAACAGGCAGCGCCGGGAGATCGCCGAACGCGCCGCGCTCAACGCCCCCATCCAGGGCACGGCCGCCGACATCATCAAGGTCGCGATGATCGACGTGCAGAAGGCGCTGAACGAGGCGGGGTTGCGGTCGCGGATGCTGCTGCAGGTGCACGACGAGCTCGTGCTCGAGGTGGTCGAATCCGAACGCGAGCAGGTCGAGGCGCTCGTGCGCGACAAGATGGACTCGGTGATCGAGCTGTCGGTGCCGCTCGAGGTCTCGGTCGGCTACGGCCGCAGCTGGGACGCCGCCGCACACTGAGCCGTACAGGAAGACCGCGACGCACGGACGACGACGCCCGCCCCCGAATGCCGGGAGCGGGCGCCGTCGATGCGAGTGGGTCAGCCCTGCTCGGCGCGAGCCTCGGCGATCTGCTTGCGCACATCGTCCATGTCGAGGTTCTTGACCTGCGAGACCAGGTCCTCGAGCGCGGCAGGCGGAAGAGCACCGGCCTGGTTGTAGACGAGGATGCCTTCGCGGAACGCCATGATCGTGGGGATCGAGCGGATGTTCGCCGCTGCCGCGATGGCCTGCTCGGCCTCGGTGTCGACCTTCGCGTGCACGACGTCGGGGTGTTTGTCCGACGATGCCTCGAAGGTGGGGGCGAACTGCTTGCAGGGGCCGCACCAGTCGGCCCAGAAGTCGACGAGCACGATGTCGTTGCTCGTGACGACCTCGTCGAAGTCCTGCTGGGTGAGAGCCTTGGTTGCCACGGAAATCCTTTCGGTCGGGCGTGTCGACGGGTCCAACATCCGGCCGCAGTTGTTTCTTCCCGTCACGTCTTCCTTCCGCCCACGCTACGTGACGGCACCGCGTCGGGGGACGCGTCGAGACGGGCGAACCGAGGGATGCGTCACACGCTCACCGGCTCGAGGGATCGGCGGAACGTACGGCGATAGGCCTGCGGCGTCGTCTGGCGCAACCGCAGGAAATGCCGACGCAACACCGCTGCGGTGCCGAACCCGACGCGGTCGGCCACCACGTCGACGGGCAGGTCGGTCTCCTCGAGAAGCCGCTGAGCGGCCAGGACCCGCTGGTCGCGGAGCCAGCGCGCGGGGGTGACCCCGACCTCGGCGACGAACCGCCGCGCGAACGTGCGCGCCGACATGTGCGCCTTCTGTGCCAACGCGGCCACCGGGAGTTCCCGGTCGAGGTGCTCGCTCATCCAGTCGAGCAGAGGCGCGAGCGACTCGTCCTTGCATTCGGGCAGCGGCATCGCGACGTACTGGGCCTGCCCACCGTCGCGATGCGGCGGCACGACCATGCGCCGGGCGATCGTGTTGGCGACCTGCGCCCCCTGCACGGTGCGCACGATGTGCAGGCACAGGTCGATGCCGGCCGCGGTGCCTGCGGCGGTGAGGACGGGATGGTCGTCGACGTAGAGCACGTCCCGGTCCACTTGCGCCGTCGGATACATCCGGGCGAGGCGATCGGCGTGCATCCAGTGGGTCGTGCAGCGGCGCCCGTCGAGCAGTCCCGCCGCGCCGAGGACGAACGCGCCGGTGCACATGCTCGCCACGCGCGCACCCCGGTCGACGGCGGCGCGCAGCTTCGCACACAGCGGTTCGAGGCGCTCGTCGTCGAGACCGATGCCTTCGCTGTCCACCGCGGGCAGCAGGATCAGGTCGGCGTCGTCGAGCAGATCGAGCATGTGGGGCACGTCGATGGTGTAGCCGAAGCGGGTGCGCACGGGCTCGGTGCTCGCGGCGACGAGGTGGAAGTCGTAGGTGGGCAGGCCGTCGTCGGAGCGGTCGAATCCGAACACCTCGCACGCCACGCCGAGCTCGAACGTCTCGACGTAGGGGAGGAGGGGAACGACCACCTTCTCGAGCCGGCCGCTGATTCGCGGTGTTCCGGACACGGCAACGAGTGTGACAGTGCGGTGGCAGAAAATCGAGGTTTCCTGACGATTCTGCCACTGTCGGGCCGGGTCCCGACGCAGCAGACTCGACGCATGATCCTGCTGGTCCTCGTACTCCTGGCGATCTTCCTCCTCCTCGACGTGCTCGCGCTCACCGAACGCACGCCCGACACCCATCGGGAAGTGACGCAGTTCGGCGACTATCGCTTCTGAACCATCTGCTCACCGCTCAGGTGAGCAACCATTCCCGCTTGGCGTCGCCGTCCCAGCGCCGCACTCCCGCGCTCGAACCGGTCGGTTGCCGTTCCGGGCTCTGCACCGCCACGATCGCCGTCCCGACCCGTGCGGCCGGCACTCTCCGCGCCAGGGTGACGTGCGGTGTCCACTCACCCGGACGGATGTGCGCCGGGATCCCCGGGCACCCCGAGAGCGCCTCGAACACCCGCGCCTGGAGTTCGAGCAGTTCGATCGACGGCACGACCGCGCGGGCGAGCGTCGCGTACCGGCCGCCGAAGATCACCACACCACCGAGTCGGAGCGTGATCCGCCGGACCCTGATCGCGGCCCGCACCGCATCCTCGAGTTCGGGCGGCACGGCGTGGGCGACGAACAGCGTGACGTGCGGACGGTTGGATTCGGAACGGACGCACGCCTGACTGTGCAGGCCCGCATCGAGCAGCCGGATCCACTCGTCGCGCACCGCCGCGTCGAGCGAGGTGTCGAGGAGGAGTTCCACCGACTGGACCACGGTAGGCAATGATGACGGGGTGACCGACGACACCGCAATGCTCCACCGCCACCGCATCGGACTTCTCGAGGGCGACGGCATAGGCCTCGAGATCGTGCCGGCGACCCGCACGGTCGTCGACACCGCCGTCGCGGCGGCCGGGGTCGCTATCGACTGGGTGCCGTTGCCGGTGGGTGCCACCGCGATCGACACCCACGGCAGTCCCCTGCCGCAGGTGACCCTCGACACCCTCGCCGAGCTCGACGCGTGGATCCTCGGCCCGCACGACAATGCCTCCTACCCACCCGAGTTCCGGGGTCAGCTCACCCCGGGCGGACGGATCCGCAAACACTTCGACCTGTACGCGAACATCCGGCCCGCCTCCGCGTTGCCCGGGGTGCCGTCGGTCTCGCCGAGGATGGATCTCGTCGTCGTCCGGGAGAACACCGAGGGCTTCTACGCCGACCGCAACATGGCCGTCGGCAGCGGCGAGTTCATGCCCACCCCCGACATCGCCCTCGCGGTCGGGGTGATCACGCGCGCTGCCTGTGAACGCATCGCGCACACCGCCTTCGACCTCGCGTCGCGTCGCCGCAAGCGCGTCACCATCGTGCACAAGGCGAACGTGCTCTCCCTCACGACCGGCCTGTTCCGGGACGTGTGCCAGGAGGTGGGGCGTCTCTACCCGAGCGTCACCGTCGACGACCAGCACGTCGACGCGATGGCCGCGCTGCTCGTGCGCCGCGGCGCGGAGTTCGACGTCATCGTGACGGAGAACATGTTCGGCGACATCCTGTCGGACCTCGCGGCCGAACTGTCCGGCTCGCTCGGCACCGCGGCGTCGATCAACGCATCGCGCACGAAGGCCATGGCGCAGGCCGCGCACGGCGCGGCACCGGACATCGCCGGGCAGGGCCGTGCCAATCCGATCGCGCTGATCCTGTCCGCCGCCATGCTTCTCGACCGTCTCGGGGCGCGCGCGGACATCGAGTTCTCCGCGGCCGCCCGCAGCATCGAGGACGCGGTGCGCGCGACGGTCGCGGCGGGTGTCGCCACCGCCGATCTCGGTGGCACCGCCTCGACGGACGAGTTCACCGCCGCCGTCGTCGCTCGCCTCGAGGCCTGAGCTTCGGTTTGCGTTCGCCCCCCTCCCGGGTTGGATACTGTTCGACTGTGAAACGAGCAGTGCACACCCGCCGCGCGACCTCGTGGGTGCGTGGTCGCGCCCGGACCCTGAGCAGGCTGGCGGGGGGAGTGGCGGTGCTCGCCCTCGCGACCGGGTGCGTGGTGAACACCGAATCGACCGTCCCGCCCGGCGACCGGATCGGCGTCGAGAAGGTCGACGCCATCGCGAGCCGACTGCCACCAGACGTCGCCGACGGCGGAACCCTCGAGGTCGGGGTGAACGTGCCCTACGCCCCCAACGAGTTCAAGGACGACGACGGAACCATCGTCGGTTTCGGCGTCGAGCTCGTCCAGGCCGTCGGCGACGTCCTCGGTCTCGAGGCGGTGTTCAACGAAGCGGACTTCGACCGGATCATCCCGGCCGTCCAGGCCGGCACGTTCGAGATGGGCTCGTCGTCGTTCACCGACACGAAGGAACGCGAGGAATCGGTCGACTTCGTCACCTACTACAGCGCCGGGGTGCGGTGGGCGCAGCGCACCGGCGAATCCGTCGACCCCGACGACGCGTGCGGACTGCGGGTGGCGGTGCAGACCACCACGATCGAGGACCTCGAAGAGGTCCCGGCCAAGAGCGAGGAGTGTGTCGCCCGCGGGCTGCCGCCCATCGACAAGGTCAAGTACGACAGCCAGGACGAGGCCGCCAACGCCCTGATCCTCGGCCGGGTGGACGCACTGTCCGCCGACTCGCCGGTCACGGCGTACGTCGTCTCCCGCAGCGAGGGACGGCTCGAACCGGCCGGTGAGGTCTTCGACGCCGCGCCCTACGGATTCGTCGTCGACAAGGGCTCGCCGTTCGGTCCCGTACTGCAGCAGGCGGTGCAGTATCTCATCGACTCCGGTGCGTACGGCGAGATCACCGCGCGCTGGGGCATGGAGGACGGCGCGATCACCACGTCGCAGATCAACGGCGCGACGAGCTGAGAAAGGGAACCATGAGCGAGTCCACGTCCGCGAGAACCGCGGAACAGCGACCGGACGAACCGGAGCCGATACGCGCAGTACCCCTGCGTCATCCCGGACGATGGATCTCCGGCGCGATCGTCCTGATCGCACTCGGGTTGTTCGCCTGGGGAGCGGCCACCAACGAGGCCTACCGCTGGGACATCTACGCCCGGTACCTGTTCGATGCCCGTATCACCGCGGCCGCGTGGAAGACCGTGCAGCTGACGGTGCTGGCGATGCTCATCGCCGTGCTCCTCGGCGTGGTGCTCGCGGTGATGCGCCTGTCCCCGAATCCCGTCCTGCGTTCCGTCGCATGGCTGTACCTGTGGGTCTTCCGCGGAACCCCCGTGTACGTGCAACTCGTGCTGTGGGGGCTGTTCCCGTCGATCTACAAGCAGATCGACCTCGGAATCCCGTTCGTCCACCAGTTCGTCCACATCGACGTGCAGGGCCTGAACGCGGCGTTCCTGTTCGCCGTGATCGGCTTGGCGCTCAACGAAGCGGCGTACATGGCGGAGATCGTGCGCGCCGGCATCACTTCCGTGCCCGAAGGACAGCTCGAGGCGTCCACCGCGCTCGGCATGTCGTGGTCGCAGACGATCCGCCGCACCGTCCTCCCGCAGGCGATGCGGGTGATCATCCCGCCCACCGGCAACGAGCTGATCAGCATGCTCAAGACCACGTCGCTGGTCGCCGCCGTGCCGTACAGCCTCGAGCTGTACGGTCGCGCCCGCGACATCTCGGGCGCGAACTTCCAGCCGATCCCACTGCTGCTCGTCGCCGCGACCTGGTACCTGGCGATCACCAGCCTGCTCATGATCGGCCAGTACTACCTCGAACGGCACTACTCGAAGGGTCTGACCCGGCAGCTCACCGCCCGTCAGCTGCAGGCACTCGCCGACGCACAGAACGCACCGGTCACCGAGGCCGGCAAGCCGACGCCGAAGCCCGGCGCACCGGGGGAGGAACGCATATGACGTCCGTCGACACGCCGATGGTGCGGGCCGACCGGGTCTGCAAGAGCTTCGGCGCCGTGAAGGTGCTCAAGGGCATCTCGCTCGAGGTCGGACGCGGCCAGGTGACCTGTCTGATCGGCCCGTCCGGATCGGGCAAGTCGACCTTCCTCCGGTGCATCAACCACCTCGAACGCGTCGATGCCGGTCGCCTGTACGTCGACGGGGATCTCGTCGGTTATGCCGAGCGCGGCTCGAAACTGTACGAACTGCACCCGCGTGCCGCCGCGAAGCAGCGCCGCGACATCGGCATGGTGTTCCAGCATTTCAACCTGTTCCCGCACCGCACCGTGCTGGACAACGTCGTCGAGGCACCGATCCTCGTGAAGAGGATCAAGCGCGGCGAGGCGGTCGAGAAGGCCCGCGATCTGCTCGCCCGGGTGGGGCTGGCCGACAAGGTCGACGCCTATCCCGCGCAGCTCTCGGGCGGCCAGCAGCAGCGCGTGGCGATCGCCCGCGCGCTCGCCATGGATCCCAAGCTCATGCTGTTCGACGAGCCCACCTCGGCCCTCGACCCCGAACTCGTCGGCGAGGTACTCGCGGTGATGCGCGATCTCGCGGACGGCGGCATGACGATGGTCGTCGTCACGCACGAGATGGGCTTCGCGCGGGAGGTCGCAGATCAACTGGTCTTCATGGACGGCGGTGTCGTGGTCGAGGCCGGCGATCCCCGCAAGATCCTGGCCGACCCGAAGGAGAGCCGTACCCGGGAGTTCCTGTCCCGGCTGCTGTGAACGCCGGACCCTGAACCCGGCGGGGGTCGGGAGCCGGGATCAAGCGGGTTTGCGGCTGCAGAAGATGGCGGTGCCCGGGAAGATCGATCCGCGCAGCGGGCTCCACTGCCCCCACTCGCGATCGAGATGCTCGGGCCACTCGGGTTCGACGATGTCGTAGACCTCGAGCCCGGCGGCGACGAGTTCGCGCACCCGGTCGCCCACCGTGCGGTGGTGCTCGGCGTAGGTCGCGCGACCCGTCGGGTCGACCTCCACGTAAGGGGTCCGGTCGAAATAGGGGAACATCGCGACGAGGCCCTGTTCGCCGGGGTCGTCGGGGAAGATCCACCGCATCGGGTGGTTCACGGAGAACACCCATCGTCCGCCGGGGCGCAGCACCCGCGCGACCTCGCGCATCACCCGGGCGGAATCGGCGACGAAGGGCACCCCGCCGAAGGCCGAACACACGATGTCGAAGCTCGCATCGGCGAACGGCAGGTTCTCGGCGCCGGCCTGTACGAGCGGAACCGCCCGGCCGGAGGCGGCCGTCGCCGTGCGTCCGCGCTGCAGCATCCCCATGGAGATGTCCAGTCCGACCGCGCGGGCGCCCTGTCCCGCCAGCCAGCGGGCGCACGGGGCCGAACCGCATCCGAGTTCGAGGACGTCGCGTCCGGAGACCGGTCCGAGCAACTGCACATCGGCCTCGTGCAGACCCTCCGGGCACCACACGAACTCGCCGTCGGCCGAATCCGCGCCGAGGAAATCGCCGTGGGTGCGGTGGTAGTCCTCGGCGTCGGCGTCCCACCACACCCGGTTCGCGCGCTCGCTCTCGAGGGAGCCGAGGCGGGTGCGGGTGGGCCGGGTCTCGCCGAGGACGGTCTGCGCGTTCGCGTGCCGCGCGGTCTCGTCGTCGGTCCCGTCCGAGTCGCCGGACGAGTCTGGAGAAAGGGGGTTCACGGAGCCCGACATGTGCGTGAGCCTAACGGGTCGGCAGGACGGTCCACGATATCGGTTTGCCCGGGTCCCCTCGAGGCGCGTAGCCTGGTGATCGCGAGTGTCCGCAGTTCGGCTCCACGGCCGAGCGGGGAACTCGCCGTGACTCACACATCGCCGTATCGCAGTGGGTGTTTCACGTGCCCGACCGAATTTCACCAACCGACTATCAACCCGTCCGGAGCAACTCAACACATGGCCTCCACCACCGTCACCTCGCCGCAGGTAGCCGTCAACGACATCGGCTCTGCCGAGGATTTCCTCGCCGCCATCGATGCCACGATCAAGTACTTCAACGATGGCGACATCGTCGAGGGCACCATCGTCAAGGTCGATCGCGACGAGGTGCTGCTCGACATCGGTTACAAGACCGAAGGCGTCATCCCGTCCCGCGAGCTCTCCATCAAGCACGATGTCGACCCCAACGAGGTCGTGTCGGTGGGCGATGAGGTCGAGGCACTTGTTCTCACCAAGGAGGACAAGGAAGGCCGTCTGATCCTGTCCAAGAAGCGTGCGCAGTACGAGCGCGCCTGGGGCACGATCGAGGAGCTCAAGGAGAAGGACGAGGCCGTCAAGGGCACCGTCATCGAGGTCGTCAAGGGCGGCCTGATCCTCGACATCGGCCTGCGCGGCTTCCTGCCCGCCTCGCTCGTCGAGATGCGTCGCGTCCGCGACCTCCAGCCGTACGTCGGCAAGGAGATCGAGGCCAAGATCATCGAGCTCGACAAGAACCGCAACAACGTGGTCCTGTCGCGCCGCGCATGGCTCGAGCAGACCCAGTCCGAGGTCCGCAGCGAGTTCCTGCACCAGCTCCAGAAGGGCCAGGTCCGCAAGGGCGTCGTGTCCTCCATCGTCAACTTCGGCGCCTTCGTCGATCTCGGCGGTGTCGACGGCCTCGTGCACGTCTCCGAGCTGTCCTGGAAGCACATCGATCACCCGTCCGAGGTCGTCGAGGTCGGCACCGAGGTCACCGTCGAGGTTCTCGACGTCGATCTCGATCGCGAGCGCGTCTCCCTGTCGCTCAAGGCCACGCAGGAAGATCCGTGGCGTCAGTTCGCCCGCACCCATGCGATCGGTCAGATCGTGCCGGGCAAGGTCACCAAGCTCGTTCCGTTCGGCGCGTTCGTCCGCGTCGAGGAGGGCATCGAGGGCCTCGTCCACATCTCCGAGCTGGCCGAGCGCCACGTCGAGGTCCCGGACCAGGTCGTCGCGGTCGGCGACGACGCGATGGTCAAGGTCATCGACATCGACCTCGAGCGTCGTCGTATCTCGCTGTCGCTGAAGCAGGCGAACGAGGACTACACCGCCGAGTTCGACCCGTCGAAGTACGGCATGGCCGACAGCTACGACGAGCAAGGCAACTACATCTTCCCCGAAGGCTTCGATCCCGAGACCAACGAATGGCTCGAGGGCTACGAGAAGCAGCGTGAGGAGTGGGAGTCCCGCTACGCGGAGGCCGAGCGTCGCCACAAGATGCACACCGCTCAGATCGAGAAGATGGCTGCCGACGAGGCTGCCGAAGCTGCGGCCGGCGTGTCCGGTGGCAACTACTCGTCCGAGTCGGGTGCCGAGGCTGCTCCGGAGACCACCGGCGGATCGCTCGCGAGCGACGCCCAGCTCGCCGCTCTGCGCGAGAAGCTGTCGGGCAACGCCTGACATATCGTTCCCACGGACGGCCCCGCACCTTTCGGTGCGGGGCCGTCCGCGTTCCGGGGAAGCGCTTCCTCCCGCCTCGCGCTCGTTTCGGAGCAACGGCTCCGGGACGACGACGAGACCGGCCCCTTCCGAAACGGAAAGGGCCGGTCTTCGTATGTCGTCGGCAGCAGGTGCTCAGCTCGGGGGCGAGTTCACCCCACGGCGGGAGTGGCCCACTGTGCGGGCAGGGCCGTCGCGCGCTTGCGCATCGCGGCGTGGCTGTGGCGCGCGTTCGTCAGCAGCGCGGTGAACCAGTTCCGCCGGTGCTCGGCGAGGGCGGCAGCGACCTCGGGGATGAGGATGCAGTGAACCCCGTTTTCCATGCCGAGGCGATGCCGACCTGTGGTGGAGGTGGAGGATCGCATGGCCTGCCTTCTCGAATGCTCCGGACGAGCCGGGAGGGACGATTCGCACCGACGATATCGGACAGTCCCGCAAATTCTGCGCATTTACCCCAGGTCGGAGGGGGTGTGTCCGGTCGTCGAGCGGTGTTGCGACCGCCCCGTGACCCCACCGTGATCGGGGTGTGATCCCGGGGAGCCCGGGCACCGTGGTCCTCGCCGCCTACGCCCACTCGATCCCCACCCGCGCCGGATCTCGGCGGATGCTCGGACGGGAATCCGAACCCGCCCGGTCACGCCCCGGGGATCCCCTACGGCGCACCTCATGTCGACATGCACTTCTCCACGACGGGCGCCGACCACGGAGTCGGCCCGGCCGCAACGGATTCCGTGGAGCGCGCGGCGCGACTTCCCGGTCCGCACTCCGTTCCGGAGGGTTGCATTCCGCCTCCGGGTTGGCCGCTCGAGAACACCGCCCCGGTCGTGGGGATGCACTGAGCGGGCGCGGAGGACCACGTGATTCCCGGATCGTTCGAATTCACCGAGGTGCTGTCGACGGCTCGTGGGACGGGGAGTTCATCGTCATCGAGCCGATGATGACCCGAGAATCGCCGGCGGCGAAGCCGTCCCTGCGGGAGGTCGTGGCGCAGCCCGCGTCCGGCCGGCCCCTACCCGACGCTGTACACCGTCGACTTCGACGAGGAGACGGACGAATATGTCGTCTCGCCGTCGGGGCCGACGATGCGCGAAGCGTCGCAGGGACCGCGAAGATGCCTCGACGGCGTGGTGATGCGAGACTGGCAGCGTGCTGCGAATGGGGTTGACCGGAGGTATCGGCGCGGGCAAGTCGACCGTCGCCAAGGAGCTCGTCGAACTCGGGGCGGTGATCGTCGACTCCGATGTCGTCGCCCGGGAGATCGTCGCTCCGGGCTCCGACGGCCTCGCCGAACTCGTCGACGCCTTCGGCGAGGACATCCTGCACGCCGACGGCACGCTCGACCGCCCCGCGCTCGCGGCGAAGGCGTTCGCGAGCGACGACGCGCGCGCCGTCCTCAACGCCATCACCCATCCGCGGGTCGGCCGCCGCACCGCCGAACTGGTCGCATCCGCGCCCGGCGACGCGGTGGTGGTGCAGGACATCCCGCTGCTCGTCGAAGGTGGCATGGCGCCGGCCTTCCATCTCGTCGCCGTGGTGCACGCCGACGAGTCCGAGCGGGTCCGCCGCCTCGTCGAGCTGCGGGGTATGCCCGAGGCCGACGCCCGGGCGCGCATCGCGGCGCAGGCGACGGAGGAGCAGCGGCGTGAGGTCGCCGACGTCTGGCTCGACAACACCGGCGATCAGCAGGTGCTGGTCGAGCAGGTCCGCAGACTGTGGAACGAGCGCCTGATGCCCTTCGAGGAGAATCTGCGCACCGGTGTCGCGGTGGAGGCGGAACCGGTGCTCGTGCACGCCCGCGAGGAGTGGCATCGTCAGGCCCAGCGGCTCATCGCCCGGCTGGCCCTCGCCGCCGGGGGCGCAGCGAAGCGCATCGACCACATCGGGTCCACCGCCGTGCCCGGTCTGGCCGCTGTCGACGTCCTCGACCTGCAGATCACCGTCGGTGATCTCGCGGCGGCCGACGCGCTCGCACCCGCGCTCGCTGCCGCGGGTTTCCCGCGCATCGACGACGTGGTCACCGACGAACCGAAGCCGTCCTACGGTGCCGGGGGCGAGACCGACCCGGCCGTGTGGGAGATGCGGTTGCACGGCAGCGCCGATCCCGGCCGTCCCGCGCGGGTGGCTGTCCGCGTGGACGGCTGGCCCGCCCAGCAGTTCGCGTTGCTGCTGCGCGACTGGCTGTCCGCGGTCGACACCGCGAAGCGCGAGTACGCGGATCTCAAGGCCGGCGCCGCGGCCGACGCGGCGCAGCGGTCCGACCCCGCCGAGGCGGCCGCCGCCTATGCGGCGCTCAAGGCGCCGTGGTTCGACCATGCGCACCATCGCGCATGGGAGTGGGCCGCGAACACCGGTTGGTCGGCCTAGCGGCGTCCGGATCCCGCTGGATTCCCACCCGGGAATGTTCCGGACGCCCCGTCCGTTAGGGTAGTTGACAGTTCAACTATTTGACGGAGGTTCCATCGTGCAGTTCGGCATCTTCACCATCGGCGACGTGACGCGCGACCCCACGACGGGCCGGGTCCCCACCGAACACGAGCGCATCCTTGCGATGACGAAGATCGCGCTGAAGGCCGAGGAGGTGGGGCTCGACGTCTTCGCGTCCGGCGAGCACCACAATCCGCCCTTCGTCCCGTCCTCGCCGACGACAATGCTCGGCTGGATCGCTGCGAGGACCGAGAAGCTCATCCTGTCGACCGCGACCACGCTCATCACCACCAACGACCCGGTGAAGATCGCCGAGGACTTCGCGATGCTGCAGCATCTCTCCGGTGGCCGCGTCGACCTCATGATGGGGCGCGGCAACACCGGGCCCGTCTACCCGTGGTTCGGCAAGGACATCCGACAGGGCATTCCCCTCGCCATCGAGAACTACCACCTGCTGCGACGGCTCTGGCGCGAACGCGTCGTCGACTGGGAAGGCAAGTTCCGCACGCCGCTGCACGGCTACACCTCCACCCCGTGGCCGCTCGACGACACCGCGCCCTTCGTCTGGCACGGCTCCATCCGTTCGCCCGAGATCGCCGAACAGGCCGCCTTCTACGGCGACGGCTTCTTCCACAACAACATCTTCTGGAACAAGGAACACATCGAGCAGATGATCACCCTCTACCGGCAGCGGTTCGAGCAGTACGGACACGGCGCCGCCGACCAGGCGATCGTCGGGCTCGGCGGCCAGGCGTTCATGGCCGGGACCGAGGCCGAGGCGAAGCGGATCTTCCGTCCCTACTTCGACAATGCTCCCGTCTACGGCCACGGCCCGTCGCTCGAGGACTTCTCGACGATGACACCACTGACCGTCGGCACACCCGAGCAGGTCGTCGAACGTACGCTCGGCTTCGCGGACTATGCGGGCGACTACCAGCGTCAGCTGTTCCTCATGGACCACGCCGGCCTGCCGCTCGACGTCGTGCTCGAACAGATCGAGATCCTGGGGCGAGAGGTCGTGCCGGTGCTGCGAACGGAATTCGAACGCCGCCGCCCCGCCCACGTGCCGTCCGACCCGCCCACGCACAGCACTCTCGCCGCGCAGGGCGCCGACTCGGCGCACCGACAGGTGATCCCGGCCCGCGTGGACCTCGTGCCGGAGGAGGCCGACGCCCCCTGACCCGCCACCGAGGACTTCGGCGCGGGAAAGGCCTCCGCCGCGCCGACGAGCCGGATCGGCAGGGCGGCGCGAGAACTCGCCGAAGAGATCACTCGTGGTGCCGGACGGGCACCGGCATCCCGGACGCCGCGCCCGCCGGGCTGCCACGTTCCTCCGAGGATCACCTGGCGTTCCCCGAATCGAGTGGTCAGATCAGATCCTTGCCGTCCCGTCGCGCTTGCAGCCACTCCTCGAAGAACCCGCGGCACAGCACCGCCAGGACACCGGCGACCAGCACGGGCCAGATCAGGACGTAGATCGTCAGCGTGAGCATGTTCATCGATTCTCCTTCTCCGGACTGGTTGCTGCAGGATCGTTCCCGGCCGTCGCGGTGTCCTCCTCCACGTCGAAGTCACCGACGCGCTGCGCGATGACCTCGAAATCGAAGTTCTCCGCAGAGTTCACGGACATCGCCCAGCACACCACAGTGCTGGCCGCGTACGCGACGAGCGATGCGCTGAGCACCGCGTACTCGTGGACCGCGCCGAGCGCGAAGGGTGCGGCCGCCACTGCGGCGACGGTGCCGACGATGCGCGCGACCCGAATTCCGAAGAACCCGAACGCCATCAGGCCCGCGATCACGCCGACGCCGATCACCGAGGCGATGTCCACCGCCCAGGCGATCACTCCGTCCATCGGGAACCATCCGAACCGCACCGGCAGGAACGCTGCGAGGGCGACGAGCACCGACGTCGTGAACGCCTTGTTGGTGACCTTGTCCCAGTAGAAGCTCGCGATGACGGGGAAGACCAGTGCGCCCCACAGCGCCCCGACGAAGACCAGCAGGTCGAGGATGCTCAGCCGCATGCTTGCGAACGCGACGGCGGCGGCGGTCGCGACGATCATCGTGGCGCGCCCGACGAAAAGCATGCGCTTGGGATCGGCGTTGCGGGTGCCCCCGGCGATGTTCTGACCGTAGATGTCCGCCATCACGATCGACGACAGGGCCGACAGGTCGGAATCGGCGGTGGACGACAGCGCGCCGATGATCATGACGAAGAACACGACGACCAGTGCCGTGGGCAGGAACGACGCCACCATCTGCGGCACGATGTTGTTGACGTCGCCGTCCATCGGGTCGATGCCCAGATACAGCGCGAGCACACCGAACATGCCGACCCCGATGACGGTCGCCCCGTAACCGATCGTCGCGGTGACGAAGGTCGGTTTGATGAGATCCTCCCGCACCGCGAACAGCCGCTGCGCGATCGTCTGGTTTCCGATGGCGTACGCGAGCACGGCCGCGATGTACGGCGCGCCCTGGTTCAGGAACGCCTCGCTCGAGAAGAAATCTCCCTGCTGGTCGCTGAGATTGCCGGCACCGCTGTCGAAGGCGCCGGGAAAGCCCGTGAGGAAGAAGACCGCCGGGATGATGACGACGACGGCACCGAGCATCGCCACGACCTGCACGAAATCGGTGAGGACGGACGCGCGGAAGCCGGACCACAGGGTGTAGAGCAGCACCCCGACAGCGATGAACACCACGCCCTGAACGAAATCGAACGGGGAGAGCAGCGAGATGAGCACGCCCCCCGCGATGAAGTTGGACATCAGGCTGATCAGGCTGCCGACGAGATTCGAGCCGGCGAGCATGAGCTGGCTCGACCGGCCGTGCCGGGCGAACATGACTTCCGCCAGAGTGTGGGCTTTCGGTGCGACCGCGCGGATCCGCTTGCCGAAGGGGTAGATGAACAGGATCATCAGTGCACCCCACAGCCCGTAGTGGATGGGGCCGGAGACGCCGTAGGTGTATCCGGAGGTCGCGGAGGCGTACAGCGAGGACGCCCAGATCCAGGTGGCGGTCATGCTGGCCGCCGACACCCCGAAACCGACCTTGTTGCCGGCGGTCATGTAACCGTCGGCGTTCTCGTCCTTCTTCCCGATCCGGGCGGAGATGAGAAGCGTTCCGCCATAGAAGAATACGAGCAGGGTAACGATCGTCGCGGCGCTGAAATGAACGAGCTCGGTGCCGTCCACTGCGACCTCCTTCGTCTTCGCGTCGTGTCCACGGCGATCGGAGCGCAGCGCGGATCCACGGGGCGCGTTGCACGCGTCCGTTCGCGGTTCCGCTTCGGCGTCTGTCCGATTCACCCCCGGACGGTGGGCATGCGTCGAACACCCGATCGGGCGTGGCATACCGCTCCAGCAGGGCACACCCGGATCCGGGCGTGTGCCGACGAAGAGGCGGCGGCGTTCTCGGTGGCGCCCGTGAACTGCGCGGGCGCGCGCCGCCGGCACGAGGGGTTACCTCGGTCGGGCGATGTGCACGCGGAGAGGCGATCCGGGCCGGCCCGATGGTCGCCTTCTCGGTGCACTGCTTCGCCGGCCGAGGCAGATTATCATGTCCTTTGCGACAGTAACTTTTTCGCTCCCGTGCCCTGTGTTTCTGTGCAGGTGGCACCCACGTCGACGGCGTGAGCGTCAGCGCCAGGAGACGGGCGCGCCCCGCTCCCGGAGCCATGCGTCGAGATCGTGACCGTGCGCGGCGATGCCGTCCACCGCCCGCAGCGCCGTCTCGATCGCGATCTCGGCCGCCCCGGCATCGATCAGACCGGCGGTGACCGCGACGACCAGTTCGTCGATGTCCTCGACGGTGGTGTCGCGACCGGTGCGGACGATCAGGTCGAGATAGTGGTCGTGGGAGTGCCAGACGTCACCGTCGCGCCTGAACTCGCCGACGTCGACGTACCGGTCCTGATCGCGTTCGTTGCCCGGTGTGAAATGGAAGATCGAAGCCCGTAGCCGCAACTCCGGAAGCAGCCACGACTCGAGATAGTGGAACTGCGGGTGATCGGACGGTCGCGCCATGTACAGGCCCCACGCCTCGACGCGGTACTCGTCGACGGCGCGCACGAAACCCTTCGGGTCGATGTTGGTCTTCGCGGCGACGTCGAACGTCTCGGTCTTCACGGGATGCGGGGTCGCGGACACGGGATGCAGGCTAGCGGCCGGACCGTCCCGCACGTAGGAGCACGGTGCGTGTCGGTGGGAGCGCTTACTCTGGTTTCCATGGCGTTCGCAAGTGAACATCCCGTCGTCGCCCACTCCGAGTTCCGGCCGGTGGGTGAGATCGAACGCACCGAGGCCCGCTTCGAAGTCGTCAGCGAATACGAGCCGGCGGGTGACCAGCCCGCCGCCATCGACGAGCTCGAGCGGCGGCTGAGGGCGGGGGAGAAGGATGTCGTCCTGCTCGGTGCCACCGGTACCGGCAAATCCGCCACCACCGCGTGGCTCATCGAGCGCGTCCAGCGACCCACCCTCGTGATGGCGCCCAACAAGACCCTCGCCGCGCAGCTCGCCAACGAGCTGCGAGACATGTTGCCCAACAACTCGGTCGAGTACTTCGTCTCGTACTACGACTACTACCAGCCCGAGGCGTACATCGCGCAGACCGACACCTACATCGAGAAGGACTCGTCGATCAACGACGACGTGGAGCGGCTGCGGCACTCGGCCACCTCGTCGCTGCTGTCGCGTCGCGACGTCGTGGTGGTCGCGTCCGTCTCGTGCATCTACGGTCTCGGTACCCCGCAGTCCTATCTCGACCGGTCCATCCAGCTCGAAGTGGGTGTGGAGGTGCCGCGCGACGCGCTGCTGCGCCTGCTCGTCGATGTCCAGTACGCCCGCAACGACATGGCGTTCACCCGCGGATCGTTCCGCGTCAAGGGCGACACCGTCGACATCATCCCCGCCTACGAGGAACTCGCCGTGCGGATCGAGTTCTTCGGCGACGAGATCGACGCGCTGTACTACCTGCACCCGCTCACCGGCGATGTCGTGCGCAAGGTCGACTCCCTGCGCATCTTCCCCGCCACCCACTACGTCGCCGGTCCCGAACGCATGGAACGCGCCGTCGCGAGCATCGAGGCCGAACTCGAGGAGCGCCTCGCCGATCTGGAGAACCGCGGCAAGCTGCTCGAGGCGCAGCGTCTGCGCATGCGCACCCAGTACGACATCGAGATGATCCGGCAGGTCGGCTTCTGCTCCGGCATCGAGAACTATTCCCGTCACATCGACGGTCGCCCCGCCGGGTCCGCTCCCGCGACCCTCATCGACTACTTCCCGGAGGACTTCCTCCTGGTCATCGACGAGTCGCACGTCACGGTGCCGCAGATCGGCGCGATGTACGAGGGTGACATGTCGCGCAAGCGCAACCTCGTCGACTTCGGCTTCCGCCTGCCCTCGGCGGTCGACAACCGGCCCCTGACCTGGGAGGAGTTCGCCGCCCGCATCGGGCAGACGGTCTACCTGTCGGCCACCCCCGGCCCCTACGAGCTCGGGCAGACCGGCGGCGAGTTCGTCGAGCAGGTCATCCGTCCCACCGGTCTCGTCGACCCGGAGGTGGTCGTCAAGCCCACCAAGGGCCAGATCGACGATCTCGTGCACGAGATCCGCGAGCGCGCCGACCGCGACGAGCGCGTCCTCGTCACCACACTCACCAAGAAGATGGCCGAGGACCTCACCGATTACCTGCTCGAACTCGGCATCCGGGTGCGCTATCTGCACTCCGACATCGACACTCTGCGGCGTGTCGAACTACTGCGGCAGCTGCGCCTCGGCGAATACGACGTCCTCGTCGGCATCAACCTGCTCCGTGAGGGCCTCGATCTTCCCGAGGTGTCCCTGGTGGCGATCCTCGACGCCGACAAGGAAGGCTTCCTGCGGTCGACGACCTCGCTGATCCAGACCATCGGCCGCGCTGCGCGCAACGTCTCGGGCGAGGTCCACATGTACGCCGACAAGATCACCGACTCCATGGCCCGGGCCATCGAGGAAACCGAGCGGCGCCGCGAGAAGCAGGTCGCCTACAACACCGAACACGGTCTGGATCCGAAGCCGCTGCGCAAGAAGATCGCCGACATCCTCGATCAGGTCTACCAGGAGGCCGAGGACACCGAGATCGTCGAGGTGGGCGGTTCCGGACGCAACGCCTCGCGCGGCCGGCGCGCGCAGGGCGAGTCCGGGCGCGCAGTCAGCTCCGGTGTCGTGGAAGGTCGCGACACCTCGACGATGCCGCGGGCCGAGCTCGCCGATCTCGTGCAGCAGCTCACCGATCAGATGATGCAGGCCGCACGCGACCTGCAGTTCGAGCTGGCGGCGCGACTGCGCGACGAGATCTCCGACCTGAAGAAGGAACTGCGCGGCATGGACGCCGCGGGGCTGAAGTAGCCGCCCTGCCCGGTCGGCGCCGGAGACTCGGTAGGGTCCTTTCCCATGGATCCCTCCTCGGCCGGGCGTACGGCCCGCGCGCTCGAACTGCTGCATTCGGTCGTCTACTTCGCGCCGGACACCGCGAGTGAACTCGCCGCGCTGGGCGTCGACGGGCCGGCCGCACACTATTTCGGTGGGCGCTCGGCAGCCATGGGTGCCGTGGGCCCCGGCCTCGTGACGGCGACGTTCTACAGTTTCTCGCCCCGTCTGGTGGCCTCGGCCGTCCCGGCGGTGTGGCAGAGCGCCGAGCCTGCCGCGATCCTTGCGGCGCGGTTGCGCGGGCTGGACGCTCTCTACCGGCGGGTCCTCGGGCAGGACGTGCTCGATTCCGCGGAGATGAACGAGGCCACGGATCTCGCCGTCACCGCGGCGCAGGCGATCCCGGGCCCCGACGGGCGACCGCTCTACGCCGCCCACGCCGACCTGCCCTGGCCCGAGGAAGCGCATCTCCGGTTGTGGCACGCGCTGACATTGCTGCGCGAGTACCGCGGCGACGGGCACATCGCGGCGCTGCAGACGGCGGGGCTGTCGGGGATCGAATCGCTGGTCACCCACACGGCGACCGGCATCGGATTCGCCGTCGATCCTGCCCGGAAGCTTCGGGGATGGTCGCGGGACGAGTGGGCGGACGCCGAGAAGGGATTGCGCGGACGCGGCCTGCTGGACAAGCGCGGAGAACTCACCGGTGAAGGGTTCGAGGTCCGCGAGCTCGTCGAGGACCTGACCGACGACCTGGCGGCCGCGCCCTGGGGCGCGCTCGGCGAGGACGGCGTGGAGCGTCTGCTCGACCTCGCGTTGCCGTGGCGCGATGCCTTCGTCGACGCCGAGGTGTTCCCCTCCGGCCTCTTCGGCCCGCGTTACGGTGACGCACGGTAACATCAAACCGGATTGTGGGATGAGACCCAAACGTCCCACCCGGGCCGCCCATCCCGCTACTGTCGACGCAGCGTATGGCGGGGGAGCGTGCGTGTCCTCCGTCGACGACGGCATCGGCGGCACACGTCGATGAACCACACACTCGATGGAGGATGAATGAGCGCCTACCGGACCATAGTCGTCGGAACCGACGGTTCCGAATCGTCGTATCGGGCCGTGGAGAAGGCAGCTGCTCTGGCCGGCGACGCCGGCGCCCAACTGGTGATCGCCTGCGCCTACTACCCGGCCGACCCCAAGGACACCGCGCAGGCCGCCGATGCGCTGCGCGACGAGGCGTACCAGATCACCGGTTCGGCCCCGACCTACGAGATCCTGCGCACCGCACGGGAGAAGGCGACCGTGGCGGGCGCCCGCAAGATCACCGAGCGCCCCATCGTCGGTGCTCCCGTCGAGTCGCTCCTCACACTCGTCGAAGAGGTCGACGCCGATCTCATCGTCATCGGTAACCGCGGTCTCAACACGCTGACCGGCCGCCTGCTCGGTTCCGTCCCCTCGGACGTCGCCCGCAAGGCCCTGTGCGACGTGCTGGTGGTGCACACCGTCCGCTGACGGATCAGCAGTACTCCTCGCGAGTGACCTCGAGGTAGCGCACGGCAGCGGCGTCCGCCGACATCCGCGAGTGTGTGGCCCCCGCGGCGTAGGCGGCGATCGGCCGAAGCGTGGCGAGGACGTCATGCTCCGGCACTCCCGCACTCAGCTGGTCGCACACCCCTCGCACCACCGCCAGGACGGTGTCGTCCCCGACGTCGGCGACCAGACCGGACGCCTCCAGCATCTCCTTCACCCGCAGGAACCGCGCGTCGGGCGGCATCGTGGAGGGTGCGGGCGCGGTCGACGTCGTGGAGGGGGCGGCCTGCGCCTCGTCCGGGGCCGGCGCCACCGACCCGCAGGCGGCGGAGACGAGGAACCCGCTCAGCGCCGCGACCGCTGCGCACCCCGCTCGACGTACCCGATGGTGCGCTGCCCGATAGGTCACTTGTTCGTTCCCTCCGCGGATGATCCGTCCCGTGTCCCTGCCCGGAAGGACGGTACCGTCCTTCCGGCCGGTCGTGGGCTGCCCTCAGCAGTGGGTGGGGGCCACGAGACCCGTGAGCACGTCCGGCAGCGGCTCCGAGTGCACCACCCCGAGACGCTGGGTCGCGCGGGTCAACGCCACGTACAGATCGTTCATCCCGCGCGACGAGTCGGTGAGGATCTCGGCCGGTTCGACGAGCAGAACCGCATCGAACTCCAGGCCCTTGACCTCCTTGACGGTCGCGACCGTGACCGACTCGGATGCGAGAGGTTCCCATTCGCGTACGAGGCGTGCGGGCGCGAGCACGGCCGTCGTGCCCGGGCCGGTCTCGGCGTCGAGAGCGGCCCGCACGGTCGCCGACAGCGCCTCCGCGTCGACCTGCTGCGCCCACGGCTCGAAACCGGATTCGCGCACCGACTGCGGCGGCACCTGATCGGGATCGATCTCGGCGAGCACCGCATGTGCGATCCGCATGATCTCCGCCGGCGTGCGGTAATTGACCGTCAGTTCGGTCTTCTTCCACCGGTTCGCGACGTACGGTTCGAGGATCTGCTGCCACGACTCGGTTCCCGCCGGATCACCGGTCTGCGCGGTGTCGCCCACGAGGGTCATCCAGCGATTCGGGATGCGGCGCATGATCGTTCGCCACGCCATCGCGGACAGCTCCTGCGCCTCGTCGACGATCACATGACCGTAGGTCCACGTGCGATCACCCGCCGCGCGTTCGGCCGTGGTCTCGTGGCGGCGGTGGTTCTGCCGTTCGGCGAGCTGGGTGGCATCGATGAGGTCGTACGCCATGAGCAGTTCGGGATCGAGATCGTCCTCGAGATCCTGCGGCGCCGAACCGGTGAGGATGTCGAGTGCACCCTGCGCGTCGGCGATCTGCTTGCGCCAGCGCCGCTTCGCGCGTTCGCGCTCGGCGGCGTCGTCGACACCGAGCAGTTCGGCGAGTTCGTCGAGCAGGGGAGCGTCGGCCGCGCTGAAACGTCCCGGTGCGTCGGGGCGGTACAGCGCGTCGATCTGCTCGTCGGACAACGCCGGAGCCGCCGACGCGATCCGGTCGCGCGAAGCCAGCAGATCCGAGAGTACTTGCTGGGGGGACAGTTCCGGCCACAATGCGTCGATCGCGGCGATGATGTCACGGTCCGAACGCATCTCGGACCGGATGTCCTGGATGTCCTCCCGGCTCAACAGATTCGCGCCGCCGAGCGGATTCGATCCGATGATCCCCGCGAGCTGATCGGCGAGTGCGTCGATCACCCCGCCCACGAAGATCGGCCGGGCCAGGTTGTGCGGTCGGCGGGACGACCGAGCGCGACCGCGTGCGCGGGTGACGATCTTGCGGTCGAGCGTGAGCGCATAGGTGTCGAAGCTCAGGTGCACGGGGGAGCGGGGCACCTCCTGCCGGTCGCGGACGGCCTTCTCGAGCACCTTCACCATGTCCAGGGAACCTTTGAGCTCGCCGCCCTCCGGGTTGTCCGTGACGGTGGGCGTCACCCCCGGATACAGATCACCGACCGTGGAGAGCAGCACTCCGGTCTCACCGAGCGAGGGCAGCACCTGACCGATGTAGTCGAGGAAGCGGCTGTTCGGGCCCACGATGAGTACGCCGCTCTTGGCCAGCTGCTTGCGGTAGGTGTAGAGCAGGTAGGCCGCCCGGTGCAGCGCCACCGCGGTCTTGCCGGTTCCCGGACCGCCCTGGACGACGAGCACGCTGCGATGCTCCGAGCGGATGACCGTGTCCTGTTCGGCCTGGATGGTCGCCACGATGTCGTGCATCTGCCCGGTGCGCGCGGCGTTCAGCGCGGCAAGCAACGCCGACTCACCGGCCACACCCCCCGCCGCCTGGGTATCGGCATGCTCGAGGGCGGCGTCGAGGTCGAGATATTCGTCGTGCAGAGCGGTGACGGTCCGGCTGCGGCTGCGGATATGACGTCGCAGTACGACCCCGTCGGGAGCGGCGGGGGTGGCGAGGTAGAACGGGCGGGCCTGCGGTGCCCGCCAGTCGAGCAGCAGCGACTCGTAGTCGTTGTCCTCGTCGAGGATGCCGAGCCGACCGATGTACCGGGTCTCCGCGCCGTCCTCGGTCGTCACTGCCGCATCGGTGCCGTCGTCGCGGACGTCGATGCGGCCGAAACACAGGCCGTGCTCGGCGGCGTCGTACTTCGCGATGTCCTCGGTGTACATCTGCGTGAAGGACTCGCGCTCGCTGCGTGCCTGCGGAGTGCCTCCCGTCTCCTTCAGCACGCGGGTCAACCGAGTCCGGGCGTAGTCGCGCAGCCCGTCGAGATGCGTGTAGAGCATCGCCACGTAGGCCTGCTCGCGATCGAGCTCCGGATGGGACGCGCCATCAACCGGCACAGGGACTCCTCGGGATAGACAGGACGAGATCGCTCCGCCGTGCGCAGGATGATGCGCTGACGAAAGTGCCCGAGAAGTCTAGTCGTCGCCGTAAGAAAACAGGCAGAAATCCTGGTCACAGCAGTGCGGGCGTGCGACCGAGTCGCACGCCCGCACTGCTGTGCCGTACTCGATTACTTCTTCTTCTCGATGTTCTTCTCGAGCGCCCTGATGTTCTTCGCCAGCTTCTTCTCCGCCTTCGTGCCCTGCTTGCGCGCAGCCTCGGCACGCAAGCGCGCCTTCTCCGCGGCGACGTGCGCCCGGGCGTTGAGGATCGCGGACTGTTCCTCGGCGAGCTTCGCCCACTCCGAGCTGCGATCGACCGTCGTGTCCCACAGCTTCGAGCCGCGCTTGCGGGCGGCGTCGGCGATCTCGGGGGTACGCTCCCGCGCAAGCTCGAGCAGCTCGGTGCCGCGTTCACGGGCGCCTTCGGCGAGTTCGGGAGCGCGTTCGCGGGCCACACCGAGGATCTCGGCGCTGCGATCGCGCGCCCGCTCGGTCAGCACCGGACCGCGGTCGCGGGCGACCTCGAGCAGTCCGCTGCCGCGTTCGCGCGCCACCTCTGCGATTTCCGGCCCACGCTCCTTGGCGATCTCCAGGAGATGGCCACCTTGCTCGCCGGCCTCCTCTGTCAGTGCCTTCACCCGTTCGGCGACCGTGTGCAGCGCCTCCGCCGTGTGCCCGTCCGAGGAGTGGCCCGGCAGGGCGGCGGCCACCGACTTCTGCGCGGCTCGCGCGGCACGGCGGCCCCGCCAGCCGAGCGACGGCTTGCCCTCGGTGTCGACGGCCGCGATGAGCAGTCCGCCCATCAGGCTCACGTTCTTGATGAGCTGAGTGCGCTGCTGGGCGCGGGCCTCCGGGTTCTCGGCGTTCCAGAAGTCGTGGCCCGCAACGGTGGTCGGCACGAGGCTGCCGATCAGGGCGAGAGCGGACAGACGCGGTGCCTTGCCGAGGGCGAACAGGGTGCCGGCGCCGATCTGGACGGCGGCGTTGATCTGTACGAGAGTCTCGGGATTGCTGGGGAGCCGGTCGGTGATCGATGCCGGCAGCGCGTTCACAGCCTGATCGAGCCCGGGCTGCGCAGCACCTGCCTTCGGCTCGGGCTTCCGCAGGGCGTCGATGCCCCCTGCGATGAAGATGGACGCGAGCATGGGCCGCGCGATTCTCCGGACGAGCATGTGGTTCCTCCCGTGGTCGGCTGTGTTTCCAAACCTTGACACAGGTACCCCGGGAGTCACGGAAATATGCGCGAAGCAGGGACAAAGGGCACCGGCCGATATTTCGGATGGTACGGAAAGCATTGAATAACGGAATTCCTCACCGGTGGGATGCCGTTCTCACGTCTCACTTCGACAGCCCGCCCGCCGCGCCTGCCGGCGAGATCCGGGGCGGCCGATCCTCGGAGGTCAACAGCAACTCCGCGACCTTCTCGAACAGATGCGTACCTGCTGCGGTGTCGATGCTTCGCTCGACGGTCAGATGTGCGACGCGACCGTGCGTCCGGAGCGTGGCGATCTGATTTCCGAAAGTCGGACCCGACACCCTCGACCACGAGAACGACGCGACGGGAACGGCCGTCACGCGACCCAGCAGTAGCCGCACGACATGCTCCGCCGTGCGGCTCCATGCAGCGCGGAAGGCGACCCGGACGGCTGCGGGGACATGGTTGTGCAACGGTGAACAGGTCAGCTGGTAGACCGCACCGGCGGTCGGTGTCCCGAACCGGACACGGGCGGCATACGCATGGTGCACGTCGCCCGAGAGGACACAGATCGTCGCGGGCGCACGACCGGACGTCCCGGCGCGCCGTCCGGCGGCGACGTCCCGCAGCAGGCGTCCGAGCCGCTCGAAGGAGTCGCGGAAGGCCGACCAGTGTTCGAGGTCCGCAGCACGACGAAGTTTCTCGGCCCAGCGAGCCCAGTGGTCACCTCGCACACCGGACGCGAGTTTCTCGTCCCACGCCTCGAGGTCGTGCATCGCGCGGGGGAGCAGCCACGGCAGCGACGTGCCGACCAGCAGATGGTCGTAGTCGCCGTCGGTCTGCTGCTCGATCCAGTCGAACTCCGGATCGGACACCATGTCCCGCCGCTCGGGCGCGAGCACCCGCCCGCACCGCGAGTCGATCACCAGCAGACGCACCGACCCGAAATCACGGCGGTAGGACCACCGCGCACCCGGAGCCCCGTCCGCTTCTTCGTCGGCACCGGATGCGAAGGCGCGCAGAATGGGCTCGGCGTCACCGGTACAGTTCCGCACCCGCCCGTAGAGCGGCTCCTCGTCCAGCTCGTCGGGGGAGAGGTTCCCGAGATGCTGATAGATCCAGTACGACGCGAGTGCCCCGACGATGCGTTCCTCCCACCACGCGGACGATTCCATTTCCCTGCGCCACGAGTAGGAGGTGTTCCAGTCGTCGTGCACGTCGTGGTCGTCGAAGATCATCGACGTCGGCACGTTCGACAACAGCCACCGGACGTCGTCTTCGGACCACGACCGGTGGTACAGCCAGGTGTACTCCTCGAAGTCGCGTACCTGCGCCCCAGGTGGTTCCGACAGATCGTGCCGCTCACCGACCCGCTGCTTCATCTCCTGTGACAACTCGTCGGCATACACCTGATCGCCGAGCAGCAAGAGGGCATCGGGCCATTCGTCGGTGGGTAGAGAACGCATGCGCTGCGCGTACGCGACGAGCGCGTCCTTCCCCAGGACGGCCGTCGGTTCCGCGCTCTCCGACGCCACGCGGCACGAACCGAAGGCGAGCACGAAGGTGTCGGTGTCGTCCCCCGAGGTCCGGATCGAGGGGGGCGCGTCACCGGCCGGCGGCCACACGAGGTGTCCGTCCACCCGCACCTCGTAGGGCGTCTCCGATCCGGGTTCGAGCTCTCGGACGACGACGAGCGCGTAGTGATGGCCCGCGACGGTCCACGTACGCTCCGCACTGCCGAGCACCTCGACCGTGCAGGGTGCGGACGTCTCCACCCAGATCGTGGCGTCCGTGTCGCCGATGTGCCGGAGTACCGGCCCGAGTACGAGATCCGCCACGGTGTCAGCGCCTTCGTGCTCGAGCGAGCGAGCTCGTCATGGGTTTCGAGCGTACTCGCAGCGCTCCTGTCCAGGATGGTTCCGGCGAACTTCGATACCGGTTCGCCCTCCGGGATGCCGCGACGGGGAGCACCCTGGAACGGACGCACCCGAATCGACCCGCGCGGGTCGGTGCCGCGTAGTGGAAAGGGGGACCGGACATGACCGACGCAGAGGAGCCGACCCGCTGGGACACGCTCGACAACGAAGAGAAACGACAGGCACGGGAGAAGGCCGAGGAGATCGACCGGATGTACGAGCCGGGGGTTCGGCCGACCACGGTCGTGCCGGGGACGAACGGGATGGTCTCGGGAACGGCCTTCGCAGACATGGCCGACGAACACTTGGGCAGGACCGAGGAGGTCGAGGCGGAGAACGGTGCATCGGCTCCGGGTACGGAACGCGCACGCGAGTGAATTGCCTCAATGACCGGTACGCGTGCTCCTGGGTGACCGTAGCGTCCATCGCTTCACTCGGATTCCTCCACCAGCAGGAATCCGGAGGTGGTCACCACGTGTGATTCGCCCGAATCGGCTTCCATGCGACTGGAACTTCCGACGAACAAACAACCGCGCATCGGCTCGATCGAGAAGCCTCCGTACATGCCGGTGATCGGGTACCGCAGGATGCCGGTCGGGATCTCCGACAGGATCTCGGTACTGGGATGGCGCAATTCCCTTGACGATTCAGGCCGGATGCGTGCCTCGATCGAGCGGGCCGGCCGCTCGTCGAACAGTGTTGTCTTGTCTCGGTCGAGGCGGTTGCACACTTCCGGGCTCAGGGCGGCTTCGACCCCCCGTGCCAGACGGCGTCGGCTGGGGTGTCCGTCATCGGAGAGTTCCTGTATGCAGAACAGATCACCAGCCGCGCTCACGCCACTCTCCGAGATGCGGACGCTCGGCTCCGAGGGTCGAGTCCTTGCCGTGCCCGGGATAGAAGATCGTCTCGTCGTCGAACCGGTCGAAGATCTTCGCCTCGACGTCGCCGAGCAGAGAGCGGAATGCATCGTCGTCCGGGGTCTTGCCGACCCCGCCGGGGAACAGGGAGTCGCCGGTGAAGATGTGCGCGCGGCCCGTGCCCTGCTCCGTGAGGACCAGTGCGACCGACCCCGGGGTATGTCCTGAGAGGTGGATCACCTCGAGATTCAGCTCACCGATCTGCACGGTGTCGCCCTCGGTCAGGATCCGCTCGGGCGTCACCGGCAGGGGAGCGGCATCGAGCTCGTGCGCCGCCGTCGGCACACCGGTCGCCGCGGCCACCCGCTCGAGGCCCTGCCAGTGATCCCAGTGCTGGTGGGTGGTGACGATCAGCTCGAGTTCCGGTGCGTTGTCGCGGAGGAACTGCACGAGTCGTTCGGGTTCGTTTGCGGCATCGATGAACACGGACTTGCCGGTCGTGTCGTCGGTGACGAGATAGGTGTTGTTGTTCATCTCGCCGACGGCGAGTTTGACGATGCTCGCTCCGGGAATCCTTCGGCGTTGCGCGGGTCCGCCGGGAGTGACGTCGCCGGTGTAGGTGTCCTCGATGATCACGGGCTGCTGCGTCATGCAGTCAACCTACCTTCGCGTGCGCGCGCATGAGCACCGGACGCGTGGTTCGTCGACGGGGAGTGGTTCTTCGGCACGGAAACGTGTCGGTACCCGCGCCTACCATGGCTGAGGGCCGAACTGCGGCCTTGTCTACAGGAAGGATGTGGCGTGGCAGACCGCCTGATCGTGCGAGGAGCCAGGGAACACAACCTGCGTGGTGTCGACCTGGATCTGCCGCGCGACAGTCTGATCGTGTTCACCGGACTGTCGGGTTCGGGCAAGTCGAGCCTCGCGTTCGACACCATCTTCGCCGAGGGGCAACGGCGCTATGTCGAGTCTCTGTCGGCCTATGCCCGTCAGTTCCTCGGGCAGATGGACAAGCCGGACGTCGATTTCATCGAGGGTCTTTCGCCCGCGGTGTCGATCGACCAGAAGTCCACCAACCGCAACCCGCGGTCCACCGTCGGCACCATCACCGAGGTCTACGACTACCTGCGTCTGCTCTACGCCCGCGCCGGAACCCCGCACTGTCCGGTGTGCGGTGAGCAGATCTCCCGGCAGACGCCGCAGCAGATCGTCGACCAGGTGCTCGAGATGGAGCCCGGTGCCCGCTTCCAGGTCCTCGCGCCCGTCGTGCGTACCCGCAAGGGCGAGTTCGTCGACCTGTTCGAGCAGCTCACCATCCAGGGTTACTCCCGCGTGCGTGTCGACGGGGTGGTCCACACCCTGTCCGATCCGCCGAAGCTCAAGAAGCAGGAGAAGCACGACATCGAGGTCGTCGTCGACCGCCTCGCCGTCAAGCCCAGCGCGCAGCAGCGCCTCACCGACTCCATCGAGACCGCGCTCCGGCTCGCCGAAGGGGTCGTCGTGCTCGACTTCGTCGATCGCGAGGAGGACGCACCCGACCGCGAACGCCGGTTCTCCGAGACGCTCGCGTGCCCCAATTCGCACCCGCTGTCCATCGACGAACTCGAACCACGGTCGTTCTCGTTCAACTCGCCGTACGGTGCGTGCCCCGAGTGCGCCGGCCTGGGCGTGCGCAAGGAGGTCGACCCCGATCTCGTCGTTCCCGACCCGGATCTGAGCCTGGCCGACGGCGCGATCGCCCCGTGGTCGATGGGCCAGAGCGCCGAGTACTTCGGCCGGTTGCTGTCCGGTCTGGCCGATGCGCTCGGATTCGACATCGACACCCCGTGGCGGAAGCTGCCCGCCAAGGTGCGCAAGGCCGTGCTGGAAGGCAGCACCGAGCAGGTGCACGTGCGATACAAGAACCGCTACGGCCGCGTCCGCTCGTACTACGCCGAATTCGAAGGCGTCATGCCGTTCCTGCACCGCCGCCTCGAACAATCCGAATCCGACCAGGCCAAGGAACGCTACGAAGGCTATATGCGGGAGATCCCGTGTCCGGCCTGCGCCGGTGCGCGGTTGCGCCCCGAGATCCTGGCCGTGACGGTCAGCGCGGGCGACTTCGGCGCGATGTCCATCGCCGAGGTGAGCGATTTGTCGATCGCCGAGTGCGCGCGCTTCCTCGACGGTCTCGTCCTGGGCACGCGGGAGGCAGCCATCGCCGGGCAGGTCCTCAAGGAGATCCAGGCCCGGCTCGGCTTCCTGCTCGACGTCGGACTCGACTACCTCACCCTGTCGCGCGCGGCGGGCACCCTCTCCGGCGGTGAAGCGCAACGTATCCGTCTCGCCACCCAGATCGGCTCCGGTCTCGTCGGCGTGCTGTACGTGCTCGACGAGCCGTCCATCGGTCTGCACCAGCGCGACAACCGTCGCCTCATCGACACCCTCACCCGGCTGCGCGATCTCGGCAACACGCTCATCGTCGTCGAACACGACGAGGACACCGTCCGCGCCTCCGACTGGGTCGTCGACATCGGCCCACGCGCGGGTGAGCACGGTGGCAAGGTCGTGCACAGCGGCACCTACAAGGAGCTGCTCGACAATCCCGACTCGCTCACCGGGGCCTATCTGTCCGGGCGCGAGGAGATCGAGATTCCGGCGGTTCGCCGGCCCATCGACAAGGGGCGGCAGGTCACCGTCGTCGGTGCCCGCGAGAACAACCTGCGCGAGATCGACGTGTCGTTCCCGCTCGGCGTGCTCACCTGCATCACCGGTGTCTCCGGCTCCGGGAAGTCGACGCTCGTCAACGACATCCTCGCCACCGTGATGGCCAACAAGCTCAACGGTGCGCGACAGGTGCCGGGACGGCACACCCGCATCAACGGACTCGACCAGCTCGACAAGCTCGTCCAGGTCGACCAGTCGCCGATCGGCCGCACGCCGCGTTCCAACCCGGCTACCTACACGGGGGTGTTCGACAAGATCCGCACCCTGTTCGCGTCCACCACCGAGGCGAAGGTGCGCGGCTACCAGCCGGGCCGGTTCTCCTTCAACGTCAAGGGCGGCCGGTGCGAGGCGTGCTCGGGCGACGGCACGTTGAAGATCGAGATGAACTTCCTGCCCGACGTGTACGTGCCGTGCGAGGTGTGCCACGGCGCCCGCTACAACCGCGAGACGCTCGAGGTGCACTACAAGGGCAAGACCATCGCCGAGGTGCTCGACATGTCGATCGAGGAGGCCGCCGGGTTCTTCCAGCCGGTCACCTCCATCCACCGCTACCTCAATACGCTGGTGGAGGTCGGTCTCGGCTACGTCCGCCTCGGCCAGCCGGCGACGACCCTGTCCGGTGGTGAGGCGCAGCGCGTCAAGCTCGCCGCCGAACTGCAGAAGCGCTCCAACGGGCGTACCGCCTACATCCTCGACGAGCCCACCACGGGTCTGCACTTCGAGGACATCCGCAAACTGCTCGGGGTCATCAACGGTCTGGTCGACAAGGGCAACAGCGTGATCGTCATCGAGCACAACCTCGACGTCATCAAGACCGCCGACTGGATCATCGACATGGGTCCGGAGGGCGGCTCCGGGGGCGGCACGGTGGTTGCGCAGGGCACCCCGGACGAGGTCGTCACGGTGGAGGAGAGCTACACCGGACGCTTCCTTGCGGAGATCCTCGACGGCCGGGCCGCCGCGCCCACTCGCGCTCCGGCACGCAAGCGCGCCGCGAAGACGAAGACCACCGCGACGAAGACGACCGCAAAGGCCAAGACCACCACGAAGAAGGTGGCTGCCGCGAGCTGACGACCCGATCCGCCCGCCGCGACGGCGGGCGGATCCGGTCGTGGGAGTCGGAAGTGGGGTCGGAACCGGTGCCGCGTCGGATCAGTAGACCGGGCCGGTGTACTTCTCGCCCGGGCCCTTGCCCGGTTCGTCGGGCACCGCGGATGCCTCGCGGAAGGCGCGCTGCAGTGCCTGCAGTCCTTCGCGCAGCGGGCCGGCGTGCGGACCGAGATATTCCACCGACGAGGTGATCAGTCCGGCGAGGGCCGTGATCACGCGGCGAGCCTCGTCGAGGTCGCGTCGTGCGCTGCTGTCCGGATCCTCGTCGGCGAGACCGAGCTTCTCGGCAGCCGAACTCATCAGCATCACGGCTGCGCGGCTGATCACCTCGACGGCCGGAATGTCGGCGAGCTCGCGCACATCCTGTGCCGCAGCATCCTGATCGGGGGTCTCGGGAGCGTCCGTCATAGCGATGAGCATAGGGTCGCTTCGCTCGTCGCCGATGGCGCGGGTGGGGCGCGGATTCCCCGATTCGTCGCCGACGTGCATTTTTGTTAGACTGGACCGCACGACCGCCCACGGTGATCCTCCGTGGGCAGCAAAGTGGAGTCCGACTCCCACCTCTGGCGGCACATCGATGCAGCTCAGGGGTCCGGTCCCCCGGGTGCGCATGCCCCGGATGTCCGCCCTTCACCGGGCGGTGCGGATCACGCAGCGCGAGCTGGGTGCCGTCGACCGGTCGGTATCGGACCCCGTGTGGAGCCTCGGCACCACAGCGGGGTCTTCTTGTCGAGGAGTAGGGCCACGTGCTGCGGTGCGGTCAGACCGACCACACCGCTCTACCTAGGAGGCCCCATCAGCGCTGAGACCCGCATCAACGAACGCATCCGAGTTCCCGAGGTCCGACTCGTCGGACCCGGCGGTGAACAGGTCGGAATCGTGCGTGTTGAAGATGCCCTCCGCCTGGCAATCGAAGCCGACCTCGACCTCGTCGAGGTGGCACCCGACGCCCGGCCGCCGGTCTGCAAGATCATGGACTACGGCAAGTTCAAGTACGAAGCCGCGCAGAAGGCGCGCGAATCGCGCAAGAACCAGCAGCAGACCGTGATCAAGGAGCAGAAGCTCCGCCCGAAGATCGACGACCACGACTACGAGACCAAGAAGCGCAACGTCGTGCGCTTCCTCGAAGCCGGTTCGAAGGTCAAGGTCACCATCATGTTCCGTGGCCGCGAGCAGTCGCGCCCCGAACTCGGATTCCGGTTGCTGCAGCGCCTCGGCGCCGATGTCGCCGAGCTCGGCTTCATCGAGACCAGTCCGAAGCAGGACGGCCGGAACATGACCATGGTGCTGGCCCCGCACAAGGGTGCGAAGACCCGCGCGAAGGCTCAGGAAGCCGCGCAGGCCGCACCGGCGCAGGCCGCTCCGCGCCCGGCAGCCTCCGCCGCCCCGTCCACGGAGGCCGCGCCGGCTCCCGAGACGGGCGACGCCCCGAGCAACTAGCCCGCTCAGGCAGCACATCCGGTGCTGTCCGTGAGCACCGATGTACGCACACGACAAGAACTGAGGACTCCATGCCCAAGTCGAAGACCCACAGCGGCACCGCGAAGCGATTCAAGGTGTCCGGTAGCGGAAAGGTCCTGCGCCAGAAGGCGGGTCGCCGCCACCTGCTCGAGCACAAGTCCTCGCGGGTGACGCGTCGTCTCGACGGCAAGGCCGTCGTCTCCGACGCCGACACCCCGCGCGTCAAGCGCATGCTCGGGCTCTGAGCCTCTCCGACCGATCCACCCGGGGACGGACATCTCGTCCCCCGAACTCTGACAGGACATAACCAGTGGCACGCGTGAAGAGGGCCGTCAACGCCCAGAAGAAGCGTCGTTCGATTCTCGAGGCCTCGAAGGGCTACCGCGGACAGCGCTCGCGCCTGTACCGCAAGGCCAAGGAGCAGCAGCTCCACTCGCTGACCTACGCATACCGCGACCGTCGCGCCCGCAAGGGTGATTTCCGCAAGCTGTGGATCAGCCGCATCAACGCTGCTGCCCGCGCCAACGACATCACCTACAACCGCTTCATCCAGGGCCTCAAGGCCGCCGGTGTCGAGGTCGACCGCAAGATCCTCGCCGAGCTCGCCGTCTCCGACGCCGAGGCCTTCGCCGGTCTCGTCGCCGTCGCCAAGGCTGCACTGCCGGCCGACGTCAACGCTCCGGCTGCCTGAGTGCTGCCCTGAGCAACGACAATCTCCAGGAACGGCCCGTGGACACGCTCACCGAGCGCACCCCACGGGTCGTTTCTGCTGTGAAACTGCTCCGGACCGCCGAGCGTCGCAAGACCGGTCGGTTCCTCGCCGAGGGTGAGAACTCCGTCACCGAAGCGCTCGCCGCCGCACGGGTGCACGAGTTGTTCGTCACCGAGGCCGCCGCCGGTCGCTACGGCCGACTCGTCGACGACGCGCGCGGTCGCGGTGTGCGCGTGGGGATCGTCACCGAACGCGCCGCCGCCCGGCTGTCCGACACCGTGACCCCACCCGGTCTCGTCGCCGTGTGCGACACCCTCGACGTGCCGCTCGCCGAAGCGGTGACGTCCCGGTCGCGGCTGCTCGCCGTGCCGGTCGCCGTCGCCGAGCCCGGCAACGCCGGCACCCTCATTCGCGTGTCCGACGCGGTCGGCGCCGACGCCGTGGTGCTCGCCGGCGACAGCGTCGACCCGCACAACGGCAAGTGCGTGCGCTCCTCGGCCGGCAGCATCTTTCACCTGCCGGTCGCCCGCGAACGCGACATCGACCGGGTCCTGGCCGCCCTCACCGACGCCGGCGTGCAGATCCTTGCGACCGCCGCCGACGGCGAGATCGACCTCGACGACGCCGACGACCTGCTCGCCGCCCCCACTGCGTGGCTGTTCGGCAACGAGGCCCACGGACTCGACCCGCAGGTCGCCGCCCGCGCCGACCATCGCGTCCGAATCCCCATTCGCGGACGCGCCGAATCGCTCAACCTCGCCACCGCCGCCTCGATCTGCCTGTATGCGAGCGCGCGGGTGCAACATCGGGCCGCTCGGCCCATCACATAGGATTTCCTCCGGTGCGCCGCGGACTCCGGCCCGCACCGCGCCTGGAGAGATCACCCGTTCGTCCGAAGAAGGAGATGCACCGGTCGTGGCCAAGAAAGAGGGCGGCACCCCGCCGGCAGTCGATCCGAGCGCTCTGACCGAGGACGCGCTCACCGCCGCCGAGAAGTCCGCGATCGACGCATTCGCCGCTGCGACCGACCTCGACGCACTCGCCCAGGCGAAGATCGACCACCTCGGCGACAAGGCGCCCCTCTCCCTCGCGAAGCGTGCCCTGGGCTCGCTGCCCGGCAACGAACGCGCCGACGCCGGCAAGCGGGTCAACGCGCACCGCACGGCGGTGCAGGCCGCCTTCGACGACCGCAAGGCGGCGTTGCAGGCCGAACGTGATGCCGCGGTCCTCGTCGCCGAGGCCGTCGACGTCACCCTGCCCGCGACCCGCAGCGCGCTCGGCGCCCGGCACCCGATCTCGATCATCTCCGACGAGATCGCCGACGTCTTCGTCGCGATGGGCTGGGAGGTCGCCGAAGGCCCCGAGGTCGAGACCGAGCACTTCAACTTCGACGCCCTGAACTTCCTGCCCGACCATCCGGCACGCACGATGCAGGACACCTTCCACATCGCCCCGGAAGGTTCGCGGCAGGTGCTGCGCACCCACACCTCGCCCGTGCAGGTCCGCACCATGCTGCACCGCGACATCCCGATCTACGTCGTGTGCCCGGGCCGTACCTTCCGCACCGACGAACTCGATGCCACCCATACGCCGGTCTTCTCGCAGGTCGAAGGTCTCGCGGTGGACAAGGGTCTGACCATGGCGCATCTGCGCGGCACCCTCGACGCGTTCGCGCGGGCACTGTTCGGGCCGGAGACCCGCACCCGGATGCGACCGAACTACTTCCCGTTCACCGAACCGTCCGCCGAGGTCGACGTGTGGTTCCCGAACAAGAAGGGCGGTGCCGGCTGGGTCGAATGGGGTGGCTGCGGCATGGTCAACCCCAACGTGCTCCGGGCCTCGGGCATCGATCCCGACGTCTACACCGGGTTCGCCTTCGGTATGGGTCTCGAACGCACCCTGCAGTTCCGCAACGGCATCCCCGACATGCGCGACATCGTCGAGGGCGACGTCCGCTTCACCCTGCCGTTCGGTGTGCAGGGCTGAGAGCCCTCTCCCCACCCCGACTCCACCGACGACCGAACGAAAGAGCTGAGCACAAGTGCGAGTAGCGCAGTCCTGGCTGACCGAGATCCTGCAGCGCGCCACCCCGGAGTGGGACGTCACCGCCGAGGAACTCGACGCGGGATTCGTCCGGGTCGGGCTCGAGGTCGAGGACGTCGAGACCCTTGCCCGCATCGACAACCTCGTCGTCGGGCGGGTCGCGGAGATCACCGAGCTCACCGAGTTCAAGAAGCCCATCCGCTTCTGCAAGGTCGACGTCGGCGAGGACGAACCGCGTGGCATCGTGTGCGGCGCCCGTAACTTCGCCGAGGGCGACCTCGTCGTCGCGGCGCTGCCCGGCGCCGTGCTCCCGGGCGACTTCGTCATCGCCTCCCGCAAGACCTACGGCCACATCTCCGACGGCATGATCTGCTCGCTGTCCGAACTGGGCATCGGCAAGGACCACTCCGGCATCCTCGTGCTCGAACCGGGCAGTGCCGAACCCGGCACCGACGCCAACGACCTGCTCGGCCTCGGCGACACCCTCATCGAACTCAACATCACCCCCGACCGCGGTTACTGCTTCTCCGTCCGCGGGCTCACTCGCGAACTCGCGTGCGGCTTCGACCTCGAGTTCGCCGATCCGGCGAGCGTGCCGGCGCTGCCGTCCGACGGCGGGGAGTCCTACCCGATCCGGCTCGAGGCCGAGACGAACGCGACCCGGTTCGCCGCGCGCCGCGTCACCGGCATCGACCCGAAGGCCGTGAGCCCCTGGTGGATGCAGCGTCGCCTGCACACCGCCGGTGTCCGCCCGATCTCGCCCGCGGTCGACGTGACCAACTACGTCATGCTCGAGCTCGGCCAGCCGCTGCACGCCTTCGACGCCGCGACCCTGCGGGGTGAGCTGGTCGTGCGGCGTGCCCGGGCAGGGGAGAAACTCACCACCCTCGACGGTGTCGAGCGCGACCTCGATCCCGAGGACGTCGTCATCACCGACGACTCCGGGGTGATCTCCCTCGCCGGCATCATGGGCGGCTCCACCACCGAGGTCAGTGACTCGACCACCGACGTGTTGCTCGAGGCCGCCACCTGGGATCCGCTCGCCGTCTTCCGCGGCAACCGCCGGCACAAGCTCAGCAGCGAGGCCGGCAAGCGCTTCGAGCGCACCGTCGACCCGGCCGTGGCCCGTGCCGCGCTCGACCGGGCCGCGAGCCTGCTCGTCGAGATCGCCGGTGGCCGGGTCGAGCCGACCCTCACCGACATCGTCGTGCCCACCGAGAGCCCGACGATCCGCATGGACATCGACCTGCCCGACCGTATGGCCGGGGTGAGTTACCCGAACGGCACCGCCGCCCGCCGCCTCACGCAGATCGGCTGCACCGTCGAGGTCGGCGTCGGCGAGGACGGCCACGGCCAGCTCGTGGTTACCCCGCCGACCTGGCGTCCCGACCTGCGTCAGCCCGCCGACCTGGTCGAGGAGGTGCTGCGTTTGGAGGGACTCGAGCAGATCCCGTCGGTGCTGCCCAGCGCCCCGGCCGGGCGCGGCCTGACGGCCCCGCAGAAGCGTCGCCGCTCCGTCTCCCGCGCCCTGGCCTACGACGGCTACGTCGAGGTCCTCGCCCCCGTCTTCCTGCCCGCCGGTGTGTTCGACATCTGGGGACTGGACGCCGACGATCCGCGACGCGTGACCACGAAGGTCCTCAACCCGCTCGAGGCCGACCGCCCCGAACTGGCGACCACCCTGCTGCCGGGGCTGCTCGAGATCCTCGGGCGCAACGTCTCCCGCGGGCAGCGGGATCTGTCGCTGTACGCGATCGCCCAGGTCGTCCGGCCCACCCCGGAGACCACGCCGGTGCAGGCCCTGCCGGTGGACCGTCGCCCCAGCGACGACGAGATCGCGCTGCTCGAAGGGTCGTTGCCGGCGCAGCCCGTCCACGTCGGTGGTGTGCTCGCCGGTCTGCGCGAACCGGCCGGACCGTGGGGGCCGGGCCGGGCCGCCGATGCCTTCGACGCCTTCGCCGCCGCGGAGAGCGTGGCACGCGCCGCGGGGGTGCGCCTCGAGCGCCGCGCCGCACAGTACCTGCCGTGGCATCCCGGCCGCTGCGCCGAACTGCTCGTCGACGGCGTGGTCGTCGGTCATGCCGGAGAATTGCATCCGGCCGTGATCGAGCGTGCCGGGCTGCCGGCCCGCACCTGCGCCTTCGAGCTCGATCTCGATGCCCTGCCGATCGTGGAATCTCTTCCCGCCCCGCTCGTCTCGCCGTTCCCGGCGGTCCTGCAGGACGTCGCGGTCGTCGTCGATGCGAGCGTGCCGGCCGCCGATGTCGAGAGCGCGTTGCGCTCCGGTGGCGGCGACCTGCTCGAGGACATCCGCCTGTTCGACGTGTACGAGGGCGCCCAGCTGGGGGAGAACCGCAAGTCGCTCGCGTTCGCGCTGCGCTTCCGTGCCGCAGACCGCACCCTCACCGAGGACGAGGCCAGCGCCGCCCGCGAGGCGGCCGTCGCCGCCGCGGCCACCGCGGTCGGCGCGCAGCTACGCGCCTGAGGGGACGCGCGTGTCCCCGCCCGGCAGCCACACGTCGGGCGGGACCGTGGCGACCGTGCGACCCGCCCGGTCGAGGACGTGTCCGGCGAGCGTGTGGATTCGCGGCACGAGGACACGATCGCGCACCGTCGGATCGGGGCCCGCGCGAGCAGGCAGGCTCGCGCCGAACAGGACGCAGCGGGAGCCGGGCGACGTAGCCTGGATGCATGAGCAAGGATGAAGACGGCCGGGTGCCGTCCCCGGAGGAGCCCGACAGGCCGGAGCAACCCGTCCCCGACGTGACTCCCGCCGGTCCGGAGACGCCGACGGTGCCGGATGTGCCACCGGGCCCGGACATCCCGGACGTGCCGCCGATCGACCCGGAACCGAGCCCCGATCCCGACGTGACCCCGCGCGATGCGGCGACGCCGCACGATGTGCAGGTCCACGACGCCGAGATCGTCGACCCGGGGAAGGTCGACGCGGGAGTCGTCGGCACCGGTGTCCGTGCTCCGACGATCGAGGAGATCGCCGGCTACACCGCGGACGGGGTGCCGACCTTCGAGTCGGTGCGTGAGAAGATCGAGCAGCGCTCGGCAACCGCGCTCGGCGCCGAGGAACTGGCTCGTGCGACCGGGGTGGGTCGCACGCTCGACGAGCAGTACGAGGATCGTAGGGCGGCCGCCGCCGACCGTCTCGCCGAGATCCGGCGGTCACTGCGGTCGGAGTGAGTTCCCCCCGAACGGGACACCCGGTATGAAACGATTTGCATGAGAGTGCATAATCATTCGTATGGGTACTTCACCGGACTTCACCGCCACCCCCGAGTCGCCGCTACGGGTCGCCGTGGCCGGCGCCAGCGGCTACGCGGGCGGCGAGATCCTGCGCCTGCTCCTCGGCCACCCCGCCTGCCAGGACGGATCCCTCGTCATCGGCGCACTCACCGCCGGGGGCAACGCCGGCGCCACCCTACGTGAGTTCCATCCCCACCTGCTGCCGCTCGCCGACCGCGTGCTCGGTGCCACCGACATCGACACCCTGCTCGGACACGACGTCGTCTTCCTCGGCCTGCCGCACGGCCACTCCGCCGTGATCGCCGCGCAGCTGCCCGACACCACCGTCGTGATCGATTGCGGTGCCGACTTCCGGCTCGAGAACGCCGCCGACTGGCAACGCTGGTACGGCAGCGACCACGCCGGAACCTGGCCCTACGGGATGCCCGAGCTGCCCGGCAAGCGCGACGCTCTCGTCGGCGCCACCCGCATCGCGGTCCCCGGTTGCTATCCCACCTCCGCCTCGCTCGCCCTCGCCCCAGCCGTCGCCGCGGGCATCGTCGAACCCGTCGTGCAGGTCGTGGCGGTCTCCGGCACCTCCGGCGCCGGGAAGTCCCCGAAGGTCGACCTCCTCGGCTCCGAGGTCATGGGCTCGGTCCGTGCCTACGGCGTCGGCGGCGCCCACCGCCACACCCCCGAGATCAAGCAGAACCTCTCCGCCCTCGCCGGCACCGACGTGAAGGTCTCGTTCACCCCGGTCCTCGCTCCCATGCCCCGCGGCATCCTGGCGACCTGCACCGCGCCGACCACGGTGACCGCCGCGGAGGCCCGTGCGGTCTACGAGAAGGCCTACGCCGACGAACCCTTCGTGCAGCTGCTGCCCGAGGGTGCACTGCCCACCACCGGCGCGGTGGTCGGCTCGAACGCCGTGCAGATCGCCGTCACCGTCGACCCCGACGCCGGCCTGCTCGTCGTCGTCGCCGCGCTCGACAACCTCACCAAGGGCACCGCCGGTGCCGCCGTGCAATCGATGAACCTGGCGCTCGGTCTGCCCGAGACCGCCGGCCTGTCCACCGTGGGAGTGGCTCCGTGACCGAGAACAAGTACGCCGACGACGTCTACACCGGCGCCACCGAGATCGCCGGGGGACGCCTGATCCGCAGCCAGGGCGTCACCAGCCCCGCCGGATTCCGGGCCGCCGGCATCCCCGCGGGCATCAAGATCTCCGGCCGGCAGGACCTCGCCCTCGTGGTCAACGAAGGCCCCGAACTCACCGCCGCCGGCGTCTTCACCATGAACAAGGTCAAGGCCGCCCCCGTCCTGTGGTCCCAGCAGGTCCTGAAGTCGGGCAGCCTGCGCGCGGTGATCCTCAACTCCGGCGGCGCCAACGCATGCACCGGCGCCGGGGGGTTCCAGGACACCCACGCCACCGCCGAGGCCGTCGCCGACGCCCTGAGCAACTGGGGCACCGAGACCGGGGCCGGTGAGGTCGCCGTGTGCTCGACCGGCCTGATCGGCGACCGCCTGCCGATGGACAAGGTGCTCTCCGGCGTGCAGGAGATCGTCCACGAGCTCGCCGGTGGCATCTCCGGCGGCACCGACGCCGCCTACGCCATCATGACCACCGACACCGTGCCCAAGCAGGCTGCCCTGCACCACGCCGACAAGTGGAACGTCGGCGGCATGGCCAAGGGCGCCGGCATGCTCGCCCCCGCCCTGGCGACCATGCTGTGCGTGGTCACCACCGACGCCGTCGCCACCGCCGAGCAACTCGACACCGCGCTGCGCCACGCGTCCCGGCTCACCTTCGACCGCCTCGACGTCGACGGCGCGACCTCCACCAACGACACCGTGCTGCTGCTGGCCTCCGGCGCCAGCGGGATCACCCCGAGCCAGGACGATCTGAACGCCGCCGTCCTCGCCGTGTGCGACGACCTCGCCGAGCAGATGATGGCCGACGCCGAAGGAGTCACCAAGCGCGTCACCGTCACTGTCCGTGGTGCCGTCAGCGAGGCCGACGCCCTGATCGGGGCGCGCACCGTCGCCCGCGACAGCCTCGTCAAGACCGCCCTGTTCGGTTCCGACCCCAACTGGGGACGTGTGCTCGCCGCCATCGGCATCGCCCCGATCGAACTCGACCCCGACAAGATCTCGGTGTCGTTCAACGGCAATCCCGTGTGCATCGACGGCGTCGGCGCCCCCGGCGCCCGCGAGGTCGACCTGTCCGCCGCCGATATCGCCCTCGACATCGACCTCGGTCTCGGCGACGCGCAGGTGTCCATCCGCACCACCGACCTCTCGCACGCCTACGTCGAAGAGAACTCGGCGTACTCGTCGTGACCGGCACGAGCACAGGAGACGACGTGACCGACGCACTGATCGCCGACCTCACCTCGCACCAGAAGGCGTTCGTCCTCGCCGAGGCCCTGCCGTGGCTGCAGAAGTTCCGCGACAAGATCGTGGTCGTCAAGTACGGCGGCAACGCCATGATCGACGACACCCTCAAGTCCGCCTTCGCCGCCGACATGGCGTTCCTGCGCACCGTCGGCATCCACCCCGTGGTGGTCCACGGCGGCGGCCCGCAGATCAACGCCATGCTGAAGCGCCTCGGCCTCGAAGGCGAGTTCCGCGGCGGCTTCCGCGTCACCACCCCCGAGGTCATGGACGTCGTGCGGATGGTGCTCTTCGGGCAGGTCGGCCGCGAACTCGTCGGCCTGATCAACAGCCACGGCCCGTACGCCGTCGGCACCTCCGGCGAAGACGCCGGGCTGTTCACCGCGACCCGCCGCACGGTCGTCGTCGACGGCGAGGACACCGACATCGGTCTCGTCGGCGACGTCACCGCCGTCGACCCCGGTGCGGTGCTCGACCTCATCGCCGCCGGCCGTATCCCCGTGGTCTCCACGATCGCGCCCGACGCCGACGGGGTGGTGCACAACATCAACGCCGACACCGCCGCAGCGGCCCTGGCCGAAGCGCTCGGCGCGGAGAAGCTGGTCGTGCTCACCGACGTCGAGGGCCTCTACACGAACTGGCCCGATCGCGGCTCGCTCACCTCCCGGATCGACGCCGATGCCCTCACCGCGCTGCTGCCGTCGCTCGACTCCGGCATGGTCCCCAAGATGGAGGCGTGCCTGCGTGCCGTGCAGGGCGGAGTGCCCAGCGCGCATGTCATCGACGGCCGCCGAGCGCACTCCGTGCTCCTCGAACTGTTCACCGAAGAAGGCATCGGCACCATGGTGGTGCCGGTCTCCGAGAAGGAAGGCCCCGCATGACCGGCACGTCCGAACTCCAGCAGCGCTGGGCGGGTTCGCTGATGAACAACTACGGCGTGCCCAAGGTCGCCCTGGTCGCCGGTGACGGCGCCGTGCTCACCGACGCCGACGGCAAGCAGTACCTCGATCTGCTCGGCGGCATCGCCGTCAACAGCCTCGGCCACCGTCACCCGGCGATCATCGAGGCCGTGACCGCGCAGCTGAACCAGCTCGGCCACGTGTCGAACCTGTACGCCTCGCCGCCGGTGCTCGAACTCGCCGAGAAACTCCTCGCGCACTTCGGTCACGAGGGCCGCGCCTTCTTCTGCAACTCCGGCACCGAGGCCAACGAGGCGGCGTTCAAGATCGCCCGGCTCACCGGACGGCCGAAGATCGTCGCGTGCGAGAAGGCCTTCCACGGCCGCACCATGGGCGCTCTCGCCCTCACCGGCCAGCCCGACAAGCGTGCGCCCTTCGAGCCGATGCCCGCGGGCGTCGAGTTCGTACCCTACGGCGATCTCGCCGCGCTCGACGCCGCGATCGACGAGAACACCGCCGCCGTCTTCCTCGAACCGATCATGGGCGAATCCGGCGTCGTCGTCCCGCCCGAGGGCTATCTCGCCGGCGCGCGCCGCCTCACCACCGAACGCGGCGCCCTGCTCGTGCTCGACGAGGTCCAGACCGGCATCGCCCGCACCGGCACCTTCTTCGCCCACCAGGCTGCGGGAATCACCCCCGATGTGATGACCCTTGCCAAGGGCCTCGGCGGTGGTCTGCCCATCGGCGCCGTTCTCGCGACCGGCCCGGCCGCCGAGCTGTTCCAGCCCGGCAAGCACGGCACCACCTTCGGCGGCAACCCGGTGTGCGCGGCGGCGGCACTCGCGGTGCTTCGCACGATCGACGAACAGAACCTGCTCGATCACGTGAACGCCGTCGGCAAGACCCTCGCCGCCGGCATCGAGGACATCGGGCATCCGCTCGTGTCGCACGTGCGCGGGTCCGGGCTGCTGCGTGGCATCGTCCTCACCGCCGCGAAGGCACCGGCCGTCGAAACCGCTGCCCGCGAGGCCGGTTTCCTCGTCAACGCCGCTGCCCCCGACGTGATCCGTCTCGCGCCCCCGCTGATCCTCACCGAACCGCAGGCCGAGAGCTTCGTGACAGCGCTGCCCGCGATCCTCGACACCGCCGACCGGGAAGGAAACTGACCGTGCTCCGCCACTTCCTGCGCGACGACGACCTCACCCCGGCCGAACAGACCGAGGTACTCGAACTCGCCGCCGAACTCAAGAAGGCACCGCTGTCCCGCCGCCCCCTCGAAGGGCCCCTCAGCGTCGCCGTGCTGTTCGACAAGACCTCCACCCGCACCCGCTTCTCGTTCGACGCCGGCATTGCCCAGCTGGGTGGCCACGCCATCGTCGTCGACACCGGCGCCACCCAGATCGGTAAGGGCGAAACCCTCGAGGACACCGCCCGGATGTTCTCCCGCTTCACCGAAGCGGTGGTGTGGCGCACCTACGGCCAGGACCGCATCGAGATGCTCGCCGCGCACTCGACCGTGCCCGTCGTCAACGCGCTCACCGACACCTTCCACCCCTGCCAGGTCCTCGCCGACCTGCAGACCGTCCGCGAGCGCAAGGGCAGCACCGCAGGGCTGCGCATGACCTATTTCGGCGACGGCGCGAACAACATGGCGCATTCGCTCATGCTCGGCGGCGTCACCGCCGGCATGCACGTGACCATCGCGTCCCCGGCCGGATTCACCCCCGACCCGCAGGTCGTCGCCGCGACCCGCGCGCGGGCCGAGCAGACCGGCGGCACCGTCACCGTCACCGACGACCCGCGCGCCGGAGCCGCCGACGCCGACGTGCTCGTCACCGATACCTGGGTGTCGATGGGGCAGGAGGACGACGGCAAGGACCGCGAGGCCCCCTTCCGGCCGTTCCAACTGAACGACGAGCTCGTCTCCCTCGCCGACGCCGACTCGATCGTGCTGCACTGCCTGCCCGCCTACCGCGGCAAGGAGATCACCGCCGAGGTCATCGACGGGCCGCGGTCGGTGGTGTGGGACGAGGCCGAGAACCGCCTGCACGCGCAGAAGGCCCTGCTCGTGTGGCTGCTCGAGCAGAGCCGGAGCTGACCGTGAGCACGGCGGCGAACCATGCGGACAGCGCGGCGAGCGCGCCGACACGCGCGGCACGGCAGGCCCGTATCGTCGCTCTGCTCGCCGCACATCCCGTGCGCAGCCACACCGAACTCGCCGCTCTGCTCGCCGCGGACGGCATCGAGGTGTCCACCGCCACCCTCTCCCGCGACCTCGAGGAACTCGGGGCCGTGAAGCTCCGCGGGGCCGACGGGGGAGCGGGGGTGTACGTCGTCCCGGAGGACGGCAGCCCCGTGCGCGGCGTGACCGGCGGCACCGACCGCCTGTCCCGTCTCCTCGGTGAACTGCTGGTGTCGACCGACTCGAGCGGCAACATCGCCGTGCTGCGCACCCCGCCGGGGGCAGCGCACTATCTGGCCAGTGCACTCGATCGGGCATCATTACCCGAGGTGGTCGGAACGATCGCCGGCGACGACACCATCGCGGTCATCGCCCGCGAACCGACGACGGGAGCCGAACTGGCCGCGAAAATCGAATCACTCACCTGACCTACCACTCATAGACGCACGTCGAAATACAAAGGAGCACAAAGACAATGGCCGAACGCGTCGTACTCGCCTATTCGGGCGGGCTGGACACCTCCGTCGCCATCAGCTGGATCGGCAAGGAGACCGGCAAGGAGGTCGTCGCCGTCGCCATCGACCTCGGCCAGGGTGGCGAGGACATGGAGGTCGTGCGTCAGCGCGCCCTCGACTGCGGTGCCGTCGAATCGATCGTCGTCGACGCCAAGGACGAGTTCGCCAACGAGTACTGCCTGCCCACCGTCCAGGCCAACGCGCTCTACATGGATCGCTACCCGCTGGTCTCGGCCATCAGCCGCCCGCTGATCGTCAAGCACATCGTGCAGGCCGCCCGCGAGCACGGCGGCACCGTCGTCTCGCACGGCTGCACCGGCAAGGGCAACGACCAGGTCCGCTTCGAGGTCGGCTTCGGTGCCCTCGCTCCCGACCTCCAGGTCATCGCACCGGTCCGCGACTACGCCTGGACCCGCGAGAAGGCCATCGCCTTCGCCGAGGAGCACGGCCTTCCCATCAACGTCACCAAGCGCTCGCCGTTCTCCATCGATCAGAACGTGTGGGGCCGCGCCGTCGAGACCGGCTTCCTCGAAGACCTGTGGAACGCCCCCACCAAGGACGTCTACGACTACACCGAGGACCCCACCGCCCACTGGCAGGCCCCCGACGAGCTGATCGTCAGCTTCGAGGCCGGCCGCCCCGTCGCCATCGACGGCAAGCACGTCACCGTCCTCGAGGCGATCCAGGAACTCAACCGTCGCGCCGGTGCCCAGGGTGTGGGCCGTCTCGACATGGTCGAGGACCGCCTCGTCGGCATCAAGAGCCGCGAGATCTACGAGGCACCCGGCGCCATCGCGCTGATCACCGCGCACCAGGAACTCGAGCACGTCACCCTCGAGCGCGAACTCGGCCGCTACAAGCGGCGCGTCGAGGAGCGCTGGAGCGAACTGGTCTACGACGGCCTGTGGTTCTCCCCGCTGAAGACCGCCCTCGACGCCTTCGTCGCGAACACCCAGGAACGCGTCACCGGCGACATCCGCATGGTGCTCCACGGTGGGCACATCACCGTCAACGGCCGCCGCAGCCCCGAGTCGCTCTACGATTTCAACCTCGCCACCTACGACGAAGGCGACAGCTTCGACCAGTCCAACGCCAAGGGCTTCGTGCAGATCCACGGCCTGTCGTCGAAGGTCGCCGCGAAGCGCGATCTGGGCCTGTAGTCATGACGGCTCACGGCACCAACGAAGGTGCCCTGTGGGGCGGCCGGTTCGCATCCGGACCGGCCGCCGCCATGGCGGCGCTGAGCAAGTCCACGCACTTCGACTGGGCCCTGGCCCCGTACGACGTGCGCGCCTCGCAGGCCCATGCCAAGGTCCTGCACCGCGCCGGACTCCTCACCGGCGACGACCTCGCCACGATGCTCGACGGCCTCGACCGACTCGCCGCCGATGTGGCCTCGGGTGCGTTCGGTCCCGCCGAATCCGACGAGGACGTGCACGGCGCGCTCGAACGGGGACTCATCGAGCGGGTCGGTCCCGAGGTCGGCGGCCGGCTCCGCGCGGGCCGCTCCCGCAACGACCAGGTCGCGACGCTGTTCCGGATGTGGCTGCGCGACAGCGCGCGGCGCATCGCCGACGGTGTCCTCGACGTGGTGGAAGCGATCGCCGGCCAGGCCGCGGCCCACCCCGATGCCGTGATGCCCGGCAAGACGCACCTGCAGGCGGCGCAGCCCGTGCTGCTCGCACACCACCTGCTGGCCCACGCACACCCGCTGTTGCGCGACGTCGACCGGTTGCGCGACTTCGACAAGCGCGCGGCGGTGTCGCCGTACGGGTCGGGTGCGCTGGCCGGATCGTCGCTCGGTCTCGACCCCGACGCGATCGCGGCCGATCTGGGCTTCGACTCCGCGGCCGACAACTCCATCGACGCGACCAGTTCTCGTGACTTCGCGGCGGAAGCGGCCTTCGTCTTCGCGCAGATCGCCGTCGACCTCTCCCGCATGGCGGAGGAGGTCATCCTGTGGAGCACTCCCGAGTTCGGATACGTCACCCTCGCGGACGAATGGTCGACCGGGTCGTCGATCATGCCGCAGAAGAAGAACCCGGACGTCTCCGAGCTCACCCGCGGTAAGGCCGGTCGCCTCATCGGCAACCTCACCGGACTGCTGGCCACCCTCAAGGCGCAGCCGCTGGCCTACAACCGCGACCTGCAGGAGGACAAGGAGCCGGTCTTCGACTCGGTGGCGCAGCTCGAGCTGCTGCTCCCGGCCATTGCCGGTCTCGTCTCGACGCTGACCTTCCACACCGAGCGCATGGCCGAACTCGCTCCCGCCGGCTTCACCCTCGCGACCGACATCGCCGAGTGGATGGTCCGGCAGGGCGTACCGTTCCGCGTCGCCCACGAGGCGGCCGGTGCGTGCGTGCGGCTCGCCGAGGGGCGCGGAGTCGGCCTCGAGGACCTCACCGACGACGAACTGGCCGGTGTCGATCCGGCACTGACCCCGCAGGTGCGGGACGTGCTCACGGTCGAAGGCTCGATCGCCTCGCGCGACGCGCGCGGCGGTACCGCGGGCGTGCGGGTCGTCGAGCAGCTCGGCCGCGTGCGCGATGCCGCGGTGCAGTTGCGCGACTGGGTCCGCGGCTGACCCACCTGCCGTCCCGGGCACCCCGAGTTGCCCGGGACGGTCACGGTGGTGTGGCAGGCTGGCACATACTCTCGGCACGCAGCGGGTACCGGTGTAGAACCGCAGGTGCCGGGGACCCGTGCGGATACATCGTCGAGAGGGGAGCGGACCGTGGGACTGGACGCCGATGTAGTGGCCGAGTCGATGCGACGGCTCGTCGCCACCGCCCAGAACGGTCTCGACGTCCTGCGGTTCGGTGGCCTCGAACCGGATCGGTCGTCCTCGCCGTACCAGGTCGTCGAACGCACCGCGATGTACCGACTCCGCCGGTACTTCCCCGAATCGGACACCGCTTCCACGGGCATCCCGATCGTCCTCGTACCGCCCATGATGGTGTCCGCCGAGGTCTACGACGTCACCCGTGACGCCGGCGCCGTCGGCACCCTCCACGCCGCGGGACTCGACCCGTGGGTCGTGGACTTCGGCTCGCCCGACCAGGAGGAGGGCGGCTGGAAGCGCACCCTCACCGATCATCTCCTCGCCCTCGACGAGATCGTCGACCGCGTGCGCGCCTACACCGGCCACGACGTCCACCTCGGTGGATACTCGCAGGGCGGAATGTTCTGCTATCAGGTGGCCGCGTACCGGCGCAGCCGCGGCATCGCGAGCCTGATCACTTTCGGCAGCCCCGTCGACACTCTCGCCGCGCTGCCCTTCGGGATCCCCGAGATCGTCGCGACCCACTCCGCGGACTTCCTCGCCGACCACGTCTTCAACCGCCTCGCGATCACCGGATGGATGGCGCGCACCGGCTTCCAGCTGCTCGATCCGGTCAAGACCGTGCGATCGCGCATCGACTTCCTGCTCCAGCTCCACGACAGGGAAGCGCTGTTGCCGCGCGAGCCGCAACGCCGGTTCCTCGACACCGAGGGGTGGGTGGCGTGGTCCGGTCCGGCCGTCGCCGAGATGCTGCGCCAGTTCATCGCCCACAATCGCATGGTCAGTGGCGGTTTCGTCGTCAACGACCGGGTGGTGAGCCTCGCCGAGATCACCTGTCCCGTCCTTGCGTTCGTCGGCGAGGTCGACGACATCGGGCAACCGCTCGCCGTGCGCGGTATCCGCAAAGCGGCACCCCGCGCGGAGATCTACGAATGCACTTTGCGTGCAGGGCATTTCGGGCTCGTCGTGGGCAGCGTTGCCGGCCAGCAGACGTGGCCCTCGGTCGGCGAATGGGTGCAGTGGCGCGAGGGAGTCGGTGATCGTCCCGTCGGTATGGCGCCGATGGTCGTGCCCGATCCGAAGGACGAGGGCACCGGCGTCTCGGTCGCATCCCGCATCACCCACACCGTCGCGACCCTCGCCGACGTGGGAACGGACTTCGGTAGAGGAGTTGCGGGGATCGCCGTCGGCGCCGTCCGCGGCGCACGCGATCTCACCGGTGAGGCCGCACGCGCGTTGCCCCGGCTCGCGCGGCTCGGACAGATCCAGTCGCGCACCCGCATCTCCGTCGGGGGTCTGCTCGCCGAGATCGGCCGCAAGTCGCCGAAACGGGAGTGCTTCATCTTCGAGGACCGCGTCTACACATTCGACGCTGTGAACCGCCGGATCGACAACGTCGTGCTCGGTCTCGTCGACAACGGCGTCCGCCCCGCGATGCACGTCGGGATCCTCATGGACGTGCGTCCCAGTGCTATGGCCGCGGTCGCCGCGATCTCCCGCCTCGGCGGTGTCTCCGTGCTGATCCCGCCCGGACCGGACGTCGCGGAGGCCGTGCGCCTCGGCGGTGTCGAGAAGATCGTGGCCGATCCGGAGAACCTCGATGCGGCCGTGGCGACCGGTCTGCCCGTGCTGGTGCTCGGTGGTGGCGACGTTCGCGACCTCGACATCGAACCCGGCACCGACGTCGTCGATCTCGAACGACTCGACATCTCGTCGGTGCAACTGCCGGGGTGGTACGTCCCCGATCCCGGTCTTGCGCGGGAGCTCGCGTTCGTCCTCTTCTCCGGCAGCGGCGACACGCTCGCGGTGCGGCGGGTCACCAACTACCGGTGGGCGCTGTCGGCCTTCGGTACGGCGACCGCTGCCTCGCTCGGTCGCGGCGACACGATGTATTGCCTTGCACCTCTGCATCATTCGTCCGGTCTTCTGGTCAGTTTCGGTGGGGCGCTGGCGGGTGGAGCGCGTATCGCGTTGTCCCGCGGGCTGAACCCCTCGCTGTTCAGCGATGAGGTGCACCGCTACGGCGTCACCGTCGTCACCTACACCTGGGCGATGTTGCGTGAGGTGCTCGACAGCCCCTCGCTGCACATCGACGCCATCCATCCCATCCGGTTGTTCATCGGATCCGGTATGCCACCGGGGTTGTGGCGCCGCACGCTCGACAGGTTCCAGCCTGCGCGGGTGCTCGAGTTCTACGCCTCGACCGAGGGCAACGTCGTGCTCGCGAACGTCTCCGGTTCGAAGATCGGCTCGAAGGGCCGGCCGTTGCCCGGCAGCGCCGACGTGCGGCTCGCCGCCTACGACGCCGGCGCGGGCCGACTCGTCGAGGACGACCGCGGGTTCGTGCGGGAGGCGCGGGTCGGTGAGGTCGGACTGCTGCTCGGCAAACCCGGGCCCGCCGCCTCGGCGCTCACCGGCGTCATGCGCGGGGTGTTCGAACCGGGCGACGTGTGGGTGCCCACCGACAACCTGTTCCGGCGCGACGCCGACGGCGACTTCTGGCTGCTCGACAGCCGACGGACGGTGATCCCCACCTTCCACGGTCCGGTCTTCACCCAGAGCGTGACCGACGTCCTCGAAGCGATCCCGCGCGTCGACCTCGCCGTCGCCTACGGGATCTCGGTGGGCGGACGCGACATCGCGGTGGCCGCGTGCACGTTGCGGGGCAACCGGGCACCGACGGCGGCAGAGATCACCGCAGCGTTCGACGCGATTGCGCCCGACGAACGGCCGGATCTGGTGCACATCGTGCACGACATCCCCTTGGGGCCGTCCTATCGTCCGGCGGCCGACGGGCTGCGCGAACAGGGATTGCCCGTTCCCACCGTCCGCACCTGGTACCTGAGCCCCGACACGGGGACGTACAAGAGATTCACCAAGGCCGTCGCGCTGGCCTGGAAGGCGGGCACGGCCGGTTCGCCCGCCGGGGCGCGGTAGCCTGGTTCCGGTTCGGTTCCGCCCTTCGAAAGGACATCCGTGGCTGTCGATCCCACGTTGCTGAGCATTCTGGCCTGTCCCGAGGACAAGGGGCCGTTGCTTCTCGTCGACGACGCGGTCCTCTACAACCCCCGCCTGCGGCGGGCGTATCCGATCGAGAACGGCATCCCCGTCCTCCTCGTCGACGAGGCCCGCGAGGTCACCGATGCCGATCACAACGACTTCACCGCGCGCGGTGTCGCCGGATGGAGTGCAGACTGAGCCGCTGCAGCAGATCCGTTCGCGGCGCGCTCGAGGGACTCGATCCGGTCGAGGCAGCCGCCGCGCTGCTCGGAGCGACTGTCCGGGTAGGGGAGACCACCGTCCTGCTGACCGAGGTCGAGGCCTACGGCGGGCCCGAGGACGGACCGTGGCCCGACCCGGCAGCGCACTCGTATCGAGGACCGACCCCGCGCAATTCCGTCATGTTCGGGCCCGCAGGACATCTGTACGTCTACCGGAGCTACGGCCTGCACTTCTGCGCGAACATCTCCCTCGGTCCCGATGGCACCGCCGCAGCAGTGCTGTTACGGGGCGGTGAGGTCGTCGACGGAGAACAGGCCGCCCGGGCCCGTCGCACCCCCGGCACGCCGTTCGCCAACCTCGCCCGGGGACCCGGAAATCTGGCCGCTGCCCTCGGTCTCGACCTGGCCGACAACGGCATCGACGTGGGCGTCTCCGATGCCCGGGTGCGCGTGGAACTTCCGGTAGAGCCGCTGGTCGGCGAGGTCGCACGCGGTCCACGGGTGGGGATCAGCGTCGCCGCCGACAGGCCGTGGCGGTTGTGGATTCCCGGCGCCGTCGGAGTCTCCGCGTACCGGCGCAGCCCACGCGCGCCCGCCGCTCCTCACGGGTGATGGGATGATCGAACGGTGACTGAGCACATCCTCGACGAACTGACCTGGCGCGGTCTCATCGCGCAATCGACCGATCTCGACGCACTTCGAGGCGAACTCGACAAGGGTCCGATCACCCTCTATGCCGGTTTCGATCCGACCGGTCCGAGCCTGCACGCCGGTCACCTCGTACCGCTCCTCGCTCTCAAACGTTTCCAGCGCGCCGGCCACCGGCCCATCGTTCTCGCAGGTGGCGCGACCGGCATGATCGGCGACCCACGGGACGTCGGGGAGCGGACCATGAACTCCGCCGACACCGTCGCCGAGTGGGCCGGACGGATCCGGGGACAGCTCGAACGGTTCGTCGAGTTCGACGACTCTCGGACGGGAGCCGTGGTCGTGAACAACCTCGACTGGACCCGCAATCTGTCGGTGATCGACTTCCTGCGCGACATCGGCAAGCACTTCTCGGTCAACGTGATGCTCGCTCGAGACACAGTCAAGCGCCGGCTCGAAGCCGACGGCATCTCGTACACCGAGTTCAGCTACATGCTGCTGCAGGCGAACGACTACGTGCAGCTCCGCCGCGAGCACGGGTGTGCGCTGCAGGTCGGTGGTTCCGACCAGTGGGGCAACATCATCGCCGGCGTCGAGCTCAACCGCCGAACCGACGGCGCGAGCGTGCACGCGCTGACCGTCCCGCTCGTGACCTCCTCGGACGGCAAGAAGTTCGGCAAGTCCACCGGCGGTGGCAGTCTGTGGCTCGACCCCGAGATGACCAGCCCGTACGCCTGGTACCAGTACTTCGTCAACGCGGCCGACGCCGACGTCATGAAGTACCTGCGCTGGTTCACCTTCCTCGACAAGGACGAACTCGCCGAACTCGAGACCGCCACCACGGAGCGTCCGCACGCGCGCGAGGCCCAGAAGCGGCTCGCCGCGGAGATGACGACGCTCGTCCACGGTGCGCACAACACCGCCTCGGTCGAACTGGCCAGTCGCGCACTGTTCGGCCGGGGGGAGCTCGGCGACCTCGACGAGTCCACACTCGCGGCCGCATTGACCGAGGCGTCCGTGACCGAGCTCCATGCCGGCGAACCGGACACGATCGTGGATCTGCTCGTCGCGTCGGGACTGTGCGAGAGCAAGGGCGCTGCACGGCGCACCGTCAAGGAAGGCGGGGCATCGGTCAACAACGTCCGGATCTCCTCGGAGGAGTGGACCGCGCGCGACGGAGAGCTGCTGCACGGCAGCTGGCTCGTCCTGCGCCGGGGCAAGCGGAACTTCGCCGGTGTCCGCGTCGTCCACGACTGATGCTGTTTGCCGACGCTGACGAGCCTCTGACCAGCGGATTTGACGGCTCGTTAGCGTCGGCGTAACTTAGTCGTCGTTCGAGCGACACCGAACAGCCCGCCGGACCGAGAGGTTCGGAAATAGGCATGTTCGATGTCGCATCGATCGGCTCTCACAGAAGAGACGGGGAACGCAACGAGTTTGCTTCCCTGAAATCGGATGTGATAGCTTGGAACGGTTGCCTCGGAGCGGGTCGGACGACAGTCCGGAACGTGACGATGTGTGCGTGTTCTTTGAGAACTCAACAGTGTGCCGATGAATGTCAGTGCCAAATAATATTTGGTGCGACCACTTCA
>NZ_SDMJ01000026.1:0-805 GCF_004153645.1 Rhodococcus sp. Q1 | reverse complement strand
CGGAGTTGGTGCCCGATGCGCCGGTGGTGATCGGGTCGGCGATCGCGGGGGTGGGGGCGTTCGTGCTCGACGAGCGGTTGCGTCCGGTGCCCGAGGGTGTGGTCGGTGAGTTGTATGTGGCCGGGGCGCAGGTGGCGCGGGGTTATCACGGTCGGTTCGGGTTGACCGCGGCGCGGTTCGTGGCCGATCCGTTCACCCCGGGTGGTCGGATGTACCGGACGGGGGATCTGGTGCGTCGGGGCGGCGATGGGGTGTTCGAGTATGTGGGGCGCAGTGATTTCCAGGTCAAGATCCGGGGGTTCCGGATCGAGTTGGGGGAGATCGATGCGGTGTTGTCGGCGGTGCCGGGGGTCGGGTTCGCGGTGACGGTGGGGGTGGTGTCGGCGTCGGGGGAGTCGGTGTTGGTGTCGTATGTGGTGCCCGAGGCGGGGGCGGTGCTCGATCCGGTGCGGGTGCGGGCGTCGGTGGGGGAGGTGTTGCCGGGGTTCATGGTGCCGTCGTCGGTGACGGTGCTCGACGAGGTGCCGCTGACGCCGGTGGGGAAGGTGGATCGGGCGGCGTTGCCGGCGCCGGTGTTCGAGGTGGCCGAGTATCGGGCGCCGCGGTCGGTGGTCGAGGTGGCCGTGGCCGAGGAGGTGGCGCAGGTTCTGGGGGTCGAGCGGGTCGGGTTGGACGATTCGTTCGTCGATCTGGGGGGTAATTCGTTGGCGGCGACGCGGTTGGTGGCGCGGTTGTCGGCGCGGTTGGGGTATCGGGTGGCGGTGCCGGTGGTGTTCGAGACGTCGTCGGTGCAGGAGTTGGCGGC
>NZ_SDMJ01000025.1:0-824 GCF_004153645.1 Rhodococcus sp. Q1 | reverse complement strand
AGAGCACGTCTCATTTGGTGAGTTTCTTGAAGCAGGTCAGCGCAGCGGCGAGTTGGAGAAAGGAAGCAAAGTTCTCACCGTGACGTTCGTAGCGCATCGTCAGCCGGCGATAGCCGCTCAGCCAAGCCAGGGTGCGTTCGATCTTCCACCGGTAACGGCCGAGGCGTTCGCTGCTGTCGACGCCGCGGCGGGCGATCCGCGGAACGATGCCCCCGGGCCCGCAGCCACCGGCGGTGCACGGGATAGTCGTAACCCTTGTCCGCCCGCAACCGGCCGGGTCGGCGGCGCCGCGGACCGCGAGGTGAGCGCACCGCCGGAATCGCAGCGACCATGGGTTGCAGCATGACACTGTCGTGGGCGTTCGCCGAGGTCACCGCCGTGACGAGGGGAATGCCGTCGGCATCGGAGAGGATGTGGATCTTCGAGCCGTTCTTGCCTCGATCGACCGGGCTGGGACCGGTCAGAGAGCCCCCCTTTTCGCCCGCACGTGCGCTGCGTCCAGGATCGCGGCGGACCAGTCCAGGCCCCCACCGGCACCGAGCCGATCGAGGACCCGGCGGTGCAGCTCGTCGAACACCCCGGCCCGAACCCAGGTGGTGAAGCGGCGGTGTGCGGTCGGAACGCTGACCCCGAACGACGGTGGCAGGTGCCGCCAGGCACAGCCGCTGGTGAGCACGTAGACGATCGCGGTGAACACCGCCCGATCATCGATCGCCGCCCGGCCGCCGCCTTGGGGCCGCGCCCGGAATCCGGGCAGCAACGGTTCGACGATCTCCCACAACGCATCCGGTACCAGCCGGGAAGACAACGCATCGACCACGGCA
>NZ_SDMJ01000024.1:0-851 GCF_004153645.1 Rhodococcus sp. Q1 | reverse complement strand
TGCCCTGTCCACAGAAGACCGGCCGTCCACCGAAATGGACGAAACGCCAGCTCATCGACGGAATCAGGTGGCGCATCCGCACCGGCGCACCGTGGCGGGAGATGCCGACACGATATGGACCGTGGCAGACGGTCTACGGACTGTTCCGCCGGTGGCAACGCGCCGGGGTGTGGACGCAGATCCTGACCGCGTTGCAGGCCCTGGCCGACGCTGCCGGTGAGATCACGTGGGACGTGAGCGTCGACTCGACGATCGCACGGGCCCACCAGCACGCCGCTGGAGCCCGCAAAGACGGTGATCTCCAGCGTGAGCCACCCGGCGGGGTCGAGACCGAACCGGACGACCACGCCTTGGGTCGTTCGCGGGGCGGGTGGACCACCAAGGCGCATCTGGCCTGCGAACAGGGCCGCAAGCCCTTGTCGATCGTGATTACCGCCGGTCAATACGGGGACAGCCCGCAGTTCACGACGGTTCTCGCTGCGATCGAGGTGCCTCGCCTCGGTGGTGGCCGGGCTCGGACGCGACCGGATCGAGTGTTGGCGGACAAGGCGTACAGCAGCGCTGCCAATCGCGCTCACCTGCGTAAACGCGGGATTCGGGCGACGATTCCGGTCAAGTCGGATCAGGTGGAACATCGCCGACGCAGAGGATCGGCCGGCGGTAGGCCGCCGGAGTTCGATCCCGCACTCTACAAGCAGCGGCATGCTGTCGAGTGCGGGATCAACCTGCTCAAGCAGAATCGTGCTGTGGCAACGAGATACGACAAGCTCGCGGTCCGTTACACAGCGGTGGTGCGTATCGCTGCGATCAATATGTGGTTGCGGAGCGCTTGCTTATGAAACAGGGCCTAG
>NZ_SDMJ01000023.1:0-901 GCF_004153645.1 Rhodococcus sp. Q1 | reverse complement strand
GCGACCAGCTGCGTGCCGACCCGCTCGTCCTCCCGGGCGATCACCGCGACATCACGCAGCGCATCCATCGCCCGCAGGGCGGACTCGATCTCACCGAGCTCGATCCGGAAACCACGCACCTTCACCTGGAAGTCCGTGCGCGACAGGTAATCCAACTGCCCGTCACGGGTCCACCGCACCAGATCGCCCGTACGGTACAACCGCTCCCCGTCACCGAACGGCGACGCCACGAACCGCTCCGCACTCAGATCCGCACGCCCGAAATACCCGCGCGCGAGCTGCGCACCGGCCAGGTACAACTCACCGGCGACACCGGCCGGAACCGGATGCAGACGCTCGTCGAGCACGTAGACCCGGGTGTTCCACTCCGGCACACCGATCGGCACCGACGCACCCGAGACATCGGTGACATCACCGGCGGTGACGGACACCGCGGCCTCGGTCGGACCGTACAGGTTCACCAACCGGGCGGCATTGTGCTCGACGAACCGCTTCGCAGTCGCCGGCGGAAGAGCCTCACCGATCGCCAGCACCTGACGCAACGACGGTGTGAGGATGCCACCCGCGTCGACCATCAGGGCCTCGAGCATCGACGGCACCACATGCAGGGTCGTCACCGCCCGCTCCGTCAGCAACCGGTTCAGATACGCCGGATCCCGATGACCATCGGCCGACGCGATGACCACACGCCCACCGGAGACCAGCGCCGACCAGAACTCCCACACCGACAGATCGAAGGTCGCCACCGTCTTCAACAGCACCGCATCATCGACACCGAGACCGAAATACTCACGCTTCCACAGCAACTGGTTGACGATCGCCGCGTGCGGCACCGCCACACCCTTCGGCCGGCCCGTCGAACCCGACGTGAAGATCACATACGCCGTATTCGACGCACGCA
>NZ_SDMJ01000022.1:0-956 GCF_004153645.1 Rhodococcus sp. Q1 | reverse complement strand
CCCGCCCGGAGCGGCGTGGGCGTGGTCGTCGTGGTGTGTTGTTGCCGCAGTTGTTGGTGTCGGCGGTGGAGTCGGCCGGTGATGCGGTGGCGGTGGTGGAGGGTTCTCGGTCGTTGTCGTATCGGGAGCTCGATGCGGTGTCGTCGCGGTGGGCGCGGTGGTTGATCGGTCGTGGGGTGGGGCCGGGGGATGCGGTGGTGGTGGCGGTGCCGCGGTCGCTCGAGTCGGTGGTGGTGTTGTGGGCGGTGGCGAAGTCGGGGGCGACGTTCGTGCCGGTGGATCCGGGTTATCCGGCCGAGCGGGTGCAGTTCATGGTGGCCGATTCGGGTGCGGTGGTGGCGTTGACGGTGTCGTCGGTGGCGTCGGTGGTGGCCGGGGCGGCGGGGTCGGTGCCGGTGGTGGCGGTCGATGAGGTGTCGGTGGTGGCGCAGGTGCGGGGGTTGTCGTCGCGGCCGATCTCGTATGCGGATCGGGTGCGGTCGCTCGAGTCGTCGGATGCGGCGTGGATGATCTATACCTCGGGGTCGACGGGGCGGCCGAAGGGTGTGGTGGTCTCGCATGCGGGTGTCGGTGGGGTGATCGCGGCCGAGCGTGAGCATTTCGGGGTCGATTCCTCGTCGCGGGTGTTGCATGTGTGTTCGCCGAGTTTCGATGTGTCGTTGCTCGAGTTGGGGGTGGGGTTCTCGGCGGGGGCGACGGTGGTGGTGGCGCCGGCGGGGGTCGGTGGTGGTCCGGATCTGGCGGATGTGATTGCCGCGCAGTCGGTGTCGCATGTGTTCATGACGCCGGGTGCGTTGGGGTCGATGGATCCTGCCGGGTTGGATGCTCTGCGTGTGGTGGTGGTGGCGGGGGAGTCGTTCACTCCGGATCTGGTGCGGCGGTGGTCGGTGCCGGGTCGGCGGCGGTTCTTCAATGCTTATGGTCCGACGGAGACGACGATTCTGGCGACGTCGTCG
>NZ_SDMJ01000021.1:0-1891 GCF_004153645.1 Rhodococcus sp. Q1 | reverse complement strand
CCGGACCCACACCCTCCGAGATCAACCTGCGCGCAAGACGATTGACCCGCGCATCGAACTCCGCATAGGTCAGCGACCCACCCTCGAACACCAACGCCGCAGCATCCGGCACCCGCGAAACCTGCTCGTCGAACAGATCCACCAGGGTCGCCGACCCGGTGGGGTGTGTGGTGTCGTTCCACGCCTCGAGCACGCGCGTGGTCTCCGCGGTGTCGAGGATCGGCAGGTCGCCGACCGGCAGGGCCGGGTCGTCGACCACGGCGTCGAGCACGCGGATGAACCGGGCGGCGAACTCCGCGACCGTCGATTCGTCGAACAGATCGGTCGCATAGGTGAAGTAGCCGGTGATGCCCGTGGGCGTGCCGTCGCCGCTGTAGCGGTCGGTGACGATCAGGTGCAGGTCGAACTGCGAGATCTCCATGTCGGTGTCGAGGCCGGAGATGGTGAGACCGGGGAGTTCGAGTGCGGCCTGCGCGAGGTTCTGGAACGACAGACCCACCTGGAACAGCGGGTGGCGTGCCGTGGATCGTGCGGGGTTGAGCACCTCGACGAGCCGCTCGAACGGCACGTCGGCGTTCGCGAACGCGCCGAGGTCGGCCTCACGGGTCCGTCCCAGGAGTTCGGTGAACGACGCGTCCGAATCGACGTGGGTCCGGAACACCAGCGTGTTGACGAACATGCCGATCAGGTCGTCGAGTTCGCGCTCGCCGCGACCGGCCATCGGCGTGCCGATCGCGATGTCGTCGCTCGAGGACATGCGTGCGAGGAACACCGCGAACGCGGTGTGCAGCACCATGAACATCGTGGTGTTCGTGCGCCGGCCGAGATCGGCGAGGCGTCGGTGGAGTTCGGCCTCGACGGTGAAGTCGACGCGGCCGCCCCGGAACGACTGGACCGCGGGGCGTGGCCGGTCGCTCGGGAGATCGAGCTGGTCGGGCAGGCCGGCGAGAGCCTGCTTCCAGTACTCGACCTGCTTGGCGGCGAGCGCTTCCGGGTCGTCCTCGTCGCCGAGCACCTCGCGCTGCCAGATGGCGAAGTCGGCGTACTGCACCGACAGCGGCTCCCATGCCGGGGCGTCGCCCTGCGACCGCGCGACGTAGGCCGTCATGAGGTCGCGCGTGAGCGGACCCATCGACGAGCCGTCGGCGGAGATGTGGTGGACCACGAAGGCGAGGACGTAGTCGGATTCGCGGACCCGGAACAGTCGCGCACTCAGCGGCACGGCCGTGGTGACGTCGAAGATCGTCGCCGCGAGTTCCTGCACCGCGGTGACGATGTCCCTCTCCGCGACGTCTACCGGAGTCAGGTCGGGAACCGCCTGCGCGGCCGGCACGATGACCTGGACGGGACCGTCCTCGGTCTCCGGGTAGAAGGTGCGCAGCGATTCGTGGCGGGCCACGACGTCGCCGACTGCTGCCTGCAACGCGTCGACGTCGAGATCGCCGGTGAGCCGGATCGCGATCGGCACGTTGTAGGCCGACGACTCGGTGTCGAAGCGGTTGAGGAACCACATGCGCTGCTGCGCGAGCGACAGCGGGATCCGCGTGGGCCGCTCGACGGCTTCGAGAGGCCGGCGGTCGTCGCCACGCTGCGACTCGACCGCACCGGCGAGCGATTCGACAGCGGTGTTCTCGAACAGGGCGCGCACCGGAACCTTCGCACCGAGTGCGGCTCCGAGCCGGGAGGCCACCTGGGTGGCGAGCAGCGAGTTGCCGCCGAGTTCGAAGAAGTCGTCGTCGAGACCGACCTGTTCGACGCCGAGTACCTCGGCGAAGACCGCGGCGACGGCCTGTTCGGCCGGACTGACCGGGGTCCGGAATTCGCGGGTCTCGAAGACCGGTTCGGGCAGGGCCCTGCGGTCGAGCTTGCCGTTGACGTTCAGCGGCAACGC
>NZ_SDMJ01000020.1:0-3300 GCF_004153645.1 Rhodococcus sp. Q1 | reverse complement strand
ATCCGGGCAGCAACGGTTCGACGATCTCCCACAACGCATCCGGTACCAGCCGGGAAGACAACGCATCGACCACGGCAGTGCATTGTGCCGCACAAACGATCTAGGCCATAAGAGACATGCTCTTACTCAGCTGGTTTCTGGGGAGGCCATGTTCGCCCGTTGCTTTCGTAGAAGGGTTTCATCGCTCTGGTCGGGAGAACACCGCCGTACAGCTGATCGTTGGACCACCAGATGCGATCGAGTTCAGTGAACTGCTCAGGGTCCAGGGATTCGAGGGTGGCGAGGCGCTTCACGGCGGCTTCTGCATCGAAGTAGTTGCCGGCATCGCGTAGCGCGCTGAACATGCCCTCGACGATTGTTGTGTCGAGGCCGTCATGGGTTGCGATCCACGAGCTGATGGTGGCTGCGACTTGCTTCGGGTTCTGCTCGAAGGCGCTGGGCCACTGAAGGTGTCCGATGAAACCTTGTGGGTCATGGCCGAGGCGGATGGCGTAGTAGGGGACGCGCCGGCCGACAGCCCACCCGACCTCCTGGTGGCACCAGGGACTGTGGTTGAACTCGGGATGGATGAGCGCTACGAATGCCTGCATCGAGCGCAGCGCGGACTCGATCTGTTCGCGCCACGGTTTGGAGACTTCCATGGTGTCGTGGGCAACGAACCCGTGGATCCCCGAGACAGCCAGTTCGTCAGCTACCTTCCCTACGAATTCTTTGTGCTTCGCGGAGTGGGAGAGAAACACCCTTACGTACCCGGGCTTCCAGAGTTTGTCGTGGGTTTCCTCGACGAGGTTGGCGACCTGGTCGGTTTCGACGCCTAGCGCGATGGAGTACAGCTCTACCAGATCGTCGTCGGATAGTTCCCCGAGTTGGTCCGGGACGGATGGCCCGTCGTCGAACCCGGATGTTGCCTGTAACCCGAACTCCCGAAGGAGCATGTCCCTGTCGTCGAACGACCATCGGGAGTGGTTGAACTCGTCGACGATCTCGGACTTGATCCGGAATCGTTCTCGTCGTGTGAGGGGCACCGGACAACAATAGGGCCAGTCGTCGCGGTGTCTGTCAGTGGCTCCGGTGGTGCTTTGAGCTGGGGTGATAGCAGGTCTCCGGCGCTTCTGAGCGGAGCAATACTGATTGAACTTGCCTGGGGCGCTCGAAGAAGTCGGGGCCACGCTCGGGCATGATGTGCCAGATGCAGGTGAGACGATTGAAAGCGATTTTCCAGGTTTCCGAACCCAGGCGGTTCGCCGAGCTGGAGGTGGGGTTGGCGCAGCTTGGGCGGAGTGTCATGGCGTTGGCTGCGGATGCTGAGCTTCTGACAGAGGCCCGCCGATTTCAGGGCGCCGCGGTTCTCCAAGGTTTTGCCGATGAGGAGGCCGCCAAGGCACTGATCTTGTTGGATATCGCCCGTTGTGGTTGGACGGATGCCGCGTCGGTGTCGTCGTGCATGGCGGCGTTTTACAACCATCTCTCGCGCGGCCTGTATGCCGAGGTGTACGCCGGCCGCCCGGCCGACCTTGAGGACATCAGAAAGTATGTCGACGCATTGAGGCGTCAGTTCTATCTGGACGGTCCCACGGGAATCGACTGGGTATTTCGCAACTCTGTGATCGACGACCGAGAGACGGCGTTGTACGTCGACTACGTCCAGACGTCTGGACGTAGTCGACGTACAACGCCGTCTCTCGGTCGTCGATCACAGAGTTGCGAAATACCCAGTCGATTCCCGTGGGACCGTCCAGATAGAACTGACGCCTCAATGCGTCGACATACTTTCTGATGTCCTCAAGGTCGGCCGGGCGGCCGGCGTACACCTCGGCATACAGGCCGCGCGAGAGATGGTTGTAAAACGCCGCCATGCACGACGACACCGACGCGGCATCCGTCCAACCACAACGGGCGATATCCAACAAGATCAGTGCCTTGGCGGCCTCCTCATCGGCAAAACCTTGGAGAACCGCGGCGCCCTGAAATCGGCGGGCCTCTGTCAGAAGCTCAGCATCCGCAGCCAACGCCATGACACTCCGCCCAAGCTGCGCCAACCCCACCTCCAGCTCGGCGAACCGCCTGGGTTCGGAAACCTGGAAAATCGCTTTCAATCGTCTCACCTGCATCTGGCACATCATGCCCGAGCGTGGCCCCGACTTCTTCGAGCGCCCCAGGCAAGTTCAATCAGTATTGCTCCGCTCAGAAGCGCCGGAGACCTGCTATCACCCCAGCTCAAAGCACCACCGGAGCCACTGACAGACACCGCGACGACTGGCCCTATTGTTGTCCGGTGCCCCTCACACGACGAGAACGATTCCGGATCAAGTCCGAGATCGTCGACGAGTTCAACCACTCCCGATGGTCGTTCGACGACAGGGACATGCTCCTTCGGGAGTTCGGGTTACAGGCAACATCCGGGTTCGACGACGGGCCATCCGTCCCGGACCAACTCGGGGAACTATCCGACGACGATCTGGTAGAGCTGTACTCCATCGCGCTAGGCGTCGAAACCGACCAGGTCGCCAACCTCGTCGAGGAAACCCACGACAAACTCTGGAAGCCCGGGTACGTAAGGGTGTTTCTCTCCCACTCCGCGAAGCACAAAGAATTCGTAGGGAAGGTAGCTGACGAACTGGCTGTCTCGGGGATCCACGGGTTCGTTGCCCACGACACCATGGAAGTCTCCAAACCGTGGCGCGAACAGATCGAGTCCGCGCTGCGCTCGATGCAGGCATTCGTAGCGCTCATCCATCCCGAGTTCAACCACAGTCCCTGGTGCCACCAGGAGGTCGGGTGGGCTGTCGGCCGGCGCGTCCCCTACTACGCCATCCGCCTCGGCCATGACCCACAAGGTTTCATCGGACACCTTCAGTGGCCCAGCGCCTTCGAGCAGAACCCGAAGCAAGTCGCAGCCACCATCAGCTCGTGGATCGCAACCCATGACGGCCTCGACACAACAATCGTCGAGGGCATGTTCAGCGCGCTACGCGATGCCGGCAACTACTTCGATGCAGAAGCCGCCGTGAAGCGCCTCGCCACCCTCGAATCCCTGGACCCTGAGCAGTTCACTGAACTCGATCGCATCTGGTGGTCCAACGATCAGCTGTACGGCGGTGTTCTCCCGACCAGAGCGATGAAACCCTTCTACGAAAGCAACGGGCGAACATGGCCTCCCCAGAAACCAGCTGAGTAAGAGCATGTCTCTTATGGCCTAGATCGTTTGTGCGGCACAATGCACTGCCGTGGTCGATGCGTTGTCTTCCCGGCTGGTACCGGATGCGTTGTGGGAGATCGTCGAACCGTTGCTGCCCGGAT